>NZ_LT607413.1:6824583-7442500 GCF_900091495.1 Micromonospora echinospora | reverse complement strand
CAGGAAGGTAGCTGAGCCCGGCCGGTGGTTGTGCCGGGGTAAGCGTGTAGGCCGGTGTGTAGGCAAATCCGCACACCATAGGGCTGAGACGTGATGCCGAGCCGATTCAGGTGAAGTCAGTGATCCTATGCTGCCGAGAAAAGCCTCTAGCGAGTTCTTAGCGGCCCGTACCCCAAACCGACACAGGTGGTCAGGTAGAGAATACCGAGGCGATCGGGCGAACTGTGGTTAAGGAACTCGGCAAATTGCCCCCGTAACTTAGGGAGAAGGGGGGCCGGAGACGTGAAGCCCCGCGCGGGTGGAGCGTTGTATGGCCGCAGAGAGCAGGGGGAAGCGACTGTTTACTAAAAACACAGGTCCATGCGAAGAAGTAATTCGATGTATATGGACTGACGCCTGCCCGGTGCTGGAACGTTAAGGGGACCTGTTAGCTCTTCGGGGCGAAGCGGAGAACTTAAGCGCCAGTAAACGGCGGTGGTAACTATAACCATCCTAAGGTAGCGAAATTCCTTGTCGGGTAAGTTCCGACCTGCACGAATGGCGTAACGACTTCCCCACTGTCTCAACCACAGGCCCGGCGAAATTGCAGTACGAGTAAAGATGCTCGTTACGCGCGGCAGGACGGAAAGACCCCGGGACCTTTACTATAGCTTGACATTGGTATCCGAATTAGCTTGTGTAGGATAGGTGGGAGCCGGTGAAGTCCGTACGCCAGTACGGGTGGAGGCAATCTTGAAATACCACTCTGGTTGATTTGGGTATCTAACTTCGGACCGTGATCCGGTTCAGGGACAGTGTCTGGTGGGTAGTTTAACTGGGGCGGTTGCCTCCTAAAGGGTAACGGAGGCGCCCAAAGGTTCCCTCAGCCTGGTTGGCAATCAGGTGTTGAGTGCAAGTACACAAGGGAGCTTGACTGTGAGACTGACAGGTCGAGCAGGGACGAAAGTCGGGACTAGTGATCCGGCACTTGCGTGTGGAAGCGGTGTCGCTCAACGGATAAAAGGTACCCCGGGGATAACAGGCTGATCTTCCCCAAGAGTCCATATCGACGGGATGGTTTGGCACCTCGATGTCGGCTCGTCGCATCCTGGGGCTGTAGCAGGTCCCAAGGGTTGGGCTGTTCGCCCATTAAAGCGGTACGCGAGCTGGGTTTAGAACGTCGTGAGACAGTTCGGTCCCTATCCGCCGTGCGCGTAGGATACTTGAGAAGGGCTGTCCCTAGTACGAGAGGACCGGGACGGACGAACCTCTGGTGTGCCAGTTGTCCTGCCAAGGGCACGGCTGGTTAGCTACGTTCGGAAGGGATAACCGCTGAAAGCATCTAAGCGGGAAGCTCGCTTCAAGATGAGGTATCCCACCCTCTTTGGAGGGGTAAGGCCCCCAGCTAGACGACTGGGTTGATAGGCCGGAAATGTAAGCTCGGTAACGGGTTCAGTTGACCGGTACTAATAGGCCGAGGACTTGACTACAAACTTTCTGCTTGCGTCCACTGTGTGATTCACGGCTAACGAACAACCCGCCCGGTTGTTTGATATGTCGATAGTGTTACGGCGGTCATGGCGGAGGGGAAACGCCCGGTTACATTCCGAACCCGGAAGCTAAGCCCTCCAGCGCCGATGGTACTGCACTCGGGAGGGTGTGGGAGAGTAGGACACCGCCGGACTTCTTTTCAGTCGAGGGCCGCCCCAATGGGGTCGGCCCTCGACTGCGTAGTGCCATTTGTGGCGCACTGAGGAAGGATGTACCTGTGAGTTCAGGACCCCAGGGCGGGGACCGCCCCCGTCGGTACGAGGACCGTACCGACCGTCGAGGCGGCCGTGAGGGGTCGCCGCGCCGGGACGACCGACCGCCGTACCGTGGCGACCGTGACCCGCGCTCCGCTGGACAGCCTGGCGGTCACGGCGCGGACCGGGGTGGACGCGAGGGCGGCTTCCGTGACAACGACCGCCGCCCCGGCGAGTTCCGGTCCGGGCCGCGTGACGGTGGATCCCGGGAGGGTGGTGGCTTCCGCCGCGACGGTGACGGCCGTCCCGGCGGCTACCGCCGGGACGACGAACGCCGTCCGGGCGGATTCCGTGGCGACGATCGCCGGGACGGAGGCTTCCGCCGGGACGACCGTGGCGGCAGCGGGTTCCGGCGCGAGGGCGGTGATTCCCGTCGCGACGACCGAGGCGAGGGCGGATTCCGCCGGGACGACCGTGCTCCGCGTGAGGGTGGCTTCCGGGGCGGCGAACGCCGTGAAGGCGGTTTCCAGGGCGGCGAGCGCCGCGAGGGTGGCTTCCGCCGCGACGACCGTGGTGACGGTGGTTTCCGTCGGGACAATCGGGGCGAGGGTGGTTTCCGCTCCGGCGGGCCGCGTGGCGGTTCGTTCCAGGGCGGCGAGCGTCGCGAGGGTGGCTTCCGGGGCGGGCCGTCCCGCGACGCCGGTTTCCGTCGGGACGACCGTGGCTCCCGTGATGGTGGGCCCCGGCGTGACGACCGTGGGCCTCGTGAGGGTGGTTTCCGTCGGGACGATCGGGGCGAGGGTGGTTTCCGGTCCGGCGGGCCGCGTGAGGGCGGTTTCCGTCGTGAGGGCGGGGAGTTCCGTCGGGACGACCGCGCTCCGCGTGAGGGTGGCTTCCGGGGCGGCGAACGCCGTGAAGGCGGTTTCCAGGGCGGCGAGCGTCGCGAGGGTGGCTTCCGGGGCGGGCCGTCCCGCGACGCCGGTTTCCGTCGGGACGACCGTGGCTCCCGTGATGGTGGGCCCCGGCGTGACGACCGTGGGCCTCGTGAGGGTGGTTTCCGTCGGGACGATCGGGGCGAGGGTGGTTTCCGCTCCGGTGGTCCCCGTGAGGGCGGTTTCCGTCGTGAGGGCGGGGAGTTCCGTCGGGACGACCGTGCTCCGCGTGAGGGTGGCTTCCGGGGCGGCGAACGCCGTGAAGGCGGTTTCCAGGGCGGCGAGCGCCGCGAGGGTGGCTTCCGCCGCGACGACCGGGGCGAGGGCGCTGGCCACCGCTCGGGCCCGCGTGAGGGCTACTCCCGTGACGGCGACCGCCGGGAGGGCGGCTTCCGTGACGGCGACCGCCGGGAGGGCGGCTTCCGTGACGGCGACCGCCGGGAGGGCGGCTTCCGTGGGGGTGACCGGCGGGAGGGCGGCTTCCGGGGCGGACCGTCCCGGGACACCGGTTTCCGTCGGGACGACCGTGGCTCCCGTGATGGTGGGCCCCGGCGTGACGACCGTGGGCCTCGTGAGGGTGGTTTCCGTCGGGACGATCGGGGCGAGGGTGGTTTCCGGTCCGGCGGGCCGCGTGAGGGCGGTTTCCGTCGTGAGGGCGGGGAGTTCCGTCGGGACGACCGCGCTCCGCGTGAGGGCGGCTTCCGGGGCGGCCCCCGTCGTGATGATCGGGACGGCCGGCCGGAGGGTCGGGACAGCCGCCGCGAGGATCGGCGGGAGCCGGCGGACGGTGGTCGCGCCGAGGCACCGGCCCTGCCGGACGAGATCGTGGCGAGCGACCTCGACACCGCCGTCCGGGCGGAGCTGCTCTCGCTCGCCAAGCCGGTGGCGGAGACCGTCGCCCGGCACCTCGTGGCGACCGGCCAGCTGATCGACGAGGACCCGGCCGAGGCGCTCGCGCACGCGCTGGCGGCCCGCCGCCTGGCGGCCCGCATCTCCGCCGTACGGGAGGCGGTCGGGCTGGCCGCGTACCACGCCGGGGAGTGGCAGACGGCCATCGCCGAGCTGCGGACGTACCACCGGATGACCGGGTCGCAGAGCCACCTGGCGGTGCTCGCCGACTGTGAGCGGGCGCTGGAGCGTCCGGAACGGGCCATCGACCTGTTCCGGGGCGCCGACCGGGACGCGCTCGACCCGGCGGCGGCGATCGAGCTGCTCATCGTGGCGGCCGGTGCCCGGGGGGACCTCGGGCAGAAGGACGCCGCCGTGGCGATGCTGCAGGTGCGCGAGCTGACCGGTGACCAGGTCCAGCCGTGGACCGCGCGACTGCGGTACGCCTACGCCGACGCGTTGCTGGCGGCGGACCGGCGCGAGGAGGCACGGGAGTGGTTCGCCCGGGCCGCCGAGGCGGACCCCGAGGCCGAGACCGACGCCGCCGAGCGCCTGCTGGAGCTGGACGGTGTGGTGCTCGAAGGCGACGAGGACGAGGACGACGAGGCGTCCGCCGACGAGGACGCGACCGGCGCGGACGCGTCGGAGACGGTCCGGGCGGAGGACGACACCACCGTCACCGGGAAGGCCGGGCACGACCCGGAGACCCGGGCGGAGGACGTCACGGGGAAGGTCGAGCACGACCGGGACACCGGGGCGGAGGACGACGAGCCCGTCGAGGACACCGGACGCGTCGGGGACCCGGGAGTCGTCGAGGGTGTCGTGGCGTCGGATGCCGCCGGGCACGAGGTGACCGCGGAGACCGGAACCGTCGACGCCGCGTCGGAGGAGTCCCACGGAACGCCGGAGGCGGACCGGCGGTGAGCGATGGCGGTGGGGATCGGCTGGTCGACGGGTTCCGTCTGGTGGTCTTCGACCTCGACGGGGTGATCTACCTGATCGACCGGCCGATCCCCGGCGCGGTGGAGGCGGTCGGCCGGCTGCGCGCTGGTGGCCACCTCGTCGCGTACGCCACCAACAACGCCTCCCGCCGTTCCTCGGAGGTCGCCGAACTACTCACCGGCATGGGGGTGCCGGCCCGGCCGGAGGAGGTGCTGACCTCTGCCGCCGCAGCCGCCGAGCTGCTCCGGGACCGACTTCCGGCCGGTGCGGCGGTGCTGGTGGTCGGGGCGGACGCGTTGCGGGCGGAGATCCGCGCGGTGGGTCTGCGCCCGGTCGGCCGGGCCGACGAGGAGCCGGTCGCCGTGGTCCAGGGGTACGGCCCGCAGGTCGGCTGGGCCGAGCTGGCCGAGGCGGCGGTCGCCGTCCGTTCCGGCGCCACCTGGGTGGCCACCAACACCGACCGTACGCTGCCCAGTCCCCGGGGGCCGCTGCCGGGCAACGGCGCGCTGGTCGCGGCGCTGCGTACCGCTCTCGACCGGGATCCTGACCTGGTGGTGGGCAAGCCGGAGCCGGCGCTGTTCGCCACCGCCGCCCGTCGTGCCGACGGCGCGGGTGCTCTGGTCGTGGGCGACCGGCTGGACACCGACATCGAGGGCGCGCGCCGGGCCGGGTTGCCGAGTCTGCTGGTGCTGACCGGGGTGCACGGAGTGGTCGACCTGCTCGCCGCGCCACCGCAGGCCCGGCCGACGTACGTCTCGGTCGACCTGGCGGGGCTCTTCGACCCGGACGCGGTCGTGCGCGTGCCGGGGGAGCCGACGGCCGGCGGGTGGTCCGTCGCGGTGGCCGACGACGCGCTCGAGGTGAGCGGGTCGGGTCGGCCGCTGGACGCCCTGGCCGCGCTCTGTGCGCTGGCCTGGTCCACGGCGGAGGCGGCGCTGCTGCCGGTCCGGGCGGCCTCACCCGCCGCCGAGCGGGCGCTGCGGGCCCTCGGCGTGCCCGACTGAGGCAGCCCGACCGACCGAGGCAGCCCGACCGACCGAGGCAGCCGGCGAGTCGGGCCGGTGCGTGCCCGGCCGGGGGAGCCCGCCCGACGTCGAGCAGTCGCAGCGGCCAGGGCAGGGCCCGCAGGGTGAGCAGGGACTCGGTAGCCGGTCGACCGGCCGAGGCGTGCCGTCCGACCAGGTCGGGCGTGTGGCCACGCCGTCGTGACCGGGGTCGGTCAGAGCAGCTTGCGGAGCTTCATCAGGTCGAACGGGTTGGCCTTGATGGACACTCGGCGGGACGCCACCGCCCGGGTCACGTCGAGCTCTCCCCGGACCAGGGCGAGCAGGTCGTCGCCGGTGGTGCTCAGGGCGATCTTGGCCTTCGGGTCGTCACCGTCGGTGAGGTCGACCAGTCGGCCACCGGCGAGCCGGCCGTGGAAGGCCGTGTCGAGGTCGGTGATCCGGCAGGCGAGGGTACGGTCCAGGTCGATGCGTTCGCGGACCTTGTCCGCGTTCGCGTCCAGCCGCGCGGCCAGGTCCCGCAACGCCTGTCGGCACTCGTCAACGCTGGCCACCGTCGTCCCCTCGCCTCTCGCCACGTCCGCTCCCGGCACGGTACCGCATGGACGCTGTCCGCCGGCCCGGTAGCGTGACACCAGCACATCCCGATCCCGCGGAAGGACTCAGGCATGCAGGACGCGTGGCGCGCCTACCTCGAGCTGGCCATGGGCCTCACGGAGGCGCCCCGGAAGAAGGCACAGGACGCGGTCCGGCGGGTCGTCGGCTCCGGCGGGGCGACCGCCGCCCAGTTGCAGGCCCTGGCCGAGGAACTCGTGGCGACCAGTGCGGCCAACCGGGAGTCGCTGACCAAGTTGGTCCGGTTCGAGGTGGACCGGGCACTGGGCGCGGTGGGGCTGGCCACCGCCGACGAGGTCGCCGAGCTGACCCGACGGGTGCACGAGCTGGAGCGGCAGTTGCGCGAGGCGAGATCGGCGTCCGAGCCGACCGGCGCGGAGCAGCCGCCGACCACCGCCGTGGTGGCGACGAAGACGGTCGCGAAGAAGACCGTGGCGAAGAAGACGGTCGCCAGGAAGGCTCCGGCGACCGTCAGCCGGACCACCGGGGAGGACGAGACGCGGCTCGAGGTGCGTACCCCGGCGAAGAAGGCCGTGGTGAAGAAGGCGGTGGCGAAGAAGGCCACCGCGAAGAAGACGGCGGCCCCCGGGACGACCGCGGGCGAACCGGGGCCGGGTGCGGCCGGATGACCACGCGGCAAAGCCGGTGCCGGTCGTGAGCGCTCCCTTCCGTCCCGGTCCGCCGGCGGGCGGCTTCCGTCCGCAGCCGCCGACCGCCGGGCCCCGGCCGGGACCGCCACCCGGGCTCCGTCCCGCGCCGCCCGACCAGGAGATCGACCCGGACGGCGGCGACGACGCCCGGCACCCGGCGGTCGACGCCGCCGTGCGGGCGCTCGCCAACGCGGCGGCGCTCGCCCCCGCCGACCAGATCGCCCACTACGAGGCGGCGTACCAGACGCTGCGGGAAACCCTCGCCACCATCGACCAGACCTGACCGGAGAACCACCCCATGGCACGTCGTAACCGGCTGGACGCCGAACTCGTCCGCCGTGGTCTGGCGCGATCCCGCGAGCAGGCCGCCGCCCTCGTCGAGGCGGGCCGGGTCCAGCTGCGCGGGGTGGTCGCCCGCAAGGCCGCCGCGATGGTCGACCCCGCCGACGCGCTGCGGGTCACCGGCGAGGATCCCGCCTCCGAGTACGTCTCTCGGGGCGGCCACAAGCTGGCCGGCGCGCTGGCGGCCTTCACCGGCCTGCCGGTCGCCGGGCGGCGCTGCCTCGACGCCGGGGCGTCGACCGGCGGCTTCACCGACGTTCTGCTGCGCGCCGGCGCGGCCGAGGTGGTCGCCGTCGACGTCGGCTACGGGCAACTCGCCTGGTCGCTGCGGAACGACGACCGGGTGCGGGTCCTCGAACGGACCAACGTGCGCACGCTCAACCCGGAGGCGGTCGGCGGGCCGGTCGAGGTGACCGTGGCCGACCTGTCGTTCATCTCGCTGCGGCTCGTGCTGCCGGCCCTGGCCGGCTGCACCCGGCCCGACGGCGACCTGGCGCTGATGGTGAAGCCCCAGTTCGAGGTGGGGCGGGAACGGGTCGGCTCCGGTGGCGTGGTCCGCGATCCGCTGCTGCGGGCCGAGGCGGTGCTCGACGTGGCCGCCGCCGCCGGGGACCTCGGTCTCGGCCTGGCCGGTGTGGCGGCGAGCCCCCTGCCGGGGCCCAGCGGCAACGTCGAATTCTTCGTATGGTTACGCCGGGACGCTCCGTCGGCCGACGCCGAGCGGGTCCGGTCGGTGGTCCTCGCCGGTCCGCGGCCCCCGGGGGAGCTCGCTCCCGTGGAGGCGGGACTCGACGCGGTCGAGTCCCGGGCCGGGATCGAGGGGTCGGCGCAGTGAGCGCGGGGTGGGCCCGCGCGGTCGTGGTCGGGGACGGAAGGCCGGGTTCGGTGGGCACGAGGAGTGCGGTGGTCGGACAGGAGGCGCGGCGTGGTGGGCGCGACTGACCCGGTGGGCCGGACGGCCCTGCTGGTGACGCACACCGGCCGCCGGCGCAGCACCGAACACGCGCGGGCGGTGGCGGCGGACCTGATCGCCGCCGGGTTCGAGGTGCGGGTCGTCGCCGAGGAGGCGGAGGACCTGGACCTGCCCGGTGTGGTGCCGGTGGAGGGGCCGGCGGCGGCCGAGGGAGCCGAGATCGTCTTCGCGTTGGGCGGGGACGGGACGTTCCTGCGGGCGGCGGAACTGGCCCGCCCGGCGAAGGCGCCGCTGCTCGGGATCAACCTCGGCAAGGTCGGTTTCCTGGCCGAGGCCGAGATCGACGATCTGGACCTGGCCGTCCGGGAGGTGGTCGAGCGCAACTACACGGTGGACGAGCGGCTCACCCTCGACGTCACCGCCGAGTTCGAGGGCGGCCCGACCATCGAGTCGTGGGCGCTCAACGAGATCAGCGTCGAGAAGGGAGAACGGGCGCAGATGCTCGAACTCCTGGTCGACGTGGACGGTCGGCCGCTGTCCCGGTACGGCTGCGACGGGGTGGTCTGCGCGACGCCCACCGGCTCCACCGCGTACGCGTTCTCCGGTGGCGGCCCGGTCGTCTGGCCGGAGGTGGAGGCGTTGCTGCTGGTGCCGATCAGCGCGCACGCCCTGTTCAGCCGGCCGCTGGTGACCGCGCCGACCTCCATCTTCTCGATCACCGTCGACCCGTTCACCACGCTCGCCGTGCTCTGCTGCGACGGCCGTCGGGTGTACGACCTGCCGCCGGGAGCGCGGGTCACCGTCCGGCGGGGGGCGCTTCCGGTGCGCATCGTGCGGCTGCGGGCGCGGTCCTTCACCGACCGGCTGGTGGCGAAGTTCGGGCTGCCCGTGCACGGTTGGCGGGGCGGCCGCCGCTGAGCCCCGGCGTCGGGCGACCGTACGACGCCGCAGCTCAGGAGACGACCCGGCCCGCCGGCTGGTCAACTGTCGGGGGCCGCGTCTACTGTCGGTGGCTGTGCTGGAGGAGCTGCGCATCACCGGACTGGGCGTCATCGACGACACCACGCTGCCGTTGACCGGCGGCATGAACGTCATCACCGGCGAGACGGGTGCCGGCAAGACCATGGTCGTCACCGGTCTGGGGCTCCTCTTCGGTGGCCGGGCCGACGCCGGGCGGGTGCGCGCCCAGCCGGGCCGGGCGGTGGTCGAGGGGCGGCTGCGGCTGACCGGGCGGGTCGCCGCGTCGGTGCACGCCCGGGTCGTCGACGCCGGTGGCGAGCCCGACGAGGACGGCTCGGTGCTGCTGAGCCGCACGGTCACCGTGGAGGGCCGATCCCGGGCGCACCTGGGTGGCCGGAGCATGCCGGTGGCCATGCTCGGTGAGGTCGGCGAGCAGGTGGTGGCCGTGCACGGCCAGTCCGACCAGCTCCGGCTGTTGCGGCCGGCCGAGCAGCGGGCCGCGCTGGACCGGTTCGCCGGTCCGGAGCACGAGAAGCTCCTCGACGAGCTGCGCGAGGCGTACACCCGGTGGCGTCGGGTGGTCGACGACCTGGCCGACCGGCGGCGCAACGCCCGGGAACGCCACCAGGAGGCGGACCTGCTCCGGCTCGGGCTGGACGAGATCACCCGGGTCGACCCGCAGCCGGGCGAGGACGACGAGCTGAAGGCGGAGGCGCAGCGGCTGGAGCACGCCGAGGGGCTGCGCACCGCCGCGCAGACCGCCTACCAGTGCGTGACCGGCGGCGCGGAGCCGACCGACGAGGTGGCGGACGCCACCGCGCTGCTCGGGGTGGCGCGACGCGCCCTGGAGGCGCAGGCCGGCACGGATCCGGCGTTGGCCGACCTGGCGGGCCGGATCGAGGAGGCGGCCACCCTGGTCGGGGACGTCTCGGCGGAGCTGTCGGCGTACCTGGCGGCGTTGGACGCCGACCCGGCCCGGTTGCAGACCATCTACGAGCGCCGGGCCGCGCTGCGCACGCTGACCCGCAAGTACGCCGACGACGTCGACGGGGTGGTGGCCTGGGCGGAGCGTGCCCGGACCCGCCTGGCCGACCTGGACACCTCCGACGACGTCCTCGACGAGCTGGACCGGGAGCGGCAACGGCTGGCGGTCGAGGTGGCCGAGCTGGCCGCCCGGCTGTCGGCGTCCCGGCGGGAGGCGGCGTCCCGGTTCGCCGAGAAGGTCACCACCGAGTTGGCCGGGTTGGCGATGCCGCACGCGCGGATCGAGGTGGCGGTGCTGCCCCGGACGCCGGGGCGCAGCGAACCGACCCTGGAGGTCGACGGTACGGAGGTCGGCATCGGGCCGGACGGCGCCGACGAGGTCGAACTGCGGCTGTTGGCCCACCCGGGCGCGCCGGCGCTGCCGTTGCAGCGGGGCGCCTCCGGGGGCGAGCTGTCCCGGGTGATGCTCGCCATCGAGGTGGTCTTCGCCGGTTCCGGCGGTCCGCCCACGCTGGTCTTCGACGAGGTGGACGCCGGGGTGGGCGGGCAGGCCGCGGTGGAGATCGGCCGCCGGTTGGCCCGGCTGGCCCGTAGCCACCAGGTCCTGGTGGTCACCCACCTGCCGCAGGTGGCCGCGTTCGCCGACCGGCATCTGGTGGTGGCGAAGGACACCGGGGGCGCGGTGACCACCAGCGGCGTCCGGGTGGTGGAGGACACCGAACGGGCCCGGGAGCTGGCCCGGATGCTCGCGGGTTTGCCGGATTCCGATCTGGGTATCGCCCACGCGGAGGAATTGCTGGCGGTGGCGGCGCGGGAACGGCGGCCGTGACCGCGGATCTGTGAGCGCAGCCACACCGGGCTGCGCTCACCTGTGCTTCCCTGGGTAGGCGGCCCTGCTCAGGCATGTCGCGACGGAAAACCCTGCCTCCCATGCCAGGATGGTCACGATGCGTCTACCCACCTTGCGCCGCAACCGGAGCACGGAACCGGGCTCCCTCGTCGGTACCGTGCGCCTGGACCGCCGGACGAAGCGACTGGTCGGCCGCTTGCGGCCGGGTGAGATCGCGGTGATCGACCACGTCGACGTGGACCGGGTCGCGGCCGACTCGCTGGTCGCCGTCGGGGTCGCCGCCGTGCTCAACGCGAAGCCCTCGATCTCGGGCCGCTACCCGAACCTGGGACCGGAGGTGCTGGTGTCCGCCGGGATCCCCCTCCTCGACGACCTGGGTGAGGGGGTCTTCCAGCGGATCCGGGAGGGTGACGTCGTCCGGATCGAGGGAAACACGGTCTACGTCGGTGACGATCCGGTGGCACACGGCACCCTCCAGGACGCCGAGACGGTGGCCAAGGCGATGGCCGACGCGCGGGAGGGCCTGTCGGTCCAGCTGGAGGCGTTCGCGGCGAACACCATGGACTACCTCAAGCAGGAGCGTGACCTGCTGCTCGACGGGGTGGGCGTGCCGGAGATCCAGACCTCGATGCGGGGCCGGCACTGCCTGATCGTGGTCCGTGGCTACGACTACAAGGACGACCTGGACGTGCTGCGCCCGTACATCCGGGAGTTCAAGCCGGTGCTGATCGGCGTGGACGGCGGCGCGGACGCGCTGGTCGAGGCGGGCTACACCCCCGACATGATCATCGGGGACATGGACTCGGTCACCGACGACGTGCTGCGCTGCGGCGCCGAGGTGATCGTCCACGCCTACCCCGACGGGCGGGCGCCGGGGCTGGCCCGGGTCAACGGGCTCGGGGTGCCGGCGCAGACCTTCCCCGCCGCCGCCACCAGCGAGGATCTCGCCATGCTGCTGGCCGACGAGAAGGGCGCGTCGCTGCTGGTGGCCGTCGGCACCCACGCCACGCTGGTGGAGTTCCTGGACAAGGGGCGCGGCGGCATGGCCTCGACCTTTCTGACCCGGCTCAAGGTGGGCGGGAAGCTGGTCGACGCCAAGGGGGTCAGCCGGCTCTACCGGCAGAGCATCTCGGGCTCCTCGCTGCTGCTCCTGGTCCTCTCCGCGGTCGCGGCGATGGCCTCGGCGGTGGCCGTTTCCACCGTCGGCAAGGCGTACCTGGGCGTGGCCTCGGAGTGGTGGGACAATTTCGTGTTCCAGCTCGGCCAGCTCTTTTAGCTCCCGACCGATCAAGAGGCTGTAGGCGTGATCAATTTCCGCTACCACGTGGTGTCCCTGACCGCGGTCTTCCTGGCGTTGGCGATCGGCCTGGTGGTCGGCACCGCCGCGCTGAACGGGCCGGTGGCCGACTCGCTGAAGGAGCGGGTCAACTCGCTGAGCAAGGACAACCAGCAGATGCGCCAGGCGGTGAACAACCTGCAACGCGAGATGGAGTTGGAGGAGGACTTCGCGGCGGAGATGGCCCAGAGGTTCCTGCCGGGCACGCTGACCGGCAAGCGGGTGCTGGTGGTCGGCCTGCCCACCGGCCGCGAGCACACCGAGGGCGTAATCAAGATGCTCCAGACCGCCGGGGCCACGGTCACCGGGCGGCTCGACGTCCAGGACAAGTTCGTCAGCCCGGACAACAACAACGCCCTGCTGGAGCTGACGGCGACCGCCGCCGGCCCGACCGGCGCACCGACCGCCAATCTGCCCGGCAACGGGCACGGCGTGGAGACCTCCAGCGCGCTGCTGGCCAACGTGCTGCTGGACCGCACCCCCGTGGTGGCCGAGGCGGACCGCAAGGCGGTGCTCGCCTCGTACGCCAACGCCGGCTACGTCACCTCGGCCGAGCCGGTCACCGGCGCCGCCGAGGCGGTCGTGCTGGTCAGTGGTCAGCCGTACGTGGACAAGGACGCCGACCGCAAGGACGAGTCCGTGGTGAAGATGGCCGAGCAGTTCGACCGGGCCGGCACGATCGTGGTGGCGGGCAACGGCTCGGCGGGCAACAACGTGGTCGCCGTCGTCCGGGGCGACCCGGTGCTGTCGCAGGCCATCTCCACCGTCGACAACGGCAACACGGTGCAGGGCCAGCTGGTCGCCGTGATGGCGCTGGTGCAGCAGCTCAACGAGAAGAAGGCGGGGCACTACGGTGTCGGCGACAACGCCGCGTCGCTGGTGCCTAAACTGCCCCAGTGAGCGAACGCAGCGCCCTGATGCCCGTATCCTCCCGTCCCGCGTACCGGTGGGGGTGGTCGGCGTGAGCACGTGGAACCGCACCGCCCGGCTGCTCGCCGCCGGGGCCGGCGCGCTCGCCGCCCGTCACCTGCTCGGCCAGGTCCGCAGCTCGCCGGCCGGGCCGGCGCTGGAGCGCACCAACTTCCGGGGGCAGACGGTCACCCTGGCCGCCGGCCCGGCGCTCGCCGCCGGCGCCGCCACCGCCGGTGCGCTCGGTGCGGCCAGCCCCGCCTCCGGCGCCGCCGCCCTGGTCGCCGGGCTCGGCGCCGGCGCGGTCGGGCTCTACGACGACGTGGTGGGCGCCCGGCCGGAGCAGAAGGCCGCGAAGGGCTTCGCCGGTCACCTCACCGCGCTGCGCGAGGGCATGGTCACCGCCGGCCTGGTGAAGGTCCTCGGGGTCGGCGCGGCCGGTCTCGCCGCCGCCGCGCTGCTCGCCGCCGACCCGCAGGTCGCCGCGCACCGGCGGCGGCAGCGGTTGGGCGCGGTGGGTCGGACCACCGACGTGCTGCTCGGCGCGGGCGTGGTGGCCGGTACGGCGAACCTGCTCAACCTGCTCGACCTGCGCCCCGGCCGGGCGTTGAAGTCCGGCATCCTGCTCGGCACGCCGCTGCTGCGCGGTCCGCACGGCGGGCTGGCCGCCGGGGCGGTCGGCGCCGCCGCCGGGCTGATCCGCGACGACCTCGACGAGCAGGTGATGGTCGGCGACAGCGGGGCCAACGCGCTCGGTGCGCTGCTCGGCGTCGCCCTGGCCGCCCGGACCGGACCGGTCGGGCGGGCCGGGATCCTCGCCGTGCTCGCCGGCCTCACCGCGGCCAGCGAGAAGGTCAGCTTCACGGCGGTCATCCAGAAGACCCCCGGACTGCGCGAACTGGACGCGCTGGGCCGACGCCCCGCCTGACGTGAACGCACCGGCACCCCTCGCCGGCGCGGGCCGTGTCGCCGGAGCGGCCGCGCTCATCGCCGTCCTCACCGTCGCCGCCCGGCTCGCCGGTTTCGCCCGTACCGCCGTCTTCACCTGGGTGGTGGAGAAGAGCGACCTGGGCGGCATGTACGTCATCGCCAACACGGTGCCGAACATCATCTTCGAGATCGTCGCCGGTGGCGCGCTGGCCAGCCTGGTCGTCCCGCTGCTCGCCGGGGCGGTGGGGGCCGGCGACCGCGCGGCGGTGGCCGCCACCACCGGGGCCCTGCTGACCTGGACGGTGACCCTGCTGGTGCCGCTGGCGGTGCTGGTGGCGCTCCTCGCCGACCCGATCGTCGGGGCGATTAGCGAGAGCCGGTCCCCGGAGGAACTCGCGGCCGGGGCCCGGATGCTGCGGGTCTTCGCGCCGCAGCTGCCGCTCTACGGCGTCGGCATCGTGTTGACCGGGGTGCTCCAGGCGCACCGGCGGTTCGCCTGGCCGGTGCTCGCGCCGCTGCTCTCCAGCCTCACCGTGATCGTCGTCTACCTCGTCTTCGGCGGCGCCGAGGGGCGGGGCGTCACGGTGGCCGGGGTGAGCCGGGGCGGCGAGCTGATCCTGTCGGCCGGCACCACCCTCGGCGTGGTGGTGCTGTCCCTGTCGCTGCTGGTGCCGCTGCGCCGGCTGGGGCTGCGGCTGCGCCCCGGGTACGCCTTCACCGCCGACGCGCGGGCCCGGGTCGGCGGGCTGGCCGTGGCCGGGGCGGTCACCGTCACCGCGCAGCAGGTCGCGCTGCTCGTCATCCTCAACCGGGTCTCCGGCGGCCCCACCGGCTCCCCGCAGGTGTTCAACCTGGCGCAGACCATGTACCTGCTGCCGTGGGCGGTGCTGGCGGTGCCGCTCGCGGTGGCCGCCTACCCGACCCTGGCGGCGGCGTCGGCGGGCGGGGACGAGGAGAGCTACCGGGGAACCCTCGCGCCGACCGTCCGGGGGGTGCTGCTGTTCAGCAGCCTCGGCGCGGCGGCACTGGTCGGCACGGCCCTCCCGGTGGGACGCTTCTTCCCGCTCGGCGCGGACACGACCGCCGCCGCGATCGCCGGGTTCGCGCCGGGCCTGCTCGGGTACGGCCTGTTCGCCGTCCTCTCCCGGGCCCTCTATGCGCGGGGCGACACCCGCCCGGCCACCGTGGCGATCACCCTCGGCTGGCTCGCCGTGCCGGTGGTCGCGCTGCCGCTGGCCGCGGTGCTGCCGGCCGCCGACCGGGTGCTGGCCGTGGCGCTGGCCAACAGCGTCGGGATGCTGCTGCTGGGCGGGCTGCTGCTGGTCGCGGTGCGCCGGGCGGCGGGACCGGCCGCGCTGGCCGGCAGCCTGCGCGCCGGTGCCGCCGGGGTGCTCGCGGCGGCCGTCGCCGCACTGGCCGGGGCGCAGGTGGCGGGAGCGCTGGCCGGGACGGGTGGCGGTACCCCGACGACATCCCGGGCGGTGCTGGAGGGCATGCTGTCCGGAGTCGTGGTGGGCGTGGTGTTCCTCGCCGTGGCGTATCCGGCCGACCGGCGGGACGTCCGACCGCTGCTGGCGGGACTGCTCCGCCGGCTGCCCGGTCGGGGCCGCGCCGGCCGTCCCCGACAGGCCCCGGACGACGAAAGGGTGGATCGGTGAGTGCCAGGAGTGGGGCCGGGTGGCAGGGCACGGTGGCCCTGCTGCTCGCGTCGAGCACCGGCGGGGTCGGGCAGCACGTCCGGTCGGTGACCCGGGGGCTGGTCGCGCAGGGCGTGTCCGTGCTGGTCTGCGGGCCGGCCGCGACCGGTGAACAGTTCGACTTCGTCGGCGCGGGGGCGCGGTTCACGCCGGTGGAGATCCCGGCGAGTCCCACCCCGGCCGACGCGCGCGCGGTCGTCGCCCTGCGTCGCGCCCTCGCCGCCGAGCCGGTCGACGTGGTGCACGCGCACGGGCTGCGCGCCGGTCTGGTCGCCGTCCTCGCCCGGCCGGCCGCCCCACTGGTGGTCACCTGGCACAACGCCGTCCTCGCCGGCGGGTTGCGGGGGCGGCTCTCCGGCCTGGCCGAACGCCTGGTCGCCCGTCGGGCCCGGGTCGCCCTGGGCGCGTCGAGCGACCTGGTCGCCCGGGTCACCGCGCTCGGTGCCGCCGACGCCCGGCTCGCCCCGGTGGCCGCGCCGACCCTGCCCCCGCCGCGCCGGCGGCGCGCCGCCGTCCGGGCCGAGTTCGCCGTCACCCCCGGACAGCCCCTGATCCTCTCGGTCGGGCGGCTGCACCCGCAGAAGCGCTACGACGTGCTCATCGACGCCGCCGCCCGGTGGCGGGACCGCACCCCACCGCCGGTGGTCGTCATCGCCGGCAGCGGCCCGGCCTACCTGCCGCTGGCCGCCCGCATCTCCGCCGCCCGCGCCCCGGTGACCCTGCTCGGGCACCGCACCGACGTGGCGGACCTGCTCGCCGGGGCCGACCTCGCCGTGGTGACCAGTGACTGGGAGGCCCGGCAACTGTTCGCCCAGGAGGCGATGCGCGCCGGCGTACCGCTGGTGGCGACCGGGGTGGGTGGGCTGCCGGAACTGGTCGGCGACGCCGCGGTGCTGATCCCGTCCGACGACGTCGACGCGGTCGACCGGGCCGTCCGCGACCTGCTCGACGACGAGTCCCGCCGCGCCGACCTGGCCCGCCGGGGCACCGAACGGGCCGCGACCTGGCCGACCGAGGCGGACACCGTCGCCGCCCTGGCCGACCTCTACGCCGACCTGGCCGGCGACGCCGCCGGGCCGGCCGCTCCGGACGCCGGGGCCGCGACGGGGCGTGGTTGATGCTGCGCCGCCTCACCCCACTGCTGGTGACCCTGCTCGTCGTGCTGGTCGGGGTGGCCGCGCTGGCCGCCGAGCCGGACGGCGCGCCGCGCCGTCCGGAGGCCGACTTCGTCGTCATCGCCGGTGTGCCCGGCCTGCGTTGGGACGACGTGGACCCGGAGACCACGCCGACGCTGTGGCGGATGGCCGAGAACGGGTCGATCGGCTCGCTGTCGGCCCGGTCGGCCCGCCGGCCGACCTGCCCGGTCGACGGCTGGCTCACCCTCGGCGCGGGCAACTTCGCCGCCTGGAACACCAGCCGGCCGGCCGGGGCCTGCCCGGCCGTGGACGTGGAGGTGGAACAGCCCGACGGGTTCGGCGCCAACCTGCCCCAGCAGGAGAGCGTGGTCCTGCACAACCAGGACCGGCTGTCCTGGGGCGCGGTGCCCGGCGCGCTGGCCGAGTCGGTGCGCTGCGCCGTCGCCGTTGGCCCCGGTGCCGCCGTGGCCGCCGCCCGCCCGTTCGGCCGGGTCGACCGGTACGAACCCGCCCTGCCCGCCGACCCGGCGCCCCTGCTGGGCTCCTGCGTGCTGAGCATCGTCGACCTGGGTACGGTCAGCGGGGAGGACCGGGCCGTCCGGGACGCCGCCGCGCGCCGCGCCGACGCCGCCCTGGCCCGGGTGCTGGCCGCCCGCCCACCGCGTTCCCTGGTGCTGGTCGCCGGAGTCTCGGACACCGCCGCGCCGGCCCGGCTGCACGTGGCGGTCGCCGACGGGCCGGGCTGGGAACGGGGCTGGCTCACCTCGGCCAGCACCGGCCGCGACGGCTACCTGCAACTGGTCGATCTCGCCCCCACCGCGCTGACCGTGCTCGACCGTCCACTGCCGGAACGGAACTTCCTCGGCCGGGCCGCCACCCCGGTCGAGGGTCGTCCGGCGGACCTGCGGGCCGCCATCGACGCGCCGGCCGACGCCGACCGGGAGGCCGGCGCCCAGCGGCGCGTCGCCGGGTGGTTCTTCGTCCTGCTCGCCGGCTTCCAGGTGCTGCTCGCCGTGGCGGTCCTCCCACTGCTGCGGCGGGCCCGCCGGCACGCCGGTCCGGTGGGACCGACCCCGGCGCCCCGGTCCGTGGTGGGGGCCGTCGAGGTGCTGCTGATCGCCGCTGCCTTGGCCATCCCGGCGGCCCTGGTCGCCGACCTGGTGCCGTGGTGGCGGGGGAACACGCCGGCTGGTACTTCGCCGTGGTGACCGTGCTGCTGCTCGCCGGGGCGACCGCGTTGGTCCGGTTCGCGCCCGGACACGATCGCACCCTCGGCCCGTTGGGCGCGGTGGCCGGGCTGACCACCCTCGCCGTCGGTGTGGACGTGCTCACCGGAGCCCGTCTGCAACTCAACGGGGTGGTGGGCTACTCGACCCTGGAAGGTGGCCGGTACGCCGGCCTCGGCACGGTGGGGCTCGGCGCGTTCCTCGCCGGGGTGCTGCTGACCGCCGGCTGGCTGGCCCAGCGGGTGGGCCGGCGCTGGCGGCCGACCGTGGTGGTGGCCGTGGGCACCGTGGCCGTGGTGATCGTGGGCAGCCCGTACCTCGGCGCGGACTCGGTCGGCGCGATCGCGCTGACCGCCGGGGTGACCGTCGCCGCCGTGATCTGCACCGGCGGTTGGCTGACCCTGAGCCGGCTGGTCTGGGCGAGCATGACGGGCCTCGCGGTCACCATCGGGCTGGGCGTGCTGGACCTGCGCCGGCCCCCGACCGAGCGGGGCAGCCTGGGCCGGTTCCTCGCCGCCCTCGGGGAGGGGCGGGCCGGGTTGACCGTGCACCGGTCCAGCACCGCCAACTTCGACACCCTGGTCGGCAGCCCGCTGACCGTTCTCGCGGTGGCCGGCGCGGTGCTGGTGTGGTTCGCCCTCTTCCAGCCCTGGGGCGGGTTGATGCGTCTGTTCGGCATCTATCCGGCGATGCGGGCCGCGATGGCCGGCACCGCCGTGGCCGCGGTGATCGGCGGGATGCTCGGCGGTGCGGCGCTGGACGTCGCGGGCGCGGCCGGGGCGCTGGTGGTGCCGATGGCGGCGTTGGCCGCGCTGCGGGTGCTCGACCACGCCGCCGACCGTACCCAGCCGCCCGGAAACCGTCCGCAGGACTTCGTCTCCGGTGTCCCGGCCGCGGCGGAGCCGGCCGGGCCGGGAGAGGTGGCGACGACCGGCGACGCGGAGTCCACGGGCGACGCGGGGCCGGCCGTGGACGGGCGCGCCGGGGACACCACCGACCGGACGTCCCGGGCGTCGACCGAGGTCGCGACCGCGTAGCCGCCTCCGGGGCCCGACGGGTGCGCTCCGTGACCCGCCCGGGTGAGGTGTTACCGTGGAATCCCGTGGATCGCGTGATCACTTGGCTGATCGGCACGGCGGTCTGCACGACCGCAACGGACGACACGGGAGCAGGCCTTGGCCCCATCAGCACGGACGACCAGGCACATCTTCGTCACCGGGGGCGTCGCCTCCTCGCTGGGTAAGGGGCTCACCGCCTCCAGCCTCGGCAACCTGCTCACTGCCCGGGGACTACGGGTGGTGATGCAGAAGCTCGACCCGTACCTCAACGTCGACCCCGGGACGATGAACCCCTTCCAGCACGGTGAGGTGTTCGTCACCGAGGACGGCGCCGAGACCGACCTGGACGTCGGCCACTACGAGCGCTTCCTCGACCAGGACCTCTCCGGCAAGGCGAACGTCACCACCGGCCAGATCTACTCGGACGTGATCGCCAAGGAGCGGCGCGGCGAGTACCTCGGCGACACCGTCCAGGTGATCCCGCACATCACCAACGAGATCAAGTCCCGCATCCTGGCGATGGCCGACCCGGACGCCGACGGCAACGTCCCGGACGTGGTGATCACCGAGGTCGGCGGCACGGTCGGCGACATCGAGTCGCTGCCGTTCCTGGAGGCGATCCGGCAGGTCCGCCACGACCTCGGCCGGGACAACTGCTTCTACCTGCACGTCTCCCTGGTGCCGTACCTGGCCCCGTCGGGGGAGCTGAAGACCAAGCCGACCCAGCACTCGGTGGCGCAGCTGCGCAACATCGGTATCCAGCCGGACGCGCTGGTCTGCCGCTCCGACCGGGACATTCCGGACAAGCTCAAGCACAAGCTGTCGCTCTACTGCGACGTCGACCGGGAGGCGGTCACCGCGGCCCCGGACGCGCCGAGCATCTACGACATCCCCAAGGTGCTGCACCGGGAGGGCCTCGACGCGTACGTGGTGCGCCGGCTCGGCCTCTCCTTCCGGGACGTGGACTGGACGAGCTGGGACGACCTGCTGGACCGGGTGCACCACCCCCGGCACACGGTCACCGTGGCGGTGGTCGGCAAGTACGTCGACCTGCCCGACGCGTACCTGTCGGTCAGCGAGGCGATCCGGGCGGCCGGGTTCCACCACCGGGCCCGGGTGCAGCTGCGCTGGGTGCCCAGCGACGACTGCGTCACTCCGGCCGGCGCGGCGGCGGCCCTGGCCGGCGTGGACGGCATCGTCATCCCCGGCGGGTTCGGGGTGCGCGGCATCGAGGGCAAGATCGGCACCGCCCGGTACGCCCGGGAGAACGGCATCCCGCTGCTCGGCCTCTGCCTGGGCCTGCAGTGCATGGCCATCGAGGTGGCCCGCCACCTCGGCGACCTGGACGGGGCGAACTCGCTGGAGTTCGACGAGGAGGCCACCCACCCGGTGATCGCCACCATGGCCGACCAGGAGGACATCGTCGCCGGCAAGGGCGACCTGGGCGGCACGATGCGGCTCGGGGCGTACCCGGCGAAACTGGCCGAGGGCTCCATCGTCGCCGAGGCGTACGGCACCACCGAGGTCAGTGAGCGGCACCGGCACCGGTACGAGGTGAACAACGCCTACCGGGACGCGTTGACCAAGGCCGGCCTGCACATCTCCGGCACCTCGCCGGACGGCCGGCTGGTCGAGTTCGTGGAACTCGACCGCGCGCTGCACCCGTTCTTCGTCGCGACCCAGGCGCACCCGGAGCTGAAGAGCCGGCCGACCCGGTCCCATCCGCTGTTCGCCGCGTTCGTCCGCGCCGCGGTCACCTACTCCGAGGCCGACCAGCTCCCGGTGGAGATGGACGGCGACGCGCGTCGCCGGCCGAACCCGGTGCCGGAGAGGGCGCCCCGGGACGACGCCGCGTCGACCGCCGCCGCCACGTCGTGACCGGGCACCGCTACGAGCTGAGGCACCGGACCGAGCGGTACACCGGCCGGGTGTTCCGGGTGGTCACCGACGAGGTGGCGATGCCCGGCGGCGGCACCGCCAGTCGCGACGTGGTGCGCCACGTCGGCGCGGTCGCCGTGGTGGCCCTGGACGACGCCGGTCGGGTGGTGCTGGTCCGCCAGTACCGGCACCCGGTCGGCGGGTACCTGTGGGAGCTACCGGCCGGGCTGATGGACGTCGACGGTGAGGACCTCGCCGTGGCGGCGCTGCGCGAGCTGGCCGAGGAGGCCGACCTGACCGCCGGTCGGGTCGACCTCCTGGTCGACCTGCACAGCTCACCCGGGTTCTCCGACGAGCGGGTGCGGATCTTCCTCGCCCGGGATCTCGTCGAGGTGCCGGTCGGTCGACGGCACGAGCGGCACGACGAGGAGGCGGACATGCAGGTCGTCCGCGTCGACCTGGACGAGGCGGTGGCCCGGGTGCTGGCCGGGGAGGTCACCAACGCCTCCTGCGTGGCGGGCCTGCTCGCCGCCGCGCGGGCCCGGGACGCCGGCTGGGCCCCGCTGCGCCCGGCGGACTCGCCGCTGCCCGGCTGAGCCGCGTCGCGGAACACCACCCACTGACGGCAGGGGCCGTGCGGTACGTACCGCACGGCCCCTCGCTGTCGGCGCGGTCAGTCGCGCAGCGGCCGGCCCTGGCTGTCGACGCCACCGTTGATCAGGATCAGGATGCCGTCGACGAAGCCCCACAGGCTGCCGATGCCGCAGGTCACCAGGGTCACGACGAGCTGGAGGACACCGGTCTTGGTGTCACCGATGTAGAACCGGCCGACGCCGAAGCCGCCGAGCACGATCTGAAGAATGCCGGCGACGACCTTGCTCTTGTCGGAGACGCCGCCGGAATACTGGTACGGAGGAGGGTAGGTCATGAGGCGAAACCCTAGTGATCGACATTCCTGCTGTCCGCAGCGCCAGGGGGCCGATCGGACGATAATGGGCGAACACTGACCCAACGGCCGAGGTCGACTCACGTTGTCGGCCAGGGTATGCCTGACACATCGTCAGGAGAGCCGCGTACGGGGTGTCACTCTGTTGGCTCTCCACCCCGGGCCGGCGGCCCTAGACTGCGGCCGGCAGGAGCGGTGGGCCGCGTCGGCAACGGAGCCGTCGCGCACCGAGCTGGTCGGGGCGGTGCGGCCCCGAGGAGAGGTGTCGTCGTGAAGGTCGGAATCCCTCGCGAGGTCAAGAACCACGAGTACCGCGTGGCGATCACGCCGGCGGGCGTGAACGAGTTCACCCGCAGTGGGCACCAGGTCCTCATCGAGTCCGGTGCCGGGGTCGGCTCCAGCATCACCGACGAGGAGTTCGCCGCGGCCGGGGCGAAGATCCTGTCCACCGCCGACGAGGTGTGGGACAGCGCCGACCTCGTGCTCAAGGTCAAGGAGCCGATCGCCGAGGAGTACCACCGCATGCGCGAGGGGCAGGTGCTCTTCACCTACCTGCACCTGGCCGCCTCCAAGGAGTGCACCGACGCGCTGGTCGACCGGAAGGTCACCGGCATCGCCTACGAGACGGTCGAACTGCCGGACCGGTCGCTGCCGCTGCTCGCCCCGATGTCCGAGGTCGCCGGCCGGCTCGCCCCGCAGGTGGGGGCCTACCACCTCCAGCGGCAGGGCGGCGGGCGCGGCATCCTGATGGGCGGCGTCTCCGGCGTGTACGCGGCCAAGACCGTGGTGATCGGCGCGGGTGTGTCCGGCATGAACGCCGCCGCCATCGCCCTCGGCCTCCAGGCCGAGGTGCTCCTGCTCGACAAGAACGTCGGGCGGCTGCGCCAGGCCGACGCCATCTACCGGGGCCACCTCCAGACGGTCGCCTCCAACGCGTACGAGATCGAGCGGGCCGTGCTCGACGCGGACCTGGTCATCGGCGCGGTGCTGGTGCCCGGCGCGAAGGCCCCGACGCTGATCTCCAACGAGCTGGTCTCCCGGATGAAGCCGGGCAGCGTGCTGGTGGACATCTCCATCGACCAGGGTGGCTGCTTCGAGGACTCCCGCCCCACCACGCACGCCGAGCCGACCTACCGGGTGCACGACTCGATCTTCTACTGCGTGGCGAACATGCCCGGGGCGGTGCCGCACACCAGCACGTACGCGCTGACCAACGTGACCCTGCCGTACGCCCTGGAACTGGCCAACCACGGCTGGCGGGACGCGCTGCGCCGCGATCCGGCCCTCGCCCTCGGCCTGAACACCCATGCCGGGCAGGTCACCTACGGCCCGGTCGCCGAGGCGCACGGCATGGCCACCCTGCCGCTGACGGAGGTCCTCGGCTGAGTGCGGCACCGGACGGCCCGGCGGCGGTCGTGGGCGCGGCGCCCGCCCCGGCGCTGCGCCGGGCCGTGCGCGGCTACCTCGACCACCTGACCGTCGAGCGGGGGCTCTCGGCGAACACCCTCGCCTCGTACCGGCGCGACCTGGACCGCTACCTGCTCACCCTGACCTCCGCCGGGGTGACCGATCTCGCCACGGTCTCCGCGACCGAGGTCGAGGCGCACCTGGCGGCGCTGCGGGCGGGCGGGGACGGGCACCCGCCGCTGGCCGTCTCCTCGGCCGCCCGCGCGGCCAGCGCGGTGCGCGGCCTGCACCGGTTCGCGCTGCGTGAGGGGCTGGTCGGCGCGGACGCCAGTCGGGACGTCCGGCCGCCCACCCCGCCGCGCCGGCTGCCCCGGGCCCTGCCCGTCGACGACGTGGTCCGGCTGCTGGAGACGGCCGGATCGGTGCGGGCGGCCGGCGAGGGCGCGCCCCTGGTCCTGCGGGACCGGGCGCTGCTGGAGTTCCTGTACGGCACCGGCGCGCGGATCTCCGAGGCGATCGGCGCGGCCGTCGACGACGTGGACCCGGTGGAGGGGACCGTGCTGCTGCGCGGCAAGGGCGGCCGGTCCCGGCTCGTGCCGATCGGCGGGTACGCCACCGAGGCGCTCCGGGCCTACCTGGTCCGGGCCCGCCCCGGCCTGGTCGCCGGGGGCCGGGGCACCCCGGCGGTCTTCGTCAACGCCCGGGGCGGCGCGCTCTCCCGCCAGGGCGCGTGGACCATCCTGCGGCGCACCGCCGAGCGGGCCGGGCTGCCGGTGGACGGACCGGACGCGGTCTCCCCGCACACCCTGCGCCACTCCTACGCCACCCACCTGCTCGACGGCGGGGCGGACGTCCGGGTGGTGCAGGAACTCCTCGGCCACGCCTCGGTCACCACCACCCAGGTCTACACGTTGGTCACCGTGGAACGGCTGCGCGAGGTCTACGCCACCGCCCATCCCCGGGCACTCGGCTGACCGGCATCGGGGCGGCGCCGGGCGGCGCGGGCCGTGGGCCCTCCGGTGGCGCCGTCGGCCCGGCCGGGGCCGCTCGGCGGTGACGGCCACCGGTCGGCCCTCGGGTCGGCTGCTGTGTCGATCGTCACCCCGCCCCACCCGGGGCCGGTGGGGACCGTCGGCGTGCCCGACACGCCGACCCGGTGCCGACCGGCCTGCTCGAACGTGGCGTACAGTCGGCATCGGCGCGGACCTCCTGGGGCGACAACCGGGGTGCGCAGCGACACCGCACAAGGACGTCGGAGGGCTCCGACGCCGGGTGGTCGTCGGGAGGGGGGCAACAGGACATGGCTGGCAACGGCGACCGTGCCGAGACGTGGACGTCTGAGCTCCGTGAGCAGCAGGCCACGCTCGGCGCGG
Organism: Micromonospora echinospora; assembly: GCF_900091495.1. Taxonomy (NCBI): domain Bacteria; kingdom Bacillati; phylum Actinomycetota; class Actinomycetes; order Micromonosporales; family Micromonosporaceae; genus Micromonospora; species Micromonospora echinospora. Next base: position 7,417,800 of record NZ_LT607413.1, on the reverse strand, counting down.
ACCTCGGTCCGGCGGACCCGGCCGCGTACACCATGCGCAAACCCATCCCCGAGCCGATGCCCACCGACCGGCACGGCCCGGCGCGGATCATCGCGATGGCCAACCAGAAGGGCGGCGTCGGGAAGACCACCACCACCATCAACCTCGGCGCGGCCCTGGCCGAGTACGGCCGCAAGGTGCTGCTGGTCGACTTCGACCCGCAGGGCGCGCTGTCGGTGGGGCTGGGCGTCAACCCGCACAACCTCGACCTGTCCGTCTACAACCTGCTCATGCAGGACGACGTCACCGCCGAGGACGTCCTGATCAAGACGGACGTCGCCGGGCTGCACCTGCTGCCGGCGAACATCGACCTCTCCGCCGCCGAGATCCAGCTCGTCAACGAGGTCGCCCGGGAGATGGCGCTCGCGCGGGTGCTGCGCAGCATCCGCAAGGAGTACGACTACATCCTCATCGACTGCCAGCCCTCGCTCGGCCTGCTCGCCATCAACGCGTTGACCGTCGCGCACGGCGTGCTGATCCCGCTGGAGTGCGAGTTCTTCAGCCTCCGGGGGGTGGCGCTGCTGCTGGACACCATCGACAAGGTGCGCGAACGGCTCAACTTCGACCTCGAACTCGAGGGCATCCTCGCCACCATGTACGACAGCCGCACCACACACTGCCGGCAGGTGCTCCAGCGGGTCGTCGAGGCGTTCGGCGACAAGGTCTACCAGACCGTGATCACCAAGACGGTCAAGTTCCCCGAGTCGACGGTGGCCGGGGCGCCCATCACCACCCTCGACCCGGCCTCGTCCGGCGCGCGCAACTACCGTCAGCTCGCCCGTGAGGTGATCGCCGCGCAGGCGGAGCGGTAGTCGGGGCGTCCGGGGTGTGGACTACGGTCGTCCGGTGACCGCACCACCGCTCGACCCCGTCGCCGCCGAACCGGCCGACCCGGCGGCGTCCGTCGGGCCCACCCCGGGCGACGAGCCGGGGGCCTCGGGGGAGACCAGCGGCTTCACCGTACGGCTGGCCAACTTCACCGGCCCGTTCGACCTGCTGCTGCAACTGATCGGCAAGCACAAGCTCGACGTGACCGAGGTGGCCCTGCACCAGGTCACCGACGAGTTCATCGCCTACATCCGGGCGATGGGTGACGAGTGGGATCTCGACGAGGCCAGTGAGTTCCTGCTGATCGCCGCCACCCTGCTCGACCTGAAGGCCGCCCGGCTGCTGCCCGCCGCCGACGTGGAGAACGAGGAGGACCTGGCCCTCCTGGAGGCCCGGGACCTGCTCTTCGCCCGGCTGTTGCAGTACAAGGCGTACAAGGAGGCGGCGGCGCACATCGCCGTGCTGGAGGCCGAGGGCGGTCGGCGCTACCCCCGGGCGGTCAGTCTGGAACCCCGGTACGCCCAGGCCCTGCCGGACCTGGTGCTCGGCATCGGCCCGGAACGGCTGCTCAAACTCGCGGTGCGGGCGATGACCCCGAAACCGGTCCCGGTGGTCTCCATCGACCACGTGCACACGGTCCGGGTCAGCGTCCGGGAACACGCGCAGATCCTGGCCGGGCGGCTGCGTCGCGCCGGCACCGCCACCTTCTCGCTGCTCTGCGCCGACTGCGAGGCCACCCTGGAGGTGGTGGCCCGGTTCCTGGCGCTGCTGGAGCTGTACCGGGAGGGGCTGGTCGCCTTCACCCAGGAGCAGGCGCTCGGCGAGCTGACCGTACGCTGGACCGGCCCGGCCGACGGCGACACCGACCTCCAGGTCGACGAGTACGCCGGCGCGCCCCCGGCGGACAGCGCCGCACCGGTCGACGGCACCACACCGTCCACCGCTCCGGTCGCCACCGCCGGCATGGTCGACGGCACTGGGTCGGCCGACGGCGCTGGGCCGGTCGACGGCACTGGCCAGGTCGGCGACGCTGGGCCGACTGCGGCCCCGGCCGGGGCCGGTGGGCCGGCGGCCGCGGCCGGGACGACGACGGAGGAGTGACCGGGATGAGCAACGAGGAACGCAGCGAATCCCTCGCCGACCAGGCCGCTGCCTGGATCCCCCCGTGGGAGCGTCGCCCCACCCCCGCGCCGGAACCGACCTCTGTCCCGGACCCCACCCGCGACGCCGACGCCGGGGCCGATGTCCACGCCGACGTTGATGCGCACGCCGGGGCCGGTGTCCAGGCCGACGCCCCCGCCCCCGCCGACGCCGCTCCGTCCACCCCGCCGCCGGCCACACCACCGGCACCAGCGACCCCGCCAACCCCGCCAACCCCGCCAACCCCGCCAACCCCGCCAACCCCGCCGACCCCGCCGGCCCTCACCGAGCCGCCCGGGCCGCTGGCGGCGCCGCCCACTACGTCCGTTCCGGCGGAGCCCAACCCGGATCGTGGTGGGAAACGGCCCCCGGAGGGGCCGGTCACCGCCACGATCCCGACCAGGGGTGGACGGCGGGCGGCCGGCGCGGTGCGGGAGAGCGCCGCAGCGGCCACCCCGATGGAGGAGGGGGAACTGCGCGGGGCGCTGGAGGCGATCCTGCTGGTCGTCGACGAACCGGTCAGCGAGCTGACCCTCGCCCAGGTGCTGGAGCAGCCGGCCGAGCGGATCGGTGCCGCCCTCGACCGGCTCGCGGCCGGCTACACCGATGCCGGGCACGGGTTCGAGCTGCGCCGCGCGGCTGGCGGCTGGCGGCTCTACACCCGGCCGGAGTACGCCGCCCACGTGGAGCGGTTCATCCTCGACGGGCAGACCGTCCGGCTCACCCAGGCCGCGTTGGAGACCCTGGCGGTGGTCGCCTACAAGCAGCCGGTGACCCGGTCCCGGATCTCCGCCATCCGGGGTGTCAACTGTGACGGGGTGATCCGTACCCTGGTGTCCCGCGGCCTGGTCGAGGAGTGCGGCACCGAGCCGGAGAGCGGCGCGTTCCTCTACCGGACCACCACCCTGTTCCTGGAGAAACTCGGGTTGAACAGCGTCGCCGACCTGCCGCCGCTGGCCCCGTTCCTCCCCGACGACGTAGAAGAGTTTGCCGATGCCACGCGATGACCGCGCCCCCCGCCCCGACGCGCCCGTCTACGAGGGGGCCGAACGCCTCCAGAAGGTGCTCGCCGCCGCCGGTGTGGGCTCCCGACGGGCCTGCGAGGACCTGATCTTCCGGCGCCGGGTCACCGTCAACGGTCGGGTGGCCCAGCTCGGCGACCGGGCCGACCCGACCCGGGACGTCATCCACGTCGACGGCGAGCGCCTCCAGGTCGACACCCGCTTGGTCTACCTGGCGATGAACAAGCCGCGTGGGGTGGTCTCCACGATGGCCGACGAGAAGGGGCGCACCGCGCTCGCCGACTTCCTCGGTAACCGGGTCGAGCAGCGGGTCTACCACGTCGGGCGGCTCGACGCCGACAGCGAGGGACTGCTGCTGCTCACCAACGACGGCACCCTCGCGCACAAGCTCATGCACCCGTCGTACGCGGTGCAGAAGACGTACCTCTGCCAGGTCGCCGGGCCGATCCCGCGCAACCTGGGCAAGCGGCTGATGGCCGGGGTGGAACTGGAGGACGGCCCGGCAAAGGTCGACTCCTTCAAGGTGGTGGACACCCTGGGCAAGACCGCCCAGGTGGAGGTGACCCTGCACGAGGGGCGCAAACACATCGTCCGGCGGTTGCTGGGCGAGGCCGGGCACCCGGTGAGCCGGCTGGTGCGTACCTCGATCGGACCGATCCGGCTGGGTGACCTCCGTGCCGGGCGGACCCGCCGGCTCACCAACGCCGAGGTCGCCGCCCTGTTCCGCGCGGTGGGTGACTGACCCGGCGGTTCGGGAAAGCCGTCCCGGTAGGCTCCCAGGCGGCCCGCGGGTCGCCCGGGAGGCGACCCGCGTCCGCCGGTGGTGCCGGCGGGGGCGGATCGGACCGCCAGGCATGATGGACCACGATGGGTAACCGCTCGCCGAACGTCGCAACGACGGTCGGCGGGGTACGGGCTGAGGAGGACACGCGGTGGCGGAGAACGTACGGACCGGGCGATGTGTGGTCGCTGTCGACGGGCCATCCGGTTCGGGAAAGTCCACCGTCTCCCGGCGGCTGGCCGTCGGGATCGACGCCCGTTACCTCGACACCGGCGCGATGTACCGGGCGGTGACCTGGGCGGTGCTGCGCAGCGGGGTCGACCCGGCCGACGCCGAGGCGGTGGCGAAGGTCGCCGGTGAGATCGACCTGCGCATCGGCACCGACCCCCAGGGGTACGGGGTGACCGTCGACGGGGTGACCGTCGACGCCGACATCCGGGGTCCCGAGGTGACCGGCTCGGTCTCCGCGGTGGCCGCCGTACCGGCGGTCCGGACGCTGCTGGTGTCCCGCCAGCGTGACATGATCGACAATGCGGGCCGGATGGTGGTCGAGGGGCGCGACATCGGCTCGGTCGTCGCCCCCGACGCCGAGCTGAAGGTGTACCTGACCGCCTCCGAGGCGGCCCGGGCGCAGCGGCGCAGCGCGCAGGACGCGGCCGACGTGACCGTCACCGCCGCCGACCTGGCCCGACGCGACCGGCTCGACTCGACCCGCAAGACCGACCCGTTGCAGCAGTCGGCGGACGCGGTCGTGCTGGACACCACCGAGCTGGGCATCGACGAGGTCGTGGCCCGGCTGCGGGAACTGCTGGTGGAGCGGGGAGTGGCATGACCGACGACAACGGCTGGGTCGAACTGCGTGAGCCCGACGTCGACGAGGAGCAGACCGGCCCGGTGCCCGTGGTGGCCGTGGTCGGCCGCCCGAACGTGGGCAAGTCGACGCTGGTCAACCGGATCATCGGCCGCCGGCAGGCGGTCGTCGAGGACGTCCCCGGCGTCACCCGGGACCGCGTCCCGTACGACGCCCAGTGGGCCGGCCGGGAGTTCACCGTGGTGGACACGGGCGGTTGGGAACCGGACGCGAAGGACCGGGCGGCGGCCATCGCCGCGCAGGCCGAGACGGCCGTCTCCACCGCCGACGTGGTCCTCTTCGTGGTGGACGCGGTGGTCGGCTCGACCGACGTGGACGAGGCGGCGGTACGGATGCTGCGACGCAGCGCCAAGCCGGTGATCCTGGTGGCGAACAAGGCCGACAACGCGGCCATCGAGGTGGAGGCGACCTCGCTCTGGTCGCTCGGACTGGGCGAGCCGTACCCGGTGTCGGCGCTGCACGGCCGGGGCTCCGGCGAACTTCTCGACGCCATCATGGACGCGCTTCCCGAGGCCCCGAAGATCGTCGAGGACCGGCCGCGCGGCCCGCGTCGGGTGGCCCTGGTCGGCCGTCCCAACGTCGGCAAGTCCAGTTTGCTCAACCGGTTCTCCGGCGAGGAACGGGCCGTGGTCGACTCGGTCGCCGGCACCACCGTCGACCCGGTGGACAGCCTGGTGCGCATCGGTGGGGAGACCTGGCACCTGGTGGACACCGCCGGGCTGCGCAAGCGGGTCGGCAAGGCCAGTGGCACCGAGTACTACGCCAGCCTGCGTACCGCCTCGGCGATCGAGGCGGCCGAGGTGGCGGTGGTGCTGCTCGACGCCAGCGAGGTGATCAGCGAACAGGACCAGCGGATCCTGTCGATGGTCACCGAGACCGGCCGGGCCCTGGTGATCGCCTTCAACAAGTGGGACCTGGTCGACGGCGACCGCCGGTACTACCTGGACAAGGAGATCGAGCGGGAGCTGCGCCGGATCCCGTGGGCGATCCGGCTCAACCTCTCCGCGATGACCGGCCGGGCGGTGGACAAGCTCGCCCCGGCGCTGAACAAGGCCCTGGCGAGCTGGGAGACCCGGGTTCCCACCGCGCAGCTCAACTCGTGGCTCACCGCGCTGGTCCAGGCCACCCCGCACCCGGTGCGCGGCGGTCGGGCCCCGAAGATCCTCTTCGCCACCCAGGCGGGCACCTGCCCGCCGCGCTTCGTGCTCTTCACCACCGCGCCGTTGGACGCCGGCTACCAGCGCTTCGTCGAGCGCAAGCTCCGCGAGGAGTTCGGCTTCGAGGGCAGCCCGGTGGAGATCTCGGTACGCCCGCGCAAGAAGCTCGGCCCGGGCGGCCGGGGCAAGGCGCACGGCTGACCTCCGCGGCAACAGCACCGAACGCCAGGCCGGGATCTCCCGACCCGGCGTTCGTCTTCCCGCCACCAGCACCCTCCTAGGACGCTTGAGGGGGTGTGGCGGCGGTCGTCGCAGCGGGAGGGGCCTGTGCGTACCTCGGGAAGATCCTGCGCTAAGCTGTACCGGCTGCCGCAGGGGAGACCCGGCGACGGCATCGGGACGTGGCGCAGCTTGGTAGCGCACTTGACTGGGGGTCAAGGGGTCGTCGGTTCGAATCCGGCCGTCCCGACAGCGATAGGGTTTCCGCAGGTCAGTGACTTGCGGGAGCCCTTTTTTCATTGCTTGGCATGGATGCCTGGTCTAGCACGCCGCTGTTGGACTCCTTGACTCGGGCAGGTTGTCATGCCACTACTGGATCTTCAGAAGCTCACCGCCGGACTGTCCCGGACCTGGGCCGGGTTCCTCCGCGACTGGGACCGGTCGCTGCGGGCCGGGAACTACCCGCAGACCACCCGCTACAACTACCTGCTCGCTGCCGCGCAACTTGGCCGCTATCTGGGGGAGCACTCGCCGGACCCGGACGCCGAGGACGCCGCCGACGACCCGTGTGCGGTGACTCGGGCGCACGTGGAGGCGTTCCAGGCTTGGATGATCGACACCCGGTCCGCGTCGACCGCCTTGAACAAGCACAAGGGGTTGCAGCAGTTCTTCAAGTGGCTGCTCGTTGACGAGCAGGCCATCGACCGGTCGCCGATGGAGCGGGTGCGGCAGCCGAAGACGCCCCGCAAACTGATCCCGGTTATGCGCGACGAGGACACCGGCAAGCTCCTCGACGCGTGCAAGGGCAAGGGCTTCGCCAACCTGCGCGACGAGGCGCTGATCCGGCTGTACTGCAACACCGGCGCTCGGCTGTCCGAGGTGGGCAATCTCCTCGTGGCCGACGTTGACCTGAACACCGAGTCGGTGCGCTTCCACGGCAAGGGTGCCAAGGACCGGCGGGTACGTTTCGGGCCCAAGACCGCCCGGGCGCTGAGCCGCTATCTACGGGCCCGGGACAAGCACAAGGGCGCCGCGCTGCCTCAGCTGTGGTTGGCCGAGCGTGGCAAGGCTGCCCTGACTCCGAATGGCATCAAGATCCTCCTCAAGCGGCTGGGTAAGGCGGCCGGAGTGCCGGACGTGCACGCGCACCGGTGGCGCCACACCTTCGCCCATGAGTGGAAGCGTGCCGGGGGAGATACCGGTGATCTCATGCTGCTGCTCGGCTGGGCCTCCGAGGACATGCCCCGCCACTATGGTGCCAGTGCCGCCGCTGAGCGGGCGCAGGAGACGCAGGCACGGCTGGGAATCGGCGAGCGAGTGTAGTTCGGCTGGCTGACGTGATCACGCACGGAAGTACCATGCGTGATCACGTCAATACCGGTAGGCTGCGGCGTTTTCGGGGAGGGTGGCGATGACGCGGTACGCAATCGACGAGAGTCGCAGTGAGCTGTTGGCGACCTGGGAGACCGGCTACGGATCTGTCGCGGTTCGGGTCGCTTCGCTGGCGGCGAGTATCGAGCCGAGACAGCGGCTGGCGCTGGCGGCCGAGTTGTCGGGCCTGTCCGAGGCGCTCTGGCGCTGCTACACGCATCCGGCGAGCGCCGCCGACAGCTTGGAGCTCAACACAGAGGGATGGCGGCGAGAGCAGACCCGGAACGAGTTCGCTTCCGTAACCGCCCATATTAAAGAGCCGAACCTGCCTGACAGCAACGGCATGTTGATGGTGTCGTACGACCCTGTGGAGGAACGCGCCCATCGAGTGGGCCGTCGCCTGCACTCGGCCGCGATCGCGGATCTCACCGCCGCGGTGATCGCCGACGTGGAGGAAGAGCTCGCGGCGGTGGAGGGCGCCGAACTGGGGAATCTGTCCGGGTGCTCGGCGCAGGCCGTGCAACTGACCCGCCGAGCTGCCTCACCGGTCCAGGTCGCCGCTGCCGACCGGATCCTGACGGAGAACCCGCTCGGCGGAGACGAGCTGTTTCTGGAGCTCGACCCGACCTCGGCATGCGTGGCGGCAGCGCACTGGCTGCAGGCGGCTGCCGACCTGGCGGCGGAGGCCTCCAAGGGGGCCGCAACTGATGTTCTACTGGAAGCCGACGACATCGAAGCGCTGCCGCACGAGACACCCACCGCGGTCCTGGAGCTGATGGAGATCGGTCTGTCGCCGACAGACGCGGTGACCAGCATGATCTGCGATGCCATGGCGATCGCTGAGGGCGAGGCGCCCGACATCGATGAGCTACGAGAGAAGATCGAGGAAGCCGAGGAAGAAGCTGAGCAGGTCAGGCCGGGCGGAGCCGAAGCGGTTGGCGAGTTCACGACGATTCGGCTGACCACTCTGGACCCGCTGCGTCCCGCCCGCGACATGCTCGAGGATCTACTGTCCGGCATCTACGGCTGCTGGCTTCTCTACCGCGAGTACGCCATGTCGTCAGCCAAGCCGGAGGACAACGTGTCCGACGACGAACCGGACGACGAGCTGGAAGAGGCGTTCCGTAAGGAAGTGCGAGCCCGAGCCGCTGTAGACCGACACCGACTCGATCTTGAAGACCGCAAGTAGGCAGGCATTGGCGCGAGCGGCGGGCGCACCGCGCCAGCGATCACGCCAGGTGGCTTCGCATGGCACCGCATCCGCTCGTCCGCCAGATGGCGGGGGCGACGAATTGGTGGTGCCCGTGCTGCTCGCCCCGTAGAGGCGAGCAGCACGGGCATCCCCGTGTTCGAGTCCCCCCCTCGAACACCGGTCTTCGTGCGAAATCACGAGAGCTCACCGCCGTGCTGGCCGTCGACGAGGGCACCACATAGCACTCTTGCGCACATCGATGATCAGGGTTCTCGGCACCAGATGCTGAGGCTGTGCGGACGGCGTCAGCGGTCACCATGACGGCCGCCGGCAACCGTACCGGCGAGGCCTCGATGAGCAGCTCATCGGTGCGGTCATCCCGCCTCCGCTTCTCGCGGGCCTGCACGCCGCCGTCCTCGGAAGGTCGTGGGTACCCTCGGCGGTGATGCGGTGGCCGTGCTTGGTGAATTCCCGGGCTAACTCGACCTCTGTGTAGGGTGGCCGGCCTTCGGTGTTGGCCTCGATGAGGGTTCGGAGCCTTGTTTGGATCAGGCGTGAGGCCGCGGCCTCAGCCTGGTCGGCTGGTGTGTCCTTCGCGGGTCCCCAGGTTCAGCCATAGTTGGCCATAACGAAAACTGTGGTTGACGCTCTTCTGTCACCTGTGCTTAGCTTTCGGCATCGCTCTCACAGCTGCGGTTCAGTCGAATTCGAACTGCAGTTGTGGAGCATCACGGATCGGGTCGCCAAATGCTACAAGCTGGCCAACGCCACGTTGTTCCTCGGTGTGATTTCGGCGGTGCTGGGGTTGGTGGCGGGGGCGATTGTGTTCGGGATTGGCTCGATCTTCGGTTCGCAAGCCCAGTGATAGCGGGAATTTGTGCTGGGGAAAGCGTTTTGGTGGCGATCGTCATCGGGTCGGCCACGTCGATCATCGCGTTCCTGCTCACCGAAATCCAGCGAGGTGCCGGGGGACGCGTGAGGGAATGGTGGCGATGGTGTTGAGGAATCCGGTATTCGGAGGCGGCAAGGAGGCAGTACACCGCATCAACGTCGGCGCCGGGTGTTGACGTTCGCAGGGTGGGGGGGTCATGAACCGCGATCTGACCAAGCTGACGATGGGTCTGCCCCAGGCGTGGGCGGCGTTCCTCACGGATTGGGACCGGTCGCTGCGGTCGGGAAACTACCCATCGACCACGCGCTACAACTACCTGCTGGCCGCTGCTCAACTGGGCCGTTACCTCGCGGGCGACAGCCGGCGGGAGTCAGGGGAGGCCGCGCTGACTCCGACCGCTGTGACGCGGAGGCACGTCGAGGCGTTCCAGGTGTGGATGATCGAGACTCGGTCGCCGGCCACGGCCCTGAACAAGCACAAGGCCCTGCAGCAGTTCTTCAAGTGGCTTACGGTCGACGAGGAGGAGATCGACCAGTCGCCCATGCTGCGGGTACGTCAGCCCAAGACACCACGGCGGCTCATCCCGATCATCGGGGACGAGGACACCAAGAAGCTGCTGGACACGTGCAAGGGCAAGGACTTCGTCCACACCCGTGACCTAGCGATTATCCGCTTGTTGGCCAATACGGGTGCGAGACTGTCCGAGGTAGCCAACCTGCAGCTCGACGACGTCGACCTGTCGCTGGACACGGTGCGCTACCACGGCAAGGGCGCCAAGGACCGCCGGGTCCGACTCGGACCCAAAACCGCCCGGGCGGTCAGCCGCTACCTACGCGCCCGCAGCGGGCACAAAGGCTCCGGGCTACCTCATCTGTGGCTAGCGGTACGCGGTGCACAGCCGCTGACCTTCAACGGCATCAAGCTGATGCTCAAACGGCGCGGTCTGCGCGCCGGGGTCGATGGCGTGCACGCACACCGCTGGCGGCACACCTACGCACACGAGTGGAAGCTGGCCGGAGGAGACACCGGCGATTTGATGCTGGTGCTCGGCTGGGCATCCGACGACATGCCGCGACACTACGGTGCCAGCGCCGCCGCCGAACGGGCCCAGGAGGTGCAAGCCCGAATGGGGATCGGTGAACGTGTCTGACCGCGAGAAGAAGCTGCATACAGGCAGGCGTGGGGGTGAAGCGGGCATGACCCCGGAGCAGCGTCGCCGCCGTGCCCGCATCGCCGCACATGCGTCCTGGGCCAACACCACTGACCGTACGGCTCGCACGTCCTCCGGCACCAAGGCGTTCCTCGGCCGGTTCGAGCGCCAGGTCGATCCCGACGGCGCGCTGCCCGAGGACGTCCGAACCGCCATGGCCAAACACGCGAGAACCGCGTACATGCTGCAACTGGCCGAACTCTCGGCCGCGGCACGCCGACGCCGAGCCAAATCGTAGGACCCGCTTGCGTGGGCAACTCCGGACCGCAGGCACCCCGCGGCTCTCCCTTGGAGGGTTCGGCTTTCTTGCCGCCTGATACCAGAAGCTTCACGTTTGGGCTGCCGGGACACACCCGATTTTCGGCTGGGAGTGTGGTCGGCTGAGTTGATGTGCTGCGGTCGACGTATGTCTTAGCGTCACCGCTCGTGCGATTCCTTCACACCTCGGATTGGCATCTGGGTCGCCATCTGCACGGCCTTAGCCTGCACGACGCGCACCAGGCATTCATCGATCATCTGGTTGAGATTGCTCGCAGTGAACAGGTCGATGCCGTGCTCATCGCCGGTGACCTCTACGACCGGGCGGTGCCGCCGCCTGATGCAGTTGGTCTGTGGGACCAGGCACAGACCCGACTCGTGTTGGAGGCCCGAACGCAGGTGGTCGTCATCGCCGGCAACCATGACTCGCCGGCCCGCTTGGGAGTCAGCTCCCGGTTGCTGGAGAGGTCCGGCGTCCACGTGCGAGTGGGCACGGGTGCTGTGGGTGCGCCGGTGCTCCTTGAGGATGAGCACACGGCGGTCGCGTGCTACCCGGTACCGTTTCTCGAACCAGCCTCGGCGGTCGCCGACTGGGGACTCGAGGATCGAGGCCATGCTGCGGCCCTGCGTGCCGCGATGGGCCGGGTTCGATCGGATCTTGCCGGCCGCCCTGGGCATCGGTCTGTCGTCATGGCGCACGCCTTCGTCTTCGGCGGACAGGGTTGCGACACCGAGCGGGACATCAGCGTGGGTGGCGTGCAGCATGTACCCAGTGCGGTCTTCGATGGCGTCGACTACGTGGCGCTCGGCCACCTGCACGGCCGTCAGCGTCTGGCCGACGGGTTGCGATACAGCGGGTCGCCGTTGGCTTTCAGTTTCTCCGAGGCCGCTCACGTCAAGTCGTCATACCTCGTGGACCTCGACGCTGACGGGCTGCGTCGCGTCGAGGAGGTTCCTGCCCCGATACCGAGGCGGATGGCCCGGCTCACCGGCAGCGTTGAGGAGCTGTTGAACAGCCCCGCCTACAGCGCGTACGAGCAGTGCTGGGTCGAGGCGACCCTGACCGATGCGGTACGACCGCTGTCACCGCACGAGCGGCTCAAACGCCGGTTCCCGCATCTGCTGAAGCTCGTCGTGCCGAGCCTGACTGCCGACCTGGGAAGCCGGGATCTCGCCGACCTTGATCGACTGGCGCCGGTCGAGGTTGCGCTCGACTTCGTGACCGAGGTACGCGGGCGACCCGCTGACGGCGACGAGGTCGCGCTGCTGCACCGCACCTTCGACGAGTTGCGCCGCTTGGAGGCGACCCGCTGATGCGACTTCACCGGCTGACCATGACCGCGTTCGGACCGTTTCCCCAAACGGTCAGCGTCGACTTCGAGGCGCTCACGGCTGACGGCCTGTTCCTGATCCACGGTGACACCGGTGCGGGAAAGACCACGATTCTGGACGGGATCTGCTTCGCCTTGTACGGAACCGTACCCGGCTCACGGGACGACGCCAAGTCGCTGCACTCCCACCACGCCAGTCCTGGTCGCGGCCCCAGTGTCGAACTGGACGTCACCCTGACCAACAGGCGATTGTTGATCACTCGTACCCCAGAATGGACCCGCCCCCGCAAGCGCGGTACCGGAACCACGCGCGAAGGCGCACATGTCGAGATCATCGAGCAACTGCCGGATCAGACTCAGTCGTTCGTCACCCGTGACCATCGGGAAGCCGCTGACCTGATCACGGCCGAGATCGGCCTCGACGTCCACCAGTTCTGCCAGGTGGTCCTGCTGCCCCAAGGCGGGTTCGCCAGATTCCTGCAGGCATCTCCCGACGACCGGCAAGGGCTTCTGCGGCACCTTTTCGACATCGATATCTTCACTCGCGCCGAGCGTTGGCTGGCCGATCACCGCACGCAACTCGGCCAGCAGGAACGTGCCGCCCTCGGCGCGATCCGCGACCTGACGCAGCGCTTCGCCGAGGTGGTCAAGGTAGAGGTGCCCGCGGACCTCGACAAGCCCGATGCCCTGGTCGAGCTGGAGGTGTGGGCTGCCTTGCACCGAGACCGGGTTGGTGGCCTGGTGGAAGCCCTGACCCACAGCATTGCTGTCGGTGCGGCAGAGGAACAGCGCCTCGACCAGGCCCGGCAGGCAGCCGCAACACTCGCCGCGCAGCAACACGAGTACCGTGCGGCGGTCCAGCAGCGCGACGAGTTGACAATGCGCAAGCCGGAGCGTGAACAGTGGAAACGCCAGGTCGACCTCGCCCGCGCTGCAGCGGGGCTGAAGCCGTACCTGGACCAGGTCGACCGCCGACAGGACCAACTTGACCGGCTCCGCCGGAAGGCGTTCGAACACCTCGAATCCCTGCCGGCCGACGTAACGGTGCTGCCGGGCCACACCTCGTCGCCGGGTCCGGACTGTTGGGACGCCGTCGACGTGGCCCACCTCGACCTCGACGCGCTGACCCGCGCGGAGCAGACCCGTACCGCACAACTTCATGCGGCCGAAGGCGCGATCGACAGCGAGGCCCGACGGACCAAACTGCTGCGTCAGCAGACGACGGTCAGTAAGAAGCTTGAGGATCTGGCCAGCAGGAGCGAGAAGGTCAACGCCCTCCTCGCTGAGCTGCCTACCCAGCATGCCGCGGTTGCCGCTCGGCAGGAGCAGGCCCTCGCTGTGGCCGCTGGCCAGGCAGCCGCCGAACTATTGCTGGCCGAGGCGCAGAAGCAGACCAAGGCGTGCAAGCGGCGGGACGACCTCGCCGGGCAGCTCACGACCGCCCAGGAGGAACGGCGTGCTGCCATCGACCGCCACCAGGCCGCAGAGGCCCGGCACCTTGACGTGCGGCAGCGCCGACTGGCCGGCATGGCGGCAGAACTCGCCGGTGAGCTGCGGCCTGGGCAGCCCTGCGGGGTCTGTGGCTCCCCGGAACACCCCGATCCCGCCGGGGCCGCGGCCGACGCCGTCTCCGCCGCTGACGAGGAACTCGCCGAGGCTGAGGCGGGCGAGCGGCTCAATGAACGCCGGAGCGCTGAGATCACCGTCGAGCGCATCAATGCCCAACTCAAGGAAGTCACCGAAGCGGCCGGCGACCTGACGACAGCCCAGGCGACGTCGAAGGCGACCGAGGCACGCAAGTCGGTCCGGGCCGCGACCGAGGCAGCGAAACTGGCCAAGGAACTCGGCGCCCAACTGGAAACCCTCGACGTGCTGCTGGCCGATCAACACCGCGAGGCCGCCGAGATCGGCCGCGATGAGGCAGCGGCGACGACCCAACAGGCCGCCCTGACCGAGCAGATCACCGAACTCACCGAAACCATCGACGCCATCCGCGGCGAGGACAAGAGCCTACGGCTGCGGATGACTCGACTGGATCGGGAACTCGCTGAGATCAAGGCCGCAGCGAGCAGCCTGGGGGAGTGGCGACAGGCAGCAAAGGAACTCTCCGAGGCCCACCGTGAGGCGCACCACCACCTGCACCTGTCCGAGTTCCCCGACGCCGTGGCAGCGCGTAGAGCAGCCCTGGCCAACCCCGAGCTGATCGAACTGCAGGAACGAATCGACGCCTTCGACAGCGAGTACAACAAGATCGCAGGACGAATGCAGGACCCCACCCTGCTCGCGGCCGCACACGAACCACCACCAGACGTCGACGGCAGCGAACAGGCCTACCAAACCGCGAGACAACGAGCCACCGAGCTGCATGCCCAGCACGGCCTTGCCGTCAGGCAACACGACCGACTGAAGCAGCTGGGCCCCGACCTGGTCAACGCCCTCGCCCAATGGAAGCCCATCCGCGCGGAGTACGAGATCGGCAACCGGCTCGCCCAACTCGTCGAGGGCAAGAGCACCGACAGCAATACCCGGATGACCCTCTCCACGTATGTGCTGACCCACCGGTTCCGGCACGTCGTGATGGCCGCGAACACCCGCCTCGGGCAGGTCACCTACAACCGGTACCTGCTGCGCCACGTCACCGAGTCAGACACAGGCCGCCGCGCCGGGCGAAACGGGCTCGGCCTGTCCGTCATCGATGCGTGGACTGGCCAGGAGCGGCGCCCGGCCACGCTTTCCGGCGGTGAAACTTTCCTGGTCTCTCTGTGTCTTGCCCTCGGCCTCAGCGATGTCGTCCTGGCCGAGGCAGGCGGCACCCAACTGGGTAGCCTGTTCGTCGACGAGGGCTTCGGCAGTCTCGATCAAGAGGCGCTCGATCAGGTGCTCGACGCGCTCGACGCCCTGCGCTCCGGTGGCCGAACCGTCGGACTGGTCAGCCACGTCGCGGAACTGCGCAGGCGCATACCCTCGCGCCTACACGTGCGCAAGACAGCCACCGGCTCATCCGTGCTCGTCGAGGCTCAGGTGCTCGACTGAGATCATCGCTGGGACGCTGTTCCGCCCAGTCGCGGCCGGCCACCAGTTTCAACAGTTCGGTCGAGAGGCGGGAGGCAAGTCGCTGCGCGCTGCTTGTCGGCAGGAGCTGGTCGGTGCTTGTCGAAGCAGTGGTGCTACGACCCCTTTACTCGGCCGGTTTATGCTTTACGCGACCTGGGCAAACATGCGTGAGCATGCCGCTGGGCCACCGGACTACTGGGGGTTGAGGAGTCCAGGTCTCATCCCGCGTAGAGGAGGTCCGGCGTACCGGCGGGCACCGGGGCCGGGCGCTCGAAGCTGCTGTCCACCCGGCGGCTGCGGTCGGATTCCGCCGCCGTCAGCAGTGATTCCATGACGTCGAGCACGTGATACGCGAGTTCGGCACTCGCCCGGTGCGCCGTGCCCGCCGCTATTGCATGTGCCATGTCGGCGACGCCGATGCCCCGGGCCGCGCCGGAACAGCCGCCGAGAACCGGCGGCCTGTGCCAGGTCGGGTCGCCAGCGCGGCAGATGTGGACGTCGACGGCGAAGGTACCCGGATCGGGCACCATCAACGTGCCTTCGGTGCCGTACACCTCGATCCGGGGAAGCTTGCTCGCCCATACGTCGAAGCTCATCATGATGGTGGACAGCGCTCCGCCCTCGTGCTCCAGCACCCCGGTGACGTGGGTTGCCACGTCCACCACGAACGTCGTACCGGCCCGGGGGCCGCTGCCGATCGTGCGCGTGTCTCGCGGCTTGGACGACAGGCCGGAGACGCGTCGCACCGGACCGAGCAGGAGAACCAGGGCGGACAGGTAGTACGGGCCCATGTCGAACAGCGGGCCGCCCCCGGCCCGGTAGTAGAACTCCGGGTCGGGGTGCCATCGTTCGTGCCCCGGCGTGGTCATGAACGCGGTCGCCGCGATCGGGGTACCGATGTCCCCACTGTCCACACACATCCGCGCCGTCTGGATACCGACTCCCAGGACGGTGTCCGGTGCGCAGCCGACCCGTACCCCGGCGGCGGACGCTCTGGCGAGTATCGAACGGGCTTCCTCGGTGGTCATGGCGAGCGGCTTTTCCCCGTAGATGTGCTTGCCCGCAGCGATCGCGGCCAGTGAGACCTCCAGGTGCGCCTCCGGCGTGGTGAGGTTGAGGACGAGGCCCACCTCGTCCGAGCCGTACAGCTGCGAGAGGCTGGTCGCCCGTGTCCCCGGGAACGGGGCGACGGCCTCCTGAGCTTGTCGGACATCGCGGGTCGCCACCTGCGCGACATGCACGTTCGGCATTCTCGTCAGCGTTTCGAGATATTCGCCGCTGATGTTGCCGGCGCCCACGACGCCGATGTTTAACGGGCCTGCCATGTCGTCTCCTATGCATATCCCATAGCCGGGATGACATCGCCGAGTGCCCGCTCGACCAACTTGCGGGTCGCGTGGTCGAAGTCGTTCTCGCGATTGCTCAGTTCCTGTGATCTAAAAAACGACGGTGTCGCGACGTCGTCGACGCCGAGCCGTTCGAACAGGGCGGCCCGTTGCCCGGGCCAGTCGGCCGCAAGATCCTCTGCCCTCACCTCGACATACCGTCTGCCCGCCAGGTCGGCCGTCTCCTTCCAGGAAAGCCACTGGTCGTAGATCGGCTTGACGTACGCAAGGGCACCGTCAACCGTGGGCGGTGCCCACGGCTGGGCGACGAAGGACGCGATCGCCGAGACCGGATGACGCTTGATGTGGACAATGGTGGCCTCGGGTACGAGTTCCCACAGGAAGTCCATGTAGAGAAGGTTGAAGGGTGTCTTCTCGCACCACGTAGGCTTGCCCGCGTCGGCGGCCGCTCCAGCGAACATCGTGTCGATGAGTCCACGGAGGATCCCGAGCAATTCGCGCCGATCAGTGAAATGCTTCGGAATGACCCGCCGGCGGCTCCGCGGATCGAACGGCCCCGTGGGCCGGTCGGCGTTCCCGAACCACTCCGCGGGTGCGAACTCGTCGAATACGCAGGCGATCAGCTGCGGCCAGAGCCGTTCCACCGCGTCCCGATAGCGCTGCTCGCCAACAATCTCGGGGACGGTCTTACCGCGATCGTCGCGCCTGCCGGGCACCCCTGCCGTGAGGATGTCGCTCAGCCTGTGCAGGGCATCCTCGCCGGCGAGGGGGTCGTAGCGACAGGTGAGCGCGTCCGCCAGGTCCCGGAGGCCACCCGGATCGACGAGGAATCGTGTTTCCATGGGAATCCGGTAAAACTGCGGGTGTTCGCCAATTACGTCGGCGATCAGTGACGTTCCTGAACGACCCGTGCCCGCGACGAAGACTGGTGAGGGGGGAGGCATGGCGATCATCCAAGTCCCCGCGACCGCCCCTGTGCAACCCCAATGTTCGCTTGCTTGCTCGCGGCCGTGTCACGGTTCCTTCCGTCCGTTCCCGGTGCGTCGGTCGCCATGCGACCTCCGTCCGGCGGCACCTCCGGCTTCGCGGCTCCGTCCAGCACCGGGCCACCATACCAGCCACGATCAATCCTGACAGGACTTCACCGGGTTCGCCTGACTCAAGATCAAAGTCTTGCCGAGTGCGGCTGCTCGGATGATGATCGAAATCCGCGCGCGGAAACCATGTTGCATCTTCGGTGATCGATGTAGATTGGCCTCGGTCAGGCCGTTGGCGACAATGCGGGGGAGCATGCGGATGGCGGTAGCCGTATCGGTTCAGGAGTGTCGCGCACACGTCCTGATCAAAATGCATGTCGACCTGCGCCGTAGTAGCGAGACGGCCATTGTCGGCGGGCCGGCGTTCGGCAGAGCGACGACACCACCCGCCGTCCCGTGCGCCGGCCGTGGCGGGGCCGCCGCCTGCTTCCTGATGCACCCCATGGCCTCGGCCTGCGACTGCCTGCCTCCCGGCGACACTGCCGGCGATGAGACGAAGTGGAGTGGTTCGCATGTCGCAGACCCTGGCCATCCGAGGGGGTGAGCCGAGCGTCGTCACGGACCTGGACAGCACGGTCTTCCGCTGGCCCATAATGGACGGCGCTTCCGAAGCGCGAGTGCTGGGAGTGTTGCGCAGCCGCAACCTTGATGGGTCCGGCGAGGTCGCCGCGTTCGAGCGGGAGTTCGCCGATTACTGCGGTGCCGAGTACGCCGTCGGCCAGACGAACGGCACCTCCGCGGTGCTGGCCGCGCTCTGGGCGGTGGGGGTACGCCGAGACACGGAGGTCATCGTCCCGGCGACGACCTACTGGGCTTCCGCCGTGCCCGCCCAGAGCCTGGGCGCCCGGGTGGTGTTCGCCGACATCCAGCCGACGACCCTGACTCTCGATCCCGCGGACGTCGCACGAAAGATCACCAGCCGTACCCGGGCTGTCGTCGCGGTCCACCTGCTCGGTCACCCGGCCGACATGGCCGAGCTCCGTGAACTCGCGGACGCCCGCGGTGTCGCGATCGTCGAGGACGCCTCGCACGCGCACGGATCCACGTACCGAGGTGTCCGCACCGGAGCGCTCGGCGACGTGGCCGCGTTCTCATTCCACGGCAAGCCCATCGCCGCCGGCGAGGGCGGAATCGTCGTGACGCCGCACCGGGAGGTCTTCGAGCGGGTTCTCGCCTGGGGCCAGAACTTCCGGTTGAATTCCGCGGAGGTGTCGGATCCGGCGCTGTTGCAGTTCGAGGGCCTGCCGATGGGCGGCGTGACCTCGCGCCTGCATCCGGTCAGCGCGGCCCTGGCCCGGGAGCAGCTGACCTCCCTGGACGAGCGGATGGCTGAAGTCGAGCAGGCCATGCAGTATTTCTGGGACGGCCTGACCGGGATTCCGTTCCTGCTCGCCCACCGGCCGCCGAAGGGCGACAGGACCATGGGCGCGTGGTATCAGCCGCACGGCATCTATCGGGCCGAGGCCGCGCAGGGGCTGTCGGCGAACGGTTTCATGCGCGCGATCCGCGCCGAGGGCTTCCCCTCCCACGCCCGGAACATCATCCGCGAACCGCTGCACCGGCACCCGCTGTTTGGCACCGACGTGCTGGACGAGGAGCGCTGGGCGACTGTCGACGCCCGACCGGCGGCCGGTCCGCTGCCGAACGCCGAACGCGTCAAGGCGTTCGGCGTGCCGCCCTTCAAGCGCTTCGACAAAGCTGTCATCGACCGATACGTCGAGGCTTATCGCAAGGTGGCGGACGCGTACGAAGACCTGCTGGCGGACGATCCGGGCGACGGCGACGGCGACGGCGGCAGCGGCAGCGGAAACGGGTGAGGCTGGCTCAGCTGCCCGCTGATCGGGCGAGGTGGATGGTTCAGCGATGTTCACCGCATTCAAGGAACTCGAACGTGGGGCGGGGAGACCTATGAATGGGAAGAGGGACGACGTGAGGCTGGAGCGGGCGAACCGAGTGGCGCGGCGTCATCTGCTGCGGGGCGGGCTCGGCGTGACGGCAGCCGCGGTGGCGTCACCGCTGTTGGCTGCCTGTGGTGGTGGCAGCGCCAGCGGCGAGGGCGGTACGTCCATCGAGCGGTTGCGGTCGGACGGCGCGAAGTTCGGTGTGACCGCGGGTCCGCCGTCCAGCGGTGTCGAAGGCGGCAAGGCGATCGGCATCCTGCCGGAGGTGGCCGAGGTCGTTCTCAAGCGTCTGGGCGTCGAAAGGTTCGAGCCCGTCCTGACGAGCTTCGACGGCATCATTCCGGGTCTGCAGGCCGGGCGCGTCGACCTGGCCCTGCCCGGGCTCTACATTACGGCCGCGCGGTGCAAGGCCATCCAGTTCAGTCATCCGGTCCTCCGGTACGGCGATGCGCTGGTGGTGCCGCACGGCAACCCCGGCAACTTCCGGACGATAGAGGAGGTCGCCAAGTCCGACGCAAAAGTCGGCACTGTCGCGGGCTCGGCCGGGGCCACCCAGCTGAAGCAGCTGGGGGTCCCCGCAAACCGGCAGGTAATCTTCCCGGACCTGCCGTCGATCCTCGAAGGAATGAAGGCCGGACGCGTCGAGGTGTCGGCGAGCGACGCGATCGCGCTCGGGTATCTCGTGAAGCAGGAGTCGCTGTCGGGCGATCTGGACCTCGTTCCGCTGCCGACGGCGAAGTTCAGCGGCGCGATCGGCTTCGCCAAGAACGCGACGGATCTGCGGAAGGTGTTCAACGACGAGCTGAGGAAGGCGCAGGCGGAGGGCGTCCTGACCCCGATCTACCAGAAATGGAACGCGCCGGCGGACGCCTTCGAGGGCGTGGACAAGCTCACGTGGGAAGAGCAGTGCCGCATCGCCGAGTGACGGAGCCGCCTGGGACCGGTCGATCGGGTTGGGCTCACTAGACGATGGTCGAAGAACTGCTTTCCGGTGTTCCAATGACCGTCGCGGTGTTCCTCCTGGGTTCACTGCTCTGCATTGTGGTGGCAGCCATCGCGGGATTTGGACGGCTCTCGCGATGGATGATCGTGCGGGCTGCTGCCGGCTGCTTCATCGAGGTGTTCCGCGGGATCCCGGTGATCGTTCAGCTGTACATCGCCTACTACGTGCTTCCGGTGTGGGGCGTGTCGCTGTCGCCCTTCTATGCCAGCGTGGTGGTGATCGGCGTGAACTGCGGCGCCTACGGGGCTGAGGTGGTGCGCGGGGCGATTCTGGCTGTTCCGGCCGGTCAATGGGAAGCCGCCATCGCGCTCAACTTCTCCCGATGGCAGACGTTCCGGCGGGTCGTCTTCACACAGGCGGTGGAGATCATGCTGCCGTCGCTCGGAACGTTGCTCATCGACCTGCTGAAGACCACGGCCATCGTCTCGCTCGTGACGCTGGTGGATGTCACCTTCACCGCGCAACAGCTGCGCGCGACGACGGGGAACACCGCTGTGATCTACGGGCTCGTGCTGGTCGTGTACTTCGTGCTGGCCTCGATCATCGACATCGCGGTGAGGTCCCTGGAGCGGAGGTTCAGCCGCCATCGCTTCCACGACGGGAGCCGGCCGGACGGGGCGTGGTGGCGTGGGACGGCGCTGGACAAGGTGGTTCATCGGCAATGAGCTGGGATTGGACGTACGCGTGGGATTCGATGCCGCAGCTGCTGGACGCCTTCGTGACGACGTTGCTGGCGACAGTGCTCTCCGCTGTCCTCGCGCTGGTGCTCGGTCTGGTGATCGCGCTCGTCGAGCGCCGGGGCCCGCGTTCCGTCCTCGCGCGATTAGTGGGCCTAGGGGCCAACTTCATTCGCCGCACTCCCTCGCTGATACAGCTGTACTTCATCTTCTACGTGGGCCCGACGCTGGGACTGACGCTGTCCGCCCTGACCGCCGGCGTCATCGCGCTGGGGGTGCACTTCGGGACCTACACGGCCGAGTCCTACCGCGCCGGTATCGACGCTGTGCCGCGCGGGCAGTGGGACGCCGCGACCGCGCTCAGCATTCCGCGGCGGCAGATCTGGATCAAAGTCGTGCTGCCGCAGGCCATTCCGCCGATCCTGGCGGCTCAGGGCAACTGGGTCCTGATCATTTTCAAGTCGACGGCCCTGTTATCGACCATCACCGTTGTCGAACTGGTGAGCGCAGCGCAACAGATTGGGAGCGACCACCTTGCGTATCTTGAGCCAACCGTCCTCGTGGGAATCTTCTTCCTGGCCGTCAGTTATCCGGCGAGTGTCCTCCTCCGGATCTATGAGCGGCGAATCTCCCAGCACCGTTGACGGGGTGACGGCGATGGAGTCCGGCACGCCGACGGTTCCCGCGTTTGCCGTCGAGTTCGCCGGCGTCGGCAAGCGATTCGGTGCGGTCTCCGTACTGGATGGGTTCGATCTTCGGGTCACGCCCGGAGAGAAGGTAGCCATCATCGGTCGGAGCGGCTCCGGGAAGACGACCATCTTGCGCCTGCTGATGGGGCTGGAGCGGCCGACGGCCGGCAAGGTGCTGGTCAACGGGCAGGTCATGTGGGACGAGCCGGGCGCGCTGGACATGAAGCGCGTCCGAGCGGCGGGCGAGCGGATGGGCTTCGTGTTCCAGCAATTCAATCTGTTTCCGCACATGACCGCCATCGAGAACGTGGCGTCGGGGCCGATGTACGCCCAGCGCGTCGATCGGCGTACGGCGATGGAGGAGGCCCGTGGCCTGCTGTGTCGGGTCGGACTCGAGGACAAGGAGCATGCCTACCCCGCTCAGTTGTCGGGCGGGCAGCAGCAGCGCGTCGCGATCGCCCGGGCCCTGGCCATGGACCCGGAAATCCTCCTGTTCGACGAACCGACGTCCGCGTTGGACCCCGAACTCGTCGGCGAGGTGCTCAGCGTGATCGCGGCTGTGGCGTCGGACTCCGACGTGACCATCCTGCTCGTCACGCACGAGATGAGCTTCGCGCGCCGCGTGGCGGATCGCGTGGTCTTCTGCGACCTGGGACGTATCGTAGAAGAGGGTGACCCGGCGAAGGTTCTCACCAATCCGGATCACGAGCGCACACGGGCTTTCTTGGATACCGTGCTGCATCCGTTACCGGGCAAGCCCTGACGGGCGCTACGACTGGACGCAGGCGGCCATGACGGTGACGCCTGCCGGGACGCCCACTCCACGACGTGATGTCGGACGCGGCACCGCGGGCAAGCTGGCGTGCCAACTGGCGGATCACCGCCTTCGGACCCGACTACCGATACGACCGCACCGCACCTTCACGCGGCTCGTCGGGATACGTCTTCGGTGCTGTCACGGACGACTCCCTCCAGCTCTACCAGAGCATGATCGAAAGTCGCCAAGCCACCGAGGTACCTGCGGATCACAGCAACCTGACAGAGCTCATCGAAGTCCGCCGAGCGCACAGGCCTGACCCCCAACGAGATCTCCACCGAGCAAGTGCAGCATGTTGAACGGCACGATCGAGGGTATCGGCGGATCAGGTCGGAAGATCCTCCGAGGAAGGCACACCGCGCGCCGCTAGAGCAGTCGCGCCAACCGTCGCAGCATCATCTCTCACGCTTCTCACGCACGCTCTCGGACAGCTCCGGTGGCGGCGATGGCGGCGCTGGCATACGACGTTCGGCCCAGGCGACGGCGGGGCCGACAAGCGACCCGGCCAGGACGAAGGCCCCGGCGATCACCAGCCAGCCCCAGCCGCCCCCGGTCTCCAGGGCCAGCGCGGTGAATCCGATCGGGGCGACCATGCGCTGCAACCGGTCGCCCAGGTGAAATGCGCCGACGTACTCGCCGCGGCGCTCCGGCGTTGACAGCGCCGAGACGACCCCCCAGGATCCAGCCGCATGCGTCAACTCGCCGTAGGTCAGCACGAGCGTTCCGGCGACCAGGACCAGTATGGTCATCACATCCTTGGTCCAGATGGTGACCACGAAAAGCAGGCAGGCCAGCGCGGTCGACAGGGCACTGCGCCGTAGCGCCTGCGCGGCCCCGCTGGCGGTGTCCGCGCCCCGGCTAACCCACACCTGGAAGATGACCGCCAGTACGGTGTTCAGCACGAACAGGGTGGCCACCACTGGCTTCGGGGCGTCGGTGCGGCTGGCTATCCAGAGTGGCAGGATCAGCATCAGGATCGTCGCGTTCGCGTGCAGGATGCCGGTCAGCGCACTCACCGAAAGCACCGGCGGGTCACGTAGCACGCTGAAGGTGCTCCCGCGCTCCTGGCCGGGAGCGGCGCGGCGGGCAGTGGCGCCGAGCCCAGGCAGGCGGGCGAAGAAGATGGCAGACAGGCCCAGCATCGCGGCGGTGCTCCAGACCATGGCCCGATAGGCCCCGACGGTGTCGAAAGCCATCGCGACCCCGGCCGCCGCGCCGCCCAAGGTGAAGCCGACATTCAACGCTGAACGCTGAAATGCCTGTGCGCGCACCCGCTCAGCTGGCGGGAGCGCTGACAGGCTGTAGACCTGGATCGCTATCCTGCCGGTCGAGTTCACCACCGACAGCCCCACCATCACGACCAGGTACCCAGCCAGCCCAGGGACGAACGGGTACAACGCGAATAACAGCGCTTCAACCGCCGCACTCCCGATCCACAGCCGTTGTGTCCCGTGCCGGTCCATCAGCACACCCAACGGCACCGAGGTGAGCAGCGAGATGCCGGCGCTGAGGGATATGCCGAGCCCGACCTCGACCGGCTCCAGACCGACTACCCGAGTGAAGAAAAATGGACTGCCAGCCATGAAAATGCCGAAACCACAGGATTTTATGACCGTCAGTACGGTCAATGACCGGGTAACGCCCTTTGGGGGAATAACCTGTGCAGCGATAGCCGCAAGTCTTCCGAGAGTCACCATGTACTCCAGTCAACCGGCCGGTGCCCGGAAGCGCAATCCGGTGACCAGCGAAACAGGCGCACGCAAAGTGCGGCGAGCGCGGCCACGGTGCAGCACGGTGTGCCCGGGACGCACCGGGAGCACCGAAAGCGGGCAAGTCATTGGAACTGAGCACGCCTTTCGTCCGACCACCAGCACGGTCCACCCCGAGTCCGGTAGCCGCACCGTGGAAATTGGCACGGCCGATGGAGCGAACCGCACCATCGACGCGCGCACGATGCTCGCGGCGGTGCGCAAGGAGATGTGGCGCATGGAGGTGGAGAACGAGATCCTGCGCCGGGCCGCGGCCCATTTCGCGCGGGAGAACGTCTTTCCGTAATGATCTACCCGGTCGTCGCTGGTCTCGCCACGTGAGATGGCCGATCAGGCGCTCGGTGAGCTGATCCGCGACATCCACCAGATGTCGCGGGGAACCTCGAACGGAGGCCTTCCGGGAAGCCGAGGGAAGCTCATCACTGCTCCCACCAGAGTCTCCAAAGCACGTCTGCCACTTCGATGGCGTGCTTGCCGGAAATCACGTCCGAGTGGTTGGTGCCGATGTCGTAGACTTCCAGTCCCGCGCTGCAATGAGATCGCCATGCGTCGGTGTTATGACTTCTTCCCTCCGCGCTGGCAACAGTCACCAGATGCCCCAACCGCCCATAGGTTGGAAGTACGTAACGTGCCGTTGCCTCACAATTGCTGTAAACAACGTCGATCATTCTCTGGAGCCGGTCCGGCCCGAAGCCTGCTGGTAACGTGCCAGCCTGTTCCGCTGCGCGAAGCAGCGTAGCGCGTAGCGTGTCCGCCGGTAGTGCGGCGAGTTCGTCCACGTCGAGCTTGAGTCCGAGCACGATTCTGACGAGCACTCGCAAGTTGGCAGTGGGAGGTTCCGGATGGTGGTACTGCTCAGGAACGCTTGTATCCAGGATCGTCATTCCTCTAAGTGGCGCAGCTCTTTGCTCCATCTGACAGGCCATCTCGAACGCGACCAGCCCCCCGAAAGAGTATCCAGCAATAACGATTTCGCTCGGATCGTATTTGCTTGTCAGTTCGTCAAGATAGTGCGCCGCCATTGCTGGGATATCTCGATGCGGCTGACAGCGTGAGTCGAGTCCGAGGGCTTGGAGTCCAACGCACGGCACACTCTTGGGGACCGCGTCGATCAAGTCGCGGTACCATGCCAGGTTCCCGCTCAGAGGGTGGACGCAGACCAGAACTGGCAGCCGGCTTCCAGGTCGTATGTCCATGAGCGACTTGGGAGTTCCGTTGTAGCCATCACGGATAGCCCGTGCCATGTCCTCGACCGTCGCGTCATTGAATAGCGCTTCGAACGGCAGCCTTACACCGAACTCACGATGAACAGCGTCAAGGACCAGGATGGCCGAAAACGATGAACCACCAACGTCGAAGAATGCCTCGTCAATGGACAGTTGAGGTATGTCGAGCACGTTCAACCAGATGCGACGTACAACCAGTTCCACGTTATCCCGCGGTGGTCGGTGAGGACGCCTTGAGTCCATCAGAATGCTGCTCCCTAGTGCTGTTCCAGCTCGTCCGTCAGGCCTAGTGATCGGGCAAGCGCGACCCTGTCGTCCCAGCAAGCGCCATCGACGAGAATGACATCACTGACGAGGCCCCTGGGTCATGTGAAACGTGCTGCCGGGTGTCTCACTGTAGGCGGGCATCACCTTCTCGGTCAAGGCAGTGTTGGCTAATCCGTACGCCGTGAGACCTAGCCAGGATCCACCGGAGGATACTTTGGCGATTGACGGCTGCGGATGCAGAAATGCCGGACGAACAGCGGCATGTTGCGCCATGACCCGCGGTGCCGGACGGCGAGCTCCGTGGTCATCCCGCTGGCCTCCTCGCAATCGCCGTCGAGCGTCCGGACCACGTTCGTCAAGGTCAGGCTCGATGGTCGACAGGTCGGCCACCAGGCACTGGCTGTTGACCGCGGCGACGGCCTCCTGGGCGCTCACCCGGGCTGCTTCGAACCGGACCTCAGGCACGCCGTCCTCCTCCAAGGCGGTCTCGCCGGGGGATCCCGGAGTGGAGCAGATCGGTGCGGTGACGGGCGGCTGTGACACCGGAGGCCGCCCTTACTCGCGATACACCGCTCTTTCCCGAGATTGAAAGTACCGCGTCGGTCGGAGTTTTATGGGGACTGCCCGAAGCGATGCGACTGCCCGAAGCGATGCGATGAACCATCTTCACGCTCGTCCTCAAGGAATTGGATCGCGGTGTCCGCATGATTTCCCCCCGGCCCCGCGGATCTATCGAATTAGGTCCGGCTTCGCCGATCCCGAACAGCTAAAGGTGCGCTCCTCGCGCGCGTACGCTCGGACCAGGTCGAACATCCCGTAACGGGGTTCGCCGTCACTGCTCGGCTGCGGCTGAAGCAGGTTGTCCCGCAACAGCCGTTCGAGCAGCCGGTCGGCCGTGGGGATCGAGACGTCCAGCAATTCGCCCACGATGCGCGGGGTGATGGTGGCCGGTGCCCGGGCTCCGATCGCGCGGAAGGCGACGCGCGTGGAACTCGGCAGCGCTTGATAGCTGTCACGCAGTGCGACCCGCACGTCCAGACTGCCGAAAGCCAACTCGCCCAGCAGGTCGTCGCCGTGAGTCAGGCGGTCGGCGAGAGCGCGGATAGGGTACGACGGATGGGCAGCGAGCCGTGCGCCGGCCGCCCGCAACGCGAGCGGCACCCCCTCGCACGCGTCGATGATGCGCGTCGTCGCCTCCGGTTCCTGACTGATTCGCTCGGTCCCGACGGAGTCGGCGAGCATCTGCCACGCCGCCTGCCGGTCGAGCGGCTGCAGGTCGGTTTGCCAGTGGCTGTCCAGCTCGACCAACCGGCGCCGGCTGGTGACGACCACCAGGCTGGCGCCCGCGACCGGCAGCAGCGGGCGGACGTGGTCGACGTCGAGGGCGTTGTCGAGGAGAAGGAGGAGACGCCGGTCGATCAGCAGTTGCCGGTAGAGCGCGAGCCGTTCGTCGTCATTGTCGCTCACTCTCGAGGCGCCGAAGCCGGCCAGCAGGATGCCGAGCGCCTCCGAACCGGACCGCGGACGGCCACTGTGTGCCTGCAGATCCACGTAGAGCTCGCCGTCGGGGAAGAAGTGTCGCATCTCGTGGGCGGCGTCGATCGCCACCGCGGACTTTCCGATGCCGGGAGCCCCGGAGATCGTCACGACCGGCGTCGCCTCCGCGCTGTCACCCAGACGCCGGTGGACATCGGCGGCCACCTCGGTGAGTCTGTCCCACACGTCGGCGCGCCCCACGAGGTGCTGGGGGCGCGGCGGCAGCAGATGCGGCACCCCGCCGGACCGGGGGCCACCCACCGCCGCTCGGCCGGCGCTGCGCACGGCGACCGAGTGCGCACGAGCCCGGGGCGCCAGGCCCGCGTCGCCGTCGAGCATGCGTGCGTGCAGGCTCTGGAGCCCCGGACCGGGCTCGATGCCGAGTTCATCGATGAAGGTCTGCCGTGCCCGCCCGTAAGTGGCCAGCGCGTCGGCGGTCCGGCCGCATCCGTACATGCTGTGCATGAGCAGTTCCCAGACGCGTTCGTGGAGGGCGCGCTCGGCGACCATCTCGGTCAGCATCGGCACCAGCTGTTCGTAGTCGCCCAGCTCGAGACGGGCCTCCGCCCAGGCGAGCATGTTGGACCAGCGCAACTCGGTCAGACTCTCGATGCGCGCGTGCAGCCACGCGCCGACCTCGATGCCCTCCAGCGGGTCGCCGCGCCACAATCCGGCCGCCTCGCCGAGGAGGTCCCCGGCCTGAGTGTGGTTGCCGACGGCAAGGGCTTCACGGCCCTCCTCGTCGAGCCGCCGGAACTCGGTCAGGTCCAGATCGTCGGTGTTCACCTCACAGCGGTAGCCGCCGGACACTCCGATGATCATCCGGCCGCCGCCGTGCCGCTGGAAGGTGTGGCGCAACTCGGAGACGTACGTCCGAATGTTGTCGACCGCGGAGGCCGGTGGGCGCTCCGACCAGACGGCGTCGATCAGATCCCCTGTGCGTAACAGCCTGCCGGGATGCATGAGCAGTGCCCCGAGCAGCGCAGTGCGGCGGGATCCAGAGATTTTCACTGGTCCAGCCGTGGACTCGGCCCGCAACGGACCCAGGATGTCGAACCGCATGGCACTCCCCCGGAAAAGCCATATCGCTACTGGTCATTACACCCTTAGCTAAACCTAACAGCCTGGAAACAGAAAGACCATGCCCTGAGACTCGGAAGGATCGATCTGGCCCTCACCAGAGTTGGTGTATGTCCAATGTAGCTTCGGTGTACTCACGGCTGCCACGATCGAGCCGAGACGTTGGCCGGTGAGCCGGGACGTCCGCCGCCGAGGATTGACGTGATGGCGGCGGACTGCGAGCGCGGCGAGCCAGACGCCGACCACCGAACGGACGACGGCTTCAAGTAACACCGTCCGCGAAATTCGGAAGGTGGATCCAGGCGAGTACCGGAATGTGTTCGCGGACATGAAACTGGAGCAGAACGTTGCGAGAGAGAATGGAGAAGGAGTGGATTCGGTTACGAAACCACCGACACCGAGCTACCGAATGCAGCCGCACGAGGCGAAAGACCTTTGGGACTCGATCGAGAAAGTGATCGACAACCGCGACCTGGCCGCGTTCACGCCGGACGAATTCGTCGATCTGGCACTGGAGGTCACCCCCCTCCTGCCGTCCGGCCTGCGCCGTCAGGTCATCGAGTACCGGCGCTACGCACCGGACGGCGACGTCGTGCTCCTGCGCGGACTTCTGCCTGAGGGGGTGACGCTCCCCGCCACCGCGACGGCCCCGTGGATGCCGCCTGTCGGTGAGGCGCAAGGTGCCGCTCTGCTGCTGACCAGCGTGACGGTCATGCTTGGGGAGCCGTTCAACTACGCGAGCCTCTACGACGGCCGGATCGTTCAGAACATGGTCCCGGTGCGCAAGATGGAGTTCACCCAGACCAGCCAGAGCAGCACCGGGATGCTCGACTGGCACTGCGAGGACAGCTTCCGTGACGATCGATGCGACTACGCCGGCCTGCTCTGCCTCCGGGGCGATCCCTCCGGGGCGTCCATGTACGCCCAGGTGAAGGACGTCCAGCTTGCACCGGACCTGATGGCGACGCTGCGGGAGCCGCGCTTTCATGTGCGCCCGGATCCCGCGCACGTGCTGCCCGGCGACACGCCGATGCGCCCTCTCGCCATCATCTCCGGGTCGGAGTCGGCACCGGAGATCGCCTACGACACGCATCACCTCGAGCCAATCGACGCGGCCGACGAAGACGCGGCAGAAGCGCTTCGCCAGCTGGGCATCGGTCTGGACGAGGTCGCCATCTCGCACGTGATGGAACAGGGCGACCTGTTGCTGTTCGACAACAAGCGGGTCGTTCACGCCCGCACGCCGTTCACCGCCCGTTTCGACGGTACGGACCGCTGGCTGATGCGGACCATGATCTGCGGATCCGCTTTGACCTTCCGCCGTTGGGGTCAGCGGATACCGGCCTGACCACCCCGGCTGGCCGGTAGACCGTCGCACGACCGTTTGCGCACTGCCCCGGGACCGACGAACACCAGGAGCGCACCACATGGCAATTTTGTCAGGCGAGCAGTCCACAGCCGACCGCATCGCCGAACCAGCAGCATCGCGATCGCCGGAGCATCGGCTGCCTGTGGTGAACTCCTGGGATGAGTTCACCACGCTGCGTGAGGTCGTCGTCGGAGACGCCACTCACGCGGGGGTTCCGCCGCAGACCGATGTCTCGGCATGGCTCAACGACTATCCCGAGCTCTCGCCCGCCGAACGGGAACGGGTGGGCGGGCGCTTCCCGGACCAGGTCATCGAGGAAAGCAATGAGGATCTCGCCGACCTGGTGACGACCCTCCGCGACATGGGGATCGTCGTGCACCAGCCGCCGGCGGCCGACCCCGATGAGGAAGTCGGCGGCCCGGGCTGGCGCAGCCCGGGGCGTCATTCGTACTGCCCGCGCGACCTCGCGCTGGTCATCGGGTCAACCATCATCGAAGCGCCCAGCCCGTCGCGGTCCCGCTACCACGAGCTGTCCAACTTGCGGCCCCTCTTCCAGGACTACCTGTTGCGTGGTGCGCATTGGCTGGGCGCCCCCCGGCCCCAGTTGCGTGACGAGCTGTACCTCACGGACGCGAAGGGCGCCCCGGTGCTCGGCGAGGCCGAGCCGGCGTTCGAGGCGGCCAATGTCGTCCGGCTCGGACGTGACGTCTTCTACCAGGTGTCGCGCAGCGGCAACGAGATCGGCCTGCGCTGGCTGCAATCGGCCCTGCAACTGCTCGGCGATATCCGCGTGCACCCGTTGCGCGGCCTCTACCAGGGGACGCACATCGACAGCACGATCTGCTTCCTGCGCCCGGGCCTTGTTCTGCTCAACCCCGCGCGCGTCCGGCCGGACACCGTTCCGGAGGTGCTGCGCGGCTGGGACGTGATCTGGTGCCCGCCGATCGAGGAGCCGGTGGCACCGCTGCTCCCTCGCACGCTGAGCACACCGTGGGTGGGGATGAACCTCCTGATGGTCAGCCCGGACATGGCCGTTGTCGATCGTAACCAGACGAACCTGATACGTCTTCTGGAAGCCAAGGGAATCACGGTCGTGCCGCGCCGCTTGCGTCATTCCCGGGTGCTCGGCGGCGGCTTCCACTGCGTCACGTTGGACACGGTACGCGACGGCGGGCCCGAGAACTATCTGGATTGACCCGAAGAACAGTTGAGATGGTGGTTTCAGTGATTGCTAGACATCCGAACCGCAGAGCAATGTTGAGCTTGGCGGACCTCAGCACGGAAGACGTCTCGGAGATCAGCGACACCGCATTTCGATACGGACAGACGCCGCAGAATTTCGCGGGCAGGCTGGCCGGAACGCGGTTAGGCCTGCTCTTCACCGCCCCGTCGACCCGGACCAGATTGTCGTTCTGGGGCGCCGGGCTCACCCTCGGCTGCGACATGCTGCATCTGAGCAAGGACGACATCCAAATCTCGACCGGTGAGACGTGGATCGATACCGGTGCCATTCTGGCGAACCACCTGGACGTCGTCGTCGCCCGCACCAACGGTCCGCAGCACGAATTGGCTGACCTGGCCGTCCATGTGCCGGCAACGATCAATGCCCTTACCTACGAGGAGCATCCGACTCAGGCGATCGCAGATCTCTGTGCGCTGCGCGAGCATTTCGGCAAGGTGGAGAATCTTCGCCTGGCATATCTGGGTGAGGTGAACAACACGGCTCGGGCGCTGGCGTTGCTCTCCTGCAAGATGCCGTTCCAGAGCCTCGACGTGTACAGCCCGGACGGCTTGGGATTTTCCGCGGGAGAAATCGATTCACTGAATGCCGTACGGGGTGAAGACGTTGTTCGCCAGCATGCCACGTTGCCGGACGCGCCGGATCCGGTGGACGCTGTCTACACCGCACGGTGGCATTCGATGAGCGAGGCACGCCAGGACCCGGAATGGCTTTCCCAATTCGCCCCGTTCGCCGTCACCAAGGACACGATGAGGCGCTTCTCCGGCTCGACCGAAGCAGTGTTCATGCACGATCTGCCCGCGGTCCGGGGCCAAGAGGTGACCTCCGACGTCCTGGACGGGGCCAGCGCCACGTCGCTCGTGCCGAGGCAGGCATACCACAAGGCGTCCGCCGCCGCGTCAGCACTGCTGTGGGCAACGGGGAAATTGTGACGCGATCACGAAAGCCACACCACGACGCGCGACAGGCGGATTTTTCATGAGCATCTTCGATCGGCGCGAGTCAGAGGTACGTAGCTACAGCCGGAGGTGGCCGGCGGTTTTCGGGCGGGCAGCGGGCAGTTGGCTCTACGGAGTGGATGAAACACCGTATCTGGATTTCTTCGCCGGGGCCGGCACCCTCAACTACGGCCACAACGATCCCGTTCTCAAGCGGGCGCTCATCAGCTATCTGGAGCAGGACGGGGTGACGCACGCCCTCGACATGTTCACTGCGGCCAAGGCGAACCTGCTGGAGACGCTGGAGGAGAAGATCCTCGCTCCGCGAGGGCTGGACTACAAGGTGGTCTTCCCCGGGCCCGCCGGTGCCAACGCGGTGGAAGCGGCCCTCAAGCTGGCGCGCAAGGCCACCGGACGGAAGTGGGTGGCCTACTTCCGCAACGCGTTCCACGGCATGACCTTGGGCGCGCTGTCGGTGAACGGCAATCCGGCGGTCCGCCTCAGCGCCGGTACCTCGCTCGCACACTGCCTGGAGCTGCCCTACGAGCAGCAACTCACCGGCACCAACGGGTTTGAGGACATGCTGGCCGACTCTGCCGGCGGCCTCGCCGGTACGGCCGCCGTCATCGTGGAGACGGTGCAGGGCGAGGGCGGGATCAACGTCGCCCGCATCCCATGGCTGCGGGAGCTCTCGGCCGTCTGCCGGCGGCATGGGATCGTCCTCATCGTCGATGACATCCAGATGGGCTGCGGTCGCGTCGGTCCTTTCTTCAGCTTCGAGGACGCCGGGATCGAGCCGGACATCGTGTGCCTGTCGAAGAGCATCAGCGGCTACGGGCTTCCGATGGCACTCACGTTGATCCGGCCCGAGTTGGACGTGTGGAAGCCGGGCGAGCACAACGGCACCTTCCGCGGGTTCAGCCTGGCGTTCGTGACCGGCGCCGAGGCGCTGCGGGCCTATTGGAGCGACGAGGAGCTGGTGAAGTCCACGAGGACCAAGGGCGAACGCGTCGCCGTCGGCCTCGAACAGATCCGGGCCTCCTATCCCGAAACGGGGCTCACCATCCGGGGCCGTGGCCTCGCCTGGGGCCTGCAAACCGGTGACGGCGACACGGCCGACCAGATCAGCGCGGCTGCGTTCGAGCGCGGTCTTCTGGTGGAGACCTGCGGACGTGACGGCGAGGTCGTCAAGCTCCTGCCTCCGCTCTCCGTCACCGGCGGCGACATCGATCGGGCACTGGAGATCCTTGATGCGTCCGTGAAGTCGGCGCTGGCCGGCCGCACCTGAAGCTGGGCGAATCGGCCAGGCAGGTCCGACATCAGATTGTGAGGAAGCACGTGTCGAGCGAGGACGACATCTTGGTGCTGACCACGCGGGAGAAAGACTGGTGGTGGAGCCTTCAGGAAATCACCCCGGCCATCGAGAACGTCTGGACCGCCATCGGCCGCTCCCGGCAGGAGACCGTTCGGATTCTCTGCGTACCCCTGCCATCGGCCATCGAGCAGGATCTGCTGGCCTCCGCCCCCTGGTTGAAGCGCATCGTCATCACCTCCGTGACGCCGGGGACGGTACGGACCGCGCTCCTTCTCCGGACGCGGATGAAGGCAGCCGCGCCGATGACCATCTACGTTCAGGGGGACGCCACCGAAGGCTTCCACGCCTTCGGTGAGCTGGCGAACGTCCTGACCGAGAAGGACGTGTTCGTCACGGCCTGTCATGCGGAGGCAGTCGCGACCCGCCGATCCTTCCCCAACGCCCAGGTCTGCGTGATCCCGTTTCCGCTGGTGGACCAGTTCAAAGTTGCCTGCGAAAAAAGGCACGCGAGGCCCGGGCCTGCGCGGCTGGCCTACATCGGGCGCGTGTCCGCGCAGAAGAATCTGCACACCCTGTTGTTCGCCCTGTGGATCCTGCGCACCTTCTACGACGACGCGCCGAGAGTCGGCCTGGACGTGTACGGCGGCGAGGACAATCTCGGTAGCCCG
This sequence comes from Micromonospora echinospora, assembly GCF_900091495.1. NCBI lineage: Bacteria > Bacillati > Actinomycetota > Actinomycetes > Micromonosporales > Micromonosporaceae > Micromonospora > Micromonospora echinospora. Next base: position 7,383,557 of record NZ_LT607413.1, on the reverse strand, counting down.
AACATGGGGCTCGAATCCGCGGACTACGGCACGTACCTGCGGGGGCTCGCCGAATCGCTGGGCATGGCGGACACGGTGACGTGGCACGGGGTCAAACCACGAGACTGGCTGTTCTACGACGTGCACCAGGAGCCTCATGTGCTCGTGTCGCCGACCTTGCACTCCGATGAGAACTTCGGCTCCTCCGTGCTGGCGTCCCTGGTCAACGGTAACCAGGTGGTGACGACGGCGTGGGGCGGTCATTTCGGGTTCCAGGAGTGGTTCTCCCGGCAGCTGACATTGGTTCCGGTCCACCGGTCGACCATGGGGCCGGTCGTGCACCCCGCTCTGCTGGCCGACGCCATCCTCGAGGGGGTGGGCAGGGCGGCGTCGGTGGTCGTGGAGGACGCCGCCCTCGATGCGGCGCGGGCGGAGTTCTCGGAGAAGACCGTGGCTGCGCACACGGTGGAGATGCTCCGCCGACCCGGCCGTGACCCCGTGCCGCTGCGGAAGTCACCGACCCAGCAGCTCATCGACGAACGGAGGGATCTCTTCGGTGGTACGCGCAAGATCTATGCGGACTACCAGGATCCCGTTGCGCAGATCTTTTTCGAGGCCTACGGCATGAAGGAGCCGCTCACCTTCGAGGAGGGCTCCTCCTACGTTCTCGTGCCGTGGGCGAGCTGCTCCGATGACGTCCTGCACATCGATGATCCGCACCGCGGGCGGCGGAGCATCAGTTTCGACGCGACGATCTCCGACCCGTTGAAAGTCACGATGTGCCCTTCCATGGAAACGTGTCGTCTCCCGGAACACGTCGTACAGAGTCTGGTAGCCGAGGGGCACGCATTCTCGGTCCGGAAAGAGTAGCCGGCTGCCGTACCTGTCCGGTCGTGTTGGACCAACCGTTAGGGATTCTCATGCTGAATCAGTCCGATCGGCTCGTCGTCTCCGTGTTCTTCGGCGATCACGATTCGAACGTGACCATCGCCTCCGGTAACCGGCTGCTGCTTCATCTCGAGGCCGAGCGCGTACTCGGGATCAAGCATGTCGCCGCCACCGCCGAGCAGATGGACGAAGTGGTCTCGGCCGCCCTCAGCTACGTCGGCGCCGACGAGGACGCCGTCGATGAGCTGCTCGTCGGCAAGTGGAGTGCCAAGTACGACCTGGCCCATCCGATCGGCATGGGCCGCCGGCAGTTCACTCCGGTGGTCACCGGTCATCATCTCAACCACATCGGCACTGCCCTGCCATCAGGCTTCGACAGTTGCCTGGTGCTGTGCGCCGACGGCTGGTCGGAGGACGGGGCCACGTCGATGTACCTTTACGACCACGGCCGACTGGACCGCATCGCCGTTCTCGAGCACACCTTCCTGACCGGACGGGTGTACGGCACCGCCACCCAGCTCACCGTCCAGCCCGACTACATGATGGCCAACGCCTCCGACTCGGGGAAGATGCTGGGGCTGTCAGCCTACGGGAGCCACAACGCTGAGCTTGCCAAGCGCATCCGGGCCGACGTCGCCGTGTTCAACCGGCCACACCTGGACGGCGCCGACGATCTCCGGCGGAGTTACGGCATCAGCGACGTCTACTCCTCGAACCCCGATGATCGGCGTCGAGAACTGGCGGCGACCGTTCAGACGGAGTGGGAGGAGGAGCTGCTGGCCGTCGCCGCCCGGTTCCGTCCGTTCTCTCCCCGCCTGGCCCTGGTCGGCGGCTGCGCAATGAACGTCGTGGCGAACGGCCGTCTGGCGAACAGCGGGATCTACGACGACATCTTCATCCCGTCCATGCCGTCCGACACCGGCCAATCGCTGGGTGCCGTGTGGAACCGCTATCCCGGAACGGTGACAACCAGCCCCTACCTCGGACGCGACTACGGGATCGAGGCGACCAAGGCTTCGGTCGTCTCCATGGTCGATGATCTGGCTGCGGGCCATGTCGTCGCCCTCTACACCGGCGCCTCGGAGTCGGGCCCCAGGGCGCTGGGCAACAGGTCGATCCTGGCGGTTCCCCGTACTGATGAAGTGCGGGTTCGGGTGAGCGAGGAGATCAAACGTCGCGAATCGTACCGGCCGATCGCGCCGGTGATCCGTGCGGAGGATCTGGGGCGCTTCTTCGACGGCAGCCGCTTATCTCCGTACATGACGTACGCGTACGCCGCCAAGGCGGAAGTCGCCGATCGGGCCCCGGCCATCGTCCACGCGGACGGGACGAGCCGAGTGCAGACGGTCGGCGTCGACGAGCACCCCTTTCTCCACGCCGTCCTGACCGCCTTGGAGGAACGCGGCGAGATGCCGATACTCGCCAACACCTCGATGAACGTGGCCGGGCGGCCCATGGTCGACACGCCGGAAGATGCGCGGCAGTTCCTCGCCGAGACTCCGGTGGACGTGCTCTACCTCGGCGACGAGCGTCTCGCCCGGCCATGACCTCAGGGTGACGGAAACGCTTTCGCAACGACAGGCAATCACGTGGGGTCCTTCCGGGTAGATCAGATTCCGTCGCAGGATCCTGTCTACCGAGGGGCCCCACGTCCGGTCTCCATACCGTCCGCCATGGGCGCGGTTCCTACGTCATCCCGGATCGGGATCGAATCCTTGTCGAGATCACTTCACTGTAGGAATGGCAACTGGGGCACGCATGCGTGTCCTCGCCTCCCCGCTCCTGTGTCGAATCACCATCGAAAAAGCGCGATTGTTGCTTCCCGCGCAGCGTCACACCGCATCACGTATGTCCGATGTATCGAACGTGTAGCCGCACTGTACCGTCGACGAGCACAGTGGACTAAACCGATCGTAGGGGAGTGGGCCGATGAGGATAGTCGTCCGCAGAGGTGTGCCGTACGTCGAACCTCTGAAGGGCGAAACGCTGGCCGATTGCGGCCCGCGCCAGACGGTCACTCTGCTCCGCCGGTACGGCCACCTCATATTTCGCGGATTCGCACCCGGCGAGACGGAGTTCGGCGAGTTCATCGAGCAATTCGGTCATTGTGCCGATCTTCCCGACGCACAACTCGACCAGTTCCACCCCTATCAGCCGGACGCGATCTGGTCGCTGCGCCACGCCCCTGGCCGTACCGCCGATCCTGAGCAAGTGATCGACGGCGTGCAATTGCTCGCCGGCTTGACGGGGCGCTGGGCGACCTTCGCCCGTGGCAACGCCATCCGCTTCGACCGGCTGCGGTCGCCCGAGCAATGCCGCCGGGCACTGCGCGGCCACGGGCGGGCGGCGATCGAGCAGCGCCTCGCCCGGCTGCGGGGGATTCAGTACGAGTTCCGAGCTGACGGCTCGCTGTTCATCTCGTTCGTGACGCCGATGGTGTGCCGCACGCCCGCCGGCGCCGACACCATCGGCCAGGTCGCGCTGCGGGCGGTGCTGGAGTCTGAGCCGGGCAGCCTCCGCCTGGCCGACGGGCGGCCGATGCCGGCCGAGCTGGCTGAGCATCTGCGGGACAGGGCCGGTGCCGCGTGCCGGACGGTCGGCGCCGCAGTCGGCGACCTTACCGTTCTCGACAACCACCGCATGGTGCGCCGCTCCGGCTTCCCCGGCCTGGTGGCACGGCAGTGCGACAACATGCTCGGCTCGTTTCCGCCCCGGGCCGCCTCACCGCTCGACGCCGCGGTGAAGTGGCTGCTGGGGAACGAATCCGGCGCCGGTCACCTGCGGCCGGTGACCGTCTGACCCGCCACTGCCGTGCGCGAGACGTAGAGTGAGGAGAACGCAGGATGACCGTCCCGACCCCGCCGATCTGCATCGGCACCGCGCAGGGCGCGCTCGTCGACTCCGCCTTCGAGCAACGGATGATCGACGGAATTCGACCGATCGCCGAGCACTTCCTCGCCGCCTCCCTGTTCCATTTCTTCGCCAGCGGCATCTACGATCGGCTTGTCCGGCACGGTGCTACCGAGGTCGCGAACCTCGTCGACGCGCTCCTGCTCGAACCACTGCGGCTCACCGGTTTCCTCCGCTACCTGGCCAACGAGGGCATCGTGACCTGGAGCGGCAACACAGTCGCGCTCACCGACAAGGCCTATCGGTACGCCGAGTTTCGCGCCTGGTACACGATGTTCGTCGGCGGCTACGCGACCACGTTGCAGCAGATCGGCCGATCGCTGGAGGCACGTGGCGGGCACTGCAGCCGAAACGGCCGCGAGGTGAGGATCGGCAAGTGCGAGATCAGCCGGTACGACGGCTTGCCGATGACTCGCGAGCTGCTCCGGCAGGGCGGGGTGGAGGCACGCGAGATGCTGGACCTGGACTGCGGCAATGCCCTCCACCTGGCCAACTTCTGCACCCACCTGCCGCAGATTCGCATCGCCTGGGGGGTGGAACCTGACCCTCTCGGCTACCAGGAGGGCCGTCAGTTGGTCGCAGAGGCCAGCCTGGTCGACCGGATCCACCTTATCAACAGCGGTACGGCCGAGTTCCTCGACGATCCGCCGCCGGACTGCAACCCGGACGTCATCGTGCTCGGCTGTGTCCTGCACGAGATCCTGGCGCAGGGCGGCGAGGGTGCCGTGCAGTCGCTGCTGACCGGCATCGTCGGCCGGTTCCCGCGCATCAACGTGGTGGTCATCGAGGTGGCGGACGAGATTTGCAACCCCACCTTGATGCGCCACGGCACCGCTCGCAATTACTGGAATCCGTACTTCCTCATCCACTACTTCACCAATCAGCGGCTGGAGCGACGCGAGTTCTGGGAGGCGCTGTTCGACCGGGCCGGGCTGACCGTCGCGGCCACCACGACGACCGACCCTGCGGTCGACTCGACCGGTATCGAACTGGGCTATCTGCTACGGGGCCCGGCATTCCCTGAACTCCTTCCACCACAGCAGTGAGGAGTCCGCGGTGACCGCACCCGACTCGACCACCGACCTGCTAATCATCGGCAGCGGCATCATGGGCAGCGTCGTTGCCCGGCTCGTCCGCGAGGCGTCGACCGCCACGAGCATCGTGATGGTCGACGGCGGACCGCCGATCGGTGCGATGCCCGGCCTGCACGTGCACGACACGGCCGATCCACAGATATGGGCGCAGTACAACTCCCCCCTCGCCAGCGGGATCCAGAGCTTCTACACCGGGGTGGAGCCACCACCGTCCCAGTCGCCCGACGCGTACCGGCTGAAGGCCGGCCTGCACCTCCTGTCCGCGGTGGGCAACGACACCTCGGCGATGCCGGCCGCCGCGGCGGCGTGGAACGTCGGCGGGATGGGCGCCCACTGGACGGCGGTGACCCCTTGGCCCGCGGGCACGGAGGTGTTCGACCACGGTGACCCCGGGCTCTGGCAGCGCGACCTGAACACCGCGCGGCGCGCTCTCGGTGTCACCAGCGCCGCCATCGGACCGACCCTGCCCGGCGAGGTCGTGCTCGCCGAACTACGGCGGCGCTACCGCGGCGTCGGGCCGGCCGACCGCGCCCCGCAACTCATGCCGATGGCCGTCACCCGAGAGCCGGGCGGCCGGCTGCTGCGCACCGGACCGAGCCGGATCTTCCCGCCGCTCGGGTCCGGTGGCGACAGCCGTTTCACCCTGCTACCCCGAACGCTCGCGGTCGCCCTCGACCACGACGGGCGCCGCGTACGCGGTGCCGTGGTCCTCGATGTCGAAACCGGCGACCGGCGTGTCATCGAGGCCACCGCCACCGTGGTGTGTGCTGACGCGTTCCGCACCCCTCAGCTCCTGTTCGCCTCCGGCATCCGTCCCCCGGCGCTGGGCCGTTACCTCAACGAGCACGCCTTCCTCACCGGCCGCGTCCTCCTCGATCTCGACCGCTTCGGACTCGACCGGGCCGGCCTGCCTCGCGCGGCCGGCGACGAGCGCAACACCGACTCGCTGTGGCTGCCGCAGAACGGCCCGGCCCAGCCCTTCCACGGGCAGATCATGAACACCACCTATGTGGACCCGGAGGGCCTCCCGCTGGCCCACGCCGTCGGGCTCTCGCTCTTCAGCCCCGTCGAGACACGGCCGGAGAACGGCATCCGCTTCTCCGAGGACACGACCGACGTCACCGGGATGCCGAGCTTCGAGATCGAGTTCGGCTACACCGACGCCGACTTGAATCTCATCGGTGCCGGCCGCAGCGAGCTGCGCGCGATCGCCGAGCGCTTTGGTGACTTCGACCCCGGCACCGAGTCAGCGCTGCTGCCACCGGGGTCATCACTGCACCTGACTGGCACCGTACGGATGGGAACCGCCGATGACGGCACCAGCGTGTGCGATCCGTACGGCCAGGTCTGGGCGTTCGACAACCTCTACCTCGCCGGGAACGGCGTCGTACCGACCGCCGTCGTCGGGAACTCGACGCTGACCGGCACCGTCACCGCGGTCCGCGCGGCCCGGGCCGCGCTACGCACGATCGCCGCCTGAGGCTGGCTGGCCGCCGGCGTGTCCCCGGCGGCTCCCCCTCGGTCGCGGGTCGATGAGCGCCGCCCGCAGGAGAATCGCCGCGCCACCGCGGTGGTGGCCAGCGCCGACATCACCAGCCATGCCTTCGTGCAGAACCTCCGCCGCGAACACTACGAACTCGCCACTGATGTCCCGCCCGCCCTGCGGGTGGCCGCCGCGTTCACCGAGCTGGCGCGAGCAATCTTGACCAGTGCCCCGCCGCCGCGGCTCGCTCGGCGCGTCCACCGATCCGACGACGCGACAGCGCCCTCGTCACCACCAACTGGCAGTTTCCCGTCAGCGCAACGGCGGATGACTTCGCACGTCGCAGCCAATCCAGCGACGACGATATTTTTATCAAGTCAGGTGGACCGTTGTTCACACCGGTGGTCCGGCAGGCCAGGCGCCAGGTGGCTCGGCCAACGAGTTTAAAATCACGTGCGCATGCCGCCCTCCGGATGATGAGATGTCACAGTGACCAACCACGATGAAGCGACGGCTGTCATACCGTTGACACTGGCTTGGGTGAGCCAGCACTTGGAGGTCGGCGAGCGAATCGTCGAGACCGAGATGCTGCACGGCGGCATCACTGCGCAAATGCGAAGGCTGACCATCGGCAGGCCGGACGGCAACACCCGCGTCCTGGTGCTGCGGAGCTTCGTCGACCCGTTCTATGTGGGACACGCCGAGGACTGGCTGAACAGGGAGGCCGATGCCCTTTCTCTGCTCACGCAGACCAGCGTGCCGGCTCCTGGACTGGTCGCGGTCGATCCGACCGCCACGCATTGCGAGTTTCCATCGCTGCTGATGACACATCTGGCAGGCCGGACGATCATCCACGATGAGGGCGTGGAGGCGCGCGTTCTCCTGCTGGCCCGTCAGCTCGTGGCGATCCACGCGGTACGACCCACCAAGCGGCCCCGAAAGTACTCGACGTTGTCGACCGCCGACACCGCCGTGACTCCGAAGGGCGCCGACGCGGGGGCTTGGGCCGCAGCGATCGACGTGATCCGCAAGCCCGCGCCGCGCTATGAAGGGCGATTCCTGCACCGGGACTTCCAACCCGGCAACGTGCTGTTCGACGAACCGGGGTCGGCAGGTGTGCGGATCACCGGCGTCGTCGACTGGGCAGGAGCCTGCTGGGGGCCGGCGGATCTCGATGTGGCGCACTGCTGCACCAATTTCGCGCTCTTGCACGGCCCGGCGTGGGGTCTGCGGTTCACGCAGGCGTACGAGGAGGCAGGCGGGGTGCTGGCCGCAGCCGCGAGCGAGCGGCTGTACTGGCAGGTGCGGGACGCGCTGGCCTGCTCAGAAGAGGTGCAGGCGATGGCGCAGCCATGGCGCGAGGCAGGCAGGACAGACCTGACGACGCGTACCCTGGAGGAGCGTCTGGACGCCTATGTCACCGCCCTGATAAACACGTCGGGCTGAATCGAAGCAGGTTGCGAGGGCGCTGTCGGTTGTCGGGGCGGTGGACGCGCCGAGCCCCGGCGGCGGGCACTCTCAGATCGCTCGTGCCAGTTCGGTGAACGCGGCGGCCACCCGCAGGGCGGGCGGGACATCGGTGGCGAGTTCGTAGTGTTCGCGGCGGAGGTTCTGCACGAAGGCACGGCCGGTGATGATTGTCTGGACGGAACGGTCGGAACGTGGCCCAGGCATCGGTCTGAGCTGATGTTCGAGCTGCTTGTGGTCGCCCTCGAAGTGGTCCTTCCACAGATCCACTTCATGAGGATCCCGCGCCGACGGCACCTCGATCCTGCTCCGCGCCGATTCGGCGGGTTCCAGCCAGGGGATCCCCGCCCACATCCGGTCCTTGCGCGACCAGTAACTGGACATCTGGTTCTCCGTCGGTGCCGCGATCACGTGGGCGTGCGTGCGGCGATCCGGGCCGCGACCGGTTGGGTTCCCGCCGTGAACAGCGGCGGTGACCTGCGCGAGCATGCCGAAGTCTGCGAGATCACCGGCCTGTCCGACCCGACCGGCTGGCCGTTCACGATATTGCGCGTCACATCGAACTCCGCTACGATTCTAAACGCTCCACTCAGGACTCGGCATAAGACTCCACAAAGAGTCCACAACGAATACGTGAACCGCAGATTGCAACGTGATCACCAGTTGAAAACTGCCCGAGAGCGCGGGCTCATCAGCTTGCCGGCTGGCGTAGCAGGCACACCTTGCCGGTTAAGCGCATCAGCCCCAGCAATAACGAGAAGAGTCCACGACCAAGGAGCAGCAGCCGTGACAGTCAAGGAACAGTTTGAGCGCATAGCCCGCCGCTATCCCGACCGCATCGCCCTCACCTTCGAATCCGAGTCAATTTCCTATCAGGTACTCAATGAGCGAGCCAATCGTGTGGCACACGTGCTGTCGAGTCGCGGTGTCGGACCCGACGTCGTTGTCGGGGTGTACCTGGACCGGGGGATCGATGCGATCGTCTCGGTGCTCGCGGTGTTGAAAGCGGGCGGCGTTTGCCTGCCACTGGACCCCGACTATCCCGCGGAGCGGTTGGATCTTATGCTCCGCGACGCGGATGCGGCGTGTCTGCTGACCCAAGCCGACGGCGAGAGTCGGCTCGCCCGCTGTGACGTCAACCCTGTCGTGCTGGACTGGACGTCCGCCGAACTGGCCGATGCGGCGCAGACGGATCCGGCATCGACGCCGTCCGCGTCCGACCGTGCCTACATCCTCTACACCTCAGGTTCCAGCGGAAGTCCCAAGGGGGTGGAGATCGAGCAGGGCGCACTTGGCGACGTCGCCCTCAAGACAGCACGCCTGCTGAAACTGTCCGCCGACGACGTGCTGCTGCAGTTCGCCTCGATGTCGTTCGTAGCCTCCATAGGTCAGATCTACGCACCACTGGTGATTGGAGCACGGCTCCTCCTGCGTGGGCGCCGGCACTCCAGCGCGTCGTCGCTGTTCACGTACATCAGGGACAACGGTGTGACCGTGCTCTGGTTGACGCCTTCCGTGATCAAGTACATGACGCAGCGTGAGGAAGCATCCATTGCCAGACTAGGCTCACCGCTGCGTCTACTGCGCAGCGGTGGTGAGACGCTGACCCGTTCCTTGGTCGAGCACTGGTTCTCCCAGAGTTCTGTCCCGATCCTCAACGTCTACGGTCCGACCGAAGCCGTACAGGACATCACGGCGAGCCTGATCACCGGTCCGGTGTCGACAGTCACCATGGGAAGTCCGATCTTCGATGCAGAGGTGCTGATCACGGACGGCGCCGGCAATCTCGCCAGCGACGATTCAGGCGAGCTTCTCTTCACGACTCCGGGAATGGCCCGGGGATATCTCGGGCAGAAGGCGCTCACCGAAGAGCGGTTCGTGTGGCGCGAGACAGAACACGGGCACCGCCGCTTCTACCGCACGGGCGATATCGTCAGGCGGCTTCCCGACGGCCAACTAGAGTATGTCGGCCGAGAGGACAAGCAGGTGAAGGTGCTCGGAAACAGGATCGAACTCGGCGAGGTCGAGGAACGTCTGACGATGCATCCGGCCGTCCTCAACGCGGCGGTCGTGGTCACGCCGTGGCTCGCGGAAGAGCACCGCCTCGTCGCGTACTACGTGGCCGAGCCCAACCAACAGCAGAACAACTCCGACCTCCTGCAGTGGTGCCTGCAGGCTCTCCCGGCCTACATGGTGCCCACCACCTACGTGCAGATGCCGGAACTGCCACGGACCGCCAACGGCAAACTCGACCGGAGTGCGCTTCACGAGCTGGCCGCCAGCGGCAAGTCTTGACGATCGGGTATCCGAGTTCCCCGTCCGGCGTCATTGAGATGCTTCTATAATTGTCAAGGGGTGGTTCCTGCCGTGTGGGCGGCGGTCAGGGTCCGGAAGAGCTGCCTGCTGATGTAGCGCTTGAGGTTGCGCATGACCTCGCGTTTGGTGCGGCCTTCGGCGGTGCGGCGGGTGACGTAGGCGCGGGTGCGGGGGTCGTGGCCCATGCGGACCAGTGCGACGGTGTAGAGGGCTCGGTTGAGGCGTCGGTCGCCGCCGCGGTTGAGTCGGTGTCGGGTGGTGTTGCCTGATGAGGCTGGTAGTGGTGATGCGCCGGCCAGGGCGGCGAACGCGGCCTCGGAGCGGATGCGTCCGGGGTGTGACCAGGCCAGTAGGACGGTCGCGGCGACGACGGCGCCGACGCCGGGCAGGTCGAGCAGTTGCGGCGCCTGCATGGTGACGGCTTCGTGCAGGGTGGTGTGGTTGGCGGCGAGTTCGGCGTCGAGGGCCCGGATGCGCCGGGCCAGGCGGATGGCCTCGGCTCGACAGACGGCCAGGGCCGGATTCTCGTCTCGGGTGCGCCAGGCCGCGATGGTGGTGATGGTCGTGGTGGTCAAGGCGCGGCGGGCGTCGATGCCGAGGTTGACGGTGCGCAGCAGGGCGGTCAACGCGTTGACGGCTCGGGTGCGTTCGCCGCTCATCTGTTCCCGAGCGACGATCAGGACCCGCAGGGCGGTGCGGGCACCGGTCGCGCGGGGCCAGCGCAGCTCGTTGATGTTCAGGCTGCGGGTTGCTTGGGCCATCGCGATGGCGTCCAGGGCGTCGCTCTTGCCGTGGCGGCGCCTGCTGATGGCCGGGACGTCGGGTGCTTCGGCAACGGTCAAACCGGCTGCGGTGAGCTGTTCGGTGAAGGTGGCGCCGTAGGATCCGGCGCCGTCGATGACGATCAGCGTTGTCGTGTCCTGGGTGTGACGCTGGATCCAGGCGGTGGCGCGGCGTAGCCCGGCCGGGCTGGTAGGGAACTGGGCCTGCTGCTGGACTGCGCCGGTGCCGGCGGTGATGAGTGCGAGGGTATGTGAAGCGGCGTGGGTGTCCACGCCGATGACGAAGTCGTAGTGGTCTGCGACGATGGCCATGGCGGCGTCCTGCCTTTCCGGGGAGACGTCGTGGCGGCGCCGGCCCGGGATGTGCTCTCGCGGCAGGACTGTGATGGGCCACGACCCGCGGCCACGGGTCGGGCAAGCTTCTGATCAAGCCACCGAGAGGGGCAGGGCCGGCGCCCCGACCTCGAGCCGGGTGGGCAGATCTCACTGAGAGCACCCCGCGGGGGCCACCCTTTTCATGAGCCACACCCAGGCCCGCGATCATGACGCCGACCCTGCCAGCCAGCCCCAGGCCAGCCAAGAGCAACCTTCACAGCCCTTTTCATCGTGACGGGGCTGGTCACGGCGGTGGGGTCGGGGCAGGGATCGACGTAGGGCGAGGCTCCCGGTAAGACAGCAGTCGACCAAAACCCGATGCCCCAACCGGAAGCCTCGCGTTGTCTTACCCTGCCGCGATTCCCCTGTCCAACCGCACCCTCAACCACCTGTCGGATCTGATCCGCGGTCACCGCGCGCAACGCGGAAGCAGATGGCGACGTCTGAACCCGGACGGCAGGTGCTGCTGGTCCTGGCGCACCTGCGCAACGGCGACGCCTACTCCCGCCTCGCTGCCGGGTTCGCCATCGGCACCACCACCGCCTGGAGGTACGTCCGCGAGACGATCACCCTGCTCGCCACCCTCGCCGACGACCTCAACGCCTGCGCCACAAGAGCAGCGCGACTGGCCTACGCCATCCTCGACGGCACCCTCATCCCCATCGACAGAGTCGCCGACCAGAAGCCCTACTGCTCGGGAAAGCACAAACGACATGGCGTGACCGTGCAGGTCGTCGCCGACCCCGCCGAACGGCTGGTCTGGGCCTCACCCGCCCTGCCCGGCGCGGTCCACGACCTGACCGCCGCGCGAACCGTCGGCCTCATCGACGCCTTGACCAGCGGCAACGTGATGACGTTCGCGGACAAGGGATACCAAGGTGCCGCCGGCACGATCCGGACCCCGTTCAAGCGCCACCGACACCGGCCCCGGTTGTCGCGGCGGCAGAAGGCCGTCAACCGAGGCCACGCCCGTATCCGGGCGGTCGGCGAACGTGCCGTGCCACCCTCAAGACCTGGAAGATCCTGACCAAGCTGCGCTGCTGCCCACGACGCGCCACCGCCATCGTCCAGGCCATCCTCGTCCTACACGCCGTCGAGAACGACCGCTATTCAGGATGAAAAGCATCTCATTGTCTACTTCTCCGCCTCGACAAACTCATACCTGGCGTCCATCGATAATCTGTGGTGAAGAGCGCTGTCGTCCACCACCTGCACTCCCGCCGCGGCCTGCTCGACGGCACCAATCGGGAGCCTCGAAGGCTGCCCGGCTACCAGAGTGTCGAACGTGCGGTCGTCGTCGGTGACGGTCTGGTCACCGCGCAGAGAATGGACAACCGGTCGGCTACTTCGTTCCCGTGGTCAGCACCACGGCCGACGGCGCCGCTTCCTCGACGGTCCTGCCCAAGACGGACTGGGCAACACCGCGTTGGTTCAAGCCCCGGACGGGACTGCCCTGGTGGGGGGCGGCACGGGTGCCCGCGACTGGGCGGTGCGACGGATCACCGCGCGGCCGGGCCAGGCGCCGACCACGACGCCGTTGCTGCCGGTACGGGACCCGGTGCGCAACGCCGGCCTGAGCTACCACCAAGGGCTGATCCGCCGCATGCGGGCTGCAGGTGCGCCCCGCGGTGCGGCTCTACGCGGAACTCTTCGCGACAGGCCGAAGCTGGCGGGCCGGTGACAACGCTGTGGACGAGGGCCGCGCCCGAGCGCTGGTCGGCTGGCTACCCGAGGAACACCATGACGCAGCTACCCGCCTCTTGGTCGAGGGACGCCGGATCGCCCAGGAATGGGTCGGATATCGGCACCTCGTCCATCCCCCGGACGTGGCACCGCGACCTCCTGGTGGTCGCCTGACTCGGACCGGCGATCAGAGCTGCACCGGAACGTCGATCACCTGGATCGGCTCCTGTTTCCAGGCCGCCAGCAGACCGTTGACCACTTCGACCGTGTCCGTCCAGCCGGCACGGCCACTCAGGCCGGCGGCCAGCAGGGTCGACGGGACCTGCCCGGCGCGCAGCAGCTGCTGCCAGCCCGTGACGTCGAGCTGCAGGTATTCCAGCGCGGGCAGTTCGGTGATGGCGGAAAGATTGGCGACGACGGCGGATTCGGTGACCAGGGTGCGCAGCCGGTGGCCGGCCAGCGCGGACAGGTCGGAGGGCACGGCTCCGGCTCTGATGTACAGCACCTCGGTCGTCGGCTGGACATCGGCGAGCGTCTTGCCGCTGCGCGATCCGACCCGCACCAGCAGCCCGCCTTCCGGACCGAGCTTCGCCAGGGTGGCGGGCCGCTCGGTGAGCAGCTCGGTCAGCGAGGGCGCCAGCCAGCGGGCGCCAGCCGACATCTCGTGGTCCACGAACAGCACCTGGACGAACGTCCCCTGCGGCCCGGGGGCGAGGTCGACGACGTACAGGTTGCCGCCGCCGTCCTCGCCGACCACGAACCACGCCGGCGAGGCCGCCAACTGCTGCATCCGGCCGTGCGGGTCGGGCGCGAGCCTGTTCGTCGACGACGGCTTCGGCAGTCTCGATCAAGAGGCACTCGATCAGGTACTCGACGCCTTGCGCTCCGGTGGCCGCCCTGTCGGACTGTCAGCCACGTCGCGGAACTGCGCAGGCGCACACCATCGCGCCTACACGTGCGCAAGACGGCCACCCCTCATCCGTGGTGGTCGAGGCTCAGGTGCTCGATTGAGATTATCGCTACGATGCTGTTCCGCCCAGTCGCGGCCAGCCATCAGGTTTCAACAGTGCGGTCGAGCAGTGGGAGGCAAGTCGCTGCGCGCAGCTTGTCGAGAGGATCTGGTCATGTTTGTTGAAGCAGTGGTGCTACGACTCCTTTACTCGGCCGGTTTATGCTTTAAGCGACCTGGGCAAACGTGCGTGAGCATGCCGCTGGGCCACCGGACTACTGGGGGTCAAGGGGTCGTCGGTTCGAATCCGGCCGTCCCGACGCAGGTCAAAGGGTTGATCCGGATATCGGATCGGCCCTTTTCGGCGTTCTGGGGGACCAAGATCAGTCAAGTTGGCGCTGGCTGGCGCTGCTTGACCGTCGGTCAAGTTTCAACAACTGGTTTCTTGCCTGCCGATTTGTTCTCTCGGGGTATCAAGGCGGCCCGCAAGCGGGCCGCGCCGGCCCGGCCCCGGCCTGCTGGCGACCTCCGGGCGGCATCGGCCGGGCCGGCCGACCACGCTTCGGGGCACAAGACCTTGAAGACTCGGGGCTCCGCCCCGAACCCCGGCCCTCCTCAGAGATCCGCCGCACCAGCGCCAAAGGCTACGACAACTGCTGGTCTCTCGCTTCGGCGCGCGCACGCATCTCTTGGTATTGCTGATCGATCATTTCTTTCGTGATACCGGCGTGGCGTTTCATCTGCGCCGTATTCAGTTCAGTGAGTTGTTCGTCAACCCTAATGAAGAGGTCCCGAGCGTCTGCCAGGAAGGCGATCATGTCGGCCCGGCCGGCGTCGGAGCAGAAGTCCTCCGCGCGTTCCCGCCAGAAGGCATGACCGAGGTGGTTCCGCAGCCGTACTGCCTCGGTCAGATCCTCGACGAGTTGCTGATCGGCTTTGCCCTGTTGCGTGAAGCGCCGAACCAACCGGCCGAGGGTCTCCTTAAAGTGCTCCTCCCAGGGGTCGTTGAGGAGTTTCCTTGCTTCCGCCTCGGCTTCAAGCAGTTTTGAGAAGACCAGCATGCTGACCACCTGATGTTCCAGCACGCAGGCCTGGTAGAAGGCCAACCCGAAATGCGCGAATGTGGTCTTCACGTCGGTGTCGTCATCATCGACGTCGGTCGGCGGGTCGTCTTGAGGCTCGTGGCCATACCTCACCACGTGCAGCTGACTCATAGACCCATGATGTCGAGAGTGGTGGGTAGGGCGCTACGGAGTTAGTCGCGCCCGCCCTGGCGGGCCACACACGGGCCAGAAGCCGATACTGCCAGCGGCCATCAACGGGCACGACCGGGCGGCACGACACCGCGATCGGCCAGGCGTTCCGGACGATCAGGGCAGCCGAGAACGATCTTCCAAACTGACGGTGCGCCTGTCTCAGTTCTCCGGATTGCCCCGGTCGTGGATCACCGGGAAGGCCTCGACGGCCCACATGATCCACTCGTCGATGTCCACGGGTGATTGACCGATTGCCTTGATCAGAGTCTCAACGGCTCGGAGCTTGTCCGCGCCCACGTGTTCTCGGAGTTCGCCGATCGTCACCTCTTGGTACGACATCGATAGCTGCCACCAGAACTTCATCAGGTAGCGGCACTCGTCCTGCAACCGGTCATCGGCGATTCGGTCGTGAATGACGCGCTGCGCCCGGCTCCGTTGGGCATCGTCTCGGAACCCAAGCCGGAGGTCGCGGAGATCCATACGGCGCACTGTAGCGATGGGCAGCAGATGCCTCTACAGAGCAAGTACCCCGAGGAGTTCCGCCGCCAGGCTGCGGCGTTGGTGCTCGACTCGGGTCGCACGATCCGTGACGTTGGTCGGGAGTTGGGCGTCAACCACGAGATGCTGCGGAACTGGGTCGCATAGTTGCGGCAGGAACGCGAGGGTGGCCGGCCCGGTGATCTGGCTGTTGACGAGCGGGCTGAGCTGCTGCGGCTGCGGCGTCAGGTGGCTCAGTTGGAGTTGGAGAAGGAGATCCTGAAAAATGCCGAGGTCTTCTTCGCACGCGAGACGGAGCGGCGATCTGGGCTGACGTGTACCGGTTCATCGACGCGGAGAAGACCACCTACCCGGTCCGTCTGCTCTGCCGGCTTCTCGGTGTCGGCCACAGCGCCTTCTACCAGTGGCTCCGGACAGGCCGGCAGCGCGCCGCCGACAGGGAACGCCATGACCAGGCTCGAATCGAGGCGACCTGGCAGACGTGGTGGGAGCACCGTGGCGTCTACGGTGCTCGCCGGCTGACCGCTGAGCTGCCCGAGCGTGGTCACCGGTGGAACCGCAAGGCGGTGGCCCGGCTGATGCGTCTGGCCGGTGTCGAGGGCGCCCACCGCCGGCGGCGCGGTAAGCCCCGCCACAAGGCCACGTCGACCGCGACCGCCCCGGACCTGGTCCAGCGGTAGTTCACCGCCACCGCACCGAACCGGCTGTGGGCCGCGGATATCTCCTACCTGCGCACCTGGGAAAGGTTCCTCTACCTCCCTCCCTTGTTGCGGCGCGCGGCCTCCACAATGACCATTTCTCCGGCGTCACGCCGAGTGAGATGCGCCGCTTGTGTTCCACCGGAAACTGCGGCGGGCGGCTCATGGTCAGCTCTTCTGGTCAGGGCCGACACAACCCCTGTGCAGAACCTTGACGCACGACAGGTGGCGGCATGAAGCATCTAAGTACACAACTTTACTTTCGCCGGGTAGGAGCCGTAGGGTTGCATCCGGGCCGCCACGCTCCGTGATCGCGGCTAGGGCCGGGACTGCGCCTTTCTGGAGCGTCTGTGTCGATTCGGATCAGCCACGTACTCCGCACCGGGTTGTTGTTGGTGGCCTTCGTGGTCGGGCTTCCGGGCACCGCCGTTGCGTTGCCGCCGCCGTCGGCGTCCTCGGACGACAAGGGCGAGTCGGCTGAGAAGCGGACGCCACTCGCCGAGCTCACCAAGACCCGCGAGCCGGAGGTCCCGGAGCGGTCCTGGCAGGTTGAGGGTGGCGGCGCCTTCACTGACGTGATCCGCATCGAGGTCCCGAATTTCCGGACGATCACACCGCAGCTTGCGCTGCGGTACAAGTCTTCGGCCGGCAACGGCTGGGTCGGCGTGGGCTGGGACCTGGCGGGCGTGAACGTCATCGAGCGGGTGGCGCCGGGCCGCGGAGCTCCCCGGTACGACGCCTCGGATCTGCACGTGGTCGACGGCGAGGAGATCATCGTGTGCCCGCCGGGTACGGGCAGCCCCGGTTGCCTGGCCGGTGGCACGCACACCACCAGGAACGAGAGCTATCTCAAGGTCACGCTGACCGGCACCGGGGCGGACAGCCGGTGGACCGTGGTGGCCAAGGACGGCACGAGGCGGGTCTACGCCCCCGTCCTGCAGGCGGGAACCGGCCTGGTCGTCCGATGGGGCCTGAGCCAGGTCGTCGACACCAAGGGCAACACCGTCACCTACACCTGGCGCAGTGACCTGTTCGAGTGCTGCTGGGAAGCCCTGGACTCGGTGGCCTACAACGGCACTACCGTCAGGTTCCACTACGAGACCCGACCGGACAGGGAGCGGAACGCTATCGGCAACGGCGTGTTCACCACCGTCCACGGGCGCCTGAAGACCATCGACCTGACGGTGGGCGGCAGCCGATTGCGGGCCTACAAGCTGACGTACACCACCAGCGCCGCGACCGGCCGGTCACTGCTGGCCGGCGTGCAGCAGTTCGGCAGGGACGCCGTGGTGGACGGTTCGGGTTTCGTCGTCAGCGGCACCGCGCTGCCGGCGACGAGGATCGCGTACCAGACCGGGACACCGTCGTTCGTCGCCGGAAACCAGGACACCGGGATGGGCAACCACACCGATGCCCGGCACCTGACCATGGACATCAACGGCGACGGGCGCACGGATCTGCTTGAGCTGATGCCGAACTGGCTCACCTACGAGCGGCGCACCTGGATCTCGGACGGCTCCACATTCTCGCGAACCTCGGTCCACACCGACCTGCCCTACCACGCCGACAGCCGGTTCCTGGACGGTGATGTCAACGGCGACGGGAAGTCCGACCTCATCGAGCTGTACCCGAGCGGGTTCGGGTGGGGACGACGGCTGTGGCTGTCCAACGGCACCGGGTTCGCGCTGACGAACACCGCCTCCTCCAAGACCGCCAGCAGCCGTGACGACTCCCGTTTTCTGGCCATGGACGTCAACGGCGACGGCCGCACCGACGTCGTCGAGCTGTACGCCTGCGGCCTGTGGCCGGTGCACTACTGCCGCGCCACCTGGTTGTCCGACGGCAGCGCGTTCACCCTGGCCACCAACGACTCGGGGATCGGGTTCGACGTCAACCGCCAGTTCTACCCGGTCGACGTCAACGGCGACGGCCGGTCGGACCTGCTCGAGGTGTACCCGGGGCTGTTCGGTGCCGGTGGCCGACGTCTGTGGATGTCCAACGGGACGGGCTTCGTCGCCGGCACGAGCGACACCATCTCCTGGAGCGCGCCGAAGGCCGACGGCACCGGCAGTCGTTTCGTGATGCTGGACGTCAACGGCGACGGCAAAACCGACATGGTGGAGCTCCAGCCGTTCCTCACCAGCTACACCCGCAAGACGTGGCTCTCCACCGGGTACGGGTTCGCGCAGGTGGCCACCGACACGTCGATGCCGGCCAGCGGCGCGGCCAGGCACGTGCCGGTCGACGTCAACGGTGACGACCGGACCGACCTGGTCGAGATCTACCCGTGCTGTCTCGGCACGGGCGGGCAGCGGCGCATCTGGCTGTCCACCGGCGCCGGCTTCGTCCTCGGCGCGACCGACACCGGGCTGGCCGGCTACAGCTGCGACAAGGAGGGCGCGTGCACCAGCGAGTTCCTCGACGCCGACGTCGACGGTGACGGGTTGTTCGAGGTGCTGGAGCTGTACCCGCCGTTCCCCGGCCTGGCCACCGCGCGGCGCGTCTGGGACGTGGACAGCCCGGTGCCCGACGTGCTGACCTCGCTCACCAACGAGTGGGGCGGCACCACGGCGGTGAACTACACCCCGTCCTCGTCCTGGCCGAACACCAACAACCCACCGGTCGTGCCGACCGCCTCCGCGGTGACCGTCGGGGACGGCCGAGGCGGCTCGGCGGTCACGAAGTTCACCTACTCGGGCGGCTCGTACCACTGGGGGGAGCGTCGGTTCCAGGGATTCCGCCAGCAACGGGAGAGCAGGCCCTGCGTCGCGGGCGAGTCGGCGTGCCCCTACACCGAGACGTGGTACCGGCAGGA
Organism: Micromonospora echinospora; assembly: GCF_900091495.1. NCBI lineage: Bacteria > Bacillati > Actinomycetota > Actinomycetes > Micromonosporales > Micromonosporaceae > Micromonospora > Micromonospora echinospora. The sequence goes on along the minus strand of NZ_LT607413.1, from coordinate 7,364,364 downwards.
CCTCGGCGCGCTGGACCACCCGGAACGCATCGAGCGGCGCGCCGGCGGCGGCGCCCTGCTGGAGGTGACGCTCCACGAGTACACCACCAACGGCGCCACGCAGCCGCGCACGGCCCTGCCGACCGGCACCTGGGTCAACACCTACAACGGCACCGGCAACGCATGCCCCGGCGAGGACTGCAAGCGCACGTACACCACCCGCCAGTACAACGCCTACGGCGAGCTCACCCAGCAGGTCGAGCACGGCGACTACGCCGTGGCCGGGGACGAGCGCACCACCATCACCACGTTCGTGCCCAACCCGGATGTCTACATCGTGAACAAGCCGGCCGTCGTGACCCTGGTCCAGGGCGTCGGCGGCCAGGGTACGAAGCTCCGCGAGACCCGCAACCACTACGACGGTGCCGCCACGTGGAACCAGGCGCCCTCGGCCGGGCTGGAGACCAGGTCGGCGCGCTGGCTCTCGACCGACGACTCCTATGTCGAGACGGGCAAGGAGTACGACGACAGCGGCAATCTGACCGCCGAGATCGACGCGTTGGGCGGCCGGACCACCCTCGGATACGACCCGACCTTCCACCTGTACCAGACCTCGGAGACGAACGCGCTGTCCCAGCAGGTCACCGCGGGTTGGGACACCGTGTGCGGACGGCCGACCAGGGTCACCGACCTCAACGGCCAGGCCACCACCCTCGCCTATGACACGTTCTGTCGACTGACCGAGAAGACCGAGCCCGGCGGCCGGTTCGAGCGGCACACCTGGGTCGACGTCGGTGACCCCGCGACCCAGCACGAACGCATCGAACGTCCAGCCGCGACCGGGACGAGCGGCTTGCAGTGGGCGCGCCGGTACATCGACGGCCTGCAGCGCACCTGGCGCAAGGCCGACCGGGGACCGGATGCCGCCACCGGCGACATCTACGTGGACACCAGCTTCAACGCACGCGGCCAGGTCGCCGTCAAGACCGCCGCGTACTACTGGGTCTCCGGCCAGCCCCAGCCGACCACCTACCCGACCACCAGCGACTACGACGCCCTCGACCGACTTGTCCGGGAAACCCTGCCCGGTGGCGCCACCCGCACCAAGCGCTACGGCGTGTGGTCGGTGACCGAGACCGACGAGCGCGGCCACGCGACGACCGATCGCATGAACGCATACCACAAGCGTGTCGCTCGCGAGCAGACCGTCGGCGGGGTGACCCGGATCGCGACCTACGTCCATGACCTGCGCGACGAGCTGGTCCGGTCGACCGATCCCGGCGGCAGCGTCATCACCTACGACCTGGACTCGCTCGGCCGCAGGACGCGGTTGGTCGATCCGAACTCGGGTACCACCGGCTACGAGTGGGACGACGCCGGGCGGTTGGTGGCGCAGACCGACGCACGCGGCCAGCGCACCACGTTCACCTACGACCCCCTCGGGCGCAAGACCGGCAAGACCACCAGGGCCGGCACGCCCTCGGCGGTCACCGTGACGTGGACCTACGACCAGGTTCGTGCCGGCTACCACAACATCGGCAAGGTCACCACGACCACCGACGGCGCCGGCGCCAAGACGCTCGACCACGACGCCCTCGGCCGCGTGGTCAAGACGGTCAGGACGGTCAACGGCGCGAGTTACACCTTCCGGTACGGGTTCGACGCCGGCAACCGGGCGCTGTGGACCACCTACCCCGACGGCGACACCCAGGGCACCCCGGCGGACCCGTTGCGGTACGACGGTGCCGGCCGGTTGCTGGCCATCCCCGGCTACGTCGACGCGGCCCGTTACAACGCCGAGGGCAAGCTGATCCGGCTCGAGAACGCCAACGGCACGGTGACCACAAGGTCGCACGACACGCGGCGCGGCTGGCTGGACCGGATCACCACGACCTCGGGCTCGACGACCATCCAGGACTCCACCTTCACCAGGGACGCCACGGGCAAGATCAAGCAGATCGACAGTCCGTTCCCGGACGAGGGCTGGACCTTCGAGTACGACGAGGTGGGCCAGCTGACCGTGGCGACCAGCGCCTCGACGCCGGCCCACCACCAGACCCTGAGCTACGACGCGACGGGCAACGTCGCCGCCAACTCCCGCCTCGGCACCTACGGCTACGACAGCTCGCGACCACACGCGGTGACGTCGGCCGGCCCGAACACCTACACCTACGACACGGCCGGTCTGATGGTCTCCGGTGCCGGGCGCACGCTGGTCTGGGACGGCGACAACCGTCTCGCCTCAGTCACCCGCTCGGGCAGCACGACGACGTTCGGCTACGACGCCGACGGCACCCGGCTGTTCCAGGCGCAGGGCTCGGCCGTTCGGCACTACCTCGGCGACGACTACGAGGTGGACGTCACCGCGGGCCTGGCCACCAAGTACATCTCAGTCGCGGACACGCTCGTGGCCAGGGCGGACGGCACGACCCGGTACTGGGTGCACACCGACCACCAGGGCTCGGTGCAGGCTCAGACCAACGCCTCCGGGGTGGAGGTGCACCGCAAGAGGTACCGCCCCTACGGTGAGGTTCTCTCGACGGCCGGCACGTTGTCGTACGAGCCACGCGGGTTCACCGGGCAGCGTCACGACGCGGCCGGCCTGGTGTACCTCAAGGCCCGCTAATACGATCCGGAACTTGGCCGGTTCGTCTCGCCGGACCCCATCACCGACGGTGAGGACACGGTCGGTCTCAACCGCTACGCCTACGCCGCCAACGATCCGATCAACCACGTCGACCCCACCGGCCTTGAGTGCAAGGATTCCAACTCGGGCAACAACTGCGACAAAAAGGACCAGTCCGACGAAATCAAGGACGGCTTCGGCGAGGCGCTATTCCGGAAGTCCCTGGAGTACGGTGGCGAACTGCTCCGCTGGGTCGCGATACAGGCCGCCCCACGGGTCGCCAAGAAGTTCCCGCCGCTGGCCGTGATTCCCGCCGTGATCCAGGGCTGGCGCAACCAGGACGAGTGGGCCAACCTCCCGGAGAACCAGGGCCGCAGCAGGCCCTTCCACCGGGCCTGGCACTTCGCCCTGCACGCCACCTCTACCCTCACCGACGATCTGACGTGGAACATCGGCGGAACGGTCAGATGGGCTTACGACGAGGTCACCCACGACCTCGGATATCCCAAGCCGAACCCGGACCTGGTCGTCCCGGTGTTCGGCCGGGTCGAGGGGTGCTCGAACGCCTGGGTTTGCTGAGTCAGGTTTGGCTGACCTGGTGCAAGCAGAAGGACTGGCGGATCGAGGTCGGGTTGGTGAAGGGTCCCGGCAGCAGTCGGCCCCGGATGACGGCCTGGGCTCATCCCGGTGCAAGCAAGTTGGTCATGTCGTTGACGGGGCGCCTGTGGCGGGGGCGCGGGTGCGGGTGGCGTTGGGAAACGTGCTGACGACGCCCCCGTTTACCCCCCGAAAACCCTGGCCGACGCTGACCAACAGTGGCAAGAAGTGATCGCTCTCCGAGCTCGTCTGTGCAGGTCAATGCTTGCTTCCGGCGACTGGTGACAAGCTATAGGGCGGCTACGGTTGGTAACAAGGGGTCGTCGGTTCGAATCCGACCGTCTCGGAAGCACGCAGAAAGGCCGTTGACCGGAGCTTAGGCCCAGGTCAAAGGCCTTTAATTCATTCTGCGCCGGTAGGGTATTGCTGATCTAGACCGCGCGTAGCTGGGGGCCATCTGGGGACCGGCGGGCCTTCAAATGCGCGCTGAGTGCCGTTCCGGCATCGGTGATGGTCTGCCGGTCGGGGTGAAGGTACCGCTGCGTCGTGGTCAGCGAACCGTGCCCGGCAATCTTGCGGAGCACGTGCACCGGCACCCTGGCGTCAGCGGTGGAATGCAAGAGTTGGCGTCGTCCAGTTACGAAGCCTCATGTTCTCGCGCTGCGTGAGATCGTTGCTGACCTCGGCGCGGACAAAGACACCTCGCGACCTCGCGGAACGTCTTGATAGGGCTGTCACTGAGTGGGAACGACGACTTGACCGTGGCGAAGCTCGCTTAGCTGGTGGCGCTGATGGCTGAGCGGGCGCCGCTACCGCACCATCCAGATCCAAGCTGGCGACCACACCATCACCGCCGCCGCCCCCATACCCGCTGAACTACGGACAGCACTGGACTCGATCCACGGCGCGCGCCAAATGAGCCAAGTCGGGACGCGGGTGATCGAGGCGCGTCTCGACCTTCCTGCGTCCTGGCGTAACGAAGTCCGAGTTTCGCGTAGATCTTGTGTGGCGGATTTCGGGAGGCCCGGTGCGCGAGATCTTCCAGGTAGACGCCGGTCATGACGTCTCGCTTCCTGCGTTCTTCGTAGATAAAAGGAGCGACGCATTTCCAGACTTTGCGGATGCCAGGTCCATTGGCTCCGAGGATCAGTTCCTCGCCCACGACTCCGTGAGCCACGAGCTTGCCCAGATCATCGTACCGGCCAGCCACGATCCGCACTTTGGCCAAGACGTCGGAAGGTAGTTCGGAATAGGCGACAGGCTGGTCGAAATCCTTGTTCAGGTCATCATAGACATATCGCCGAGCCTCGTAGAACTCCTCCGTACGAAACTGGCTGAAGATCTCTAGAACGACCGGCAGAGAATACCCGGCAGACGCCGTCCGATTCTGCCGGGTGGCGAGAGCTCCAGAAACAGCCAGCGACGTAGCCGAGATGGCGATTGCCGCTATGTTGACGACGACTTCTGAGTCCACGCCGTCAACACTACGCGGTCCGGGCAACGTCGCACACCGCGAAGAGCGCGGTCGATGGACGCCGACTTCCTGCTTGCCGATCTCCGGGCTGGCCGGCGCCAAGAAGATCGGCACCCGGTTGGGGTATGCGCCCGCAGAGCAGGCGCGCCAACAGCCGGCTACTGCAGGTCGAGGAGTCCTTTCGGATGCCCAAGGCCGACCTGGCCGCCCGACCGATCCACCATCACACCCGCGAATCGATCGAAGCGCACCTGACCATCGTGTTCGCCGCCCTGGCCGTGTCCCTATGGATCGAGAACACCACCGGCTGGAGCATCAGGCCGGAGCATATGCCCTGGTAGGCGGCTTTTAATTCATTCTGCGCCGGCACGGGATTGATTGGCAGTTGCCGGGTAACAGGCGGTTCAGCTCAATTCGGGGCGGCAGCAAGCACCGCTGCGGGACGTCCGGCACCGATAGGTGGTCACTCGCAGGTCTTATCGGAGTTCACGCTACGCGCGGTCCAGATCAGCAACCGGAGCCAACGTATCTCGCCTCGTTTCAGCCGCCGCGCAGCGTGGCAATGCTGGTGGGTCGGACGTCCCTCGTATGGTGGTGGGGTGGCTGAGCGATCTCTGACGCTGATGGCGGTGCACGCGCACCCGGACGACGAGGCGACCAGTACTGGCGGCGTTCTCGCCCGGTACGCGGCGGAAGGGATCACGACGGTGCTCGTGACCTGCACGGACGGGCGGTGCGGCGACGGGCCCGGCGGAGTGAAGCCGGGCGACCCGGGGCACGACCCGGAGGCTGTGGTAGCGATGCGTCGGGCCGAGTTGGCGGCCAGTTGCGAGGCGTTGAAGGTCACGCATCTGGAGACGCTCGGCTATGCCGACTCCGGCATGATGGGTTGGGCGGCCAATGACGCTCCTGACGCCTTCTGGAACACGCCGGTGGCGGAGGCGGCCGACCGGCTGAGCGAGTTGATCCGGCGCTATCGACCCGACGTCGTCGTCACCTATGACGAAAACGGCTTCTACGGCCATCCGGACCACATCCAGGCGCACCGCATCACGATGTCCGCCGTCGAGCGGACGGACATCCCGGCGAAGGTGTACTGGACCACCGTGCCGCGTAGTGCGTTTCAGGAGTTCGGCCGCGTGATGAAGGAGATCGGCGTCGAGTTTCCCGAGCCGGACGGGCCTTCGGATACGGTGCCGCAGCTCGGCCTGCCCGACGATGAGATCACCACCTGGGTGGACACGAGCGGCTACGGCGCGCAGAAGTTCGAATCGTTGGCTGCGCACGCGAGTCAGGCCGAGAACATCTTCTTCCTGCAACTTGGCCAGGAACGTTTCACCGAGCTGATGGGCATGGAAACCTTCGTCCGGGTCCGCGACAAAACCGATGCGCCGACGCCCGAGGACGACCTGTTCGCCGGACTGCGCTGACCGAGCACGCATGGCGGTCAGGGCCGGATCCCTGCGCCGTGGTGCAGACGGATCTGTTCGACCAGGCAGATGCCCACGCGCGGGGCTCGGGCCTCGACGATCTCGCCGAGTTGACCCAGCACGCCGACAGCCGTCAGGGCGCTCAGACGCGTCGTCGCACTGTGGAAGCGTGCCCGCACAGGGCAATCCGCGTCGTGACGCTCCGGTCGAGTTCCCGGACGCGGGGCCACCAACCACGGGGCGTCGGTTCGAATCCGGCTGTCCCGACAGTACGCAGAACGGCCGTTGACCGGAGCATAAGCCCAGGTCAACGGCCTCTAGTTCATCCTGCGCCGACGGGGGAATGGTCGGCTGCGGTACCGGAGCTGACGGGTTGGGGCTGCTGGTGGTTGGTCAGCAGGTCGGCTACCTGTCCGGCGATGTCGTCGAGGGTCGCGTCCGGAACGGCGACGTGGGGCAGCCGGCCGGCCAGGGCGACGAGGTCGTCGTCTCTGGGGAGCCAGACGATGGGTAGCTCGGGGCGGATCGTCCGGGCGGCCGTCACGATGGTGAGACCGGTGTCGTCGTCGGGGGTGGTGACGACCAGGGCCCGGCTTCGGTCGAGGGCGGCGTGGAGCAGCGTGTCGGGCCAGCGTGCGTCGTCGACGATGACGGGGATGTCGCGTCGGCGGGCGGCGCGTACGCCCCGCGCAGTCGGTTGGGAGTCGATGGCGACGATCTCGTCGCCGGCATCGTGGAGGGCGCGCACGAGGTGTGTCCCGCGTTCTCCGAGTCCGGCGATCACGACATGTCCGCGGATCCCCGCCGGTGGTAGACCGGCGGCGGCGAGGGTCCGGCCCTGTTGGAGGGCGTCACCGAGGTAGACACCGGTGGTGACACTGCCCAGCACTGTGAGCAGCGCGAAGCAGACCTGGTAGAGCTGCACGGCGGTGCTGCCGGCCAGGTCCGGTTCGGCTGCGCTGCGCAGCAGTGTGATGTAGAGGGCCTGGCCGATACTGAGATCCTCCAGCACGGCGAGCAGCGTGGTGCTCAGCAGGGCGAGGATGAGTGCGACCAGGGCGACCCGCGCCGCCCGGGCCCGTAGCTGGTTGCGCACGATGCGCCGTGGGTACGGGGTGCGTCGCGCACCCCCGAGGGCCGGTAACGATCGAGGCCGGCGGGGCGCCGTGGAGGCCACTGCCGACAGGTATGCGCGGGCGACTGTGGACGCCGGGGAGAAACACCGGGCATCGTACGGAGCCGCGTCGGCGAGCAGTTCGGTCCGGATCACCAACCTCGCCCGCGGTTGGTGAGCGCGGGCCAGCAGAGCGTCGCGCAGCGCGGTGTCCTGGCGCAGGACCGTCACGGTGTCGACGAGCCCGCAGCGGGCCAGGACCTCGGCGTCGAGCCGATCGGCGACGAGCACCGACGCCGCACCGGGAAGCCCGGCGGATACCAGCTCCACGGCGTACTCCGGTACGGCCAGCGTCACCCTTGTGTCGGGTGCGGCCAGGAGGCGTCGGGCCACGGCGGCGGCGAGCGCATCGTCGCCGCACACGAGATGGTGGAGTTCCCGTTGGTCGCCGGACATGGAGTCACCCTAAGCGACAGAGGCAACACGATCGGAGGTGGCGGTCGGTCGCCGCACACATCGGGTTGGGGAGTTCTATCCGCCGTTCTCCGTAGCGGATTCCTGATCTGACGTGGTGTGGTGCGGCCGGGCGAACACGGCCTCGGCGAGGTCCGGGGCCGCGCGTTCGAGGTCCGGTTGGCGTCCGGCCTCGGTCAGGGCTGTGGCCAAGCGGGGGAGGAGATTCTCAGCCTCGGGTTCCCTGCTACCGGCCAGCGCACGTAGCGCCGTGACGAGCGCGCGGACGTCGATGCCATGTGCGTGTTCCCGGATGAGGTCCGAGGTGAGCAAGGCTCCGTACCAGTCTTCGGTGGCCCTTGACGCCACGAGGCAGTGAATCGCGCTGGCGGCCGCGCGCACAGTCATCCATCCCTCGTCGAGCTGCCGATGGACGATCTCGCAGACCCTCTCCGGCGGCAGGCGGTGCGCTTCGGCGCGCATGGTGCCCAGCACCATCTCCGTGGCGTCCCTGATCGCCGACGTGGTCCTTTCGCCCGACAGGGCCAGGTCCGCCACGGCGTAGGCGGCGTCATCGCAGGCGGCGACCAGTTCCTCGGCGGGGGCGTGCAGCGAGACCGCCAGCCACATCCGGACGAGGGTGTGCGCGACCGAGAGGTGGCTGCCATCTCCCCGCTGCGCGAACCGGTTCAGCGCCGCAGGTATCCGTCGGATCAACGGTTCCAGGGCGTGCAGCAGCGTGTCGTCGCTCAGGCGGCTGCTCAGGTGCATGGACCGGAGCGCGGGCGGTATCTCGAAGGCGGCCCTGAAGACCGCGTCGCGGCTCTCGCCGGGTCTGAGCCCGTTGATCCAGTACACGTCTGTCGGATCCGGGAGGTCGGCCGTCCAGCCGCGCGCGTGTTCGACGACGATGTCGCGGCGGCCGTCGTGCCAGGTGCGGGTGACCTTGAGGACCTCCATGGCGTCCATCCACATGCCACCCGGCACGGCGGCCTGCCACTGCAGAGCCGAGTTGCGCAGCCAGGTCGCCGGATCGTTGGTGCGGGTGAACAGGTCCGACGCCCGCAGTTCACCGCCGCAGGCCAGGGTCAGCAGGAAGAGGTTGAACGAGTAGGTGGCCATCCAGTGGTCGATGCGCTTGTCGACGGGGCGGTAGCGGCTCTCGGCGTACTGCGGGCGGGTCATGGCCTGGGCGGTGCGACCGGTCAACCAGGCCCGGATACGTTCGCGGTCGGGGCCGTCGAGCAGACCGGCGATGAACGGCAGGACCGTGGCGCGGGCGGTCAGCGGCGTGACGCCGAGCAGGGACCGCAGCAGGTCGTCGTCGTTCGACGGGCCCATGCGCAGGGCCAGCGTGCTCGCCGACTCGCGCGCCTCGGTGTCGCGAACGGCCTGTACGACGAGCCGGGACACGAGGTATTCGCCGAAGGTCGCGTGCAGGAACTCGTACGTCTGCCGGGTCTGGTCGTCCTGGACGGCCTGGGCGCGCTGGATGAAGAAGAAGCGCCCGACCATCTCCTGACCGGCGGTGAGCGGGCTGCGGAAGGCCTCGGTGCGGCCCGGGTGCGTCGGGGCGATGCCGAGGCTGGTGAGGTCGTCGTCCAGCTCGCGCTCGGTGACCCACAGGCGCAGGCGGTGGAACATCGCGAAGGCGACCACCGACAGGCGCAGGAGCTCCTGCTCGACCAGCCCCGGCACGGCCGGTTCGGGCTGTCCCGGGTGTACCCGGCGCACCTCACGCTCGGCGAAGGAGGCCAGCAGCCGTTCGTAGAGCTGACCGTCGTCGAGGGCTGCGGCGTCGTCCTGGAGAGCGTTGCCAGCGGCATCGTAGAGGGCGAGCATGAGCAGCAGTAACGGCTGTTCGGCGAGGTGCCGGAAGCGGAGGACCGCATCCGGCGTCAGGGGTCTGGCGAGCTGACCGGTCTCGTTCCAGACGGTCAGCCAGCGTTCGATCTGGACCTCGTCGAACGGCTCGAGGCGCACGGCGAGGGCACCGACGGGCAGGCGGGCGCGGTCCGCGACGGCGGTCCGGGTGGTGACCATGACCGCGACCGGGCGGCCCAACGCTGCCTCCCGCTGCTGGAACCGGGCGACCCGGTGCAGGTAGTCGGACTGGTGCAGGCCGGTGGCCTGTAGGAGTTCGTCGAAGCCGTCGAGGAGGATGACCGGCAGGGCGCCCTTGGCGTCGCGGGAAAGCTCTGCCCAGGACACCGTCTCGCCGATCGCGAGGCGCAGGGCCCGTTCGACCTGGCCCTGGATCTCGGCTTCGGCGGGCACCTCGCGCAGCGGGACCCGGCAGACGAAGAAATCGCCGGCGGGCAGGCGGGCGGCGAGGATCCGGGTCAGCGAGGACTTCCCGGCGCCCGGCTGGCCGAGCAGCAGCATCGGAGCCTCGGTGGCCTGGGGCGTGGTCAGGTGGGCGGCGAGGAAGTCGGCGAAGTCGTCGCGCACGTCGGCGCCGGCCCACCACTGGTCGTCTGCGGGACGTGCGTCCGGATCGGCCGCCCGGACCCGAAAGCGCGGATCGAGGTACGCGGCTCCGAGCGTCGGCAGGAGCAGGCCCTGCGTGTCGCCGCCGAGAACGGGACGGTCGAGTTCGGCGCGATAGGAGCGGGACAGCGCGGCCCGGTGGAGGCCCGGGTCGCGCCCCGAGCCGGCCCGCAGCAGCAGCGCCTCGAGACGTTCCAGGCCCCGGGCGGTGGCACGCGCCTCGAGGCGGTCGGCCCAGAACGCGAACTCGGGGATCTCCTCGGCGAGGCGGCGATGGATCTCGTCGTAGCGGGCGACGGCCGCACCGGGCAGCCGCCGGTCGAGCAGGTCGGCCAGCCTGCGACGGGCGCGCTCGTCGGCCCGGTCCCAGACGGCCAGCCCGGTGAGATGGTGGCTCATGCGGGTCGACTCTTTGGCGTACCAGGCCTCCAGGGCGGTCAGGAGGCTCGCATACGGGAGGTCGGGCGTCGGTAGCGGGACCGGCGTGCGCAGGAAGCGGTCGACCAGCGTCCCCTCACCCCGGTCAGCGGCGAACGCGAGCTGGTCCCCCCGGGTGAAACCGGGATCACGGAAGCCTGCCGTGGTCAGGCAGACGTCGAGCTCCTCGAAGAACGCGGTGACCACCAGGACGGCGTGCGCGGCCTGGAGTCGCTCGCTGCGGTCGTGGCGCCCCAGTCCGCGTACGGAATCACTGATCTTGGCCGTGACCACGCCGCCGAGCCGGACCACCTCGGTCTTGGCGTCGAAGAGGCTGATCGCGAGATCGCTGCCGCCCGCGGTCGCTACGGTGAGCGCGCCGCCGAGCAGGTTGTCGACGGCCTTCGCGAGCGGTCCGGAGCCACCCAGGATCCGGACGGCGTCGGCATAGGACAGGCGGTGCGGCATCGGTACATGATGACGCACCTGGGGAAGCGGCCAGGGCTGGGCGGACGAGCCCGGCTCTGTGCCGTGGCAGCGGGACCGGCAAGCGGCCGTACGTACGCCACCCACTCGCTCCCCATCAAGATCATGACTGCCGGCTCGGTCGGGGCCATTGACGAAGCTGTGTGGTCTAGCCCAGTATCTCCGAAAGCCGTCGTGTGCCCACCGCGTGCCACGGCTCCGGTCATGATCCTCACGTTCTAGGAGTGAGTCCATGCGAAACGGCCTTCGGAGACGTTGGCGCTTCCCACGTGCACTGGCCGGCTGCGTCCTCGCCTCGCTTGTCGGCACGGTCGGGCTGCTGGGCTCGACGTCCACGGCCGGTGGCGCATCAGCCACCCCGGCCCTCAATCCGCAGCCGCAGGAGTTGTCCGTCACCGGGACTCCGCTCGACCTGCCGGCCGCTCTGACGATCGTCCGCGGCACGGCCGCGGACCAGCCGGCTGTCGACGCCGTGGTGGCCGCTCTCACCGCGCACGACACGAGCGTCACCCTCACCAGCGCCGATCCGGGCGGCGGGGCGACCGTCTACGTCGGGGGAGCGCAGGAGACGCCCGCGAGCGCGGCGGCCCTGACCGCGATCGGTGTCCCCGCCCCGAGCGCCCTGCCGGGCCAGGGTTATCTGCTGGCCACCGGGACGGACTCCGGCGGCAGGCAGCGGGTGGTCCTCTCCGGTGGCGGAAAGGCGGGCACCTTCTACGCCGCACAGACCCTGAGGCAGCTCCTGACCCCGGACTCCTCCGGCGCACGGATCGCGCGGGTCACGATCAGGGACTGGCCGGCCTTCTCGTTCCGCGGCGGTATGGACTCGGCCAACCCCCCACCACCAGGGGTGGCCCTCTGGACGAAAGCCGACCGGCTGGAACAGGTGGAGGTTCTCGCCCGCAACAAGATGAACCGCTTCTTCTACGGCCCCGCAGCCGACCCGCGCACGGGTGGCAGCGGAAGCAACAACTGGCGGACCCCCTACTCGGCGGCGGAACTCGGCGACCTGCGGGAGATCGTCACCAAGGCCCACAGCCTGCACGTCGCGTTCGTGTACCGGATCTCCCCCGAGATGCCGCTGGACCAGGCCAGCGGCATCTGCCACTCCTCCGCCACGGAGCGCGCCACCCTGCTCTCCCGGCTCGACCAGATGTACGGAATCGGAGTCCGGCACTTCGTCATCGCCTGGGACGACGTCTTCCCGACGCGGCCGTTCTCCTGCGCGACCGACCGTGACACGTACGGAACCGGGGTCACGGCATGGGCCCGGGCGCAGGCCGACGTCACGAACTTCGTCCAGACGCAGTTCGTCGGCGCCCGCACCGGCATGGGCCAGCTGTACACGGTCAGCAGCGAGTACGCCGGGACGGCGGTCAGCAGTTACCGCACCGAGTTCGACAACCGGCTCGACACCGCGGTGGGCGTCTACTGGACCGGACCCGAGGTGCTGTCGCCGAGCATCACCAGGAAGAACCTCGACGACGCGCAGTTGGCCTTCCCCCGGCACCGCCTCGCGATCTGGGACAACTTCCCGGTCAACGACCAGGTCTGGGACCGGCTCCAGATGGGCCCGCTGGTCGGGCGCGAGGCCGCGCTCTCGGCTGCGCCCGGAATCCTGTTCAACGAGATGACCCAGCAGGGCCCCTCTCAGCTGCCCCTGCTCACCGCCGCCGACTTCGCCTGGAATCCGGCCCGGTACCGGCCGGAGGACTCCTGGTCCCGCGCCATCGAGACTCTCGGTGGGGCGAAGGCCGGCCAGCTCCGAACCTTCGCGGAGGTCAACCGCTCGTCGGTCATCGACCGCACCGACTCGGTGGCGCTGGCCGACGCCATCAGGAGCTTCCGCGACGCCCTCCGCACCGGAAACGGGGTGGACAGCGCCGCCGCCGCGCTCAAACAGAGGCTCTCCGCGCTCAAGACGGCCAGCACGGACCTACAGACCATGCCGACCAGCCTGACGACCCAGGCGCGACCATGGCTCCAGCAGACGGTGCGCCTCGTGGACGCGGCCACCCGCGCCGTGGACCTCCTGATCGCCGAGCGCGCCGGACAGGCCACCGTGGCGAACGGTCTCCGCCGGGAAATTCGTGACCTGCTTCCCGCGATCGCCTCGCACCCCGAGTCGGTGGCACACGGCGTGCTCCACCCCCTGGTGACCTTCGCGCTGCGTCGGGGCGTCGACCGGGTGGACTTAAGCGGAGACGGACGCGCCGATGTCCTGGCCGTGACGGGAAGCGGCACGCTGAACGCGTACGAGAACCTGCGTACCACGATGAACTGGCCGGAGCTGGGCGCCACCCAGACGGTCGGGCAGGGGTGGTCGACCTCGCAGCTGCCCGTCATCGGTGACCTCGACGGTGACCGGCTCGCGGACCTGCTCACCGTGAACAGCGCCGGGGCCCTGGTGCAGTTCCGCAACTCCGGGTCCTTCACGGGTGGCATGTTCGCTACGGGCGTCCAGGTCGGTAGTGGCTGGCAGGGGACGTTGGCGGTGCGCCTCGCCGACCTCGACGACGACGGGCGCGCCGACCTGCTGGGGGTGTCCCCGGGCGGCACGCTCACGGCGTTCCGCAACACCGGCATGCACAACGGTGCGGTCACCTGGGGTCCGGCCGTCCAGGTCGGGCAGGGGTGGAGCGCCGCCGAGCTTCCCTTCGTCGGCGATCTCACCGGTGACGGAAGAGCCGACCTGATGTCCGTCAAGTCCGATGGATCGCTCTGGCACTACCTGAACACCGGCAGCTTCACCGGAGGAATGTTCGCCGCCGGCCAACGGGTCGGTGCGGGCTGGACCGGTCACCTGGCCCTGCACGTCGTCGACCTCGACGGCGACGGACCTGCGGACGTGCTCGGCGTGCTGGCGGACGGGACGCTCGCCGCCTTCCGTAACCAGGGTGTGACGAACGGGCTGGTCAGCTTGGGACCCCGGACGTCGGTGGGCCAGGGATGGCACGCGAACATGCTGCCCTACCCGACCGATCTGAGCGGGGACGGCCGTGCCGACCTGGTCTCGATCAACGGCGAGGGGCGGCTCCTCACGAACATCAACGCGGGCCGCTTCGCGAGTGGATTGATGTTCCCGACGACGGCAGCACATGGTCCGGGATGGGGAGGAACCATCTTCCTGCGCTGACGAACTTCGATATCGACTAGCATCGCGGCGACAACTTTCTCCGCCGGCTGCGCTCAGGTCGGCGTCATGTCACTGGAAGGGACTGCCATGGAGAGTGGACGACGATGGTCGGCCCGTGGCGCGGCCGTGCTGGTCAGTGCGGTCGCGTTGGTGACCGGCCTGCTGCCGGCGCCACCCGCTGCCGCGGCGAACGCGGTCTTCCAGGCGGCGACGCTGAACATCTACCACGGGCTCAGCCGGGCGGACTTCGTCGCCGACCTGCAACTGATCACCTCGAAGGCGGACCTGGTCGGCCTCAACGAGGTGGGGGAGCGGAAGGACTATCTGCAGGACTGGGCCGCGGCGAACGGCTGGTGGTACTACGCGCCGGAGCCGACGAGCGCCGCGCAGGAAGCCCTGTTGGCCAGGAAGAGCATGTTCGACGTGGTCGACAAGGGGTCCGTCTTCGTGTGCGACACCAACGGGCCGGGCGAGGTGCCGCCCGCCCGCTACAACAACTGGGTCAGCTACCGGCACAAGGCGAGCGGCCGGAACGTCGTCCACGTCAACGCGCACCTGAACGCGAGCATCGAGAGCAACGGCCGGCCGGAGGACCTGCCGCGCACCCGGTGCGCCGAGGAGCAGATCCAGAACATCAAGAACCTGGCGGCCAGCAAGAAGGACGACGGTCAGGTCATCGTCAGCGGCGACTTCAACATCGACTTCAGCGCCGACCGGGCGTACGGGTACGAGAAGTTCCCGTGGAAGGTCTTCGAGGCCAACTCCCTGCCGAACCTGCGCTCCGTCTACAACCTCTACGGAGAGAAGGGCACCGGAACGCACACGTCGGGTCGGCACATCGACTACGTCTACTTCTGGAAGCGCGTGCCGGAGCACCAGGTCATGTGGATGACCGACTACAGCATCGTCGGCGGCACGAAGTCCGACCACGACGGCGTCGTGGCGACGTTCGCCATCCAGACGTAGGTCCCTTACCGGGGCCACCGAGGCGGGGACGGGCCGGGCCCGTCCCCGCCTCGGTTCTTGACGAGCCGGAGTCGGACTGCCGATGCGCTCAGGCGGATCCGCGATCGGTTGTCGGGGCGTCTCGAATGGCGAGCGCGGCCTGGACGAGCGCCGCGTGGGTCAGCGTCTGGGGGTAGTTGCCGAGGTGGGCGCCGGTCGCCGGGTCCAGTTCTTCGGCGTAGAGGCCGAGTGGGCTGGCGTGGTCGACCATCGCCTGGAAGAGCTCGACCGCTTCGCGACGGCGTCCGACGCGGGCGAGGGCCTGGACGAGCCAGAACGAGCAGGGCAGGAACGCGCCCTCCGTGCCGGGGAACCCGTCCCGCCCCGGCGGGTAGCGGTAGAGCAGGGGACCGCCGGCGGAGAGCCGGGACCGAATGGCGTCGATGGTGCCGTGCACCCGGGGCGATCCGATGTCGTCCAGGCCGAGCAGCGGCAGGACGAGCAGGGCCGCGTCCAGGTCGGCCGAGTCGTAGCTGCGGACGTAGCTGCCTGCCGCCGGGTCGAAGCCGCGCGCGCGAACCTCGTCGGCGACGGCGTCCCGTGCGTGCCGCCACCGTCGACGTTGGCGGTCCGCGAGCGGATGGGTCTCGGCGATGCGGAGGGCCCGGTCCAGGGCGAGCCAGCCCATGAGCTTGGAATGTACGTGTTGGGCGGGTGCGCGGATCTCCCAGATGCCGGCGTCGGGTTCCGGCCAGCGACGGGCGACCAGGTCGGCGAAGCCGCGCACCGCCCGCCACGTCTCGGTGGAGAGGCGCTGCCCCGCCTGCGCGAACGCCCAGGTGGCGTCGATCACCCAGCCGTAGCCGTCGAGCTGGTGTTGGCCTGCGGCGTCGTTACCGATCCGCACCGGGGCGCTGCCGAGGTAGCCGGGCCAGCCGGGCACCGGCCGCTCCGCTGGTACGCGGCGGCCGTGCAGGGTGAACAGCGCCGGCAGACGCGGCCGCTGGAGCCGGCTGGCGTGCAACAGCCAGGCGAGGAAACCGTGGGCCTCGTCGGGTTTTCCGACGCTCAGGAAGGCGCTGACGCCGATGCTGGCGTCCCGGGGCCAGACATAGCGGTAGTCCCAGTTCCGTGACCCGCCGGGGTCCTCCGGCAGTGAGGTCGTGGGTGCGGCCACCGGCGCCTGCGACGGCGAGTAGGTCATCAGTCGCAGGGTCAGCAGGCTTCGTGCGACGTGCTCCCGGAAGGGCAGCGAACTGTCGATCCCGGTGGTCCAGGTGCGCCATCGGCTCTCGTCCTCGATCAGCAGTTCCCAGGCGGCTGCCGGCTCGACGTGGATCACCGGTTCGCGGTGGGCCACCGCCAGGACGAGGGTGACCGCGTGGCCCGGCCGGACCGTGATCGGGGTGGGCCGACCGGGTTCGATGGGGAGTCGGGGTGCGCTGCCCAGAGCGACCGCGGTCGCCCCCCACTCGCACAGCAGGGCCCGGCCACGGTGGTCGACCCGGGGACGGCGGTGCCGTGCGCCGAGGCGGGGGTCGAACTCGACGACGGCGTCGACCGCCGCGCCGGCGGCCGACAGGCGCCGCACGATCAGGGTCGTGGGCAGCAGGCGTCCGCTGATCTCGGCCACCATGCCCTCGGTGAGGGTGAGCCGACCGCTGCCCACCGCCCACGTCGTCGTCAGTGTGGCGGTGTGCTGCCGGTAACGTCGTTCGACCACCGTTGCCGGCCGGGCCGGGCCCACCCGGTACGTTCCGGCGTCCGGGCCGCCGACCAGCCGGCCGAACAGGGGCTCGCCGTCGAAGCGGGGCACGCAGAGCCAGTCGATTCCGCCGTCGCCGGCGACGAGGGCAGCGGTGCGGGTGTCCCCCAGCAGCCCGTAGTCGCTGATCGGCGCCGGACGCCGACGGCCTGTCACGTCCGACCCGTCAGTCATGGTCGAGGAGCAGGCCGAGGACGACCCCGTACATGACGTGGACGACGACCGTGACCGCGGGAGTCTGGAGGCCGTAGTTGAGGCCGAACAGGCCGGGTGGCTCCAACACGGCCGTGCTGGCCGGGCCCGCCCGCTCCGAGGCCATGCGCGAGTGGACACCGGGAAGCAGCGGCAGGAGCACCGTCAGCGCTATCCCGACGTGCAGCATCCCGAACAGCGCGCCGATCCACCAGGTCGCGCGGTGCAGCAGCGCGAACGCGGCGGCGTACCCGAGGGCGAAGCCCTGACCGGCGCAGAGGTGGATGACGAATCCGATGACCCGGGCCCGGTCGGGGTCCTCGGTGACGAGCGTCCCGAGCACCAGGGGCAGGTCGAGGCGGGTGAGACCGGCCAGTTGGGCGGCGATCAGCGCTGCGGTGAGCACGGCGGTGGCGACCAACCCGAACAACGCCCAACCGGCCCAGTCCATCTCAGCAGTCGTCGACGTCGCTCACGGCAACGTCCTCTCGCATCGACGGTCCACCTCTCGGCCGGACGACGTGACGCTTCCGGTCGGCGTCGCGACGTGCGCTGTGCGCCACCGTGCGGCGACAGCGGCCCCTTCGGTCTCCCACCATAATCCGGCCAAACGGTGCATAAGGTCGACTCACCGAGATGCGACCGGAACGAAGGGCTGGCGGGCCGCTGCGCGACCCGCCAGCCCGACACGTGCCTACTTGCTGCCGCCGGCCCGGAAGGCCACCCAGGCGTCGCTCATCCGGTCCGCCTGGCCCGGGGTGAACATGTTCATGCAGGAGTCCTGCGTGTAGTCCATGAAGTTGTGGATCGGGTCCAGACCGGGCGCGGAGCAGCTGTCCGCGCCCTCCGGGCAGTTGAACTGCGGCGCCGCCTCCCGTGGCGTGTCGGCGACGAAGTCACCGGAAGCGGAGCACCCGTGCGCGAAGGTGTGCTCCAGCATCAGCCAGTGCCCGACCTCGTGGGTCAGCGTGTCGCCCAGGGCGTACTTGCCCGCCGTTCCGCCCGGCATCGACTCGTCGAGCATCACCACGCCGTCGATGAAGTCCCGGCCGTTGTTGTAACCCTTCGGGAAGTACGCCCAGCCGAGGAGTCCGTCGCCGATGTTGGCCGCGTACACGTTCAGGGTGCGGGAGTCGCCGGTGTACAGCGCCTTCTTCATGTCCCGCTCGTTCTTGCCCGGCACGACCGTGTACCAGTCGCTGTTCACCGTCCACGTCGTGTCGACCAGCGAGAACCGGAACGGCGTGTTGGAGGCGTCCGCCGCCGTGCGGCCGGCAAACGAGTCGTTGAGCACCGTCATCTGCGCCGCGATCAGGGTCTTCCACCGGGCCGTCTCGGCGGCGCCGAACGGGTGGTCGGAGATCATGTGGAAGACCGTGGGCACGGTGACGCTGCCGTCGGGCAGGCGAGGCGAGTCCTTGATCACGCCGTAGGCGTTCGCCTCGTTCTTGGCGTACAGCTCCGGCTCGTGCGCGGTGGCGCCCTCGCGCACCCGCGCCGCGCTGTGCTGCTCGGCGCCCGGCTCACACGCCTCGACACCGGGGGAGGCGGTCGCGGGCGCTGCCGTCACCGCTCCGGAGGCACCGCCGGAGGCCAGGAACGTCGAAGCCGTAGCGGCCAGAACTGCCAGTTGGAACATGGACTTCTTGCGCATGGTCGCCCTTTCGCGCGTGGGGAGGCGGAGGGCTCGCAGAGCGGGACGGCCGAGTGCCGCCGCCGAGAGGATCACCGCCATCGTCGTGCCGGTATGAGAACACGCCGTCGACGTCCGCGACAGGCCCCGAAGAGACGTTCCCCGACGTCGCTGTGGCGACGGTGGGTATCGATTCGGCCCTTCCCCGCGCCCGGTCGAGGATCCGACCGTCCCGACCCCCGAGCGGCGCGACCGGGCGGCGCTACTGTCCGCTGCCGGGCGATCCGCTGGCCGCGTTCGACGGACGGTCCGACGCCGAGAGGCGGTTCTCGCTGGCGGCCCAGGAGGCGAGGAGCGAGAGAGCCTGCGCGGTCGGCGAGTCGGGCTCGGCGGCGTAGATGGTCATGGTCAGGTCCGGCTCGGCGCGCAGTTCCATGCTCTCGTACGCGAGGGCGAGGTCGCCCACGATGTGGTGGTGGAAGTGCTTGACGCCGGTGCCGTGGATGCGCACGTTGTGTGCGCCCCAGCGGCGGCGGAACTCGTCGCTGCGGGTGGACAGCTCGCCCACCAGGTCGTGCAGACCCTTGTCGTGGGGGTCTATGCCCGCTGCGGTGCGCAGGTTGGCCACGGTCATGTCGGCGAACAGACCCCAGTCCGGGTAGAAGCGACGGGCGGCGCTGTCGAGGAACGTGAACCGGGCGAAGTTCGGCACGCCGGTGGGGTCGGCGTAGACGTCGCTGTGCATGGCCCGGCCGAGCAGGTTGGCGGCGAGCAGGTCGGCGCGGTTGTTGACCACGATCGCGGGTGTGGTGACGGCGTCTAGCGACCACTGCAGGCTCGGGCGCACGGTCCGCTGCTTCGCGCGCCGGCTGGGCCGCAGCAGCGCGGAACTGCCGTTGGCCTCCTGCGCGAGGCGCAGCAGGTGGGCCCGCTCGGCGTCGTCGAGCCGCAGGGCGCGGGCGATCGCGTCGAGCACGCCGGCGGAGACCCCGGCCAGTGAGCCGCGTTCGAGCTTGGCGTAGTACTCGACGCTCATCCCCGCCAGCGCGGCGACCTCACCGCGGCGCAGCCCGGGTACCCGGCGCTGCCCGGTGGTCGGCAGCCCGGCCTGCTCCGGTGTGATCCTGGCCCGGCGCGAGGTGAGGAAGTCGTGCACTTCGACTCGGTTGTCCACCTGCTCGACGGTACGACGCTCCGTGCCGAACTGGGATGTACCGCCGGTACACCTTTCATCAGAGTCTCCCGCCGGGACCGCTGGCGTGGTTCTCTGGGATCCGGTCAGCGCGAAACAGACATGCCGGGAATATCGCATCGGCATTGTCGCGCGCTGCCGTGGGCAAGTGAGTGCGTCTAGGGAGAACAGCTATGCGTGGTGCCGTCCTGCACGCCCCCGGCGACGTCCGGGTGGAGAACCGCGACGATCCCCGGATCGAACAGCCGACGGACGCGATCATCCGCCTCTCGGCGACGTGTGTCTGCGGGTCGGACCTGTGGCCGTACCGGGGGATCCAGAAGCTGGCGGGCCCGACGGCGATGGGCCACGAGTACGTGGGCGTCGTCGAGGAGGTCGGCAGCGAGGTCACCGGCGTCCGGCCCGGCCAGTTCGTGGTCGGCTCGTTCTGGGCCTCCGACAACACCTGTGAGCTCTGCCGGGCCGGCTACCAGAGCGCCTGCGTGCACCGGGTGCCGATGGGCGACCTGGGCTCGCAGGCCGAGTACCTGCGGGTGCCGCTCGCCGATGGCACCCTCGTCGCCACGCCCGAGGTGCCGTCCGCCGACCTGATCCCCAGCTACCTGGCCGCCTCCGACGTGCTGGGCACCGGCTGGTTCGCCGCGGTGGCCGCCGAGGCCGGGCCGGGCCGGACCGTCGCGGTCGTCGGCGACGGCGCGGTCGGCCTGCTCGCGGTGCTGGCGGCCCGGCAGCTCGGGGCGGAGCGGATCATCGCGATGAGCCGGCACGAGTCCCGGCAGAAGCTGGCCCGCGAGTTCGGCGCGACCGACATCGTCACCGAGCGCGGCGAGGAGGGGGTCGCCCGGATCAAGGACCTCACGAACGGGCTGGGCGCGCACTCGGTGGTGGAGGCCGTCGGCACGCAGGAGTCGATGATGCAGGCGGTCCACTCCACCCGTGCCGGTGGGCACGTCGGTTTCGTCGGCGTCACCCACGACGTGAGCCTGCCGGGCATGGAGATGTTCTTCTCGCTGGTGCACCTGCATGGCGGTCCGGCCCCCGTACGCCGTTTCCTGCCGCACCTGATGGAGCTGATCGGCGACCGTACGATCGACCCGGGCAAGGTCTTCGACCTCGAACTGCCGTTGGAGCAGGCCGCCGAGGGCTACCGGGCGATGGACGAGCGCCGCGCCGTCAAGACCCTGTTGCGCCCGTGAGGGGAGCCGCGCTGACCGGCTCCGGCAGAAACCGGCCTCGCGGCTGCCCCTCGCCGACCGGGTGGCTGTGGACCTCGTCGCTACCTCGCCGGAGACCGTGGGATCCGGTGCGGTGGCCGTCGTCCACCGACCGCCCTCGACGACGACCCGCCCTCGACGACGACCCGCCCCCGACGGCATCGCCCCTGTGACGGCACCCGCCCCCGGCCCGGATTCCGGACCGCGGCACGACCGGCCCGGGTCCACACCCGTGCCTGGTCGTCACCGCCCGACCGGGACCTCGGACGCGGGTCGGAGGTCGTAGAAGCACAGCCGTGGCCCGGCTCCCGGCCGGGTGTAGATGTGCCGGCAGGGCAGTCCGGCCTTCTCGAACACCGGCAGCCAGGCGTGCCGGTCGCGGGGCAGGCCCTGACCGGTCAGGACATGGACCAGCAGGAAGTCGTCGTGGTTCTCGCGGTCCTCGTACAGCAGCTCGGGTTCGCCGACCAGCAGCATCTTCAGCGCCGGGAGGCCGCGGGCGTAGCGGCGCAGCAGCTCGGCCACCGCGTCCTCGCCGTGGCGGAAGTGCTCGTGCAGGGCGCTGACGATGCACATCGCGTCGGCTGTGCGGCAGACCTCCGGCCACGTCTCGGGTTCGAACGCGTCAGCGACGAAGAACTGGACGCGGTCGGCGACGCCGTGCTCACGTGCCGACTTCTCGGCGACCGCGATCGCCTCCGGCGAGTTGTCGAGCCCGATCCCGGTCAGCCGCTCGTCGCGCAGGCAGGCGTCGACGAGCAACTGGCCGCCGCCGCACCCGGCGTCCAGCATGGTACGGATGCCGCGCTCCCGCGTTGCGGTCATGATCGTGTCGCTGTGGAAGACGGAGAACAGCGTGGCGCAGTGCCGGCCGAGCGCCCCGCCGTCGCGGTCGACGTCCACGCCGTAGCGGGCCTTGCCGGTGAGCAGGTCGCCCATCCGCGCAGTCACGGCGCCGTACGCCCCGGCGTACACCCCCAGCCGGGCGAGCGACACGTCGGTGGTCAGCAGCTCGCCCCGGCGGCTGAGCCGGTAGCCGTCCGGCAGGTCGTCCACCACGCCTCTGACCACCAGGTAGCGCAGCAGCCCGCGGACCAGTTCGGGGTCGAAACCGGGAAGCGAGGTGATGTCGTCGCGGCGCAGGCCGCCCCGCAGCTCGGCCAGCAGACCGGTCTCGGCCAGCGCGTGGACCGCCTGGCACAGGTGCATCGCACTGATGAGGTGGGGCATCCCCGACAGTTGGAAGTCCTGCCATTCCCGCAACTGGGGCTGGGTCCTGAGCTCGACGAGCTGGTCACCCGCATCGGTCCGCACGACGATCCCTCCCTTGGACTGGGCCTGCCGGTGATCCTCGCCTACCGCATTCCGCCCTGCCCGGGACCGGAGGGTGACGCTGTGGCCAGCACCAAGGACGTTGTGCCGGGGCACCGATTCTCTCCGGTGTGCGCGGCGGCCGTGCCACGCTCGCTGCGAGCAGCGAGCGCGCGGGCGGCGGACGCCCGGCGTCAGGCGGAGGGAAGATCATGCTTTCGCGTCCCGATTTGCACGGCACGTACGGAGCGGTGTCGTCCACCCACTGGCTGGCCTCGGCGGCCGGCGCGGCGATGTTCGACCGTGGCGGCAACGCCTTCGACGCGGCGGCAGCCGCCGCCTTCGTGATCCAGGTGGTGGAGCCGCACGTCAACGGACCGGCCGCCGAGGCCCCGATCATGGTCCACGACGCCTCCTCCGGCGAGGTCAGCGTCTACGCCGGTCAGGGGCCCATGCCGCGCCGAGCCACCATCGACGCCTTCCGGCGCCTCGGCCTGCGCTACGTCCCCGGGTCGGGCCTGCTGGCGGCGTGTGTCCCCGGTGCCTTCGGCGCCTGGATGACGATGCTGCAACACCACGGCCGGCTGCGGCTCGCCGAGGTGCTGGAGCCGGCCATCGGGTACGCGGAACGCGGATTCCCGCTGCTGCCCAAGGCCGCCGAGATCATCGGTGTGCTCGCCCCGCTGTTCCGTGAGGAGTGGACGGAGACCGGCAGGATCTACCTCGACCGTGGTGCCGCGCCCCGCGCCGGCGCGCTGGTCCGCAACCCGGATCTGGCCGCGACCTTCAGCCGCATCGTGCAGGAGGCGACGGCGGCGGGCCGGGGGCGCGAGACCCAGTTCGAGGCCGCTGTCGACACGTTCTACGAGGGCTTCGTCGCCGAGGCGATCGACGCGTTCACGAGTTCGGCGGAGGCCCTCGACGCGACCGGGAAGCGGCACCGGGGTCTCCTCCGTGGCGACGACCTGGCGGCGTGGCGTCCCACCATCGAGGCGCCGGTCACCGCCGGCTACCGGGGCCACATCGTCCACAAGCCCGGCCCGTGGACGCAGGGACCGGTGTTCCTGCAGCAGCTCGCCCTGCTGGAGGGCTTCGACCTGGCCGCGCTGCGGCACCTCGGCCCGGAACACATCCACACCGTCGTCGAGGCCGCCAAGCTGGCGTTCGGTGACCGCGAGGCCTGGTACGGGGACCCGGACCACGTCGACGTACCGCTGTCGGACCTCCTGTCCGCCGGCTACACCCGCGAGCGCCGGGCCCTGATCGGCGACCACGCCGCGGCCGGCCTGCGCCCGGGCTCCCCGGGCGGGCGGACGCCGTGGCTTCCACCGCTGCCGGACGAGCCGTCGCCCCTGGAACCGGCCTGGCTGAACCAGCTCGCCCACGGCATCCCGGCGGTCGTCGGGCGCACGTCGCAGAACCGCGACACCACCTGCGTCAGCGCCAGTGACCGGGACGGCAACATGGTGGTGGCCACGCAGAGCGGCGGATGGTTCAGCAGTTCCCCGATCGTTCCCGGTCTCGGCTTCGCGCTCGGCACGCGTGGGCAGATGGCGTGGCTGGCGGAGGGGCACCCCAACTCCCTCGCACCCGGCAAGCGGCCCCGCACGACGTTGAGCCCCACCATCGTGCGGGCCGGGTCGGGCGAGCCGCTGCTGGCCTTCGGCACGCCCGGCGGCGACCAGCAGGACCAGTGGACCCTCAACTTCTTCGTCAACCACGTCGACTTCGGCATGACGCCCCAGGCGGCCGTCGAGGCCATGACGTTCCACACCGGACACGTGCCCTCGTCGTTCACGCCCCGCCAGACGCCCCCGCCGGTCGTCGTGGTCGAGGAGGGACTTCCGAGCGAGACGGTCGAGGGACTGCGCCGACGGGGACACGAGCTTCGGCAGGTGGCCGCCCACTCGCTGGGCAAGGTGTGCGCCACCGGGCACTCCGAGGGCGGCCAGGTGTTCGCGGCGGCGAGCCCGCGGGGGGAGCAGGCGTACGCCATCGTGCGTTGAGCGCGGTGCGTCAGGCCACCCGGGAGACGGGCCGGCGGCCGGCGGGAACCCCGTCGGCCCTGCTCGTCACCTGCCAGGCCATGAGCGAGGCCTTCAGGAGACAGAGGTCACCGGCGCTGGTCAGCGACAGCCCGGTGAGCTCGGAAACGCGCCGCAGGCGGTGGTTCAACGTGTTCGGGTGGATGAACATCTGCCGTGCGAGTTCCCTCCGCTCGCAGTCGCTGTCCAGGAAGGCCGCCAGCGTGTCGAGCAGGTACGGGTTGCGCATCGCCACCGGCCGCAGCCGCCCGGCCAGCCGGGCGGCCAGCTCGGGTGATCGGCAGAGCACCGCCTCCAGCAGGACGTCGTCCAGTTGGAAGAGTCCCCGCTCGTGCCGCCCGAGCCGGTTGAGCGTCGCGACGGCCTCCCGGGCCTCGGCGACCGCCGCGGGGATGTCCTCGACGGTGTTCGGCAGGGCGAGGCCGGCGGGGTGCTCCGGACGCAGGGTCTGGAAGGCGCGCTGGGCGCGGGCCCGGCCCTCGGCGCGGCGATCGGGCCCGTCGACCGGCACCAGCACGGTGACGGATCCGGGCTGTTCGGCGGCGAGCCAGCCGTGCCGGGCGGCGACGGCGGCCATGGCGGCCGGTCGGCGGGCCGGGACGACCAGCACCGCGTACGTGGCGGCGACCGGGAACCCCGCGGACAGCGACGCGGGCGGCCGTTCGCCGTCGAGCAGCCGGGTCAGCACCTGCTGCCGGCACGTCCCGGGACGCGCCTCGATCTCCGGTCCGGTGCGAAGGCCGGTGAGCACGTGTTCGACGAGGACGGCACCGGCCGCCAGGTAGCGCGCCGCCCGTTCCAGCAGCAGGACGCCCTCCGCGTCCGTGGCCTCCTCCACCAGGGCCTGCCAGGTGCGCTGGCACATGTCGTTGCAGGCCTGGCTGACCAGCGGGCCGGTGAGGCCGTCGTCCACGCGCTCCAGCACGCCGGACCTGCGGATGTCCCCCGGGTCGGCGCGGTCGTCGACGCTGCTGAGCACCCAGAGCGCGGCCCGGCTGACGATCGTCCGCAGTGCCTCGGTAGCGGCCGGCGTCAACGGGGGTGCGTCGGGCCGGCCGCGTACGACGGCGACCGTGGTAGCGGCGAGCCGCGGCACCGCGCGGCGGACGCGGTCGAGGACGGTGTGCAGGGGCTTGCGGCGTTGGTCGTCGCCGGACAACGGTCATCACCCTCGGTTGGTGGGACGGTACGGACGGACTGACTGCACACGAAGGTCGGACCCCGGCGACCGGTCGCTCGTACGCCGTGTCGCCGGGGCCCGGTACGACCCGGGCGGGATCTCCCCGCCGGGTCAGTCCTGGCGGAAGATCCCGGGGCCGGGCGTGAGCACGCCGGCGGGGTCGTAGCGGCGCTTCGCCGCGTGGAAGGCCGGCCAGGCGTCGCCGTAGTGGTCGTGCCAGTCCCTGGCGGTGAACGGGACCGACCCGATCGGGTACAGCACGGCGCCGTAGGACTGCCGGGCGTGGGCGTAGAGCCGCTTGTTGCGTTCGAGCATCTCGGCGCTGAACTCCGGGTCCGGCCCGGGGGTGCTGGAGACGGTGTTGATGTCCACCACGTACACGAAGGGCGAGCCGTCCGGTTCCGGGCGCCGGGGAGCGGGCCGGGTCGCGAGGTCGCGGCGCTGCGGGTAGATCAGGCCCGCTCCGTATGTCCCGATGTCGCGCGGGGTGAGGGTGGGCAGGAGTTCGGCCAGGTACTCCTCGATGGTGGAGTCGGGGAGCCACACGTCGTACCAGGGCTTGACCAGCCGGTCCCAGTTCTCGGTCTCCCGGAGCATGTCGATCAACCGGTCGATGGTGAGCACGTAGTCGAGGTACGGGGTGTCCTCGACGACGGGCTCGGTGGTCAGGCCGGCGAGGATGGCCGCGTCGTCCGGCGTCGCGGGGGGATCGTAGAACGCCGTCGCGTGGATCCGGTAGACCGGCGTGGGGTCGGGCGCGGTGAACTCGGCGTAGACGTGGTCGACCCCCGCCCGGTCGATGAGCAGGCGTAGGTCCCGGAAGAACGGGGCGTTCTCGGAGTACTGGAGCACGAAGTTGCGGGCGCGCTCGGGGGCGGGGACGAGTTCGATCACCGCCTTGGTGATCACCCCACACTGGCCCAGACCGCCGAGCACCGCGTCGAACAGGTCGGGCTGCTGCTGCCGGGAGCAGCGTCTGATGCTGCCGGTGCCGGTCACCACCTCGAGTTCGCGGACGTGGTCGACCTGCAAGCCGGTGCGCAGGCCGCCGACGATGCCGCCGATGCCGCCCACCGAGAGCGTGCCGCCCACGGTCAGTCCCGTGTAGCCGGTGAGCACCGGCGGTGTCAGCCGCGGCGACTGTTCGTACGCGGCGGTCGCCAGGTCCTTCCAGTGGATCCCGGCGTCGACCTCGGCGTACCGGCCGTCGAGTGAGCGGATGCGCCGGAGGTGGCGCATCTCGATCACCAGACCACCGGAGACGCCCTGGCCGTAGGTGGTGTGCGCCTGACCGCGGGTGGAGACCGGGATGCCGTGCGCGGAGCAGAAGCGGATCATCGTGGCGATGTCGCGGGCCGAGCCGGGGCGCAGCACCGCGCGCGGTTGGCGGTGGACGATGTTGCCGAGGTCGGTGGCGACGGCCTGCCGGGCGGCCGGGTCGACGGCGAGTTCTCCGTCGAGCGGGGGCACGTCGGAGAACGACGGCCGTGTCGCGGCCTCGGCCTCGGTGACCCAGCGGTGCCCGAACGGGTCGAAGCCCACGACCGCAGCGGCGGACGCGGCCGCGCCGAGGAACCCGCGGCGGCTGATCATTTGCCCTCCCCTGATAAACGGTTGTCCGTTCGGCTGGCGGCCTCCCCGCGCGGTGCGGAGGCCGTGGCCGGCACGCATCCCGGACCGGTGGAATCCATTCCGCCCGGGACGGCCCTTCGGTGCAATGCGTCGAACCTAACCGATCCGGGATGCGTGCGACGTCATGGTTACGTCAATTCATCGTGAGAGAACATGCAATTCCCGCGGTGTCGGGAAGCGGTTGCGGCGCCGCGCGGGAATCAACGCCAGCGACCTGCGGCGGCTGCGGCGGCGGCGTACTGCTCGAACGTGCGCGCGGGGCGGCCGGTCAGCCGCGCCACCGTGTCCCGGGGCTCGGAGTCGCCGAGTTCCCGCAGCGCGGCGAAGGCTTCGATCTCGACGTCGACCTCCTCTGCGGGACGTCCCAGCGCCGTCTGGCTCCGGCGGTAGTGCTCCGGGCTGCCGTGGAACGTCACCGGTCGGCCGGTGGCAGCCGCGATCAGCGCGCAGGCCTCGTCGAAGGACAGCGCCTGTGGCCCGGTCACCTCGTACGTGTGACCCGTGTGGTCGGCGTCGCGCAACGCCCGCACCACGACCTCCGCCACGTCCCCGAGGTCCACGAAGGTCTGCCGACAGTCCACCAGCGGAACGCTCAGCTCGCCGGCCAGGACGGCGTCGCGGAACGGTCCTTCGTCGAAGTTCTGGTCGAACCAGTCCGAGCGCACGATCGTCCAGTCCATGCCCGACTCGCGGACCAGCCGTTCCGCGCCCAGGAGCCGCTCGTCACGCATGGCCTCGATGCCGCGGCTGGAGAGCAGCACGACGCGTCCGACCTTCATGTCGGCGGCCAGTCGAACGAACGCCGGGTCGACGTCCACGCCGTCGGGCGCCATGAGGAAGAGCCTGCCGGCCCCGCCCAGCGCCGGTTCCCAGGAGGTGTCGTCCGCCCAGTCGAAGCGGGTAGCCGTATGCCGCGAGGCCGCCCGTACCGGCTCGCCGAGGTCGCGTAGGCGGGCGGCGACCCGGCCGCCGACGGAGCCGGTGGCACCAAGGACAAGAGTGACCAGATCATCCATACCGGGAAAAACGACAAGGTCGTCGCCGGGTTGTGCTCAGGAAGCCCATCGCGCAGTTCTGTATACCGTTTGTAAGAATTCTGAAGCATCTGGAAACCATCTGCGTTGACCGTCGCCGAACGGCGAAGATACGTTGTGGCAATCTCGCCATTGCCGTGTTCGATTGTGATCGACGGGTCGGCAGTGCCTTTCATGAAGGCGGCCGTCTCCGTTCTCGGGCGGTCTCTCGTGTCGCATTCAGCAAGGAGGCAGGATCGTGCCGACAGTCGCATTGCAGCCCCGCGTCCATCACGTGGGCGTACAGACGTCGGATCTGGACAACAGCGTGCGCTGGTACACCGAGTTCTTCGGCGCCCGGGTCGCCTGGGAACTCGACCGCTTCTCGGACCTGACGCTCAGTCGTCTCCCCGGCATCCGCAGGCTGGCCGAGGTCGCCGTGGACGGACTGCGGGTGCACCTGTTCGACCGAGCCGGGCACAGCCGGGAACTGCCACCTGAGCAGGCGTACCAGTTCCAGCACGTCTGCCTGCAGGTCGACCGGGTCAAGGACCTGGTGACGGCGCGGGACCGGTGGATCGAGCTGTACGAGTCGGGCCGTTTCTCCTTCGCCCGCGCCGACGCTCCCACCGACATCGTCGTCGACGCCGACGGGGTGAGCAGCCTCTACCTCTTCGACCCCAACGGGCTGGAGTACGAGTTCACCCACGTGCCGGCAGGGTCGCGATGACCGCCGTCACGCTCTCCCCCGACGCGCGGGTGGGGGCCTGGGACTTCGGAGACTTTCCGTACGGCCTGGAGCCGCTGACCATGCCCCCGGTCGGCAGGGCCCGGGTGCTCGGTGCCGCAGCCTGTCCCGACGTACCGCGGTGCGACGTGGACCGCGTGTCCGTCGAGTTGCGCCTGCTCGACGGCGGCGTACGCGCCGCCGGTCGCTTCGACCTGCCGACGGCGCCCACGTACGAGCAGCTCTTCTGGTTCCGCTGGATCACCGGCCACCAGGTGACGTTCGCGCTCTGGCGGCTGATGGGCGCCCTCCTGGCCGAGCACCCCGCCGACGGCGCCCCGCCGGGTCGGGAGGTGCTGGACCGCTTGGAGACCTACACCCACGCGTACGGCGCGATGCTGATCTACAGCGGGTCGTGCCCGCGCGACCTGTACTCCACGCTCATCCGCCCGGCGATGGTCCTGCAGCACCGGGGTTTCAGCGGCACCTGGGCGCCGGACTTCGCCCAGGTGCGCTCGCTGCTGCGGGGGCGGTCGCGGGGCTGGCTGGGCGAGGAGGGCGCGGCGCGGCTCCGGGCCGCAGTGGAGGCCCACTGCGCGATCCACGACGACGTGGCCGCGCGGCTGGTGCCCAACGGCCGGTCCTTGCTGCAGAACAGCATCGCCGAGACGCCGGTGCGTCCGTCCGAGCGCACCTCGGTGCTGTACGACAACTTCTTCATGACGTTGCGGGCACCGGTCGCCGACGGGATCGTCGCCGTCCAACTGCTGCGGCGGCTGCGCGCGGTCGCCCTGGACCTCGCCGCGAACGGGCTGTACCCGCTCGGCCGCGACGAGGCGGTCGACGAGAGGCAGCCGTGGGGTGCCATGGTCGCCCGTGGCGAGCGTCGGCTCGGGGCGGTGGTGACCGCCGCTGGCCGGTACGCCGCGGAAATCGCCTGGCAGGCACGCTGATGCGGCACGGGGTACTGATCCTGCCCGAGCACCGGTGGCCGCAGGCCCGGCAGCGGTGGACTCTCGCCGAGCAGCTCGGGTACGCGCACGCCTGGACCTACGACCACCTCATGTGGCGCTGGTTCGCCGAGAAGCCGTGGTTCTCGGCGGTGCCCACGCTCGCCGCCGCCGCGGCGGTGACCGATCGGATCGGGCTCGGCACGCTCGTGGCCAGCCCGCACTTCCGGCACCCGGTCAGCTTCGCCAAGGAGCTGGTCTCGCTGGACGACGTCGCGCAGGGCCGGATCGTCTGTGCCGTCGGTGCCGGCGCTCCCGGGTTCGACGAGGTCATCCAGGGTGGACGGCCGTTGACGCCGCGCGAGCGGGCCGACCGTTTCGACGAGTTCGTCCACCTGCTCGACCTGCTGCTGCGCGAGCCCCGGACCACGTACACCGGGCGGTGGTACTCGGCCCGCGACGCCGTCATCCTGCCGAAGTCACCGGTCGCGCCCCGGCTGCCGCTGGCCGTGGCCGCCGCCGGCCCGCGGGGGATGGCGTTGGCCGCCCGGTACGCCGACATCTGGGTCACCAGCGGCCCGCCCAACGTCTTCGAGCAGGACCGTTTCGACCGCGTGGCCCCGCTGCTCAAACAGCAGTCGGCGGCGCTGGACGAGGCCTGTGTCGCCCACGGGCGGGACCCGGCGAGCCTGCGCCGGCTGCTGCTCACCGACGGCGCGGTCGGCGGGGTGCTGGAGTCCGTCGGCAGCTACCGCGACGCGGCCGGGCTCTTCGCGGAGCTGGGCTTCACCGACCTGGTCGTGCACTGGCCGCGCCCCGACTCACCGTTCCAGGGCGACGAACGGGTGCTCATCGACTTCGCCACCGCTCATCTTCAGGGGGAACGATGACTGTCTCCTTCGAGCTCGTGGGTGTCTTCGGCACGGAGCCCGGCGGCGGGAGCCCGCTGGCGGTCGTGCACGACGCCGACGGGCTGGACACCGCGCAGATGCGGTGGATCGCCGACCGGCTGCGGGCGGACGAGACCGTCTTCGTCCTGCGTCCGGGCGTGCCCGGGGCGTCGTACCGGGTCCGGGTCTTCACCGCCCGGGGGGAGTCGCCGTTCGGCGGGCACTCGGCCGTGGGGACCGCGGTGGCCCTGGTCCGGCGCGGCCGCATCCCCGCCGGCACGGTGGTGCAGGAGTGCGGGGGCAGGCTGCTGACCCTGCGGGCCGACGCCGACCGAGCCACGATCAGCGCGACCGGTCCGCAGCCCGTCGAGCCGCTGCCGGCGGAGCCGGTGCTCGACGCGGTCGGGCTCACCGCGGCCGATCTGGCCGGCCAGCCCGTACTGGCGGGCTTCGGGCCGTTGTTCCGGCTGGTGCCGGTCCGTCCGGAGGCGCTCGCCACGGCGCGTCCCGACGTCGCCGCCATGGCCCGCCACGAACTGCCGGAGGTGTTCCTGTTCACCTGGGACGACGCGGAGGGCGTCGCCGTCGCCCGGCTGTTCGCCCCGGGGTGGGCCATTCCGGAGGATCCGGCGTGTGCGTCGGTGGGGCTGGCGCTGGGGGCGTGGCTCGCCGAACGGTCCGGTCCCCACGCCCAGCGGTTCTTCCGCATCGAACAGGGCGCGGAGCTGGGGCGCCCGGCGCTGCTGGAGGGGACGGTCGCCGCCGACGGCCCGGCGACGGTTGTCACGGTCGGCGGGCGGGCGCCGAGGGAACTAACCGGGGAGATCACGGCCAGCTCCCTCCCGAGCGCCGGTCACGTCAGTGTGCGCCGTACGTCCTCGGTGGCGTAGTACGTGCGTCCCGCTCGCCGCTGACGCCTCCACCCGTTCTCGCTCGCCAGGCGGTACACGCTCCCCCGGGGCACACCCCACAGCGCCGTGATGCCGGCCGCGCTGAGCCAGGGCGGCTCCTGCGGTGCCCGCTTCCCGGACCGCAGCGACAGCACCTCGGGTCCGTTCCACTCGTGGGTGGCGTCCGCGTCGCAGGTCACGCGCAGCGGGTCCTGCTGCCGACCCCCGGTGAGGCGTCCCTCGCAACCGGGCACGACGCACGAGCCGAGGTGCCGCCCGCGCTCCGGGTGCAGCACCCGCTCCGCCTCGGTGACCAGGGCGGCGACCTCCGCCGCCAGGTCGCCGGCCGCCGGGTGCCGCAGCAGGAAGTCGAGCCGGTCGAGCAGGAACCGGCTGAGGTCCGCCACGACCCGTCGCGGTGGCGGCGCGCCGGTCGCCTGGGCGGTGAGCCCGGCCCACGACGCCAGCACGGTCTCGATGGCGTGTCGCGCGTCCGTGGCCCCGGCGTGCAGCGGGCCGGTCGGTCCCGGCCGGCCCGCGCGCGGCGGCCGCTGCCACGCTGGCGCACGGCTGGGCAGGTGGCGTTCGCCGCACTGCCGGTACAGCACGGGCAGCCGACGCAGGGCCTGCCCGAGCCGGGTGGCGCACGTCGGGCAGAGCGGGGAACCAGTGGCGGCGCCGGCCGGACATTCCGGCCCGGCGCACCGGGTCAGCAACTCGGTGACGGTCATTGCTCCATTCTGGGCGGCGGCGGTGCCGCAACGCTGGTACCTGCATTCTTCCTGGAACATTTTGAACTTTTCTGAAGACCTTCACAGTGCTCTGAGCTGCGCTCTGAACTGCGGCGAAGATATGTTTGGCTACGGTGAGCGTCCACTGTGTCCGGCCGTGGTGCCGGGCATTCACAAGGGGGGAGCTGCCTCGTGGAATTGACGCGTGAATGGGCCGAGCGGGAAGCCGCGGCCGATCCGCTCGCCACATTCGCCAAGGAATTCCTGATCCCGGAGGGGACCCTCGCGCTGAACGGGAACTCGCTCGGTCCGCCGGCTGCGGGCGTACCGGTGGCGCTGGAGAACGCGGTGCGGCGGCAATGGGGCGGGCATCTGATCCGCGGGTGGTGGGACGACGGCTGGTGGGACGCCCCGGAGCGGGTCGGCGACCGCATCGGTCGACTGATCGGGGCAGGACCCGGCCAGGTGGTCGTGGGGGAGTCGACGTCGGTGCAACTGTTCAACGCCGTCACGGCCGCGGCCCGACTCGTCCCGGAGCACCGGGTGCTGGTCGCCGACGCCGGGAACTTCCCGACGGACCGCTACCTGGCCGCCTCGGTGGCTCGGCTGCTGGACCTGCACCTGGTCGAGACCCCGATGGACGATCTCCCCGGGGTCCTCGACCGGCATGCGGGCGAGGTCGGCGCGGTGCTGTGCGGTGCCGTCGACTTCCGGACCGGGGAGCTGTGGGACGTCGCGGGGCTCACCGCCGCGATCCAGCGGGCCGGTGGCGTCGCCGTGTGGGACCTGAGCCACGCGGCGGGCGCGGTTCCGCTGCGGGTCGACGACGACGCCGTGGACCTCGCGGTCGGCTGCGGGTACAAGTACCTCTCGGGCGGGCCGGGTGCGCCGGCCTTCCTGTACGCGGCCCGCCGGCACCACGGTGACCTCGATCTTCCGATCACCGGCTGGCACGGGCACGCGGACCCGTTCGCGATGACGGATCCGTTCGTGCCGGCCGCCGGCATCACCCGGGCCCGGACCGGTACGCCGCAGATTCTGTCCATGCTCGCCCTGGAGGCGGCCCTCGAACCGCTCGAGGCGGCCGGGGTGGCTGCCGTGCGCGACAAGAGCATCCGACTCGCCGAGTACCTCTTCGCGCTCGTCGCCGACCTGGACGGCGTCGAGGTCGTCACGCCGCGTGCCCCGGGCCGCCGTGGCAACCACGTGACGCTGCGCCTGCCGGACGCCGTCGCCGTGGCCGAGGCGCTGCTGCACCGGGGGGTGGTCGTCGACGAACGGCCGCCGGACCTGCTGCGGATCTGCCTCAACGGCCTGTACGTCTCGTGGACCGACGTGTTCGACGCCGTGGCGCACCTGCGGGAGGTGCTGCGGTGACCGCCGGGAACCCGTACGTCGACTACGCCCGCATGGACGCCCTGCACGCCCTGCCGGCGCCCGCCACGGAGTCTCCCTTCGAGTTGCAGTTCATCCTCCTGAGCCAGGTCAAGGAGCTGCTGTTCCGGATGGTGCACCTGGAGGTCGACCAGGCCCGGGCCCGGCTGCGCGAGGACCGGCCGGAGGCGGCCTGCCGGGCACTGTCCCGCGCGGTGCGGCACCAACGCACGCTGATCGGCTGCTGGGAGAGCATGAACGCGATGCCGGTGGACGAGTTCCTGGCGTTCCGCGACGAGCTGGGGGAGGCCTCGGGCACCCAGTCGTACATGTACCGGCTGCTCGAGTTCACGCTCGGCAACCGCGGCGCCGCGATGGTGCGGCACAGCGACTTCACCCGGTTCCCGCAGCTACGCGCGGAACTGGAGCGGCCGAGCCTGTACGACGAGGTGCTGCGTCACCTGTACCGCACCGGACTGCCCACGCCCGAACACGTCGTCACCCGCGACGTCACCGTCCCGTACGAGCCGGACAAGGGGGTCGAGGACGTCTGGGCGACGGTGTACCGCAACCCGGACAAGTACCGGCCCGCGTACGACCTGGCCGAGCAGTTGCTCGAGGTGGCGTACCAGTTCTCCCGCTGGCGGGCGACCCACCTGCTGGTGGTCGAACGCATGCTCGGCGGCAAGCGCGGCAGCGGCGGCACCGACGGCGCCTCCTGGCTGCGAAAAATCAACGAACACCGATTTTTTGCGGAGCTGTGGACGATGCGCTCCGCCCTTTGACCCTCAGGTCCGACCGAGAGGAACCGACATGAACCGACTCGGCCTCACCATGGGCCAGGAAGCGTACGAGCACGCCCTGCGCACCAACGACACGCAGGAGTTCGACCTGCTGGACAAGAAGTGGATCCAGCTCAGCGGCGTGTTGGGCGGCGACTACAACTACGCCACCGGGTTGTTCGCCTCGTCCCTGCCGTACGACGGGGTGCAGTCGATGCTGGAGATGGGCTGCGGCTGCGGGGTGGCCTCCGTGGTCGCCGCGCTCGCCGGCGTGCCCCGGGTGACCGCGCTGGACATCAACCCCGCGGCGGTACGCACCACGCAGCTCAACGCCGAGCGCCACGGCGTCGCCGACCGGGTGACGGCCCTGGTCAGCGACCTGTTCTCCGCGGTGGACGAGGACGCCACCTACGACCTGATCTTCTGGAACTCACCGTTCATCCAGGTACCGCCGGACCGCACCCTCGATTCCGACCTCGCCTACCACTTCTTCGACCCCGGCTACGCGATGCACGAACGGTTCTGCCGCGAGGCGCGTCGGCGGCTCACCCCGGCCGGCCGGCTGTTCCTCGGCTTCAGCTTCGCGATGGGCAGCTCCGACCGGCTCCGCCAGGTGGTGTCGGAGGCTGGTTTCGGGGGCGTACGGGTCCACGTCCAGGAGTCGTTCTCCGTGACGCCCGAGGAGCTCGGCTCCTCACCGGTGTACGGCGAGCACGCCGACGACGACGCTCGGGTGCGTATCGACTTCACGCTGTTGGAGCTGACCCGGTGACCGCGACGGGGACCGTCCCGTTCCACGTACCGCACACCGCGGGACGTCAGTTCGAGTACCTGCGCTCGGCCCTGGAGTCCGGGGACCTCGACGGCAACGGCGCCTACAGCGCCCGCGCCGCCGAGCGGATCCAGCAGCTCACCGGCGCGGGCCACGTGCTGCTCACGCCGTCGTGCACCGCCGCGCTGGAGATCGCCGCGCTGCTGCTGGACCTCGCTCCCGGCGACGAGGTGGTGATGCCGTCGTTCACCTTCGCGCCGACCGCGAGCGCGTTCGTCCTGCGCGGCGCCGTACCGGTCTTCGTGGACTGCCACCCGGACACCCTGAACCTCGACGAGAAGGCCCTGCAGGCGGCGATCACCCCGCGGACCCGGGCGATCGTCGCCGTCCACTACGCCGGGGTCGCCTGCGAGATGGACGAGATCCAGCGCATCGCCGATGCCCACGGCATACCGGTCGTGGAGGACAGCGCGCACGGCCTGGGCGCCTCCTACCGGGGCCGGCCGCTGGGCGGCATCGGGACACTGGCCGCGCAGAGCTTCCACGCCACCAAGAACGTGCACAGCGCGAAGGGCGGCGCACTGCTGGTCAACGACGCGAACCTGGTGGACCGGGCGACCATCATCCGGGACCGGGGCACCAACCGGCACCAGTACTTCCTCGGCCAGGTGGACAAGTACCGCTGGGTCGACCTGGGCTCGTCGTACATCCTGCCGGAGCTGCTCGCGGCCCTGCTCGCGGCGCAGTTGGAGGAGTTCGACACGGTGCAGCGGCGGCGCCGCGAGGTCTGGTACCGCTACCACGAGGGCCTCGCCGAGTGGGCCGCCGCGCAGCGGGTCCTGCTGCCCGTCGTGCCGGCGGACCGCGTCCACTCGGCCCACCTCTACCACCTGGTGCTGCCCGAACCGGGCGACCGCGCCGCGTTCCTGGACCACCTGAGGGCCCGCGGCGTGAACGCCACGTTCCACTTCGTCCCCCTGCACACCTCGCCCGCCGGCGTGCGGTACGGCCGCACCGCCTCCGGCGGCTGCCCGGTCACCGAACACGTCGCCGAACGGCTGGTCCGGCTCCCGTTGCACACCGAGCTCACCCCGGCGCAGGTGGAGCAGGTCCTCGACGCCGTCGTCTCGTTCCGTACCTCCGAGTCCCGAGGGAGTCTGCCGTGACCACGGACATCGCGAAGAAGGTCACCACCTGCCGCGTGTGCGGCGCCTCGAACTGGCAGGACGTCATCTCGTTCGGCGCCGTGCCGCTGGCCAACGCCTATCTCGACGAGCCCGGGCCCGAGGACGCGTACCCGCTGGAACTGGTCTCCTGCCGCGAGTGCCGCCTGCTGAGCCTGACCGTCGTGGTGGACCCGCAGGTCCTCTACCGCACCTACTCGTACGTCACGTCCGAGTCGGAGACGATGACCCGGCACATGCGGGAGGTGGCCCGGCTGTGCGGTGAGCGGATCGGCCCCGGCGGCCTGGTGGTGGAGCTGGGCAGCAACACGGGCAACCAGCTGCAGTTCTTCCAGGCGGCGGGCCACCCGGTCCTCGGCGTCGACCCGGCGCGCAACCTCGCCGAGACAGCCGCACAGCGGGGCGTGCCGACGCTGGCGGAGTACTTCGGCGCGGAGGTCGCCGGGGCGATCGCCGCGGAGCACGGCCCGGCGTCGCTGATCCTGGGCCGGCACGTGTTCGCCCACATCGACGACCTCACCGACGTCCTGGCCGGCGTCAAGGCGCTGCTCACCGACGACGGCCTGTTCGCGATCGAGGTGCCGTACGCCGTCGACCTGCTGGACCAGGTCGCGTTCGACACGGTCTACCACGAGCACCTCTCGTACTTCCTGATCAGCACGCTGGACCGGCTGTTCGCCCGCCACGGGCTGCGCACCGTCGACGTGCGGCGCCTGGCCGTGCACGGCGGGTCGGTACTGGTCACCGCCGCCCGCGCGGACAGCCGGTGGGAGACCGGCGAACGGGTCGGCGAGCTGATCGCGTACGAGAAGGAGCAGGGGTTCCACACCGACGCCCGGTACGAGCAGTTCGCCGCGCGCGTGCGCACCACCTGCCAGGAACTCACCGATCTGGTCCGCAAGGAGGTCGCCAACGGCAGGCGCGTCGCGGGCTACGGCGCCTCGGCCAAGGGCACCACGCTGCTGAACATCTGCCGCCTGACCCGCGCGGAGGTGCAGTTCTGCACCGACACCACGCCCCAGAAGCAGGGCCGGTTCACCCCGGGGACACACATCCCGATCCTGGCGCCCGCGGACGTGGCGGAGCAGCCCGACCTGTACCTGATGCTCGCCTGGAACTACGCGGAGGAGATCCTGCGCCGGGAGGCCGCCTACCTGGACGCCGGCGGCGGGTTCATCATCCCGGTGCCCCAGCCGGTGGTGCACACCCGGCGGGAGGCCCGGCGATGAGCTCGGAACTGTCCGCCCTCGTTCCCGTGCTGTTCGGGCACGCCACGTTCCAGCAGCTCAATGCCGGGTGCGAGCTGGGCCTGTTCGAGCTGCTGGACACCGACGGACCGTTGCCGGCCGGCACGGTGGCCGAAACGCTCGGGCTCAGCCGGCGCTCGACCGACATCCTTCTGCTGGGTACCACCGCGCTGGGCCTGACCGAGGTGGCCGGTGGCGAGTACCGCAACGGCGCGCCGGTGGCGGCCGTCTTCCGCCACGGGCTCTGGCCCGTCCTGCGCGACATCGTGCAGTACCAGGACAGGATCGCGTACCTGCCCGCGGCGGACTACGTCGAGTCGCTGCGCACCGGGGAGAACGTCGGCATCCGGCACTTTCCCGGCACGACCCGTGACCTGTACTCACGGCTGGCCGCGGTGCCCGGCCTGGAGGAGCTGTTCTACCGGGGAATGCACGCCTGGTCGCAGCTCTCCAATCCGGTGCTGCTCGCGCAGCACGACCTCGCCCGGGCGCGGCGGGTCCTCGACGTCGGCGGCGGCGACGCGGTCAACGCCGTCGCACTCGCCCGGGCCCACCCGTCGCTGCGGGTCACCGTGCTCGACCGGCCCGGCGCCCTCGAGGTGGCGCGCAAGACCATCGCCGAGGCGGGCCTGGAGGACCGGGTGGAGACGTACCCGGCGGACATCTTCGCCGACCCGTACCCGCCCGGCCACGACTGCGTGCTCTTCGCCCACCAACTGGTGATCTGGTCGCCGGAGCAGAACCTCGCGTTGCTGCGCAAGGCGTACGACGCGCTGGATCCGGAGGGCCGTGTGCTGGTGTTCAACGCCTTCACCGACGACGACCGTACCGGCCCGCTCTACGCCGCTCTGGACAACGTCTACTTCACCACGCTGCCGTTCCGGCACTCGACGATCTACCGCTGGGCGGACTGTGAGCAGTGGCTGCGCGAGGCCGGGTTCACCGACGTCGGGCGGACGGCCGCGTCGGGATGGACCCCGCACGGTGTGGTGTCCGGGCGCCGTCCGGCATGACCGCCACCCGAGCAGAGCTGGACCGGGAGCTGTCGCCCAGCTCGGCGGCGGTCGACGCGCAGGCCACCCTGACGCGGTACCGACTGCTCAGCCAGGCCGCGCGCCGGGAT
Source organism: Micromonospora echinospora (assembly GCF_900091495.1). NCBI lineage: Bacteria > Bacillati > Actinomycetota > Actinomycetes > Micromonosporales > Micromonosporaceae > Micromonospora > Micromonospora echinospora. Next base: position 7,325,370 of record NZ_LT607413.1, on the reverse strand, counting down.
CTCGCCCACCGCGTCGACGTGCGGTACGGGCCCCACCCGGCGGAGGTGCTGCACCACTTCCCGCCGCGCCGGCCGGGCGCGCCGCTGCTGGTCTTCGTCCACGGCGGCCACTGGCAGGAGTCCAGCAAGGAGGACGCCTGCTTCCCGGCCCCCGGCCTGGTCGCTGCCGGGTTCGGCTACCTGGCGCTCGGCTACGGCCTGGCGCCGACCCGGCGGCTGCCGGAGATGAGCGCATCGGTGCGGCGCGGGCTCGCCTGGGCACGCGACCAGGCGCGGGCGCTCGGCGGGCGCGAGGACGCGGTCTTCGCCGCGGGCAGTTCCGCCGGGGCGCACCTGGTCGCCATGGCAGCCGACCTGCCGCTGGCCGGGATGTTCCTGCTGAGCGGCCTGTACGACCTCGCTCCGGTGGTGGACAGCTACGTCAACGACGCGCTGGGTCTCACCCCGGCCGAGGCGCGGGAGCAGAGCCCGCTGCTGCGCCCGCCCCCGGCCGCCCCGGTCCTGCTGGCCGTCGGTGAGCACGAGACCGGCGAGTACCACCGCCAGCAACGCCGGTACGCCGCCTCCCTGCGCCGCGCCGGCACACCGGTGACCGAACTCGTGGTGGCCGGTCGTGACCACTTCGACCTGCTGTTCGACCTGGGCGACCCGACGACCGAGCTGGGCGCCGCGGTGGTCCGGGCAGCGGAGCGGGGGAGTTGGGGATGAAGACACGCGAACTCGCGGTGGGCGGAGCGCTGGAACTCCTTCCGCCGGTGTTCCCGGACGAACGGGGCTCGTTCTGCCCGATCTACGAGGACGGTGCGCTGGACGTGCCGTTCCGGGTACGGCGCAGCGCGCTCAGCGTCAACCGGGCCGGGGCCGCCCGGGGCATCCACTACGCGCCGGACGGCGACGCTCCCGCCAAGATCGTGCACTGTGTCGCCGGGCGCGCCCTGGACATCGTGGTGGACGTCCGGGCCGGGTCGCCGACCTTCGGCCGCTGGGACACCGTGCTGCTGGACTCCGACCGGCCCCGGGCCGTGTACCTGCCCGCGGGCCTCGGTCACGCCTTCGTCGCGCTGACCGGTGGCACGGTGCTCAGCTACCTGCTCTCCACCGTGTACCGGCCCGAGGACGAACGCGCGGTGGCGTTGCTCGACCCGGCGCTCGACCTGCCGTTGCCGGGGACGCCGGAGCTGGTCATGTCTGCGGCCGACCGCGCCGCGCCCACGCTGGCGGAGGCGCTCGACCGGGGCCTGCTGCCGCGGTACCGGACCGATTCGACCAAGGAGGACGAGACGTGAAGGGCATCATCATGGCCGGCGGCTCCGGTACCCGGCTCAAGCCCCTGACCGGGGTGATCTCCAAGCAACTGCTGCCCGTCTACAACAAGCCGATGATCTACTACCCGCTGTCGGTGCTGATGCTCGCCGGGGTCACCGACGTGCTGATCATCTCGTCGCCGGAGCACCTGCCGCTGTTCCGCGCGATGCTGGGCGACGGCGGCCGGCTCGGCATGCGGTTCACGTACGCCGAGCAGCAGCGCCCGGCCGGTATCGCCGAGGCGTTCATCCTGGGCGCCGACCATATCGGCGACGACTCCGTCTCGCTCGTGCTCGGCGACAACATCTTCCATGGCCCCGGCTTCTCCGCGTTGCTGCGCGAGCAGGCGCGGCGGGTGGACGGGTGCACGCTGTTCGGCTACCCGGTGCGCGACCCGCACCGATACGGCGTGGCGGTCGTCGACGCCGACGGCAGGCTGCGCGACATCGAGGAGAAGCCCGCCCGGCCCCGGTCCGAGCTCGCCGTGACCGGTCTCTACATGTACGACAACGACGTGGTCGAGATCGCCCGCGGGCTGCGCCCGTCCGCCCGGGGCGAGCTGGAGGTCACCGACATCAACCTGACCTACCTGGAGCGGGGCAAGGCGCGCCTGGTCCAGCTCGGCCGCGGCTTCGTCTGGCTGGACACCGGCACCCACGAGGCGCTGCTGGAGGCCGGGCAGTACGTCCACATCCTGGAGCAACGGCAGAGCGTCCGGATCGCCTGCGTCGAGGAGATCGCCTTCCGGATGGGCTTCATCGACCGGGCGGCCCTGCAGCAGCTCGGCCGCGAGCACGCCGACACCGAGTACGGGGCCTACCTGACCGAGATCGCCGACAAGCCGCCGGCCACCTGGCGGGTACCGGGCGGTACGCCGTCCCCGGTGGTGGCCGACCCCAGCGGACTGCCGTCACCGGCCACCGAGTTCGGTCTGCTGATCCCCGCCCCCGCCGGCCGCTGAGGAGCTGATCATGCGTTACCTGTTCACCTCGATGCCCGTCGCGTCGCACGTCATGCCGCTGGTACCGCTCGCCCACGCCGCGCTGGCCGCCGGGCACGACGTGCTCGTGGCGACGTCCGGCCCGGCCGCGCGTACCGCGGTCGCCGCCGGCCTGGTCACCGCCGACGCCGGTGGGAGCCGGCAGGCCCGGCAGCCGTACGACGACCTGCTGGACATGCTCGCCCGCGGTGAGGCGGGCGAGGCCCCGGACGATCCGACGTCGCTGGCCGTGCACGGCCGGCAGTTCGGCGAGGTCGGCGCCCGGCAGCTCGACGACCTCGTCACGATCGCCCGGGACTGGCACGCCGACGCGGTGGTGTACCCGGGGATCCACGCCGCCGCGCTGGTGGCGGCCCGGGCGGTCGGTATCCCGGCCGTGCTGCACGGCTACGGCACACCGCTGCCCACGTTCGGACCGGCCCTGGAACATCTCGCCCCGCACGCCGCCCGGCTGGGCGTGGAGTCGGTCACCGAGGCCGCGTTCGAGATCGACGTCCTGCCCGCCTCGCTGGCCAACTTCACCGACGTGCCGACCGCCATCGGCAAGCCGCAGCACGTCCTCCCGATGCGCTACGGCTGCTTCAACAACGGTGGGACGCTGCCGCACTGGGCGCTGCGGCGCGGTGACGTACCCCGGGTGGTCGCCACCTGCGGGTCGGCGGCGGCGATGACCCTCGACGGACGCCTCTACCGTGACATCGTCATCGCGACCGGGCGCCTGGGCGCCGAGCTGATCCTGCTCACCGCCGACGCGGACCTGCCCGAGCTGCCCGCCGAGCTGCCGCCGCACGTGCGACCGGAGCGCTGGCTGCCGCTGCGGGCGCTGCTGGACACGGCCGACGCGGTCGTGCACCACGGCGGCTCCGGCACCGTGCTCAGCTCGTTCGCCGCCGGGGTTCCGCAGGTGTCGCTGCCGATGCCGGGCACCGTCAACGTGAGCAACGCCCGCTCGGTGACCGCCCGGGGCGCCGGTCCTACCCTCGACCTCGACTCGGTCGACCCGGACACCGTGACCGTCGCGCTGGAGGCCGTGCTGCGCGACCCCCGACCGCGTCGCGCGGCCCGGGACGTGGCCGCCGAGATGGCCGCCATGCCGCCGGCCGCGTCGGTGATCCACCGGATCGGCGAGCTGATCCGGGACGGCCGATGAGGATCCTGGTCAACGGCGGCGGGCCAGCCGGGTTGGCGTTCGCCGTGTTCGCGGCCCGGTCCGGTCGGGATGACGAGATCACCGTCCGGGACCGGGCCGGCGTCGAGGACACGTACGGCTTCGGCGTGGTGCTGCCGCCGGCGGCGGTGGAGGTGTTCCGGGACGTGGACCCCGGTCTCGCCGACGAACTGGCCACCCACGTGACGGGCTGGGACCGGCTGACCGTCCACCGGCACGGACGCTCGGCCTCCATCGGGGCGCCCCGCCTCGGCGCCATGGACCGGCGCACCCTGCTGCGGGTGCTGCGCCGGCGCTGTGCCGAGCTGGGGGTCCGGCTCGCGCAGGGCGCCGTGGATCCGGCCGCCGACGGGTACGACCTCGTCGTGGCGGCGGACGGGGCGCGGTCGGTCACCCGTGGGCAGCGGGCGCAGGCCTTCGGCACCACCACACGGCAGATCGGGGTGGACTACATCTGGCTCGGTGCCGGGCGGGCGTTCGACGACCTGACGTTCCTGGTCGTCGAGACGCCCGCCGGCCCGGCCGTGGCACACGCCTACCCGTACGGACCCGACCGCAGCACCTTCCTGGTCGAGGCGCCGGGCCACCCGACGCCCGCCGCGCTCACCGAGTGGTTCGCCGGCCCGCTGGGCGGGGCGCGTCTGCTGGAGAACCGTTCCCGGTGGAGCCGGTTCCACGAGGTGCGCAACCGCACCTGGTCCAGCGGCAACGTGGTCCTCGTCGGCGACGCCGCGCACACCGCGCACTACTCCGTCGGCTCCGGTACCCGGCTGGCCCTGGACGACGCGCGGGTGCTGGCGGCGGCGCTGTGCGCGGAGCCGCGGCTGGCGGACGCCCTGAGCGCGTACGAGGCCGAGCGCCGCCCCGTCGTGGAGCACACCCAGCGCATCGGCCGGCTCAGCGCCGAGTGGTTCGCCCAGCTACCGGACGCCCCGGTGGACCGGCTGCTGGGCGACCTGGCCACCCGTGGGGGCCGGATCTCGTGGCGCGACCTGGCCACGGAGGGTACTGGCGCGGTTCCCGTGGGCGGGTAAGAAAGGACATGTCGATGACGGACGAATACGTATGGAGGAACCAGGACACTATGTCCTCAGACAGGCAGCACATCGTGGTGACCGGAGCGCGTACCCACAACCTGAAGGGCGTCGACCTGCGGATACCGCTGGGCGCGCTCACCGTGGTCACCGGCGTGTCCGGCTCGGGCAAGTCCTCCCTGGTGTTCGGCACCATCGCCGTCGAGTCCCAGCGGCAGCTCAACGAGGTCTTTCCGGCCTTCATCCGCAACCGCCTGCCCCGCTACGAGCGGCCGGAGTTCGAGCTCATCGAGAACCTGAGCCCGGCCATCGTGGTCGACCAGAAGGCGGTGGGCGGCGGGAACCGGTCCACCGTCGGCACGATGACCGAGGTGAACCCGATCCTGCGGGTGATGTTCTCCCGCTACGGCGAGCCCAGCGCCGGACCGTCGAACTTCTACTCGTTCAACGACCCGCAGGGCATGTGCCCCGAGTGCGAGGGCCTGGGCACCACCCTGCAGCTCGACGTCGACAAGCTCCTCGACCGGAACCTGTCGCTCAACGAGGGCGCGATCCAGCACCCCAACTTCGCGGTCGGCACGAACTACTGGAAGCGCTACGCCCAGGTCAGCCGCTACCAGGAGGGCAAGGCCCGCGGCGCGGACCTCGAGCCGCTCTTCGACGCCAACAAGCCGCTGGCCCGGTACACCGAGCAGGAGATGGACCTCCTGCTGTACGGCGAGGGTTTCCAGACGACCCGGCCGGACGAGTTCAACAACGTGGCCGTGAACGACTACGAGGGCCTGGTGCTGCGGTTCACCCGGCGCTTCGTCAAGCCCGGCCTGGACTCGTTGAAGGACAAGGAACGCCGCGCCACCGAGAAGGTGGTCACCGAGCAGCTCTGCCCGGCGTGCCGGGGGGCGCGGCTCGCGCCGGCCGCCCTGGAGTCCCGGATCGACGGGCGCAACCTCGCCGACTACTGCGCCATGGAGATCGGCGACCTGGTGACCGAGCTGGAGCGGGTGGAGGACCGCTGGCCCGGCCCGGTCGTGCCGGCCGCGCTGGCGTCACTGCGCCGGATCGTCTCGGTCGGCCTGGGCTACCTCACCCTCGACCGGCCGACCCGTACGCTCTCCGGCGGTGAGGGGCAGCGCCTGAAGACGGTCCGGCACCTGGGTTCCTCGCTGACCGGGATGACGTACATCTTCGACGAGCCCAGCGTCGGCCTGCACGCCCACGACGTGAACCGGCTCACGGACCTGCTCACCGCGTTGCGCGACAAGGGCAACACCGTGCTGATCGTCGAGCACAACCGGGACGTCATCGAGATCGCCGACCACGTCATCGACGTGGGGCCGGGGCCCGGCGCGGCGGGCGGCGAGATCGTCTTCACCGGGAGCGTCAAGGAGCTGGCCGCCAGCGACACCGTCACCGGCCGGGCGTTCAAGGCCCTGCCGGGGCTGAAGCCGCGGACGCGCAAGCCCACCGGCACCCTGCCGATCCGCAACGCGAAGCTGCACAACCTGCGTGGCGTGGACGTGGACTTTCCCCTGGGCGTGCTGACCTCGGTCACCGGCGTGGCCGGCTCGGGCAAGTCGACGCTCGTCTCCAAGGTCTTCGCCGCCGAGTACCCGCAGGCCATCGTGCTGGACCAGTCCGCGGTCGGGATCAACCCGCGGTCCACGCCGGCCACCTACACCGGGGTGTGGGACCTCGTCCGCAAGCAGTTCGCCGCGGCGCACCGCCTGGACGCGAGCCTGTTCAGCTTCAACGCCAAGGGCGCCTGCCCGGAGTGCAAGGGCCGTGGCACGATCACCACGGACCTGGCCTTCATGGACCCGGTGACCGTCGTCTGCGAGGTCTGCGGCGGCACGCGCTACCGCCAGGACGTCCTGGCGCACCGCATCGACGGGCGCAACATCGCCGAGGTGCTGGACCTGACCGTGGAGGAGAGCCGCGACTGGTTCCGCGACCGGGCGATCGTGAAGCGGCTGGACCCGCTGCGCGACGTCGGGCTCGGCTACCTCACCCTCGGGCGTCCGCTGTCCATGCTGTCCGGCGGCGAACGTCAGCGGCTCAAGCTCGCCGACCGCCTGCACGAGAGCGGCAGCGTGTACGTCTTCGACGAGCCCACCACCGGGTTGCACATGGCGGACGTGCAGAACCTGCTCGCCCTGTTGGACCGCCTGGTCGACGCCGGCAACACGGTCGTCGCGATCGAGCACGACCTCGACGTCGTCAAGCACAGCGACTGGGTCATCGACATCGGTCCCGGCGCCGGCGAGCACGGCGGCCAGGTGGTCTTCACCGGCACCCCGGCCGAGATGGCCGCCGAGGGCCGTACGACCACGGCCGACTACCTGCGGGCCTCGCTGCCCGCCTGAGTGGGAAGCCTCTCCATCGATCCCCGGCCGCCGCGGCCCCCGCCGCGGCGGCCATCCGATGCTGCGCAGGAGGAAGCGTGCACACCATCCCGCATCTGCGAGACGTCCCCACCATCCCCGTGGCATTCGAGGCTGCCGCCCGCGCGGCCGGCGACCGGGTCGCGCTGCAGTACGGCTCGTCGTCGCTGACGTACCGCGAGCTCGACGCCGCCGCGAACCGCCTCGCGCGCCGGCTCCGGGACGAGGGCGTGGTCCCGGGCACCCGGGTCGGGCTCCACATGTCGCGGTGCCTGGAGCTCTACGTCGCCATCATCGGGCTGCTCAAGGCCGGCGCCGTCGTGGTCCCGTTGAATCCCGCGCACCCGGTCGCCGTGCGCCGCTCGGTCGCCCGTGAGGCGGACCTGCCGCTGACCCTGCGCGACGTGCCGGCGGGACTGGGCTCCGTGACCGTCGAGCGTGACGTCCACGAGCTGCTGGCCGCGAGCACCGGGCTGGACGACACCAGCCCGGGCCTGTGCACCGACCCGGAAAGCACCGCCTTCGTCCTGTTCACCTCCGGCTCGACCGGCCGTCCCCGCGGAGTGCGGATCGCCCACCGCGGCATCGCCCGGGTCGCGTCCTACAACGGGGAGGTGACGGTCCGTCCGGACGACTGCTTCCTGCAGCTCGCGCCGTACTCGTTCGCCGCGTCCACGACGGACATCTGGCTGAGCCTGCTGCACGGCGCCCGGGTCGTGATCCTGCCGTCGCAACTGCCGTCGCTGCCGAGGCTGGCGAGCACCATCACCGAGTGCGGCGTCACCTTCCTCAACCTGCCGGGCGGCCTGATGAACCTGCTGGTCGACGCTCACCCGGAGGCGTTCGCCGGGATCCGTACGCTGATCGTCAGCGGGGACTTCCCGTCGCTGGCCCACCTGGAGCGGGTCATGAAGGCGGTGCCGGGCACCGTCTACAACGCCTTCGGCTGCACCGAGAACTCGGCGCTGACCGCGGTGCACCCGATGACCGAGGAGGACCTGCGGCTCGGGGTGGTGCCGATCGGCCGGCCGCTGCCCGGTGTGGGACTGCACGTGCTCCGCGAGGACCTGACCCCGTGTGCGCCCGGCGAGGTGGGGGAGATGTGCATCAGCGGCGCCGGTATGGCCCAGGGGTACCTCGCGTCGTCGGACGAGACCGCGGCGAAGTTCCCCACCGTCGATGGCGTACGGCTGCTGCGCACCGGCGACTGGGCGCGGACCAATCCGGCCGGCGAGGTGGTCCTGGTGGGGCGGACCGACCAGATGGTCAAGATCAGGGGCTTCCGTGTCGAGCTGCGCGAGGTCGAACTCGCCGCCGAGCAGGGTGGCCTGGTGCAGCGGGCGGTGGTGCGGGCGGTGGACGGCACCGACGGCCAGAAGGAGCTGGTCCTGTTCTGTACCACCGCCACGGGTGAGCCGCCGAGCACCGAGGCGCTGCTGGCGGACCTGAAGGGCCGGGTGCCCGACTACATGCTGCCGGCCCGGGTCCACCACCTGGCCGAGCTGCCGGTCAACGTCAACGGCAAGCTGGACCGGATGGCCCTGCAGGAGCCGCGGGCTGTCCTGGTCGAGCCGGATGGGTCGGCGGGGCCGCGCCCCACCGCCGAGGACGTCCTCGCCGCCACGGTGACGAGCCTGCTGGCGGGCGTGACCGGACGGCAGCCGATCGGGGTGCGCGACTCGTTCCTGGCCTCTGGCGCGAACTCGCTGCAGATCATCCAGCTCGCGGCGAGCCTGCACGACGTCATGGGCGTCGACGTCCGGCCGGAGGACATCTTCCAGCACGACAACGCCGCGAGCCTGGCCGGACACATCCGTGCCCTGCGTCAGAGCCGCCCGGGGGTGCCGGCATGACCGGCGCCCTGCTCACCGTGGTGCGGGACCGCTGGCGCAGCGCCGCGGGGCGGCCGGACGTGCTCGCCGCCGAGCTGGCCGACATCCTCGGGCGTGATGTCGACCCCGGCGACGTCGCCGCGTCCGGCAGTCCCGAGGAACTGGTCGCACGGCTGTCCACCGGCCCGGCGACGCCGGCCGGCCCGCCGGCGGCCCCCGGCGACGCGTCGATGTGGCCGGCCACGGCGGGGCAGGCCGGGATCTGGTACCTCAGCGAGTTCGGGGACGCGCGGACCGCGTACAACTCGCCGGTCTCGCTGCACTTCCCCGGTCCGCTCGACCCCGGTCCGCTGCGGATGGCACTAAAGCACGTCGTGGGCCGCCACGAGAGCCTGCGCACCACGTTCGAGATGCGCGACGGCACGCTGATGCAGCGGGTGGCGGTCGAGCCACGGTTCAACTTCCGCACCGCCGCCGTCGCGTCCGCCGGCGAGGCCGGCAAGCTCGCGGCGGAACTCGCGGCCGAGCACCTCGACCTGGCCGACGGGCCGCTGCTGAGCGCGTTGTGCGTCGACGCCGGCCCGGACGGGACGGTGCTGCTGGTCAGCGTGCACCACGCGGTGTTCGACGGCTTCTCCTGGTCGGTGCTGCTCAGCGAGTGGCTCACCGCGTACGGGCGGCTGGTGGCCGGCGAGGAGCTGCCACGGGAGGCGGCGGCCCCCCAGTTCCGGGAGGCGGTCGCGGCTCTGCGCCCGGCCGGCGAGGCGGACCTGGCGTACTGGACCGAGCACCTGGCCGGGGCCCCGCCGCTGCTGGACCTGCCGCTGGACCGTCCCGCGGGGCGGCGCGGCTCGGCCGCCGCGGAGTCGGTGCGCACGGAACTCACCGCGCCCGAGACCGCCCGGCTGCGGGAGCGGGCAGCCGCGCACGGGGTGACCCCGGCTGTCGCGTTGCTGGCCGCGTACGCGCTGCTGATGCACCGGCACACCGGTCAGCAGGACCTCATGGTCGGCCTGCCGGTCTCGCTGCGGGACCGCTCGGCGGACCAGCACGTCATCGGCCACCTGGTCAACACGGTGGTCCTGCGGCACCGGGTGGCCCCGGGCCGTACGGGCACCGAGCTGCTGGTCGCGACCCGGGACGAGGTCCGGGCCGCGCTGCGGCACAAGAACGTGCCGTTCGAACGGGTCGTCGAGACGGTGGCGCCGAACCGCGCCGGCGGCCGGTCGCCCCTGTTCCAGACGATGGTGACGATCATGCCCGCGGAGCGGCGCGACCTGCGCCACCTGGGCCTGGGCTCGGACGGGTGGCGGCACGTCACCGGCGCACCGAAGTACGACCTCGCGCTGGTGGCCGAGGAGGGCGTGGACCACGTCGGGCTGACCTTCGAGTACGACCCGGCGGTGCTGGACCACGACACCGTGGCCCGGATGGCGGAGCGGTTCCGCACGGTGCTGACGGATCTGCTGGACGACCCCGGCCGCGACGTGCGCGAGGTGCGCTGGATTCCCGAGGCCGAGCTGCGTGAGCTGGCCGGGGCGTGGCCGGGGCCGGTGGACGAGCGCCCGGCGCGGCAGTCGGTCCCGGAGCTGTTCGAGGCCCGGGTACGCGACCACGCCGACCGGGTCGCGCTGGAGTCCCCGGCCGGGGAGCTGACGTACGGGCAGCTCAACGCCGCGGCGAACCGGCTGGCCCGGGTCCTGGGCCGGCACGGCGCGCGCCGGGGCACCCGGGTGGCCATCGGGCTGGAGCGCGGCCCGGACGCGGTCGTCGCGTTGCTGGCCGTGCTCAAGAGCGGGGCGTCGTTCGTGCCGCTGGATCCCGGGTACCCGCCGGAACGCCTCACGCTGATGCTGCGCGACGCGCGCCCGGGGATCCTGCTCGTGCGTGGCCGCCCGCCGGCCGAGGTGCCCGCGGGTACCACGGTCGTCGACCTGGCCGGTGTGGACCTGCCCGTCGACGACGGTGACCTGGCGGAGCGGCGTGAGCCCGGCGACGAGATGTACATCGTTTACACGTCCGGCTCGACCGGCCGGCCGAAGGGGGTGGTCATCAACGACGTCACCATCACCAATCTCGTCCACCGACAGGACGACCTGTCCGGGCTGGGCGGGGCCGCCCGCACCCTGCAGTACATGTCGATCTCCTTCGACGTGTCGTTCATGGAGATCTTCTGCACGCTCTGCGCGGGCGGCACGGTGGTCGTCCCGACCGAGGAGATGCGCACCGACCTGCGCCGGCTCGCGGACCATCTGCGGGAGCGGAAGGTGAACCGTGTCTTCCTGCCCTACGTGGCGCTACAGGAACTGGCCACCGTGGTCACCCGGGAGGACGTCGCGCTGCCGGACCTCGCCGAGGTCTGCACCACGGGGGAAGCGCTGGTCGTGACCGCCCAGATCCGCGAGATGTTCCGCCGGTGCACCCCGGCCGTGCTGATCAACGCGTACGGACCGTCGGAGGCGCACCTGGTCAGCGCGCTGCGGCTGCCCCGGGACCCGTCGTCGTGGCCCGAACGCCCCGCGATCGGCCAGGTCGCCGGCAACGTCCGTGCGTACGTGCTCGACGAGGAGCGGCGCCCGGTGCCGTTCGGCGTGCGCGGCGAGCTGTACGTCGGCGGCCCGGTGGTGGGCCGCGGCTACCTGAACCTGCCCGCGCAGACGCGCGAGCGGTTCCTGCCGGACCCGTACGTCGACGAGCCGGGGGCGAGGTGTTACCGCACCGGCGACCTGGTGACCCTCACCGTCTCGGACGGGCTGGTCCACCTGGGCCGCGTGGACGAGCAGATCAAGATCCGGGGCTACCGGATCGAGCCGGGCGAGGTGGAGGCCGCCCTGAACGAACTGCCGGGCATCACGGCGTCCGCGGTGGTGGCCGCCGAGTACGGCCCCGGTCACCGGCACCTGGTCGCCTTCGTGTGCACCGGCGGGGGGACGCCGGTGGTCCCCGACGACCTGCGAGCACGGCTGGGACGTGCGCTGCCGGCGTACATGGTGCCGTCGCGGTTCGTGACCCTGGACCGTCTGCCGGTCGCCCCGAGCGGCAAGACCGACCGCAAGGCCCTCGCCGCGCGAGCGGCCGACCTGCCCGCGCAGCGCGAGGACGTCGACGGTCGCCCGCTCTCCGAGACCGAGCAGCGGGTCGCCGCAGTGTGGGCCGGGCTGCTGCCCGGCGCCGGATTCGGGCCGGACACCGACTTCTTCTCGGCCGGCGGCCACTCCCTGCTGGCGGTGCGGCTGCGACAGGCGCTGGAGGAGGAGTTCGAGGTGGGCCTGGCCCTCAGCGCCCTGCTCGCGACGCCGAGCCTGGCCGGCATGGCGGCCCGGATCGACGACATCCGGGCCGGACACGACGGGGCCGCCGGTCCGGACCTCTGGGCGGACACCCGACTGCTGGACGGACTGGAGCTCCGGGTCGTGCGCCGCGCCGATCCGCGTACGGCCCGGACGGTGCTGCTCACCGGTGTCACCGGGTTCCTCGGCGGCTTCCTGCTCAGGGCGTTGCAGGCGGCGGGGTACGAGGTGTACTGCCTGGTCCGCGCCGACGACGAGGAACAGGGCCGTGCCCGGGTGGAGGAGACCTGTCGGCGGTACCGGGTGGGCGTGGACCTCTCCCGGGTCCGGGTGGTCGCCGGTGACCTCGCCCGGGAGCGCTTCGGGCTGTCCGAGGCGGACTACCGGGATCTCGCCGGCCGGATCGAGGCGGTGTACCACGCCGCGGCGCACATCAACTTCTCCGCGCCGTACGTCTCGGTCCGGCCGTCCAACGTCGACGGCTTCGTGCGCGTGGCGGAGTTCTGCGCCGACACCGTGCTCAAGCCACTGCACCACATGTCGACGCTGGCGGTCTTCTCGCCGGCCGAGCCGGCCCGGGTGATCGACGAGGAGAGCGTTCCCGCCACGGCCGAGGGCCTGGGCATCAGCTACGCACAGAGCAAGTGGGTCGCCGAACGGCTGGCCCTGGTGGCGCGGGCGCGCGGCGTGCCGGTCACCGTGCACCGCATCGGCCGGATCGGCCCCGACTCGACCACCGGCGCGTGCCGCACGGACGACTTCTTCTGGCTGCAGATCAAGAGCTTCCTGCAGTTGGGGGTGGTGCCGGACGACCTGGGCCGGCCGGTCGACCTGCTGCCGGTGGACCTGGTGGCCGACGCGGTGGTCCGGCTCTCCCGCTCGGAACAGGTCCAGAACCGTACGGTGCACATCTTCCACCCCACCGGCATGGACTGGGAGACCGTCCTCACCGCCCTGGCCTCGGTCGGGCGCCGTCCCCGGACGGTGTCCGCGCAGGAGTGGCTGGCGGCCCTGGAAGCCGCGCCGGCCGACCCGGACGGCAGCTCGCTGGCGAGCCTGGTCCCACTGTTCCGCGAGGGCGCCATGAAGCTGGGCGAGCACCGGTACGTCAACGACCGCACCATCGGTGACCTGGCCAGGCTCGGCCTGGAGATGCCCACGGTCGACCCGGGGTGGATCACCTCGATGCTCGCGTACTTCACCGAGACCGGCCAGCTCGCCCCCACACCGGCGCCGTGACCTCAGGGAAGGACTCCTCCACATGTCAGCAACCAGACCCAAGGCGGTCATCGTCGGTGCCGGCCCGGTGGGCTGCCTCCTGGCCGTGGAACTGCGGCGCCGTGACTTCGAGGTCGAGCTGTACGAGAAGTGCACCGCGGACACCGCGCTCCAGCAGGGCACCGGCCGCTCGTTCAACCTGACCCTCACACACCGTGGGCTCAGCGTGCTGCACCGGCGGCTGCGCGAGCGCATCTACGAGACGGGCACGATCCTGCGGCAGCGGATCGTGCACCACCGCGACGGCACGCTGACCCACCAGCCGTACGGGGTCAGCGACGCCCACCATCTGCTGTCGGTGCCCCGGCGTGAGCTGCAGCGCAACCTGCTGGCCGAGGCGCGGGCCGCGGGGGCCGAGATCTTCTTCGGTCACGCCTGCGTGGGGGCCGACGCGCACCGCAGTGAGGCGATGTTCGTCGACTCGAACCGCACCGTGCGCCGGGCCGCCGGCGACATCCTGATCGGCTGCGACGGCGCGAACAGCGCCCTGCGCTACGAGTTGTCGAAGACCGGCGCCCGGATGCAGGTCCACCAGCGCTACATCTCGCACGGCCATGTCGAGGTGACCCTCACCGCCGAGGGATCCGCCGGACTGGAACCGGACGGGATGCACCTGTGGCCGCGAACCGACCACTTCCTTCAGGCGCAGCCCAACCGGGACGGTAGCGCGACCACCACGCTGTTCATGCCGGTGGAGAACGACCGGGGCGAGTTGCGCTTCCGTTCCCTGACCGACGGGCGGGCGGTACGCGCGCACTTCGAGCGGGAGTACCCGGACATCGTCGCGTCGCTGCCGTACGTGGCGGAGGAGGTGGTCCGGATCCGCCCGGCGTTGCTCAAGGTGGTCGACTGCGCGCCGTACAACTACGGCCGGGCCGTGCTGGTGGGGGACTCCGCGCACACCATCGTCCCGTTCTTCGGGCAGGGCATCAACTGCAGCTTCGAGGACGCCGCCGTCCTGTGTGAACTTCTCGACAAGTACCTGACCTCGGGTGTCGACCGGCACGAGGCGGTCCGGGCGGCGTGCGCCGAGTTCAGCGAGCGCCGGGTGGCCGCAGGGCAGGCGATCTCGCAGCTGTCGATGGAGAACCTGCACGAGCTGAGCGAGCACATCGCCGACGAGGAGTTCCACCGCCGCAAGCGCCTGGAACGCCGCCTGCACGAGCGGCACCCCGCCGAGTTCACCCAGCTGTACCAGATGGTGGCCTTCACGCGGATGCCGTACGACGAGATCGTGCGCCGCAACCGGATCGACAAGCTGGTCCTCGACACGCTCTGCGGCGTGTACGACCCCGACACCCAGGCAGACAAGATCATCGGCTCGTACCCCGAGGTCCGGCGGGGACTGAGCGAACAGGCCGGACGCGAGCTGGAGCTGGCCCTGGCCGCCACTACGCTAGTGAAGGGAGATCGCTGATGTCCGGCACGCCCTACGAGGTGACCGTCGACCCCCGCTACAGCTACCCGGGCGCGGACCCGGAGGACTGGACCGCCACCCTGGACCTGCTCGCCGGGGCGCAGCTCTACTGGCTCTCGACCGTGCGGCCGTCCGGGACGCCGCACGTGACCCCGGTCGCCGGCGCGTGGCACGACGGCGCGCTGTGGTTCTGCGCGCTGCCGACCGAGCAGAAGATGCGCAACCTGCGGGCCAACCCGCGCTGCACCATGCTGACCGGCATGAACGTCCTGGGTGCGGGGGTGGACGTCACCGTGACCGGCGAGGCGGCCCGGGTCACCGACAGCGCCGTGCTGGAGGCGGCCGCGGAGACCTTCCGCGCGAAGTACGGCCCCGCGTGGGACTACAAGGTCGACGGCGACCTGTACGAGGGCGCCGTCGGCCGGGCGTGGGGCATGCGCATCGCGCCGCACACCGTCTTCGCCTTCCGTAAGGACAAGGTCAAGCAGACTCGGTGGCGTCTAGCAGCCTGAGTACGCCCTGCCCTGGGCGCTCGCCCGGGGCCACCGGCATGAGCCGGGGGTGCGCGCCCCGGTCCGTGCGCCGCCGGCCCGGGACGTCCAACCGGAAGCCCACGCCACGCACGTTGGCGATCCAGTCGCGGTGGCCGAGCTTCCTGCGCAGGCTGCTGACGTGTGTGTCGATCGTGCGGCTGGTCTGGGCGTTGATCGGCATACCGGCCGGGTAATCCCAGATCTTCGTCATCAGCTCCGCCCGGTCGAAGATGCGGCCGGGCGCCGACGCGAGCAGCTCCAGCAGGTCGTACTCCTTGCGGGTCAGCGGCAGCAGCCGCCCGTCCAGCCGGGACTCGCGCAACGCCGGGTTGATGACCAGCCGGTCGGCCACGCTGACGATGCGGCCGTGGTCCTCGTGCGGCACCATGTCGTGCCCTGCCCCGGGGGGCGGTGGCACGACACGGTGCCGTGCCGGCGCGGGCGGGACCGCCGCAGGGTACTGCGCCGTGTGGAACTGGGCCAGCGCGGCGCGGCGCAGCACGGCCTTGATCCGGGCGATCAGGTCCCGGGTCCGGTACGGCCGTTCGATGCAGTCGTCGCAGCCGGTCTCCAGCAGCAGGACCTTCTCGATCTCGTCGGCCGAGGCGAAGGCGATGATCGGGATCGTGCTGATCTGGCGGATCGCGCGCGAGACCGAGACGCCGTCGAGGTCGGGCAGGTCGGTGTCGAGCAGGATGAGGTCGTAGGAGGCGAAGGTCTCCAGGACGGCGCGACCGGTCGTCGCGATGGTGGCGGAGTAGTTCTGGCGTACCACGTCCTGCCGGAGGATCTCCACGGCCGGGCAGTCCGACGCGATCAGGACGCGCGCCCCCGGTACGGCCGGGCCCGGCGAAGTGAGGTGTTCCGCGTTGCCGAGGGGCAACGATTGGTGCGGGTGCCTCACATCGAAGGACATCTATGACCTCCCGTGTCGATGGGAACCAGCCTGATCGTGCCGAGATCGAACGCGTCCAGCGGCTCACATTATGCCGATGGCGACGCGGTGTAACACGTTGAGTAGTCGGTTGTCGCAGCGTCCCTGGTCGTAGCCGAACCGCCGATTTTTGAGGAGCAATCGTGTCGAGGAACATTTTGATCACCGGTGGCGCCGGGTTCATCGGCTCCCACTATGCCCGGGTGCTGTTGGAAGGGCATCACGACAGGCTGTCAGTCACCGTACTTGACAAACTCACTTATGCCGGCAACGCGGCGAACCTGGATGAAATCCGCGACTGCCCGGGATTCCGGTTCGTCCGGGGCGACATCTGTGACGCCTCGCTGGTGGACGATCTGGTGGCGGCGGCCGACGAGATCGTCCACTTCGCCGCGGAGACTCATGTGGACCGGTCCATCGCCAGCGGCGCGGAGTTCGTGCGCACCAACGTGCTGGGCACTGGCACCCTCCTCGAGGCGGCACGCCGCCACGGTGGACGTCGGTTCGTGCACGTCTCGACCGACGAGGTGTATGGCTCGATCGCCAGCGGCTCCTGGCCCGAGAGCCACCCGTTGCGACCGAGCTCGCCGTATTCGGCGTCGAAGGCGGCCAGCGACCTGCTCGCCCTGAGCTACCACACCACCTACGGCCTGGACGTCGTGGTCACCCGCTGCTGCAACAACTTCGGGCCGCGGCAGTACCCGGAAAAGATCATTCCGCTGTTCGTCACCCGGTTGCTCGCCGGACGCACCGTGCCGCTCTACGGCACCGGCGAGAACACACGCGAGTGGCTGCACGTCGAGGACCACGTGGACGCGCTGGAACGGGTGCGCACGAGGGGCCGGCCGGGGGAGATCTACAACATCGGCAGCGGCGCCGAGCTCACCAACCGCGCACTCGTGGCGGTGCTGCTCGAACTCTGTGACGCGGACTGGGACCGGGTGGAGTTCGTCGCCGACCGTCCCGGCCACGACCGCCGCTACTCGGTGGACAGCACGAAGATCCGGACCGAGCTGGGCTGGACCCCACGCCACGACCTCCGCGCCGCGCTGGCCGACACGGTCGACTGGTACCGCAAGAACGACGAGTGGGCCGCCTGACGAGGACGGCCTCCTGGAAAGGACGACACGATGAGCCAAGCGCAGGCCCCCCGGGCCGGCCTGAGGGAGTGGACGGGCCTCGCCGTCCTGGCCCTACCGGCAATGCTGATCGTGATGGACATGACGGTGCTGCACCTCGCCGTGCCGAGGCTTAGCGTCGACCTGAACCCGACGAGCTCGCAGCTACTGTGGATCACCGACATCTACGGCTTCTTCGTCGCGGGCTTCCTCATCACCATGGGGACGCTCGGGGATCGTACGGGCCGCCGGCGCCTGCTACTGGCCGGCGCCGTGGCCTTCGCGGCGGCGTCGGTGCTCGCGGCGTACGCCGACAGCGCCGAGATGCTGATCGCCGCCCGTGCGCTGCTGGGCCTCGCCGGCGCCACCCTGATGCCGTCGACGCTCTCGCTGCTGCGCGTGATGTTCCTCGACGAACGCCAACGCACCATCGCCATCTCGGTCTGGGTGTTGAGCTTCACCATCGGCGCCTCCTGTGGTCCGCTCGTCGGGGGCCTGGTGCTGGAGCACTTCTGGTGGGGGTCGGTCTTCCTGATGGCGGTGCCGGTGATGGCGCTGCTGCTCGTCGCCGGCCCAGTTCTGCTGCCCGAGTACCGCGCGGAGCACGCCGGACGCCTGGACCTGCCCAGTTCCGCGCTGTCGCTGGCCGCCGTCCTGCCCGCGGTGTACGGCATCAAGGAGATCGCCCGGGCGGGCGTGGGCCCCGTCGCGCTGCTGGCCATCGCCGCCGGGCTGCTCGCCGGCGGGTTCTTCCTGCGCCGCCAGCGCCGTCTGACGGACCCGCTCATCGATCTGGACCTGTTCCGCGAGGCGCGTTTCTCGGTCTCGCTCGGGACGCTCGCCGCCCTCTCCTTCATGATGTTCGGCATCAACCTGTTCATCGTGCAGGCCCTGCAACTGGTCCACGACCTGTCACCGCTGGAGGCGGGGCTGTGGACGCTGCCGGGCAGTGTGGGCGGCCTGGTCGGGACGGTGGTCGCCACCAGCCTGCTGCGCGTGGCGCGCAGGGCGTACGTGATGGCCGCGGCCCTGGGCCTGGCCGCCGTCGGTCTGGCGCTGGTGACCCAGGTCGGCCCTACGGACTTCGCGCTGCTGGTCACCGGCCTCGCCATCATGTCGAGCGGCATCGCGCCCGCCCTGAACCTCGGTACCGACCTGGTCGTCAGCTCGGCTCCGCCGGAACGGGCCAGCGCGGCCTCCGCCGTGTCGGAGACCGGCAACGAGTTCGGCGGTGCCCTGGGCCTCGCCGTGCTGGGCAGCGTCGGCACCGCCGTCTACAGCGGCCAGGTCCGTGACCAGATGCCGGCCGGCGTCTCCGCCGGGTGGTCCGATCGTGCCGCCGAGACGCTGGCCGAGGCCCTGACGGTGGCCCAGCGGCTCCCGGCCTCGGAAGGCGCCCGGCTCGCGGAGGTGGCCCGCGACGCCTTCACCAACGGGCTGGCGGTGATCTCCGGTATCGGCGCGGTGCTGATCGCGGCCTCCGCCGCCGTGGTGGCGGTCAAACTGCGGGACCTCGGCGAGCCTGAGCCCGAGCCCGCTGTCGCGCCGGAGGAGCAGTACTCCTCGCGGAGCTGATCCCCGATACAGCGTCCGCTCTACTCCCAGGCGGGGTGAAGACCGAGGGTCACCTGGGAGTCACCGGCCATGCTCGGCCGTTCAGTTCAGCATCCGATGTACTATCCATGGCGTGGAGGCGTTGACGTACGGGCAGGTGTTGGCCCGCTTCGGCCATGCCCTGTCGGATCCGACCCGGGCGCGGCTGCTGCTGGCCCTGCGCGACGGGCCGGGCTATCCGGCGGAACTGGCCGAGCTGCTGGGGACGACCCGGCAGAACCTGTCGAACCATCTGGCGTGTCTGCGCGGCTGCGGCCTGGTCGTCGCCGTGCCGCAGGGGCGGCGGACCCGGTACGAGTTGGCCGACCCGCAGCTGGCGCACGCCCTCGGGGACCTGCTGGGGCTGGTGCTGACGGTCGACCCGGCCGCCTGCCCGACCTCCGACGAGAAGGGCTGTTGCTGATGAGCCTGCCCCTGATCGACCTGACCCCGGCGGGGCCGTCGCCGCAGCGCCGGGCGGTGCTCGCCCGCCGGGTGCGGTTGCTGGTCGCCGCGACGATCACCTACAACGTCGTCGAGGCGGTCGTGGCGATCACCGCCGGCACGATCGCGTCGTCGACCGCGCTGATCGGCTTCGGGCTGGACTCGGTGATCGAGGTGTCGTCGGCGGCGGCGGTGGCGTGGCAGTTCGCCGGCCGCGACCCGGAGTCCCGGGAGAAGGCGGCGCTGCGGGTCATCGCGGTCTCGTTCTTCGCCCTCGCCGCGTACGTGACGGTGGAGTCGGTGCGAGCCCTGGTCGGTGGCGCCGAGGCCGCGCACTCCAGCGTCGGCATGGTCCTGGCCGCGCTGTCACTGGCGGTCATGCCGGGGCTGTCGTACGCGCAGCGCCGCGCCGGCCGGGAACTCGGCTCGCGCTCGGCGGTCGCCGACTCCAAGCAGACCCTGCTGTGCACCTACCTGTCCGCCGTGCTCCTGGTGGGTTTGGGGCTGAACAGCCTGTTCGGCTGGTCCTGGGCCGACCCGGTCGCCGCGCTGGTCATCGCCGCCGTCGCGGTCAAGGAGGGCCGTGAAGCCTGGCGCGGCGACACCTGCTGCGCGCCCACCACCCGGCTCGTCGCGCCGCCGGGCGGACCGACGGACGAGGACTGCGCCGACGGCTGCTGCACCCCCGGGAACGCCCGGTGACGGCCGCTCCGGCACCCGGCCCGTAGTCGCGGCCGACCGCCCCGGGGACGACACCGGGGATCCATTTCCGCGCGGCAGGCAAAAAGAAAGGCAGGGAGACCTCTCCCTGCCACTCTTAACGTATAGCGCACCGGGGGGCTTGCGGCAAGACCCGGGTAGGGGCGCAGAATCGTCGGCCGAAGCCACAACCTGCGGAAATGGGGCACGTCCCGCGTGCCTCGGAGGTAGCGCGATGATCGAGCAGTACGTGTTGGACCTGCACAGTCTCGACGAGAGGCAGATCGCGGTCGTCGGCGGCAAAGGCGCGCACCTGGGCGGTCTGTCGCGGATCGAGGGCGTCCGTGTGCCGGCGGGCTTCTGCGTGACGACGGACGCCTTCCGGCGGATCATGGCGGAAGCGCCGTCGCTCGGCGATCGGCTCGACCAGCTGTCGCGCCTGAACGCGGACGACCGGCAGGCGATCCGCGCGCTCAGCGCGACGATCCGCCAGACCATCGAAGGGATCACCATCCCGGGCGATCTCGCGGCGGCGATCCGCCGCGCGCTCGCCGGGCTCGGCGAGCAGGCCGCCTACGCCGTCCGGTCCAGCGCGACGGCGGAGGACCTGCCGACGGCCTCGTTCGCCGGTCAGCAGGACACGTACCTGAACGTGGTCGGTTCGGCGTCGATCCTCCAGCACGTCAGCCGGTGCTGGGCGTCGCTGTTCACCGAGCGGGCGGTGACCTACCGCCAGCGCAACGGCATCGACCACCGCGCGGTCCACATGGCCGTGGTCGTGCAGCGGATGGTCTTCCCGCACGCGGCCGGCGTCCTGTTCACGGCCGATCCCGTCACGGGCAACCGGAAGGTCGCCACCGTGGACGCCAGCTTCGGCCTCGGCGAGGCCCTGGTCTCCGGACTGGTGAACCCGGACGTCTTCCGGGTGCGCGACGACGGGATCGTCGCCAGGACGGTGGCCGCCAAGCAGCGTGCCGTCCACGCCCTGCCTGACGGCGGTACGCGGGAAGTGACGATCGACCCGCAGCGGCAGGAGCAGCCGGCGCTGACCGACGCGCAGGTCGTGCGACTCGTGCGGCTCGGCCGGCGGATCGAGGCGCACTTCGGCTGCCCGCAGGACATCGAGTGGTGCCTGGTCGACGAGGACTTCCAGATCGTCCAGAGCCGGCCGATCACCACGCTATTCCCCGTCCCCGCCGCCGGGGACGGGGAGAACCACGTCTACCTCTCGGTCGGTCACCAACAGATGATGACCGACCCCATGAGGCCCCTGGGGATCTCCGTGTGGCAGCTGACGGCCATGGCGCCGATGCACGAGGCCGGCGGGAGGCTGTTCGTCGACGCCACCCGGAATCTGGCCTCGCCCGCGAGCCGCGCCGGCTTCCTCGAGATGGTGGGGAGGTCCGACCCACTGACCAGGGACGCCCTGGAGACCGTCCTCGACCGCGACGACTTCGTCCTGTCGTCCCCCGACCGCGGCGACCTCGTCCGGTCGCTTGCGGACGCCGGTCCCGGCAGGCCGCCGGCCGGCGGCCCGCCCGCCCCGATCGAGACCGATCCGGCCATCGTCACCGAGCTGATCGCGCGCAGCCAGGCGTCCGTCGCCGCCCTGCGGCGCGACATCCGGACGAAGACCGGACCGGAGCTGTTCGACTTCCTGCTGGAGGCGTTCCAGGAGCACAAACGAGTCCTCGGCGATCCGCTGAGCATGCAGGCGATCATGGCGGTCATGCAGGCCACCTGGTGGCTCAACGACCAGCTACAGGAGTGGCTGGGCGAGAAGAACGCGGCCGACACGCTCACCCTGTCCGCCCCCGACAACGTCACCTCGGAGATGGGCCTGGCGCTGCTCGACGTGGCCGACGTGATCCGGCCGCATCCGGAGGTGGTGGCGTTCCTGCACGGTGTCGAGGACGAGGACTTCCTGGACGAGTTGCCGAAGCTCCCGGGCGGAACCGAGGCGCGGGACGCCATCGGGGCCTACCTCGACCGGTACGGCATGCGCTGCGTCGGCGAGATCGACATCACGAGGCCGCGTTGGAGCGAACGGCCCCTCACGCTCGTGCCCCTGATTTTGGACAACGTCAGGAACTTCGCGCCGGGAGCCGCCGCGCAGCGCTTCGAGCAGGGGCGGCAGAAGGCACAGCAGAAGGAACAGGACGTGCTCTCGCGCCTGCGGGCCCTGCCCGACGGGGAACAGAAGGCCGCCGAGACCAAGCGGATGATCGACCGGGTACGCACCTTCATCGGGTACCGCGAGTACCCGAAGTACGGCATCGTCAGCCGCTACTTCGTCTACAAGCAGGCCCTGCTCCACGAGGCCGAGCTCCTCGTGCGGGCCGGCGTGCTCGCCGACCGGGAGGACATCTTCTACCTCACGTTCCAGGAGCTCCATGACGTCGTGCGGGCGAACAGCGTGGACGCCCGGCTCATCCGGCAGCGCAAGGATGCGTTCCGGTCGTACCACGCGCTCACGCCACCCCGGGTGCTCACGTCCGACGGCGAGGCCGTCGTCGGGGCGTACCGGCGCGACGACGTGCCGGCCGGCGCCCTGGTCGGCCTGCCGGTCTCCGTCGGGACCGTCGAGGGGAGGGCGCGCGTCATCCTCGACCTGACGGAGGCCGAGATCGAGGCCGGCGACATCCTGGTCACGGCCTACACCGATCCCAGCTGGTCGCCCCTGTTCGTCGCGGTCGCGGGCCTGGTGACGGAGGTAGGTGGCCTGATGACCCACGGCGCGGTGATCGCCCGGGAGTACGGCCTGCCGGCCGTCGTCGGTGTGCCGGACGCCACCCGGCTCATCCGGGACGGGCAGCGGATCCGCGTGCACGGCACCGACGGGTACGTCGAGATCCTGTCCTGACCGACCCACACCGTCTCCTGTCCCGCTTGCGGCTCGACGCCCGGGGAGGTCCGTCCGGTTTCCTCAGGCGGCCAGCACCTCGGCGAAGAACCGCAACCGGATCTCGTCCTGTACCGACTCGCCGCCTTCGTGCCCGTTGAACGGATACACCTCCATCCGGCGCGGGCCGGCGTAGTGGTGGTAGGCGCCGAACACCGTCGACGGCGGGCAACTGGCGTCCATCAGCGCCACGCTGAACAGCGCCGGGCAGCGCCCCCGGGTCGCGAAGTTGACCCCGTCGACGTAGCTCAGCGTGTCGAAGACCCGCTCCACGTTGCCCCGGTGGACCTTCAGGTAGTTGACGATCTCCTGGTAGGGGCCGGTGGTGGCCAGCTCGGCACCGCGCCGGAAGTCACAGAGGAACGGCACGTCGGGCGCGACCGCGCGCAGCCGGGGGTCGAGGGCGGCGACCGCCAGCGACAGTCCGCCACCCTGGCTGATCCCGGTGGCCACCACCTGGTCGGGGTCCACCAGCGGATGCGCCCGGGCGGCCTGCACGGCGCGCACCGCGTCGGTGACCACCCGTCGGTAGTAGAGGGTCCGGGGGTCGAGCACGCCCCGGGTGACGAAGCCTGGATGCTGGGGGTTGCCGCCGGCCGGCTCGTGGTCGGGGGTCGCGCCGGCGCTCCACCCGCTGCCCTGGCCGCGTACGTCCATGAACAGGTGGGCATAGCCCGAGGCGGCGTAGAGCAGGTTCTCGTGCGGCAGCCCCCGGCCGCCGCCGTAACCGGGGAACTCCACCACGCACGGAAGGGGCTCCTCGGCGCCGGCCGGGACGGCGAGCCACGCCCTGACCCGGTCGCCGCCGAAGCCGCTGAACGTCACGTCGTGGACGGTGATCACCCGCAGCGGCGAGTCGACCGGCGCGAAGGTGACGTCCAGGTCGTACCGCGCCGCCTCCGCCAGGGTGTCGGCCCAGAACGCGTCGAAGTCGGCGGGCTCGCGGCGCACCGGCCGGTATCCGGCGAGTTCGGCCAACGGCAGGTCGGTCAGCGGCATGGGTACCTCGTTCCGTCTGGTCGCGTCGGCCGACCCGGACCAGCCGCAGTCACGCTGCGTGTCGGCTGGTGTCCCGCGGAGGACGGACGTGGGTCGGCCGGGTGTCATCCTTGGCTGCGCCGAGCGGTCGGGTCAAGGGCCCCGGCGTCTGTCCCGGCGACCGAGAAGTGCGCTGATAATCCGTATTAGCTTCTTGACTCGGCCGATCGCCCGGGACCAGACTCAGCACTCGGACCAGCCGGACACCCGCCACACCCTCCGTCACTGATGATCTCGGGTGACCATGCCCCGACGTCGCCTCGCCGCGCCCGCCGGCTCTCCGTGCCTCGTCCGAGTCGCCGCCCCCGCCCCGCCTGCCCGTCCCGCCAGGAGGACCACCATGGCCAACGACCCGACCCCGACCACGTTCAGACGCCGCGCGTTGCTGGCCGCCGCGGCCGGCGGGGCAACGCTGCTCGCCGTACCGTTCCGGGCGCTCGCCGGCACACCGGGAACCACCGGGGCGTCGGGGACCACCGCGTCGGGCCTGCCGCTGCTGGCCCCGCTGCCGCCCGGAGCGCCGGACCGGACCCTGTTCGCCCCGCTGGAACAGCGGTTCGCCGGTTATCTGGCGATCCTTCCGGCGATGACCAACGACATCAGCGACACGACCAACCGTGGGTTCATGGGCGGCGGCTGGTGGCGTTCCCCGAACGCGCCGTACAACGCCCGGGTGCAGGAGCACGTCTACACCCTGAGCTGGTTCCACGCCAACCAGCGACCGTGGAACCCGTACGCCGGGGACGCGGCGCTGGCCGGGCGGCTCGACGCGGCGCTCGGACACTACCTCGGACTCCAGCACGACGACGGGTCCTGGCCGGAGTACAACCGCGACGAGCACGCGCTGGCGGCCACCGGCTTCGGCCTCGGTTACCTGGCCAAGACCCTGGCCAACCTGCGGCAGTCGGCCGCGCTGCCGCAGCGGCGGACCGAGATCGAACGGGCGCTGCGCGCCGGGATCGGCTGGCTGCTGGATCCGGCCAACGGCATCTGGGATACCCCGGTCGAGTGGACCAACCAGGTCGCCGGTGGCCTGGCCGGCGCTGCTCTGGCGCTGCGGCTCGACCCGGACGCCGCCCTGTCCGCCCGGCTCACTGAGCGGATCGGCTTCCTGGCCGAGCACGGGCAGAGCCCGGCCGGCTTCTTCTACGACCCGACCGGCATGGACATCAACTACAACTTCGAGGTGATGCTGCCGGAGCTGGCGGAGCTCTACCTGCTCACCGGCGACCGGGCCGTGCTGGGGATGGCCCGCCGGTTCACCGAGTGGTTCGGCTACAACCTGCTCCGCGAGCCGGACGGCTCGGGCTTCCTGACCTACTACGCCATGTCCGCCCGGACCAGCGTCGCCTACTACGACGACGTGATCCCCGACCCGGACCGCAGCAACCTCGGCTCGGCTTTCGTCCCCGACCTGCCGGAACTGGGCGCGTTCTTCACCTCCCGCGAGGACCGGGCCGCCGCCCGCGCCGCCTGGGCCGCCGAGCCGGGGCCCGCCCCTGGACCGGCCAAGCAGGACACCTCACCCCGGATCATCGCGCACGCGCCGTACGGGGAGATGCTGCCGAGCGACGCCGAGAAGAAGCGGGCCGTCGCGGCGCTGCCCTACCTGCGGCGGCCGGAGTTCGCCCAGGTGCGCCGGGACGACACGGTCAACCAGGACTACCTGTACGTCAAGCGGCCGAAGCTCTACTTCGGAGCGTTCTTCGGCACCCGGCCGACCAGCACGGTCCGTAGCGGGCCGGGCTTCCTCTGGCACCCGGTGGCCGGCACCATCGTGCACGCCCAGCAGACCGACACCGGCTGCTGGTCGACGCTGCTGCCCAACGGCAACCCGGACGGCCGGAGCAACCTGGTCGCCGAATACCAGGTCGGTGACCGGGACTGGGACGGGAAGTCGCTCTCTCCCGGCAGCGCGCCGGTGCGGGTGCGTTACCGTCTGCCGGACTCGCGGATCACCACCGAGCTGACCGTCACCCGGGACAGCGTGATCCGCTCGGTGCGGGTCACCTCGACGGGGACCGAGCAGATCCCGCTGGTGCTGCACCCGGAGGACGTCGTGACGTTCGCCGACGGCACCCCGGTCGCCTACGGCGCCAACGCGGCCGCCAGCACCGACGGCCTGACCATCCGTCGTGGCGGCGCCGTCGTCACGATCAGTTGGGACAGCCCACGGCGGGCCACCGTGACCGGCACGTCCCGCACCTATCTGCGCGACGCCCGGCGACGGGTGCACACGCTGCGGGTGCCGCACGACGGCCGGATCGAGGTGCGCATCGCCCTGTCCTGACCGGCCCTCTCGTGTTCGACCAGCTGCCGGACCGGTCGTCGACCGGTCCGGCAGCCGTCTGTCGGGCCTGCCGGCGCAGCCGGTCGGGCCGTGCTCCTGCGTGCCGGTCAGGTCGTGCTCCTGGGTGCCGGCGGGTGGGTCTCTAGGACGCCTGGCGGATGGGCATGTCGGCCAGCCAGGCGTCGGCCAGGTCGCTGAGGGGGACGTCGAGGGCCTGGCTGAGGCAGACCACCGTGCCGAACGCCGGTGCGGGAAGGCGGCCCGCCTCGATCTTGCGCAACGTCTCGGGGGAGATGCCGGCTGCCAGGGCCACCTCGACGAGGCTGCGGCCGACCCGGGCGGCCCGGAGTGCGGCTCCGAGGCGCTGGCCCGCTGCGATCTGTTCGGCGGTGAGGGGTTGGCGAACCATGGCAGCAGGATATCCCTCCGGAGCGTCCGACTTGGCGTGGTATAAAAATCCCGGTATAAAAATACCGCGCCGGGAGAGGGAGGCTGTCGTGATCGAGCTCAAGTCCGCCGAGGAGATCGGCCGGATGGCGGTGACCGGCCAGTTCGTCGGCGAGCTGCTCGCCGAGCTGAGCCGTGTCGCCGCGGTCGGCGTCAACCTGATGGACCTCGAACACCATGCCCGCCGTCGGATCGCCGAACGTGGCGCCGAGTCCTGCTACTGGGACTACGCTCCTTCGTTCGGCCGCGGCCCGTTCCGCAACGTGCTGTGCCTGTCGGTCAACGACGCGGTGCTGCACGGCCTGCCGCACGACTACGTCCTGCGCGACGGTGACCTGCTCAGCATCGACATGGCGGTCGGCATCGACGGCTGGGTCGCGGACTCCGCGCTCTCCGTCGTCGTCGGCACCCCGGACCCGGAGGACCTGAAGCTGATCGAGGCCACCGAGGTCGCCCTGGAGGCCGCCATCGCCGCCGCCCAGCCCGGTGGCCGCCTCGGCGACATCTCCGCCGCGATCGGCGAGGTCGCCCACTCCTACGGCTACCGCGTCAACGCCGAGTTCGGCGGCCACGGCATCGGCCGCACCATGCACGAGGCCCCGCACGTCTCCAACGACGGCCGTGCCCGCCGGGGCATGAAACTCGCCCCCGGCCTCACCCTCGCCATCGAACCCTGGTTCTGCCGCTCCACCGACAAGATCAAGTTCGACGACGACGGTTGGACGATCCGCTCCGCCGACGGTTCCCGTACCGCCCACTCCGAACACACCGTCGCCATCACGGCCACCGGCCCCCAGGTCCTGACCCGTCGCCCCACCCACGGCGTCCCCTCGACCGACCCCACCAGAAGGCCTGCCGCAGCCTCCTGACCCAGGCGCGTCGTGTCAGGATGCTCGGCATGTCTGGTCGTGCGCTGTGCTTCGGAGCGGTGGCGGAAGCATACGAACGGTTCCGGCCGGGATATCCCCCGGAGCTCCTCGACATCGTGATGGCGTACGCGGGTCAGCCGGTTCGGACTGCCCTGGAGATCGGGGCCGGGACAGGAAAGGCGACCCGTCTGTTCGCCCGACAGGGGCTCACGGTGACCGCGACCGAGCCGGACGGGGCAATGCTGGCCGTGCTCCGGCGACACGTGCCCACGAGCGTCAGGACCGTGCAAGCCGCGTTCGAGGACTTGCGACCGGGCGGCAGCTACGGCCTGGTCTACGCGGCAGCGGCGCTGCACTGGACGAATCCGGAGGGTCGGTGGTCGCGGATGGCCGCGCTGGTGGAGCCCGGTGGCGTGTTCGCCTCGTTCGGTGGACCGATCCAGTTGGCCGACCCGGCGGTGCGGGAGGCCGTTCGCGCGGTCCGGGCGCCGTTCCTGGAGAGCGACGAGATTCCGTCTCCGGACGGGACGCCTCCGGGACACGACATGCGGTGGCCGGGCACGGAGCTCCACCGGGCCGAGTGGTTCGCCGATGTTCGGCAGTCCGTGGTCGAGCGGCGTCTGACGATGGGTGCCGACGACTATGTCGGCCTTCTCTCGACCATCTCGGCCTACCTCGAACTGCCGGTCCCGCTGCAGGAGCAGGTGTACCGCCGGATCAGGCAGGTCCTGCCGGAGACGGTCGAGATCTCCGCCGACATCACCGTTCATCTCGCGCGTCGGCGGTCCGAACCGTAGGGCCTCGTGGACCCTCGGCGGACGCTGCTGGTGGTGGTGACCAGGGCGGTCGAGCAGCAACTCACCGTCCGGGTCAACCGTGTCGGAGTGAGGGCCCCCGCCGCCCGCCGTACGGCGGACAGGCGAGGCCCGCTCCGGCCGCCCGGCTGGGGAGCGGGCGACCGGAGCGGGATTCTCAGCGGCGGACCGGCCTCACGGGCAGACCCTGCCGACGCCGACCCCGGCGGTGACCGTGGCGGGCACGCTGGCGGGGGAGTCCACCGTGTACGGGTAGTAGGTGCGCGGCTCGACCACGGTGCCGGCGGTCTCCGGCGTGCCCGAGTTCACGTACAGGTTGTTCCGCTCGACCACCCGGCCCGGCGCACTGTCGGCGTAGCCGACGTGGATCGGGTGGGCGACGTTCTCGAAGTAGTTCCCCTCGACCATCAGCCCGGCGTCTTCCGTGGAGGCGATGCCGTAGAGGGCGTTGTTCCGGTAGTAGTTGTTGTAGATGTGCACCGGTTCGGCGAACCGGACGCGGGGGTGCCGCTGGTCGGTGCCGTCGAAGAAGTTGTGGTGGTAGGTGACCCGCAGCTTGCCCCGGTCGGCCGGGTAGTTGTCCGAGTGGCCGACCAGCGAGGCCTTGCTGTGCTGGTGGAACCGGTTCCAGGACACGGTGACGAAGTCCGACTCCCGCTTGATGTCGAGCAGGCCGTCGTACCCGTCGGACAGGTCGTTGTGGTCGATCCAGACGTGGTGGGCCTTGTTGGTGACGCTGATCGAGTCGTCCTCGGCGTCGGTGAACCTGATGTTCCGGATGATGACGTTGTTGCCGGGCCGGGTGGTCGAGCCCAGTTGCAGGCCGCCGCCGGTGATCTCCGCGGTGGTGCCCACGCCGATGATGCTCTTGTTGGCGACCACAGTGATCATGTCGCTGACCTGGATCCGGCCGGAGACCCGGATGATCAGCGGTCCGGCCTGTCCGGCGGCGGAGGCCAGTTGCGCTGCGGTGGTGACGGTGACGGTCGGGCCGCCCGCGCCGCCGGTGGTGCCGTTCTGGCCGAGGGCGTTGACCGAGGCGAACCCGTCGGGGGCGCCGGTGCAGGTGACGCCGGGGGAGTTGCCGGCGTCGACCCGGGCGGCGGCCGGGGCGGCCACGCCGCCGCCGAGCGGGATGGCCAGCACGCCGGCCAGAAGGAGGGCGGTGCGCCGGGGGACCCGGCGGGGCGGGGTGGCGGGGACGGTGGGAGTGGTGGTCATCGGGTCGCTCTGCTTTCCGGGCGCGCGGAGCCGTCGCGGAGCGCGCCGCCGGGTGGAGGGGCAGGGACACAGGTGCCGCCCGCCGGGACGGCCGGCGGATCCCGGTTGGGACGGGTACGGGATCCGGGCCGTGGCGGGATGGTGCCGTGGAAAGCGCTTTCCCAATGCGGTCACGATACGAGCCCGCACCCGCTCCGTCAACGTCCGTCTATGCGCTGTGCGGATGACGGGGTCACTCCCCGGCCGGGGACGGGTGCTCCGGAAAGGCCAGGGCCAGGGTCAGCTCCAGCACCGTCGCCGGGTCCGCGAGCCGGTCCCCGTACAGGTCCCGCAGCTGGCCCATCCGGTACCGCACGGTCTGCGGGTGGACGAAGAGATCGGCCGCGACGTCGTCCCGCCGGCCCTGGCGCAGCAACCACGACCGCAGTGTCTCGGCGAGCCGGTGCGCGGTGGCCGGCGGCAGCGACGCCAGCGGCTCCAGCGCCCGGGCGCGCAGGTCGGCCAGCCCCTCCGGGTCCATGCCGAGCACCAGCTCGGCGAGATGGTGCTCGGTGTCCAGCGGCGCGCCGTCCTCGGGCGGGTCCACGTCCAGGGCCAGGAGGCGGCAGGCCCGCCGGAACGACACCGCGACCCGGTGCCAGGGGCGGGCCGGCCCCAGCACCGCGCGGCGTCCGTGCAGCACCCGGGCCAGCTGCCGCCGCCGGGCGCCGTGCATGTCCGGTACGAGCAGCACGCCGGTCTCCGTGCCCGGCTCCGCCCCGGGCAGGTCCTCGCCGGCCTCCAGGGTGCGCGGGCTGAGCACGGCCAGGGGCACCCGCAGACTCGTCCGGGGGATCAGGACGGCGGTGAGGGTCTGCGGCGGTGGCCAGTCCGCCCGTTCGGCGCTGGCCAGCAGCACCTCCTCGGGCTCGCCGGCCAGCAGGCGCTGGGCCAGCCGTTCCAGGTTGCGCCGCCGGGCGCGTCCGGCGCTGGCCAGCTCGTCCGCGTGCCCGGCCACGCTGGCGGCGGAGAGTTCGTCGATGTACGCGAAGAGCAGCTCGGCGAACTCCGCCACCGTCGCGGCGGGCAGCCCGCTACGGACCGTCGTGGTGGACATCTCCCGCCAGGCGACCCGGGCCCCGATCCGGTACGCCGCCAGCAGGGCGTCCATGCTGCGGCCGGAACGCGCCTCGCCGCTGCCCAGGGCGTACGCGGCGTCCAGCGCCGGGGCGAGGGGAGTGCTCGGGTCGGAGCCCTGGGCGTGCTCGATCAGGTTGAGGAAGGTGCCGAGGGCGATCTGCACGGCGTTGGAGATCTTGTCGCGCATCTGGCCGGTGAGCGTGCCCGAGTAGCTGGGCACCTCCGCGGTGATCGCGGTCACCGTCCGCTCGGCCAGCAGCGGCAGCCGGTCCTGTAGCTCCCGGGCCACCCGCTCGTCCAGGGCCAGCCGGGCCGCCTCGCGCGTAGCGCGGGAGGTTTCCGACATTTTTTGTTCCCTCCGCACAAGAAGGCAAGGCCGTTTTACCTTACCGAGCCAAGCTTTTGTACGTATGGTGCGCCCACCATTGGTTGTATGACCACCACCGTTCCGCCCCGATCCGCCCGGGTTCCCCTCCGGGACCGGCTCCTGCGGCTCGCCGGCGCGGTCACCACCCCGCTGCTTCCCGGGGACTACCTCGATCTCGTCGCGCCCCTGCGCGCCGGAGCCGACCTGCGGGGCCGGATCCTCGACGTCCGTCCGGAGACTCCGGATGCGGCGACCGTCGTGATCCGCCCCGGTCGCGGCTGGCGCGGCCACCTGCCCGGCCAGTACGTCCGACTCGGCGTGGACGTCGACGGCGTACGCCAGTGGCGGGCGTACTCGCTGACCTCGCCGGCGGCCCGGCATGCCCCGATCACCGTCACCGTCAAGGCGATCCCCGACGGCGTGGTCAGCAACCACCTCGTCCGGCGGATCCGGCCGGGGACCATCGTCCAGCTCGACCAGGCGCAGGGCGACTTCGTGCTGCCCCGGCCGGTGCCGGACCGGGTCCTCTTCGTCACCGCCGGCAGCGGCGTCACCCCGGTGATGGGGATGCTCCGCTCCGGTGCGCTGGCCGGGACCGACGTGGTGGTGCTGCACTCCGCGCCCACCCCGGCCGACGTCATCTTCGGCCCCGAGCTGCGCGGTCTCGCCGAGCGTGGCGTGCTGCGCCTGGTCGAGCGGCACACCGACACCGACGGGCAGGTCGACACCGCCGATCTCGACGGCCTCGTACCCGACCACCTCGACCGGCAGACCTGGGCCTGCGGACCGGTCGGGCTGCTCGACGCCCTCGAAGCGCACTGGGCCGGCGGCGGTGCCGCCGACCGGCTGCACACCGAACGGTTCCGCCCGACCGTGATCACCGCCGGCGAGGGCGGTCCGGTGACCTTCACCCGTGCCGGGGTCACCGTCCAGGCCGACGGCGCCCGCGCGCTGCTCGACGCGGGCGAGGAGGCCGGGGTGCTGATGCCCTCGGGCTGCCGGATGGGCATCTGCTTCGGCTGCGTCCTGCCCCTGCGGCAGGGAGCGGTTCGGGACCTGCGAACCGGGGAACTGACCACTGCACTGCCCGGCGACGGCGTGCGCATCCAGACCTGCGTGTCGGCGGCGGCCGGCCCGTGCGACATCGACCTCTGACGACGGGAGTTGCGGGCATGACCGTGATCCAGAAGAAACCGCACAACCCCATCGCGCACCTCACCGCGACGGACATCGAGGCGCTCGCCGCCGAACTCGACGCGATCCGGGACCGGGTCATCGCCAGCCGGGGCGAGCGCGACGCCGCGTACATCCGCCGCCTCGTCGCCAACCAGCGCCGGCTGGAGCTGGGCAGTCGGGTCGTGCTGCTCTTCTCGCTCTTCCCGCCCGCCTGGGTGGTGGGCACCGCCGGGCTGGCGGTGGCGAAGATCCTGGACAACATGGAGATCGGCCACAACGTCCTGCACGGCCAGTGGGACTGGATGCGGGATCCGAAGATCCACTCGACCACCTGGGACTGGGACCACGTCTCCCCGGCGGAGCAGTGGAAGCAGTCGCACAACGAGCTGCACCACAAGTACACAAACGTCGTCGGCCGGGACAACGACCTCGGCTACGGCATCATGCGGGTCGATGAGGACCAGCCCTGGCGGCCGATGCACCTCGGCCAGCCGTTGTGGAACCTGATCAACGCCTGCTTCTTCGAGTACGGCATCGCCGCGTACGACGTGGAGCTGGGTCGCCACCTCCAGGAGAAGACCACCCGGGACCCGGTGTTCCGGACCCGCGCCAAGGCCGTCCTGCGCAAGATCCGCCGCCAGGTGCTCAAGGACTACGTCCTGCACCCGCTGCTCTCCGGACCGTCCTTCCTCAGCACCCTCGCCGCCACCTTCACCGCGAACCTGATCCGCAACGTGTGGAGCCACTCGGTGATCATGTGTGGACACTTCCCGAGCGGGGTGGAGACCTTCGAGAAGACCTCCATCGAGGGGGAGACGAAGGGGGAGTGGTACCTGCGGCAGATGCTCGGCTCGGGCAACATCAGCGGTGGCCGGCTGCTGCACCTGATGGCCGGCAACCTCTCCCACCAGATCGAGCACCACCTCTTCCCCGACCTGCCCAGCAACCGCTACCGGGAGATCGCCCCGGAGGTGCGCGAGGTCTTCCGGCGGTACGGGTTGTCGTACACCACCGGGTCGCTGCCCCGGCAGGTGGCCTCGGCGTGGTGGAAGGTCATCCGGCTCTCCCTGCCGAGCCGCTCCGCCGCCGAGCCGGTGGACGACCAACCGGCGGCGGCGATCCGCGAGCCCTCGCTGGTGGGCTGACCCGCGACGCCCCGGTCGCTGCCCCGTGGCGGTTCCCCGGCCCGTCGGCCCCGGCCGGGCGTCAGCCCCGGCGGAGGAGCTGGAGGTCGATCCGGCCGGTGTCGTACCAGTGCCGGCTGAACAACGCCACCCGGTCGCCCGGGGCCGCCGGAAAGTGCCGCTGCTCCAGCAGGAGCAGCGGGGCGTCCGAGGCGAGGGCGAGCCGTTCCCGTAGGTCGGCGTCCGGGACCACCGGCACCAGCCGGGTAACCGCCTGCCGCAGCGGCAGCCCCAGCGCGGCGAGCCGGTCGTGCAGCGAGTCCTCCGCCCCGAACGTGTCGAGCGCGGTGGGCTCCGGCAGCAGGCCCGCCGGGACCCACTCGGCGCAGTGCGTCACCGGAACACCGTCGGCGGTGCGGGTCCGGGTCAGGTGCACCACCGGGGTGCCCGGATCGACGCGCAGCACGGCGGCGAGCGCCGGGTCCGCGAGCACGTGCCGGACGCGCAGCCCGGTGGTGCCCGGCCGGTGACCGAGCAGCGCGAGGCCCCGTCCGGTGCCGGTGAGCCGCTCCAGGCCGTGCGCGGGGCGGGGCGTCGCCGAGACGAACGTGCCGATGCCCCGGCGGCGGACCAGGAGCAGGTCCCCGATCAGCTCGGTGACGGCCGCGCGCAGGGTCGGCCGGCTCACCCCGAGCCGCCGGGCCAGCTCCGGCTCGGCCGGTAGGCGGGAGCCCGGGGCGAGGACCCCGTCCCGGATGAGCTCCCGCAGGCGGGTCGCCGTCCGGGCACCGAGCGTGCGGGTCTCGGGGTCGAGCCGTACCGACCAGTTCGTGTCCATCACGCCTCTCGGCTCTCCTGTCCGGCTGCGAACGGCGGCGCCCCCGCGCACCACCGGTGGACGCTGGCGACGAGAGTCATCCGTGTCGATCCGTATTCTCACCCTAACGGTGGGTACGCGCAGCCCCGGGGGCGGGTGCGGGCCGGTCGCTGTGGCGGACCAGAATGCGGCCATGGACCCCGACGTGCGGACGTATCTCGGTGACCTGGTCGACGCCGCCCGGGACGTGCTGGGCGACAACCTGGTGGGCGCGTACGCCGCCGGATCGGTGGCGCTCGACGCGTACCAGCCGGGTCGCAGCGACGTGGACGTGGCCCTGCTCTGCGCGCGGGCGCCCGGCCCGGAACGTGGTCGGGCGCTGGTGGCGCGGCTGCGCCACGAGGCGCTGCCCTGCCCGGCCCGGGGCCTGGAACTCGTCCTCTACCGGGAGGCGGTCGCCCGCTCCGGCACCCCCGAGCCCGGTTACGAGGTCGAGCTGAACACCGGACGGGGGCTGCCGTTCCGGGCCGGTGTGGACGGCCCGGACCGGCCCGCCGCCGACGGCCTGTTCTGGTACGGGCTCGACCGCAGCATCCTGCACCAGCACGGGCTGACGCTGTTCGGCCCGCCGGCCGCCGAGGCGTTCGCCGATCCCTCCCCGGCCGACCTGCGCCGGCTCCTGGTCGACGCGCTGCGCTGGTGGCTGGCGCTGCCCACACCCGAGGGAGACGGGCCGGCCCCCGGCACGGAGGACGCGGTGCTGGGAGCCTGCCGGTCCCTGGTGCGCTTCCGTGACGGGGTGTGGCTGTCGAAGGTCCGGGCCGGACGCCGCCTCGCGGACGCGGGCTGGTGCGTCGACGTGATCGAACGGTCGATCGCGGCCCGGGACGGCGGCGTGCCGCCGAGCGGGCCGCAGGCACGGGCCGTGCAGGAGCGGGTGCTCGCCGAGATCAGCGGGGGCGGTCCCGCCGACCGTGGCGTCACCGGTGCCGCTCTGGGGGCGTGGCACGGTGCCGGGCCACCACCCGTCGACTCCTGACCAGCGCGAGGACGACCACCGCGAGCAGCGCCACCGCACCCACCACGAGGAGCCAGCGGAGCGCCTCCAGGAGCAGGCCGAGCAGGACGAGGGCGGCGGCGACCACCCCCACCACGACGAGCAGGGTCCGCATGGCGGGGCCTCCTTCGGGCGGCGGACAGGGTGTCGGCCCCGACTTCCCGTTCGGCGCGGCACTATTCCCGGCCGGCGTCCCGGCCACGGGCGGTGACGGCGTCCCCCTTATCCTGTGACCCGGCCGAGCACCGGGAAGGGACCGCATGCCGTCGCGGCAGGACCAGCTCCACTCGTACCAGTTCACCGTCCAACGCGCGGTCGCCGCCCTGGTGATGCGGGAGACGGATCCGGTGGTCTCCCCGTTCCGCCGGTTGGCCGGCGCGACCCTGGCCAGTGTGCTGGTGGCGGCGATCGCGCTCGGTGCGGCGGCGCTCTACGGCCTCTTCGCCGGCGGGGGCTCCGCCTGGCGGGACGAGCGGGCCGTGGTGGTCGAGAAGGAGTCCGGCGCGCGCTTCGTCTACCGGGACGGGAAGCTCCACCCGGTGTCGAACTACGCCTCGGCGCTGCTGATCGTCGGCGCCGAGCGGGCGAAGACGGTGCTGGTGTCCCGTCGCTCGATCGAGGGGGTGCCCCGGGGCCTGCCACTGGGCATTCCCGACGCGCCGGACTCGCTGCCGGCCGCCGGCCGGCTGACCACCGCGCCCTGGACGGTCTGCTCGGTGACCGGCGTGGACGCCTCGCCGCCCCGCTCGGTGCTGCTGGTCGGGGCCACCGCCCGGGACGGCCGGCCGCTCGGCGACGACGCGGTGCTGCTCCGGCCGCCGGACGGCAGCCTGCACCTCGTCTGGCACCGGCACCGGCACCGGTTACGCGACGTGAACCGGGTGCTGGCCGCGCTGGCCGCGACCCGGCAGCGGGCGGTGCCGGTGGCGCCGGCGCTGCTCGACAGCCTGCCGGCCGGCCCGGACCTGGCCCCGCTGGACCTGCCCGGCCTGGGCGAGCCGTCCGAGGCGGTCGCCGGTGCCGACATCGGCGACGTCTACCTGGTCGCCAACTCCGGTGGCGGCCGTCAGTACGTGGTGGTCGACCGGGACGGGGTCGCCGGCATCACCGAGTTGCAGGCGAGTCTCCTGCTGGCCCGGACCGGGCAGGGCGACCCGCGACCGTTGACCCTCGGCCGGTTCGCCCGCCTGCCGAAGCTGCCCGACCTCGTGCCGGGCGGCCCCACCGCCCCGCCGACCAGCCCACCCCGACTGGTCCGGCCCGAGGCGGGCGCGATCTGCGGGCAGGTCGGCGACGACGGCGGCGTCCGGGAGGTACGCGTCGGCGCGACCGTGCCGGAGCGGGTGGCGGTGCCCGGTGGCGGCGTCGACGGGGTGACCGGCGGGGCCGCCGACCACGTGGTGGTCGAGCCGGGCCGGGGGGCGGTGATCGAGTCGGTCGCCGCGCCCGGGGCCACCGGCGGCGCCGTCTCCGTCGTCACCGACCTCGGCCGGCGGCACGTGGTGGCCTCGACGGAGGTGCTGGGCATGCTGGGCTACCCCGACGTCCGGCCGGTACGCCTGCCCGCGGGCCTGGTCAGCCTGGTGCCCGCCGGCAGTCCGCTGGACCCGGAGGTGGCCCGACAGGTCGCCGCGCCCGCCTGAGGGCGTGCGGTGCGGCGTCGCGCGCCGGTCAGGGGCGACGCCGGTTCGGGTGGTGCCGGTCGGGTGGTGCCGAGCGGGTGGTGCCGAGCGGGTCGACCGAATCGACGTCGGCCGGGCGGTGCCTCAGCCGGCGGGTCGGCGCAGCACGGTGACCGCGAAGTCGGCATCGGCCCGCCAGGGCCGCAGGTCCCAGGTGGCGAACCGGTGCTCCCGGTGCAAGCCGGCGGCCGAGGCGTCGGCGTCGAAGTCGGCGAGCGGGTAACCCCGGCCGGTGCCGAACCCGACCACCAGCACCCCGTCCGGGCGCAGGTGGGCGGCGATCCGGCGGAGCACCTCCCGCTCCGTGCCGGGAGCCAGGAAGGCCATCACGTTGCCCGCGACGACCGCCGCGTCGAACGGTTCGCCGGGCAGGTCCAGTTCGGCGAGGTCGGCGACCAGCCAGGTCGGCCCCGGGTGGTCCGCGCGGGCCGCCTCGACGAGCACCGGGTCGGCGTCCACCCCGACCACCGTGTGCCCCCGGTCGGCCAGCGCGGCGCCGACCCGGCCGGTGCCGCAGCCGGCGTCGAGGATCCGTGCGCCGGGCGGGACCATGGCGTCCAGCAGGCGGGCCTCGCCGGCCAGGTCCGCCCCCTCGGCGGCGAGTTGGCGGAACCGGTCGACGTACCAGTGGGAGTGGTCCGGTCCGGTCTCGGTCACCCAGCGGGTCGGCTTGCCCATGGCGCCCACCGTAGCGGTCCGGGGCGGCCGGTGCGCCGGTGACCGCCGGGATACCCGCCCGACATCGACGGGGCGGCGTCGTTCCACAACGGACCGTATGATGGGCCGGGCATCCGCCGCCGACGCGTCCCCCCGCGGAAGCGGTCGTGCCGCCGGAACGGGCGGGTATCCGGTCCGTCGGGTGGAAGTTTTCCCGATCCGTCGCCGCCCACCCGGAGGACGACCGTCCGGTGACCCTCCGGACCACACAGGTTCCGGCCTGGAGGGCTGATCGGACGGTTCCTCGTGTCCGACGTCCGACCTGGGGTCGGACCTTCGGTCCGACTCTCGATCGATGATCTTCCCGCCTGGTCGGCCCGGCCTATGCTGCTCTCTACTGTGGAAATCCTGGGGGGATCGATGAGTGCAGGCGTCGGACGCTGTGTGCGGGTGGGCCTACGGACGGTCGTCGCGCACTGACATGCCGCAGTCCACGATCGTCCACCGTTTCGTCGACGTCGCGGCGCGGCACCCCGACCGACCGGCCGTGCTCGGCGACCGGACGGTGCCGTACGCCGCGCTCCAGGGGCTGGCCGGCGGGTACGCCGAGGTGCTCACCGCCGCCACGGTCCCCGCCGGCGCACGGGTCGCCCTGCTCACCGCGCACGGCGTGCCCACCATCGCCGCCATGCTCGGCGCACTCGCCGCCGGCTGCGCGTACGTGCCGCTGGACCCGGGTTTCCCCGAGGACCGGCTGCGGCACGTGCTCGCCGCCGCGAACGTCGGGACCATCCTCACGGGCACCGCTGGGGAAGCACTCGCGCGCCGGTTGAGCCAGGCCCGCCCCGGGACCCGGGTGCTGGTCGCCGACGCTCCCGCCGCCGCGCCGCTGGCACCGGTCCCGGTCGACCCGGACGCGGTGGCGTACGTGCTGTTCACCTCCGGTTCGACCGGGGTGCCCAAGGCCGTCGGGCAGACCCACCGCAACCTGCGGCACGTGGTGGACAACCAGATCACCACCCTGGCCCTCGGCCCCGACGACCGGCTCAGCCTGCTCGCCTCGTTCAGCTTCGACGCCGCCATCCCGGACCTCTGGCCGGCGCTGCTCACCGGCGCGGCGGTCGTCCCGGTGGAGCTGCGCCGGCACGGGCTCGCCCACGCCGTCGACGAGCTGCTCCGGCACCGGGTGACCGTCTACCACTCCACCCCCACCGTCTACCGCTTCCTCCTGGACACCCTCGGTGACCGCCGGCTCGACCACGTCCGCGTGGTGCTGCTCGGCGGCGAGCAGGCCACCTGGACCGACGCGGCCCGGGGCCGGGACCGGTTCGGGGCCGACTGCGTGCTGGTCAACGGCTACGGCGCCACCGAGATGACCTTCGCCGCCCGGTATGCGGTCCCGCTGGCCGAGGCCGACGACACCCGCACCGGACCGCTGCCGGTTGGCCACGCCCTGCCCGGGTACGCCGTCGACCTCACCGCCGACGGCGAGATCGAGGTCCGCAGCGCACACCTGGCGCCCGGCTACCTCAACCTCGACAGCGACCGGTTCGGCGTCGACCCGGACGGGGTGCCCACGTACCGCACCGGTGACCTGGGCGAGCGGCTGCCCGGCGGGGAGCTGGTCTGCCTCGGCCGGCTGGACCGGCAGGTCAAGGTGCGCGGGCACCGGGTCGAGCTGACCGAGGTCGAGGCGCACCTCGCCGACGTCCCGGGCGTCGCCGCCGTCCGCGCCGTCGCCCGCGACGGCGAACTGCTCGCGTACGTCACCCCGGCCGGTGGGCCGGTGGACCCGGCGGCCCTGCGCGCGGCGCTGGCCCGGCGGCTGCCGGAGTACGCGCTGCCCCGGGCGGTCGTCGTGGTCGACGCGTTCCCGCTCACCGTGACCGGCAAGGTCGACGAACGCGCGCTGCCCGACCCGCCGGTCGCCGTGCCGGCGGGGGAGGAGCCGGCCACCCCGACCGAGCGCGCGGTGCACGACATCTGGTGCGCGGTGCTCGGCCGGACGGCGGTCGGCCGCACCGCCAGCTTCTTCGACCTGGGCGGGCAGTCCCTCCTGCTCGGACTGGTGCAGGAACGGCTGGCCGAACGCTTCGGCGTGCGACTGCCCATGCCCCGGCTCTTCGCGCACCCCACGGTGGCCGCGCAGGCCCGGCTGCTGGACGCCCCCTCCCCGGTCCGGGCCGCCGCCCTGCCCACCCCGTCCGCGCCG
Organism: Micromonospora echinospora; assembly: GCF_900091495.1. Classification (NCBI taxonomy): domain Bacteria; kingdom Bacillati; phylum Actinomycetota; class Actinomycetes; order Micromonosporales; family Micromonosporaceae; genus Micromonospora; species Micromonospora echinospora. The sequence continues at coordinate 7,285,551 of NZ_LT607413.1, read as the reverse complement.
CCGGCCGGCGTCCGGGAACACACCGGCGACGAGATCGCCGTGGTCGGTCTGGCCGGCCGGTTCCCCGGCGCGCCCGACGTCGCCACGTTCTGGTGGAACATCTGCGCCGGGGTGGACGCCGTCCACGACCACACCGACGACGAGCTGGCCGCGCTCGGCATCGGCCCCCGGCTGCGCGCCGACCCCCGGCACGTGCGGGCCACCGGGCGACTGGCCGGGGTGGACGAGTTCGACGCCGACTTCTTCTCCTTCGGCCCCGACGAGGCGGCCCGTACCGACCCGCAGCACCGGATCTTCCTGGAGACCGCCTGGGAGGCCCTGGAGGACGCCGGGTGCGACCCGGAACGGTTCCCCGGTCTGGTCGGCGTGTACGCGGCCACCTCCGCGAACCGCTACTTCCTCTTCCACCTCATGGACAACCCGGCCGTGGTCGGCGACGTCGACCCGGACGACTGGGAGGCCCGGCTGCTCGGCCGGCAGCTCACCGACCACCTTCCCGGGCAGGTCGCGTACCGCCTGGGGCTGACCGGGCCGGCGGTGGCCACCCAGAGCGCCTGCTCCAGCTCGCTGGTGGCGGTCTGCCTCGCCGCGCAGAGCCTCGCCGACTACCAGTGCGACATCGCCCTGGCCGGCGGGGTCAACGTCACCTGGCCGCGTCACCGCTCCGGTGGGCTGGCCTCCCCGGACGGCCGGTGCCGGGCGTTCGACGAGGCCGCCGCCGGCTCCGGGTTCGGCTCCGGCGCCGGGGTGGTCGTGCTGCGCCGGCTCGCCGACGCCCAGGCCGACGGGGACCGGATCTACGCGATCCTGCCCGGCTGGGCGGTCACCAACGACGGGGCGGAACGGGCCGGGTTCGCCGTGCCCGGACCGGCCGGGCAGGCCGCCGCCGTGGCCGGCGCCCTCGCCGCCGCCGAGGTCGACCCCGGGGAGGTCCGTCTCGTCGAGGCGCACGGCAGCGGCACCCCGCTGGGCGACGCCATCGAGGTGGCCGCGCTGCACGAGGTCTACGCCGGCGCCGCACCCGCCGAGACCTGCGCGCTCGGCTCGGTCAAGACCAACATCGGCCACCTGGACGCCGGGGCCGGCATCGCCTCGCTGATCAAGGCGGTGCTCGCCGTGCAGCACGGGGTCATCCCGCCGAACCTGCACTTCACCCGCCCGCACCCGGAGATCGACCTGGCCGACAGCCCGTTCTACGTGCCGACCAAGGCCCGCGACTGGCCGCAGGCCCCGCGCCGGGTGGCCGGGGTCAGCTCGTTCGGCCTCGGCGGCACCAACGCGCACGTCGTGGTGGAACAGCCACCCCCGGACGAGCCGGCCGAATCGTCCGGCGGGACGTACCTGCTGCCGGTGTCGGCGCGTACCCCCGAGGCGCTGCGCGCGGCGCTCACCCGGCTGCGGACCCACCTGGCCGGCAGCGCCACGCCGCTGGCGGACGTGGCCTGGACCCTGGCCACCGGGCGGCGGGCGTTCGGCTGCCGGGCGCTGGTCGCGGCGACCGACCCGGCCGGCGCGGTGGCCGCGCTGGACGACCTGCTCGCCACCGGGGAGCGGGTGGCCGGGGTTCCGGCGGACCTGCGGGAGCGGACCGCCGGGTGGCTGGCCGGTGGGGACGCCGACTGGGCGGCGCTGCACCCCGACGGCGGCGGCCGACGGACCGGCCTGCCCACCTACCCGTTCCAGCGGCACCGGTACTGGATCGACCCTCCTCAGAAAGGCCAGCGGTGACCTGGTTCGCCTCCACCGGACGTCGTCCCCACGCGTCGGTGCAACTGTTCTGCCTGCCCTACGCCGGGGCCGGGGCCAGCGCGTTCCGCCACTGGCGGGACGCCATCGGCTCGGACGTCGAGGTCCAACCGGTGCAGCTGCCCGGCCGGGAGGCGCGGATCGCCGAGGACCCGGACTTCGCCGTCGCGGAGGTCGCCGAGGCCATCGCCGCACGGGCCGACCGGCCGTACGCCATCTACGGCCACTCGATGGGCGGCCGGCTCGGCTTCGACGTGGTGCGGGAGCTGCGCCGCACCGGCCGGACGCTGCCGGTCCGGCTCTACGTCGGGGGTGCCCGCGCCCCGCACGTCACCGACACCAGCCACTTCGACGGGCTCTCCCGGGTCGACGACGAGGAACTGCTGGCCCGGCTCCGCGCCGGCGGCGGTCTGCCCGAGGAGATCCTCGAACACCCGGAGCTGGTCGAGCTGCTGCTCCCCCTGCTGCGGGCCGACTTCAGCCGGGTGGACACCTACCGGTACACCCCGGAGGAGCCGCTGCCGGTGCCGATCGTGGCCTTCAGCGGCCGGACCGACCTGGCGGTGACCCAGGAGCAGAGCGCCGCCTGGGAGCGGCACACCGCCGCCGGCTTCGTCCTGCACGACATCGACGGCGGGCACTTCTTCCTGCACGACCGGCTCGCCGACGTGCTGGCCGTGATCCGGGCCGACCTGCGGGACGCGGCGGCCTCCCCGCCGCCCGCGCCCGTTACCCCGCTGCCCGCGAGCGCCTCCCCGCCGCCCGCGCGCGCCGCGGTGACACCGGCGGGCGCGGTCGGCGCGTCCGGGCCGGGTGCGCACCGGGTGCCGCTGGGCGACACGCACTGGTCGGTCTGGCGGGACTCGCTGCTGCGGACCACCGGTTTCCCGGCCGACGGACTGACCGCGCTCGCCGCCCCGAAGGCCGCTGCCGCCGCCGACGACCTGCTCGACGGCGGTCCCGCCGACCCGTTCGACACCGCCTTCGCCGAGGCGCTGCGCGACGGTGGCGACACGCTGCGGCGGATCGCCGCCGACCCGCTGGTGCGCGAGGCGGTCACCTGGCAGAACCCGAACGTCCTCACCGCCCTCGACGGGCTGGTCGCCGCCGGGCCCGACGCCCCCCGCAACGTCCGTCGCCGGGACCGGGAGAAGGCGTTGCTGCGCTACTGGCAGCGCTACTGCGGCAAGAACGAGACGGTCGGGTTCTTCGGACCGAGCTGCTGGGTGACCGTCGACCCGGACGCCGCGACGCCGCTGACCGCGCGGCCGGGTGAGCGGCTGACCCGCCGCCGCTGGGTGGCCTTCGAGTCCTGGGCGGTGGCCGCGTACGCCGACGCGCTCGGCCGGGATCCGGCCGTGCGGCGCTGGTGGCCGCCGATGCTCGCCGCCCACCTCGGCCTGGACGGCCGGACGGTACGCCGGCCGGGCCGCCCGCCGCTGGAACTCTCCACCGTGGAGGCGGCGCTGCTGGCCGCCTGTGACGGCCGCCGCCCCGCCGCGCACGTGGTCGCCGACCCCGACCTCGGTCTGCGCCGCCCCGACGACGGCTACGCCCTGCTGGAGCGCTTCGTCGACCGGGAACTGATCACGTGGGACGCGTTGCTGCCGGTCAGCCCGGCCGCCGAACGGGTGCTCGGCGCGCGGATCGACGCGATCGGCGACGAGCCGGCGCGCACCCGGGCCCGGGCCGGCCTGGACCGGCTGCGCGCCGCCCGGGAGGCGGTGGCCGCCGCGGCCGGCGACCCGGACCGGCTCCGGGACGCGCTGGCCGGGTTGGACGCCCTCTTCACCGAGCTGACCGGGCAGCCGCCCCGCCGCCGGGACGGGCAGATGTACGCCGGCCGCACCCTCTGCTACGAGGACACCAGCCGGGACCTCGACGTGGTGGTCGGCGGCCCGCTGCTGCGGGAGATCGCCGCACCGATGGCCGTGCTGCTCCAGGCGGCGCGGTGGCTGGTCGAGGCACTGCGGCGCGCGTACGCCGACGCGTTCCGCCAGCTCTACGACGAGCTGCGCGCCGACGCGCGCGGCGGCGAGGTGTCCCTGGCCGACCTGTGGTTCCTTGCCCAGGGGCTGTTCTGGGGCACCGGGGACCGCCCGGTCGACGCGGTGGCCGCCGAGTTCGCCCGCCGCTGGGCCGGGCTGTTCGGGCTGGACGCGCTGCCGGCCGGCACCCGCCGGCTCGACGTCGGGGTGGCCGGGCTCGCCGACCGGGTCGCCGACGTCTTCCCGGCCGCCGCGCCCACCTGGGCGAACGCCCGGCTGCACAGCCCCGACCTGCAGATCTGCGCGCGGGACGCCGAGGCGCTGGCCCGGGGCGAGTACACCGTGGTCCTCGGCGAGCTGCACGCCGCCTGGGCGTCGTTCGACTGCGAGGTGTTCACCCCGTCCCACCCGGACGTGGAGCGGCTGCGCGCCGCCCTCGACGAGGACCTGGGTGGCCGCCGGGTCCGGCTGCTGGTGCCGGACGAGTGGCCGCGCCGCACCAGCCGGGTCGCGGAGAGCCTGGTCGGCCCCGCCGACCGGCAGTTGGCCTTCGCCCCCGCCGCCGGGGCCGACCCGGACCGGGTGCTGCCCACCGTGGACCTGACCGTCGCCGACCGCGACGGGGAGCTGGTCGCGGTCGCCCCCGACGGGCGGACGTGGACCCTCGACGAGATCTTCGCCGGCCCGCTCACCATGCACGCCGTCGACGGTTTCAAGCTGGTCGCCGCCGCTCCGCACACGCCCCGCATCACCCTAGACCGGCTGGTGGTGGCCCGGGAGACCTGGCGGACCACGCTGGGCGGGACCGGCCTGGCCGACGTCACCGGCGAACGCGAGCGGTTCCTCGCCGTCCGGCGGTGGCGGCGCGAGCTGGGCCTGCCCGAGCAGGTGTACGTGAAGCTCGCCACCGAGACCAAGCCCTGCTTCCTCGACCTGAGCAGCCCGTTCTACGCCTCGGCGTTCTGCTCGATGCTGCGTACCGCCCGGAGCCAGGGCGGGGACGCGGTGTCGGTGACCCTCACCGAGATGCTGCCCACCCCCGAGCAGGCCTGGGTGCCCGACCACCTCGGCCGGCGCTACTTCAGCGAGTTGCGGCTGCACGTCGTCGACGGCGAAGCCCTCCCCACCGGATCCGGAGCCCCCCGATGACCCCCACCCCGCACCCGGCCGCCGCCCACGGCCCCGAACTGCCCTGGCCGGACGCGACCCTCGCCGACCTGGTCCGGGAGCAGGCCGCCCGGACCCCCGACGCCACCGCGGTCCGCCAGTGGGACGACCGGCTCACCTACCGCGACCTGGTGGAACGGGCCGCCGGGGTGGCCGCCGCGCTGCGGGAACGGGGCGTCGGCCCGGGCAGCCGGGTCGGCGTGTGCGCCACCCGCCGTCCGGACCTGGTGGTCACCGTGCTCGGCGTGCTGCTGGCCGGCGCGGCGTACGTGCCGCTGGACCCCGGTGGCCCGCGCGCTCGGCTGCGGGAGATCGCCCGGGACGCGGGCGTGCGGATCGTGATCGGCGACGCCGCCGGGGCGGAGTTCGGGGACGTCGCCGGGGTGGCGACCCTCGGGCTGCCCGGCCCGGCCCCGCTCACGCCCTGCCCGGCGCGTCCCGGCGACACCGCGTACGTGCTGTTCACCTCCGGGTCCACCGGTCGCCCCAAGGGCGTCCGGGTCACCCACCGGGGTCTCGTCGAGTTCGTCACCGGCTGGGCGGCGCGGACCGGCGTCGACGGCGGCACCCGGAGCCTGGCCAGCGCCTCGCTCAGTTTCGACGCGGCCGTCATCGACCTCTTCGTGCCGCTGGCGCACGGCGGCGCGGTGCAGCTCGCCGGATCCGACGACCGGGCCGACCCGCTCCGGTTGCAGCGTTTCGCCGCCGCGCACGACGTGACCTGGGGACTGCTCACCCCGACCGTGCTCGCCCTGCTGGACCCGGCCGCCCTGCCTGGCTGGCGGACGGTGCTCTGCGGCGCCGAGGCGGTCCCGGCCGAGCTGGCCGCCCGCTGGTCGCCGGGGCGGCGGTTCGTCAACGCGTACGGCCCGACCGAGGCGACCGTCGCGGTGGTGGCCGGCGACCTCACCGGTGACGAGACCGACCCGGTGCCGATCGGGCTGCCGCTGCCCAACCACCGGGTGTACGCGGTCGACGCCGACCTGCGTCCGGTCGCGCCGGGGGAGAGCGGGGAACTGCTCGTCGGCGGCCCCGGCCTGGCCGACGGCTACCTCGACCGGCCGGCGCTGACCGCGGCGGCCTTCGTCCCCGACCCCTTCTCCGGCCTGCCCGGCGAGCGGCTCTACCGCACCGGCGACCTGGTCCGGCAGGGCCCGGACGGCCAGCTGACCTACCTGGGGCGGATCGACCGCCAGGTGAAGGTCCGGGGTCAGCGCGTCGAGCTGGGCGAGGTCGAGGCGGTGCTCGCCGACCACCCGGCCGTCGACCGGGCGGCGGTGGAGGCCGTGGACGGTCCGACCGGCATCGAGCTGGTCGCCTTCCTCACCCCCGCCGACGCCCCCGGCGACGAGGAGATCCGGGACTGGGCGGCCGACCGGCTCACCCCGGCCATGCGGCCGGCCCGGCTGCTGCGGCTGCCCGCGCTGCCGGTCAGCCCGACCACCGGCAAGCTCGACCGGGCCGCTCTGCGCGAGCGGGCCGCCGCCGGTCGTCCCGCCCCGGCCGCCGACGGGGTGCTCTCCTCCGCCGACCCGGTCGAGGCGGCGGCGGCCCGGCTCTGGACCCGACTGCTCGGCGCCGTCCCCGGCCCGGACACCGACTTCCTCGCCGCCGGTGGCAACTCGGTCGCCGCGATGCGTCTGGTCGCCGCGCTCCGCGCCGAGCTTCACCGGCAGGTCGACGCCCGGGACGTGGTCGCCGCCCGCACCTTCGCCGGGCTGGTCGACGCGGTCCGCGCCGCCGCCCCGGCCGAGTCCGACGGGCTGACCACCGGCAACCCGCCGACCCTGTCCGCGCCGCAGCGCCGGCTCTGGTTCGTCGACCAGCTCGCCTCGTCCAGCGCCCCGTACAACATCGCGCTGGCGCAGCGGCTGCACGGTGCGCTGGACACCGCCGCGCTCGGGGCGGCGCTGCGGGCGGTCGCCGAGCGCCACGATGTGCTGCGCTGGCGGATCCTCCAGACCGCCGGGGTGCCGTACGCGGTCTGCGCCGAACCGACCGACGTGGCGGTGCCGGTGGTCGACCTGACCGGCGCCGTCGACCCCGAGGCGGAGCTGCGCGCCATGCTCGCCGCCGGGGCCGCGCACTCGTTCGACCTGGCCACCGGCCCGTCCTGGCAGGTCACCGTGTACCGCCTCGGCGAGCGGGAGCACGTCGTGGCGATCACCCTGCACCACTCGGTCTTCGACGGCTGGTCCGAGGCGGTGCTCTACGACGACCTCGCCGCCGCGTACGCCCAGGCGGTCGCCGGGACGGTGCCCGCCCTGCCGCCGCTGGCCGTCTCGTACGCCGACTACGCGGTCTGGCGGGTCGAGCGGGACCGGCGGCGCGGCGCGGCCGACGTGGCCTGGTGGAGCGCGCACCTGGACGGCGCGCCGACCCTGCTGGAGCTGCCCCGCGACCGGCCCCGCCCGGTGGCGCAGACCTACCTGGGCGCGGAGGCCGGGGTGACCCTCTCCGCCGAGGCGGACCGGGCGGTCCGGGCGCTCGCCGCGGCCCGGGGCACCACCAGCGCGGCGGTGCTGCTGGCCGGCTTCGGCGTCCTGCTCGGCCGGCTCACCGGCGGCGACGACCACGTCCTCGGCGCGGTGGTCGCCGACCGGCGGCTGGCCGCCTTCGACGACGTGATCGGCTTCCTGATCGACACCGTGCCGGTCCGGGTCCGCACCGGCGGCGGGGCCGACTTCGCCGAGCTGGTCGACCGCTGCGCGACCGAGCTGCACGAGGCCACCGCCCACTCCGGCGCGCCGCTGGACCGGATCGTCGAGGCGCTCGGCATCACCCGGGACACCTCCCACGCCCCGCTGGTGCAGGTGCTGTTCAACGTGCTCAACTTCGCCGAGCCCCGGCTGACGCTGGCCGGGCTGACCGGCGAACCGGTGCGGGTGGACAAGCCCGGCTCCCCGTTCGACGTCACCGTCTACGTGGTGGAGCGGGACGGGCGGTTCGGCGTCGAGGTGGTGTACAACCCGGACCTGTTCGACGCCGGGCGGATCGACGCGCTCCTGGCCGACCTGGCCGACCTGGTCGGCGCGCTGGCCGCCGCCGGGCACGAACCGGTCGACACGGTCGCCGTCGACCTGCCCCGGCCGACCGTCCGGGTGGCCCGGCTCGGCGCGATGACCGTGGCCGCCGGTGAGCCGTCGCGCGGGCTGCTGCCCGCCGGGCCGGACGCGCTGACCGACACCGAGGAGCTGATCGCCGGGGTCTGGCGGGAGGTGCTGGAACGCGACCGGGTCGGGGTGACCGACAACTTCTTCGACATCGGTGGGCACTCGCTCGCCCTGGCCGCCGTGCACGCCCGGCTGACCGCCGCCACCGGACGCTCCCTGGCGCTGCTCGACCTCTTCCGGCACCCCACCATCCGGGCGCTCGCCGCCCACCTCGACGGCGCCGTGGACCGGCCCGAGCTGGCCCGGGCCGCGCTCCGCGCGGCCGCCCGACGCAGTCGTACCCGTCGAATCCCACCCCGCCGCCCCGGCGGCGCCGCGGAATGAAGGAACCCATGGACAACCCGCTTACATCCGCCCTTCCCGGCGAGGACGACGGCGTCGAGCCGATCGCGATCGTCGGCCTGGCCGCCCGCCTGCCCGGCGCGGCGGACGTGCACGAGTTCTGGCGCAACCTGGTCGACGGGGTGGAGTCGGTGACGACCTTCACCCGCGAGGAGCAGCTCGCCCGGGGCGCGACCGTCGAGGAGGTCGACGACCCGAGCTGGGTGCACAAGGCCCCGGTGCTGGAGGCGTTCGACGAGTTCGACGCCGGACTGTTCGGGATGACCGCCCGGGAGACCGAGATCACCGACCCGCAGCACCGGATCTTCCTGGAGTCCTGCTACACCGCGTTGCAGGACGCCGGTTACGACCCGGCCCGCTACGACGGCACGATCGGCGTGTACGCCGGCACCGGCGGCAACCTCTACCTGCAACGGCACGTGTCCCAGAACAAGCGGGTCGGCGGGGCGGTGCACTCGGCGGTCTCGGTGGCCACCGGCAACTCGCCGAACTACGTGGCGACGAACGTGTCGTACCGGCTGGACCTGCGGGGGCCGAGCCTGACCGTGCACACCGCCTGCTCCACCTCGCTGGTCGCGTTCCACCTGGCCTGCGAGTCGCTGCGCAACGGCGAGTGCGACACCGCCCTGGCCGGCGGGGTCAACGTGGAGCTGCCGCACGGCGTCGGCTTCATGGGCATGGAGGGCTTCACCTCGCCGGACGGGCGGTGCCGGCCGTTCGACGCAGAGGCCAACGGGACGGTGTGGGGCAGCGGTGTCGGGGTCACCGTCCTCAAGCGTCTCTCCGACGCGGTCGCCGACGGCGACACCATCCGCGCGGTGGTCCTCGGCAACGCGATCAACAACGACGGGGCCGGCAAGGTCGGCTTCACCGCGCCCAGCGTGGACGGGCAGATGGAGGCCGTCGCCCAGGCCGTCGCGCTGGCCGGCGTCGACCCGCGCACCATCACCTACGTCGAGGCGCACGGCACCGGGACCGCGATGGGTGACCCGATCGAGGTCGCCGCCCTCTCCGCCGTGTACGGCCGGGACACCGACGAGCGCGGCTGGTGCGGCATCGGCTCGGTCAAGTCCAACATCGGCCACCTGAGCCAGCCCTCCGGCATCGTCAGCGTGATCAAGACGGTGCTGGCCATGGAACACGGGCTGATCCCGCCGACCATCAACTACGAGACCCCGAACCCGGCGATCGACTTCGCCGACACGCCGTTCTACGTGACCAACACGCTCACCAAGTGGGACGACGATGCCGGCCCGCGCCGGGCCGGGGTCAGCTCCTTCGGCATCGGCGGCACCAACGCGCACGTGGTGCTCCAGGAGGCCCCGTCGGCGCACCGGGTCGACCGGCGGACGCGTCCGGCCCACCTGCTGCACGTGTCGGCGAAGACCCCGACCGCGCTGGACACCGCCCTCGCCCGGCTCGCCGACCACCTGGCGCAGACCACCGACGGCGGTCCGGAACTGCTCGCCGACGTCGCGCACACCCTGCGGGTCGGCCGGCAGGATTACCCGCACCGGGCCACCGTGGTCGCCAGCGACCTGCCCGACGCGGTGACCGCCCTGCGCACCCCGCGCCGCCGGCAGGGCGGCGTGGCCGACGGCGCGACGCCCCGGGTGACGTTCCTCTTCTCCGGGCAGGGCGCCCAGTACGCGGGCATGGGGGCCCAGCTCTACGCCGAGGAGCCGGCCTTCGCCGCCACCGTGGACGAGTGCGCCGAGCTGCTCCGCCCCGAACTGGGCCTGGACCTGCGCGACCTGATCCTCGGCCGGGTCCCCGACGCGGCGGAGAAGCTCACCGAGACCCGCTACACCCAGCCGGCCCTGTTCGTCGTCGAGTACGCCCTGGCGGCGCTCTGGCAGCGCGCCGGGGTCCGGCCGGCGGCGATGATCGGTCACTCCATCGGCGAGTACGTCGCCGCGACCGTGGCCGGGGTGCTCACGCTCCCCGACGCGCTGCGCGTGGTCGCCGCCCGGGGCCGGCTGATGCAGTCGCTGCCCGCCGGCGCGATGCTCGCGGTCAGCCTGGACGAGTCGGTGGTCGCCGACTCCCTCCCCGACGGGCTGGCGATCGCCACCGTCAACGGTCCGGGCACCTGCGTGGTCGCCGGGCCGGTCGACGCGGTCGCCGCGTACGCCGAGACCCGCCGGGGCAAGTGCAAGCCGCTGCGCACCTCGCACGCCTTCCACTCGCCGATGACCGAGCCCATCCTCGCCGAGTTCGCCGCTCTGATGGCCACCGTGGCGCTGCGGAAGCCGACCGTGCCGTTCCTGTCCAACGTCACCGGCACCTGGATCACCGACGCGCAGGCCACCGACCCGGCCTACTGGGCGGCGCACCTGCGCCAGCCGGTCCGCTTCGGCGCGTGCGTGGCCACCCTGCTCGCCGAGGGCGTCTGGTCGCTGGTGGAGTGTGGCCCGGGGAAGCAGCTGGCGAACCTGGCCCGCATGCAGGTCGCCAAGGCGTCGCCGGAGCAGCGGGTGCTCACCCCGCTGGGCAGCCTGCCCGGACCGACCGAGGACACCGGCGACCTGGCCACCTTCCTCGCCACCGCCGGCGCGCTCTGGTGCACCGGCATCGGGGTGCGCCTCGACCCGGACCCGGCCGCCCGGCGGGTGCCGCTGCCGACGTACCCGTTCGAGCGGAAGCGGTACTGGATCGACCCCGACCCGGTGGCACCGGCCGCCGAGGCGGAACCGACCGGCCCCCGGCCACTGCCGGAGTGGTTCGCCGTGCCGGTGTGGCGGCAGGCCGCGCCGGAACCGCGCCGTATCCCGCTCGGCCGGTGCCTGGTGCTGGTCGACGGCCCGCGCGGGGAGGCGCTGCTCGCGGCGTTGCGCGCCGACGGGGCCGACCCGGTGGTGGTGCGCGCCGGGGACGACTTCGCCGCGACCGCCGACGGGTTCCGGCTGCGTCCCGGCGTCCGCGCCGACCACGACGCGCTGGTCGCCGCGCTCGGCGCGGACCTGCCCGGCCGTCTCGTCCACGCGTTCACCCTGGACGGCGCGCCGACCGGCACCGACCTCGACGCCACCGCCGCCGCCCTGGACCGGGGCTTCTTCGACGCCCTGCACCTGGTGCAGGCGCTCGCCGGGGCCGGCTCGACCACCGAGGAGCATCCCCGCGCCCTCGACCTGGTCACCGCCGGCATCGGCGACGTGACCGGCTCCGACCTGACCCGCCCCGAGCACGCCACCCTGGTCGGTCTGGCCCGGGTCCTCCCGGTCGAGCTGCCCGGCCTGACCGTCCGGCTCGTCGACGCGGACCCGGCGGCCACCGACGCCACCGCGCTCGCCGCCGAGCTGCGTCGCCCGACGGGGGCGGTCACCGAGGTGGCGCTGCGCGGCACCCGGCGCTGGGTCACCGACTACGAGCAGGTCACCCTCGACGCCGAACCGGCGTCCACCGGAGCACCGGGCGACGGGGCCGGCACGGCGCTCCGCGACGGCGGCCGGTACGTCATCACCGGTGGCCTGGGCGGCATCGGCATCACCCTGGCCGAGGACCTGGCTCGCCGCGCCCGCGCGAAGCTGGTGCTGCTGGCCCGCTCCGGCCTGCCGCCGCGCGAGGCGTGGGACGACCACCTCGCCGTGCACGGCGACGACCGGGCCGGCCGGGCCATCGCCGCGATCCGCCGGATGGAGGCGGCCGGCGCGCAGGTGCTCGTCCTCGCCGCCGACGTCACCGACCCGGCCGACCTGCGTCGGGTCCGCGCCGCCGCTGAGGAGGCGTACGGCGGGATCGACGGCATCGTGCACGCCGCCGGCCTGCCCGGCGGGGGCATGGCCGAGGTCAAGGAACGCGCCGAAGCGGAGCGGGTGCTCGCCCCGAAGGTCGCCGGCACGCTCGCCCTGGCCCAGGTCTTCGGTGACCTGCCGCTGGACTTCGTGGTGCTCTGCTCGTCGATCACCGCGGTGGTCGGCGGCTTCGGCCAGGTCGACTACTGCGCGGCCAACAACGCCCTGGACGCGTACGCCCGCTCCGGGCTGGGCTGGCGCGCGCCGGTGCTGTCGCAGAACTGGGGCGGCTGGGCCGAGGTCGGCATGGCCGTCGAGACGAACGCCCCGGCCGGGTTCCGGGCGGTGGCCCGCGAGACGGTCACCAGCCCGGTCGACCACCCGGTGCTCACCACCCGGGTCACCGGGGCGACGGAGACCGTGCTGCACGGTCTGGTCTCCGCCGGCACCCACTGGCTGCTCGACGAGCACCGCATCGGCGGGGTGCCGGTGGTGCCCGGCACCGCCCACCTGGAGTCGGTCCGCGCCGCCGTGGTCGCCGCGCTGCCCGCTCCCGGCGACGACGCCCTGGTGGAGCTGCGGGACGTGGTCTTCCTGGAGCCGTTCCCGGTGCCCGACGGCACGGTCGCGCAGTACCGGGTCGAGCTGACCGGCACCGACGAGGGGGTGGACTTCGCGGTCCGCAGCCTCGCCGCCGGTGAGTTGCGCACCCACGTGCGGGGCTCGGCCGGGTGGACCACCGAGCCCGCGCCGCCGGCCCGGGACCTGGCCACGGTGACGGCTGCCTGCCGGCGGATCGACGACGACTCGTCCTTCGGCCGGGGCCGCACCAGCATGCTCACCTTCGGACCCCGCTGGGGCTCGCTGCGCGAGCACCACCTCGGCGCCGGCGAGGAGCTGGCCCGGATCGAGGCCCCGGCGGCGGCCCGGGACGACCTGTCCGCCTGGGGGCTGCACCCGGCGCTGCTGGACGTGGCGACCGCCTTCGGTCGAGGGCGTGGCTCCGGCACCTACCTGCCGCTGTCGTACGGGCGGATCGTGGTGCGCGGCCCGCTGCCGGCGATCTTCGCGAGCCACCTGCGCTACCGCGACGGCGACACCGACGAGGTGGTCGCCGCCGACCTCTCCCTCGTCGACCCGGACGGGCGGGAGATCGTGTCCATCAGCGACTTCGTGCTGCGCCGGGTGGACCAGGACGCGGTCACCGGCGGGCTCGCCACGCCGGTGCCGACGGCCACCGGGCCGGCCGCCGGCGCGACCGAGGACATCCGCCCGGTCGACGGGGCCGAGGCGTTCCGCCGCAGCCTCGCCGCCGGTCTCGGCGCTCAGGTGGTCATCGCCACGCGCACGGTCGCCGACATCCGGCGGCGGGCCGCCCGGATGACCACCGGCAGCCTCGCCGACGAGGCGGAGCCGACCACCTCGACGTCCACCACCGTCGCCGGCACGTCCACCCCGCCCCGCACCGAGCTGGAGGCGGTCATCGCCGCCGTCTGGCGGGACAACCTCGGCGTGGACTCCGTCGGCGTGGACGACGACTTCTTCGCCCTCGGCGGCAACTCGCTGGTCGCGGTGCAGCTCATCGCGGCGATGCGCAAGGCCACCGGGGTCCGCCTGCCGATGCGCAGCCTCTTCGAGACGCCCACCGTGGCGGGCCTGGCGGCCCGGATCGAGGAGCAGCGCGCGGCGGCCCCCACCGAGGAACCCGCCGCGCCGACCATCCCGGCCATCCCCCGACTGCCCCGCGCCTGACGACGCGGAAAGGAGACCAGAGCTCATGAGCGACACGATCGCCACGTTGCCGGTGGTCGTCGAGAACGACGGCACCCCGCTCACCGACCTGATCGACCGACGCCGGGCGGAACTGCGGGCGACCCTGGTCGAGCACGGCGGACTGCTGTTCCGCGGCTTCGACGTCGGCGGGGTGGACGGGTTCGACCGGGTGGTCCGGGCGCTGGCCGGCGAACCGCTGACCTACACCGAACGCTCCTCGCCCCGGCACGCCATCGCCGGGCGGGTCTACACCTCCACCGACTACCCGCAGGACGAGGAGATCTTCCTGCACAACGAGAACTCGTACCAGGCCCGCTGGCCGCTGACGTTGTTCTTCTACTGCATCACCCCGCCGGAGACCCTCGGCGCGACGCCTCTGGCCGACGTGCGCCGGGTCTACGAGAACATCGACCCGGCGGTGCGGGAGGAGTTCGTCCGGCGACGCTGGATGCTGGTCCGCAACTTCCACGCCGACTTCGGCACCTCCTGGCAGCACGTCTTCGACACCGACGACCGGGCCGAGGTGGAGGCGTACGCGGCGGCGAACCGGATCGAGCTGGAGTGGATCGGCGCCGACGGGCTGCGGACCCGGTCGGTGCGGGACGCGGTGCACCACCGGCCCGGTTCGGACGCGCCCCGCTGGTTCAACCACGCCACCTTCTTCCACGTCAGCACCCTCGCCAAGGACCTCCAGGAGGGGCTGCGGGAACTCTTCGGCCCCGAGGGGCTCCCCGCGAACACCTACTACGGCGACGGGGCGGAGATCCCCACCGATGTCATGGACCACCTGCGCGACGCGTATCGTGCCGCGAGCGTCCGTTTCGACTACCAGCGTGACGACGTGCTGGTGGTGGACAACATGACCGCCGCGCACGGCCGTGAGCCGTTCACCGGCCCCCGCAAGATCGCAGTCGCCATGGCCGAACCGCACACCCCTGGAGAGAAGTGATGTCCGACCCCCGATTCCTGGTCGTGCGCAACGACGAGGAGCAGTACTCGATCTGGGCGGCCGACCGGGAGCTCCCCGCCGGCTGGCACGACGCCGGCTTCGCCGGCACCCGGGAGGAGTGCCTCGCCCACATCGACACGGTCTGGACGGACATGCGTCCCCGTTCGGTGCGTGAGGCGTTGTCGTGACGGCGAAGGAGTGGAGCTTTCCGGCGTCGTACGCCCAGGAACGGGTGTGGATCGCCAACCAGCTCGACGTCGGCTCCCCGGTCTACAACGTCTCCCTGCTGTGGACGTTCCCTGAGGGGCTCACCGCCGAGCAGGCCAGCGCGGTGTTCGGCGCGGTGGTGGCCCGGCACGAGGCGCTCCGCACCCACCTGCGGGTCGACGACGGGACGCTGACCCAGGTGGTCCGCGCCGCCGAGCAGGTCGTCCTGGACGTGGTCGACCTGCGGGACCTGCCGCCGGAGCAGCGGCGTCCCCGTTTCGACGACCTCCTCGCCGAGCTGGCCCGGACCCCGATCCCGCTCGACACCGCCCCGCTGTGGCGGGCCCGGCTGGTCCGGATGGACGACCGGCGGGTGGTCCTCCAGGGCGCGGTGCACCACGCGGTCTTCGACAGCCGCTCCGCGGTGATCCTCACCGAGGAACTGGCCGCCCTGGCCCGGGCCGCGCTCGGTGGCACCACCGTGGACCTGCCCGAGCTGACCATCCAGTACGCCGACTTCGCGGTCTGGCAGCGCGAGCAGCTCACCGGCGCGGAACTGGACCGGCAGCTCGCCTTCTGGCGGGAGCGGCTGGCCGGCGCCCCGGCGGTGACCACCCTGCCGCTGGACCGGCCCCGCCCGGCCGAGCTGGGCTACGCCGGGGACGAGGTGCACTTCACCCTGCCCGACGGGCTGCTGGACCGGGTCGGACGGCTCGCCGTCGGCTCCACCGCCACCCCGTACATGGTGCTGCTCGCCGCGTTCACCGCGCTGCTGCACCGGATCTCCGGCGACGACGACCTGGTCGTCGGGGTCTCCACCGCCGGCCGGGACAACCCCGAACTGGCCGCGCTGATCGGCATGTTCGTCAACCCGGCCGCGCTGCGCTGCGACCTGACCGGCGACCCGACCTTCACCGACCTGGTCGCCCGGACCCGGGACGCGCTGGTCGACGCGATGGAGCACGGCGCGACGCCGTTCCAGCGGATCGTCGAGGCCCTCGCCCCGCAGCGGGACCCGTCGGTGCAACCGATCTTCCAGACCGCGTTCAACTTCATCCCGGACTCCGGGCTGGACCCGGTCGCCCTCGGCACCACCAAGGACGACCTGGCCTTCGACATCACCACCACGACCAGTCGGCTGCTCTACCGCACCGCGCTGTTCGACCGGTCCACCGCCGAGGCGGTGGTGGCCCGCTACGTCCGGCTGCTCGACGCCGCCGTGGCCGAGCCGGCCACCCGGATCTCCGCCCTGCCGCTGATCGACGACGCCGAGCGGGAGCGCGTGCTGCGCACCTGGAACGACACCGCCCGGGACGTTCCGGAGTCCACCCTGGTCGCCGAGGTCGAACGGCAGGCCGCCGCCACCCCGGACGCCACCGCCCTGGTCGCCGACGGAACGTCGCTGACCTACGCCGACCTGAACGCCCGCGCCAACCGGCTGGCCCGGGTCCTGGTGGGCCGGGGCGTCGGCCCGGGTGACCTGGTCGCCCTGGCGCTGCCCCGCTCGGCGGAACTGCTGGTGGCGATCCTCGCCGTGCTCAAGTCCGGCGCGGCGTACCTGCCGGTGGACACCGCGTACCCGGCCGGGCGGATCGAGTACCTGCTGACCGACGCCGCCCCGGCGCTGGTGCTCGCCACGGCCGACACCGCCGCGCTCGTCCCGGCCGGCGCGCTGGTCCTCGACGGAACGCTGACCGGCGACGGGGACGCCGCCGACCTCACCGCAGCCGACCTCACCGACGCCGAGCGGACCGCGTCGCTGCGGCCCGCCCACCCGGCGTACGTGCTCTACACCTCCGGCTCCACCGGCCGCCCCAAGGGCGTGGTGGTCGAGCACCGGGCGGCGCACGCGTACCTGGCCTGGGCCCGGGACACCTACCCGGGGCTGGCCGGCACCGCGTTGCTGCACTCGCCGGTCTCCTTCGACCTGACGGTCACCGGCCTGCTCGGCCCGCTCACCGCGGGCGGCACGGTCCGGCTGGCCGGCATCGACGAGGCCGCCGCCCGCGCCGGTGGACCGCCGACCTTCCTCAAGGTCACCCCGAGCCACCTGCCGCTGCTCGACGCCGCCCTGTCGCCCACCGGTGACCTGGTGATCGGTGGGGAGGCGCTCACCGGCGAACAGCTCGCCGCCTGGCGGGCCGACCACCCCGGCGTCGCCGTGGTCAACGAGTACGGCCCGACCGAGGCCACCGTGGGGTGCGTGGCGGCCCGGATCGCCCCCGGCGAGGCGGTGCCGGCCGGGCCCGTGCCGATCGGCCGGCCCACCTGGAACATGCGCGCCTACCTGCTCGACGCGGCGCTGAACCCGGTGCCGCCCGGCGTGGTCGGGGAGCTGTACGTCGCCGGGGTCCAGCTCGCCCGGGGCTACCTGCGCCGGCCGGGCCTGACCGCCGAGCGCTTCCTGCCCTGCCCGTACGGGGCGCCGGGGGAGCGGATGTACCACACCGGTGACCTGGCCCGCTGGCGTGCCGACGGGACCCTGGAGTACCTCGGCCGCCGCGACCAGCAGGTCAAGGTGCGGGGCATGCGGATCGAGCTGGGCGAGATCGAGTCGACCCTGCTCGCCCTGCCGGGTGTCCGGGAGGCGGTGGTAGCCGTGCGTACCGACTCGGGTGAGCCGGCCCTGGTCGCGTACCTGGTCGGCACCGCCGCCGAGGCGGACGTGGCGGCCGGGGCGGCCCGGCAGCTCCCCGCGCACCTGGTGCCGGCGACGTTCGTCCGCCTCGACGCGCTGCCGCTGACCCCGAACGGCAAGCTGGACACCGCCGCGTTGCCCGCCCCGGCGGCACCGGCCGCCGGGGGAACCCACGTGGCCCCGCGCACCGACGCGGAGGCGCTGGTCGCCGAGGTCTTCGCCGACATCCTCGGGGTGGAGCGGGTCGGCGCGTACGACGACTTCTTCGCCCTGGGCGGCAACTCGCTGCGCGGCATGCGGGCGATGTCCCGGATCCGCGCCGAGGTCGACGTGGACCTGCCGATGCGTGCCCTGTTCAGCACCCCGGTGGTCGCCGACCTGGCCACCCAGATCGAGGCGCTGATCGCCGCCGAGGTCGACGAGCTCTCCGCAGACGAGGTCGCCGCGCTGCTCGCGGCGGAAGAGGGAAGCCGCACATGACAGACCTGAAGGACGCCGCGACACGGGACGCCGCCCGGGCGGCGCTCATCGCGTCCCGGCTCCGCAAGCGTCGTGCCGCCCCGGCGGCCGGGATCACCCCCCGGCCGCCGGAGGCGACGGTGCCGCTGTCGTACGCCCAGGAGCGGGTCTGGTTCATGGACCAGCTCGCCCCGGGCGAGGCGGCGTACCACATCGCCGTGCCGCTGCGGGTGCGCGGTCCGCTCGACGTGGCGGCCCTGCGCGCCGCGCTGGACGCGCTGACCGACCGGCACGAGTCGCTGCGCACCCGCTTCCCGGCCGACGCCGACGGCCGCCCGACGGTGGTGGTCGCCGAGCACGTCGAGGTGCCGTTGACCGTCGTGGACGCCCCGGACGAGGCCACCGCGCAGGTGCTGGTCGACCGGGCCGCCACCGAGCCGTTCGACCTGGCGTCCGGGCCCCTGCTGCGGGCCACGCTGATCCGGCTGGCCGACGACGACCACGTGCTCTTCCTCGGCAAGCACCACATCGTCGGCGACGGCTGGTCGGTCGACGTGCTGCTGCGCGACCTGATCACCCTCTACCGGGGTGGTGAGCTGCCCACCCTGCCCGTCCAGTACGGCGACTTCGCGGTCTGGGAGGCCGGGCAGCTCGACGGCCCACGGGCGCGCGGGCACCTGGACTACTGGAAGCAGCAGCTCGCCGGGATCACCCCGCTGGAGCTGCCGCTGGACCTGCCCCGCCCGGCCACCCAGACCTACCGCGGCGACTTCGTGGAGTTCACCGTCGACCGGGAGGTCACCGACGCGCTGAACGCGCTGACCCGGGACGCGGGCGGCACCCTGTTCATGACGCTGCTCGCGGCGTACCAGGTCTTCCTGGCCCGGCACGCCGGCCAGGACGACTTCGCCGTCGGCGCGTCGGTGGCCGGCCGCTCCGCCCCGGAGCTGGAGGACGTGGTCGGCATGTTCATCAACATGCTGCCGCTCCGCGCCGAGCTGGCCGGCGACCCCACCTTCGCCGAGTTGCTGGACCGCACCCGACGTGGCGTGCTCGACGGCTTCGAGCACGCCGAGGTGCCGTTCGCCCGGGTGGTGCAGGAGATGGGCCTGCCCCGGGACGTCAGCCGCTCCCCGGTGTTCCAGTCGATGTTCGTGCTCCAGAACTACGAGATGGGCCGGTTCCGGTCCACCTCGGAGGCGAGCGAGGTCAGCTTCGAGTGGCAGCCGATGGAGCTGCGCGCCACCCGCTTCGACTTCGAGCTGCACGTGGTGGAGGTCGAGTCCGGGCTCTGGGGGAAGCTGGTCTTCAACACCGACCTGTTCACCCGGGCCACCGTGGAGCGGATGGCCGTCCGGTTCACCACCCTGCTCCGGTCGGTCGTGGCCGCGCCCGACCGGCGGATCTCCGCGCTGGAACTGACCACCACCGCCGAGCGGGCACTGGTCGCCGGCTGGAACGGCACCGCCGCCGACTTCCCCGCCACGGCCACCCTGCACGGGCTGGTCGAGGAACAGGTCGCCCGCACCCCGACCGCCCCGGCGGTGACCTTCGAGGGGCGCACCTGGTCGTACGCGGAGCTGAACGCGGCGGCCAACCGGATCGCCCACCGGCTGCGCGCCGCCGGTGTCGGCCCGGAGACCCTGGTCGGGGTCTGCGCGGAACGTTCCTTCGAGCTGGTCGCCGGGCTGCTCGGCGTGCTCAAGGCCGGCGGGGCGTACCTCCCCCTCGACCCGGAGTACCCGGCCGACCGGCTGGCCTTCATGGTCACCGACGCGGACGCCCCGGTGGTGCTGGTCCAGGAGCACCTGCGCGACGTCCTGCCGGCCACCGCCGCCACCGTCCTCGTCCTCGACGACCCGAGCGTCTGGGCCGACCAGTCCACCGACGATCCGACGCCCACCGCCGGCCCGGGCAGCCTCGCGTACGTCATCTACACCTCCGGCTCCACCGGCCGTCCCAAGGGAGTGCCGAACACTCACCGGGGCATCGTCAACCGGCTCGACTGGATGCAGGAGACGTACCGCCTCGGCGGCGACGACGCGGTGCTCCAGAAGACCCCGGCCAGCTTCGACGTGTCGGTGTGGGAGTTCTTCTGGCCGTTGCAGACCGGCGCGCGGCTGGTGCTCGCCAAGCCGGGCGGGCACAAGGACGCCGGATACCTGCGCGACCTGCTGGTCGCCGAGCGGATCACCACCGCGCACTTCGTCCCGTCGATGCTCACCGTCTTCCTCGCCGAGGACGGCGTCGAGGCGGCCACCGCGCTGCGCCGGGTGATCTGCTCCGGCGAGGAACTGCCGCTGGCGGCGGCGGTCGAGTTCACCACCCGGCTGCCCTGGTGCGGCCTGCACAACCTGTACGGCCCCACCGAGGCGGCCATCGACGTCAGCGCCTGGCCCTGCGAGCCGGCCGCGCTGGCCGGGCTGGCCAGCGTGCCGATCGGCGCCCCGATCGCCAACCTGCGGCTGCACGTGCTCGACCCGGCCGGGCACGAGTGCCCGGTCGGGGTGGCCGGTGAACTACACATCGGCGGCGTCGGCCTGGCCCGGGGCTACCACCGCCGGCCGGCGTTGACCGCCGAGCGGTTCGTGCCGGACCCGTTCTCCGGCGAGCCCGGCGCCCGGCTCTACCGCACCGGCGACCTGGCCCGCTGGCGGGTCCAGCCGGACGGCAGCGGCGTAATCGAGTTCCTCGGTCGGATCGACCACCAGGTCAAGCTGCGCGGCCTGCGGATCGAACTGGGCGAGATCGAGAGCGCGCTGCGCGACCAGCCGGGGGTGACCGAGGCGGCGGTGGTCGTCCGGGAGGACACCCCGGGCGACAAGCGGCTGGTCGGCTACCTGGTCGGCACGGCCGAACCGGTGGCGCTCAAGGCGGCGCTCAAGGAGCGCCTGCCCGAGTACATGGTGCCGAACGCCTTTGTCACCCTGGACGCCCTGCCGCTGAGCCCGAACGGCAAGCTGGACCGGAAGGCGCTGCCCGCGCCGGTGGTCGCCCGGGAGGCGTCGGTGGCCCTGGTCGAGCCGCGCGACGACACCGAACGGCTGCTCGCCGGCATCTGGTCGGAGGTGCTCGGCGTCCCGACGCTCGGCATCGACGACGACTTCTTCGACCTGGGCGGCCACTCCATGCTCGCCACCCAGGTGGTCGCGAAGATCCGCAAGGCGGACCGGGACACCCGCCCGGTCGGCGTGATGGATTTGTTCCAGCAGCGCACCATCCGCGACCTGGCCGCCTTCATGACCGGCGGTACGGACACCGACGGCCCCCGTCGGCTGCTCTACGAGCTGACCAAGCCGATCCCGGCCGCCCAGCGCACCCTCACCTACGTCTGCGTCCCGTACGGCGGCGGCAGCGCCATCGTCTACCAGCCGCTCGCCGACGCCCTGCCGGCCGGGCACGCGCTCTGGTCCCTGGCGATCCCCGGACACGACGTCGGACTGGACGAGGCGGCGCTGCCCTTCGACGAGCTGACCACCCGGGTCGCCGAGGAGATCCTGGAACGGATCGAGGGACCGATCGCCCTGTACGGCCACTGCGGCGTGGGCAGCGCCATCGTCGCCGACGTGGCCCGCAAGGTCGAGGCAGCCGGCCGGGAACTGGCGGCCCTCTACATCGGCGCGATGTTCCCGTTCGCCCGCCCGAAGGGCCCCCTCGCCCGGCTGCGCAACCGGCTGGAGCAGCTGCGCAGCAACCGGCACTACGCGAGCTGGCTCAAGTCGATGGGCGTGGACACCGACGAGCTGGAGCCGGAGCAGGCCGACCGGATCCTGAGCAACATGCGGGCCGACTCGCGGGCCTCGGAGGAGTACTTCACCGGGCTGCTCGACCGGCGGGCGGCGAAGCTGCGCGTGCCGATCGTGTCGGTGGTCGGCTCCGAGGACCCGGTGACCGACTACTACACCGAGCGGTACGCCGAGTGGCAGTTCCTCAGCGACACCCTCGGTCTGGTCGTGCTGGACCAGGCCGGGCACTTCTTCCTCAAGTACCGGGCCGACGAGCTGGCCGAGGTGGTCACCACCACGCACCGGGCGATGGCCGCCGGGGACACCTCGGCCCTGGAGCCCGCCGCCCGGGGTGAGGACGCCGCCTGGACCCTGCGCGACTGGCAGCGGGTCGGGATGGACGACCGGCCGGAGAAGGACGCCGTCCGGCCGAGCATGGCCCGGTTCCTGGCGGTCACCGTCGGACAGGTCGTCTCCACCACCGGCAGCGCGCTGACCGCGTTCGCCCTGCCGATCTGGCTGTTCACCGAGACCGGGTCGGTGGCCAACCTCGGGCTGCTCTGGGCCCTCGCCCTGCTCTGCGGGGTGCTGGTGCTGCCGGTGGCCGGCGCGATCACCGACCGGATCAACCGTCGCCGGATCATGATGATCGCCAGCTCCTCGGCGGGGACGGTGCAGGTGGTCCTGGCCGCCCTGCTCTGGAGCGGCAACCTCGTCCTCTGGCACATCTACCTGCTGGTGGCGTTGAGCCAGGTGGCGGCGGCGTTCCAGCGGATCGCGTACCAGTCGTCGGTGCCGCAGCTGGTGCCGAAGCGCTACCTGGGACACGCGATGGGCGTCGTGCAGCTCTCCAACGGCTTCGCGCTGCTGATGATGCCGGTCTTCGCCGCCGGCCTGCTCGCCGCGATCGAGCTGAAGGGCATCCTGCTGATCGACGTGGCCAGCTACGTGGTGGCGGTGGCGACGCTGGCCGTGGTCCGCTTCCCGGACCTGCTCGGCTGGCGTCCCCGGGAGCGGCTGCTGACCTCCATCGCCAACGGCCTGCGCTACTCGTGGAACCACCGGGGCTTCCGGCTGATGCTCGGCTACTTCGCGCTGGGCAACATCTTCCTGGCCCCGGCGCTGGTGCTGATCACCCCGCTGGTGCTGTCGTTCGCCACCGCCACCGAGGTCGCCCAGGTGGCCCTCGCGGAGGCGCTCGGCGGGATCGCCGGTGGCGTGCTGATGTCGCTGTGGGGAGGTCCCCGGCGTCGCCGGATGATCGGCGTGCTGGTCGGTAACCTCGGCACCGCCGTCGGCTGCGTGCTCATCGGGCTGGACGCCTCGGTGGTGATGATCGCGGTGGGGGCGTTCTGGCTGGCCATGTCGATGACCACCGCGCAGAGCATCTACGCCACCATCGTCCAGGTGAAGGTGCCGCAGCGGTACCACGGCCGGGTGTTCAGCCTGAACCAGACCATCTCCTGGTCGACCCTGCCGATCGGCTTCGCGCTGGTGGCCCCCACCGCGACCGCCTGGTTCGGGCCGATGCTCGCCCCGGACGGCGCGCTCGCCGGCTCGGTGGGCGCGGTGATCGGCACCGGCGAGGGCCGGGGCATCGCCTTCACCTACGTGGTCTGCGGGGCGGCGCTGGTCCTGGTGACCCTGGGCGGGTTCGCCATCCGGCTGCTGCGCCGCTTCGACACCGAGGTCGAGGACTCGCTGCCGGACGACCTGATCGGCGCGCAGGAGCGGGAACGCCGCCGCGCCGAGCGGCTTCGTGCGGCGGAGCAGGAGGGGGACCGGGTGCCTGTCGCCGTCTAGGCGGAAGTGCGACGAACCCCCGGCACGCGAGCGGCGTGCCGGGGGTCCGTCGTCTCCGGATCAGTGGTGGACGGTCATCGGGTCGTCGCGGTGGCTCTCGACATGGTGGGTGTCGACCAGTTGCCGGGTCTGACGGGTCGTGCCGAGGCTCTTGGCCCGGTACATCGCGGCGTCGGCCCGGCAGAGCGCGTCGGCGAGCTGGGCCGGTCCGCGTACCGGGGCCAGACCGACCGAGACGGTGACCCGCAGGTTGACCGTCCCGTGCTCGATCGGCGCGGCGAGCGCGTCGCCGAGCCGGTGGGCGGTGTGCTCCATCCAGCGGTGGTCCACCGTGGGGCTGGCCAGCAGGCCGGCGAACTCGTCGCCGCCGAGACGGGCCACCAGGTTGTCCCCGGCGAAGGCCGCGAAACGCGATGCGACACTGATCAGCACCTGGTCGCCCGCGGCGTGACCGTACCGGTCGTTGACCTGCTTGAAGTTGTCGAGGTCGAGGACGACGGCGATGAGCGGCTTCCCAGCGGCGTTGGTGAGCAGGGCGCCGGCGAGGCGGTAGAAGGCCCGACGGTTGGGCAGCCCGGTCAGGGGATCGTGGCTCGCGGCGTGCCGTTCGGCGGTCAGTTCCGCCTGGAGCGTCTCGATCCGTGCCTCGGCGCGGACCGCTCGCTGCCGGAACTGGAAACCGGCGGCGACGGCTCCGGCGGCGCAGATGCCGGACACGATGGTGAACGGATCTGGCACCGACGTCCCCCCGTCATCGCGTCGCGGTGCGCCGTGCAGCGGCCCGACACGACTCTGCGTCAGGCCCCGTTTTTCCTGGTCGCACCCCAGGTTCGGGTAACTGAAAGTGAACGGCTGGGTACCGCTCACGTGCGATATCATGCTCGCTGTCCAATGCAGATGCAATAGCAGATGCACGTGCATCTGCCGACGAGTTGATATTTCGCGCACCCTTCGTCGTCGCACCGCTGCACGCGGTGTCGGACGGCCAACCGAACGAGAGACGCCCCATGCAGCAGCCACAGAACGGCGTTCCCACCAGTGACCTGCCTCCGCTGAAGTGGCAGAAGAGCCGTCGGAGCAATCCCAGCGGCAACTGTGTCGAGCTGGCCGAGTTGCCGGGTGGGGCCGGCATCGCGATGCGGAACTCGCGGCATCCGGAGGGCCCGGCGCTGATCTACACGGTCGACGAGATCGCCGCCTTCGTGCTCGGCGCCCGGGACGGGGACTTCGACCATCTGATCACCTGAGCGTGTCCCGGCAACGCCGACGCGAGCCCGTCCGGCTGACTACGCCTGACTCTGGGTTCATGGCATGCTTACACGTCAGCCGGTCGGGGGCGTCCGGCTGGAACAGTGGGCACGCGGAGGTCGTTACGTGACGACGGGTCCAGCCGAGGGCGGTCCGACGACGGGGCCGACGGTACTGCGCATGCTGCTCGGCGCGCAGCTCCGTCGGTTGCGCGAGGCCAGCGGGGTCACCCGGGAGGGGGCCGGCTGGGAGATCCGCTCCTCCGAATCCAAGATCAGCCGGATGGAGCTGGGTCGGGTCGGCTTCAAGGAGCGCGACGTCGCCGACCTGCTCACCCTCTACGGTGTGGCCGAGCCGGGGGAGCGGGAGGCGCTGCTCAAACTGGCCCGCGACGCCAACAACCCCGGCTGGTGGCACCGCTACGGCGACGTCCTGCCCGGCTGGTTCCAGTCGTACCTCGGCCTGGAGGCCGCGGCGGCCCTGATCCGCAGCTACGAGGTCCAGTTCGTCCCCGGCCTGCTCCAGACCCGCGAGTACGCCCGCGCGGTGGTCATGCTCGGGCACGGCGCGGCTGGCGCGGCCGAGATCGACCGCCGGGTCGGCCTGCGTATGCAGCGCCAGCGCCTGCTGGACCGGCCGGACGCGCCGCACCTCTGGGCGGTGGTGGACGAGGCCGTCCTGCGCCGGCCGATCGGCGGTTCGGAGGTGATGCGCGGCCAGATCGCCGCGCTCGTCGAGGCGACCAAGGCGCCGAACATCCGACTCCAGATCGTGCCCTTCGAAGCCGGTGGGCACGCCGCGGCCGGCGGAGCCTTCACCATCCTGCGCTTCGGTGACCAGGACCTGCCCGACATCGTCTACATCGAGCAGCTCACCAGCGCCCTCTACCTCGACAAGCGGGACGACGTCGACCACTACGCCGCCGCGATGGAGCGGCTCTGCGTGGAGGCCGAACCGCCGGAACGGACCCCGGACATCCTCGCCCGGATCCTCGACGACCTGCACCGGGCGTGACCGGCGCGGCGTCGTCCGCGCCGGTCGGCGCACCGACTATGATGGATCGTGACCGATGACAGTGGACGGTCACGGGAGGCTGAGCGCGCCCACGGTGTCGGCGCGGTACGTGGAGCCATGGAGGCAGTCGTGACCAGCGGGTTCCCCGGACCGGCCCCCCGCAGCGCCCGGATCGACACGTCGGTGGCCCACCCGGCCCGCCGGTACAACTACTGGCTCGGCGGCAAGGACAACTTCCAGGCCGACCGGGACTCCGGCGACGCCTGGGCGGCCGCGTTCCCCACCGTGCGCACCAGCGCCCGGGAGAACCGCCGCTTCCTCCAGCGGGCGGTGGCCCACCTGGCCCGGGAGGCCGGCATCCGGCAGTTCCTGGACATCGGCACCGGCATCCCCACCGCCGACAACACCCACGAGGTCGCCCAGTCGATCGCCCCGGAGTGCCGGGTCGTCTACGTCGACAACGACCCGATCGTGCTGGCACACGCCCGCGCCCTGCTCACCAGCACCCCCGAGGGGGCGACCGCCTACCTCGACGCCGACCTGCGCGAGCCGGAACGCATCCTCGCCCACCCCGACCTGCGCCGCACCCTCGACCTGACCCGACCGGTCGCCCTGATGCTGGTGGCGGTCCTGCACTTCGTCCCCGACGACGAGGACCCGTACGGCGCGGTCGCGCGGCTGCTGGACGCGCTGCCCGCCGGCAGTCACCTCGTCGCCTCCCACGCCACCGGCGACCACCTGCCCGCGCTGCCGCCCCGCCCGTCCGGCGCGCGGCACGACGGCGACCCGAACGGCCTGGTCGTCCTGCGTGACCGGACGGAGTTCGCCCGCTTCTTCACCGGCCTGGAACTGATCGAACCGGGTGTCTCGTCGGTGGCCGAGTGGCGGGCCGAGCACGAGCCGCAGCCGCGTCCCACCGCCGCCGAGGTCAGCATGTACGCCGCGGTCGGCCGCAAGCCCTGACCCACGCCCCCGCGACGGCCGCCCGGCCGTCGACCCCGGAGTCCCGTCCACGCCGTCCGCCCCGGAGGGCCCGCACCCCAGCCGGCCCGGCCGGACGGGGGCGGGTGGTGTCGACGCTCCGGGGAGGGCAGACTGGAGCACCATGTCGCCGCCGTTCACCCCCGGCCTCCGGCTGCACGACCGGTTCGTCCTGCGCGCGCGCATCGGCCTCGGCGGGATGTCCGAGGTCTGGCGCGCCGACGACGAGGTGCTGCACCGTCCGGTCGCGGTCAAGGCCCTCGCCGGCCAGCTCGCCGCCGACCCGGAGCTGCGCGCCACCATCGGGCGCGAGGCCCGCGCGGCGGCCCGGCTGACCCACCCCCACGTCACCCAGGTCTACGACTACGGCGAGGCGACCCTCGCCGGCGGCGTCGTGGTGCCGTACCTGGTGATGGAACTCGTCGAGGGGGAGAACCTTGCCGACCGGCTGGACCGTGGTCCGCTCGCCTGGCCCGACGCCGTCCGTCTCGGCGGGCAGGTCGCCGCCGCCCTCGCCGCCGCGCACCGGATCGGGGTGGTGCACCACGACGTCAAACCCGGCAACGTCATGCTCACCGACACCGGCGCGAAGGTCCTGGACTTCGGCATCGCCGCGCTCGCCGGGCCGCGTCACCCGCGCCTCGGGCGGGACGCGGGAGAACCGTTGATGGGCACCCCCGCCTACCTCGCCCCGGAACGGCTCGCCGCCGGAGCGCCCGACCCGGCCAGCGACGTCTACGCGCTCGGCGCGCTGCTCTACCGGACGCTCACCGGCCGCGCGCCGTTGCCCGTGCGGACCTGGGAGGACGCCTGGGCGGTGCACGGCCGGGGCACTCCGGTGCCGCCACTGGGCATCCCCGAGCTGCCCGCCGACGTCGACCGTCTGGTGATGGCCTGCCTGGCCGCCGACCCGACCCGTCGCCCCGCCGCCGCCGACGTCGCCACCCGGCTGGGCATGGGCCGCCCCGCGCACCCGCCCACCACGATCCTGCCCACCCTGTCGTCCCCGCCCGCTCCCGTCGCGCCGTCCCCGACGCTCGTCGCGCGTCCGCGTACCCCCGCCGACCGGACGCTCGTCGGGCCTGGGCCGGCGCCCGGCTGGTCCGCGCCGCCCACCGCCGATCCGACCCGGGTGGCACCCCGGCCCGCTGGCGCGGTGCCGCGCCCCCGGGGCAACCGCCGGATCGGGGTCCTGGTCGCGGCCGGGCTCGCGCTGGTCGTCGCCCTGGTCGGGGCACGGGCCCTCGGCGAGGACCAGGCCGGCCGGTCCGCCGCGGATCGGGGCGCCACCGGCGCGCAGGCCGGCCCGGCGCCCAGCCCGACGGCGTCCACCCAGGCGCCGCGCACCGCCCGTCCCGCCCCCACCCCCGCCCGCCCCCGGCCGACCACCCTGCGGGAGGCGGCCGACCAGTTCGTGGCCGTGATCGACGAGGCGGAGGCGCGCGGCGCGGTCGACGCGCGAGTTGCCAAGCGGTTGCGCGACGCGGCGGACAAGCTCGCCTCCGGGAAGCCGAAGGACCGGGCGAAGCGGCTCCGGGAACTGCGGGAGGAGCTCGGCGAGGCGGCCCAGCGGCAGCAGATCGACGGGGTCACCGTGGCGCGCCTGCTGACCACGCTGGAGCGGTTCGTCGTCACCGGCGTCGACGGTGGGGCGGAGGACGACGAGGACGAGGACGACGACTGATCCGCCGCAGGTCAGTCGAGCCGGACGGGATCCCCGGCTTCGACCCGACCGGGGCGGACGACCTGGGCGTACGCGCCGACGCAGGGCAGCGGACCGAGCTGCGGCAGCGGGGCGACCCGGTTCAGCCGGGCCGGTACGCGCAGCGCGTCCGGCGCGGCGGGCAGGTCGCCGTGGGCCAGGGTCGGTACCGCGCCGAGCAGCGAGCTGAGGACGGCGTCCACGTCGTCCGGTCCGGTGCGGTTCAGGTGACGGTCACCGGATGCCGGACGATGCCGTCGAACAGGTATCCGAGGGTGTTCGGTTCGGCCTGTTCCGGCTGGCTGGCCCCGGTGACGTCGGTGGCGCGGGCGCGCAGCGTCCACCGGCCGGACCCCGGTGGACGCCACACGGCCGTCCACCGCTGCCAGGCGGACCCCTCGTCCCGCGGGTCGAGGGTCGCCGGCCGCCAGCCGTCGCGATCGTCGGTGCTGATCTCGACCGTACGGATCGGACCGTTGCCGGACCAGGACCGACCGCGCAGCACCACGTCCACCCCGGCGGGCAGGCGGGCGTCCCAGGGCAGTTCGAAGGCGCTCTTGACGACCTGGGTGGTCACGGGTTCTCCGTCGACGGGGTGGCCGGGGCCGAACATCCGGTAGAACTGGGTGTTCCACGGGGAGAAGAGGGCGGTGGCCGAGACCTCGACCGGACCGACCCACTTGATCGAGGCGATGCCGATCCAGCCCGGCACCACCAAGCGCACCGGGAAACCGTGGTCGACCGGCAGCGGCCGGCCGTTCATCTCGTAGGCCAGCAGCACGTCGTCGAGGGCCTTGGCGATCGGTAGCGGCCGGCGCACCCGGCCGAGGTTGACCCCGCCGGTGACGTAGTCCGGGTCCAGGCCCTCGGGCATTACGTCGACGGCGGCGTCGGTCAGGCCGGCGTGCCGGAGCACGGTGGACAGCCGGACGCCCCGCCAGCGGGCCACCCCCACCGCGCCGAGACCCCACGGCACTCCCGGCATCGGCTGGTCCTGCTGGGCGGCGAAGTGGTGACGGCCGTTGCCCGCGCACTCCAGCAGGGCGGTGGTCTCCTCGGCGGCCATCGCGGTGAGGTCGTCGTACCCGAACTCGACCGGGTCGTCCCGCGTCGGCGTCCCGCGCAGGCCGGTGCCGAACAGGCGCAACCGCCACGTGTCCCGGTCCAGCAGCGGAGTGCGGGTGTGGTTGCGGACGAAGAACCGGTCGGTCGGGACGACGTAGCCCTGCCCGGACATGGCCTCCCAGCGCATCTCGGCATTGGCGCCGTACCCGGTGAGCAGGCCCGGATCGAGCGGTTTGACGATCGCCGGGATGCCGGGCCGGCCGGGCGGCGGCGGGGGGTCGGCTTCACCGGCCGCGGCGGCGAGCGCGCCCATCGCCGTGCCCAGCGCGATCAACTGCTCGCGGTGCACGCCCTCGCCCCGTGCCCGCCCGGCCAACCACTGCCGTGCGCGGCGGGTGTCGTGCTCGGCCTCGTTCCCGGGCGCGCGCGTCATCTGGTTCCCCTTCCGGGTCGGCGGCTGGCATTCCTATTGAAGCAGTAGGGCTTCTGGTCGGCAGACCCGTCGGGTTCCCTGCGAAGCGCTTGCGCCGGCCACCGGAGGTGGCCACGATGACTTCGTTGGACATCGATGCGATGGAGGTGGTCGCATGGGACGGAACCGGACGAGGACCGGTACGGCGCTGCTGGTGTCCGCGATCGTGGCCGCCGGGGTCGGCGTGACCCGCGCCGGCGGCGACCGGCCGCGTCGTGCGCGTGGCGCCGCGGCGTCGGCGCACCGGCCCGGGCAACCCCGGCGGGTGACGTAGGGTCGGTGGATGGAGCAGGCCATGCCGGCGCAGACCCGGCCCCCGGGGGTCGTCCCGGTCGACCCGGAGAGCGTGCTGCTGCCCGGTCACGACGTGCCACTGGGCCGGTACACCACGGTCCGCCGGTTGCTGCCGCAACGCGCCCGGCGGATGGTCGGGGCGTGGTGCTTCGTCGACCACTTCGGGCCGGACGACGTCGGCGACCGGCCGGGCATGCAGGTGCCACCCCACCCGCACACCGGGTTGCAGACGGTCACCTGGCTGCTGGAGGGCGAGATCCTGCACCGGGACAGCCTTGGCAACGTCCAGCCGATCCGCCCGGGGCAGCTCAACGTGATGACCTCCGGGCACGGCATCGCCCACTCGGAGAAGTCCCCGCCGCGGCGGCCGAGGACGATGCACGGCGTGCAGCTCTGGGTCGCGCTGCCCGACGGGGCGCGCTCGGGCGCGCCCGACTTCCACCACCACCCGGATCTGCCCCGGTGGCGCGACGGCGATCTCGACGTGACCCTGCTGGTCGGGGAACTGGCCGGCGTCCGGTCCCCGGCGGTCGTGCACACGCCGCTGCTCGGCGCGCAGGTGGAGCCCCGGGCGGCCGCACCGGTCCGGGTGCCGCTGCGCCGCGACTTCGAGCACGGCCTGCTGGCCATGTCCGGTTCCGCCGAGGTGGACGGCATCCGGTTGGCTCCCGGCGCGTTGCTCTACGTGCCACCCGGGCGGGAGACCGTGACCGTCGCGCACGGGCGGGACTCCCGTCTGTTGCTGCTCGGCGGAGCGCCGTTCGAGGATCCGCTGGTGATGTGGTGGAACTTCGTCGGCCGGTCACACGAGGAGATCGTGGCGGCGTCCGAGGACTGGGCGGCCGGGCGTCGGTTCGGCGTCGTGGTCGACGACCCCGACCCGCCGCTGCCCGTACCGACCATGCCCACGGTCCGGCTCAAGGCCCGCGACCGGCACGGACGTCTGCGCGACTGAACGACGCCGGTGACGGGCAGGCGTGGCGCGCCCCCGCTCGGGTAGTCGCCGGTCATGGCGACGACTGCGACCTCCACCATCGAGGACAAGAAGCGGCTGGTCCGGCGGCTGGCTGCCGGCGGCCGGGGATTCGCTGAGGAGTACGGCTTCCGGGTCACCAACAATCCGGGCAGCCTCTTCCAGGTGCTGGTGCTCTCGGTGCTGCTTGCCCGGCCGGGTGACTTCCGGCGTGCCCTGGCCGCCACCGGGGCCTTCCGGGACGCCGGGTGGGACAGCGCCGGCCGGATGTCCCGGTCCCGGCACGAGCACCGCACCCGGCTGCTGCGCGACAGCGGGTTCCGGACGGACCCGGAGGGGCTCGCCGACACCCTCGGCGACCTCGCCCTCACCGTTGTCGAACGCTACCGGGGCGACTTGCGGCGACTTCGGGCCGTCGCCCACCGCGACCCGGCCCGGGAGCGGGTCCTGCTGGCCGAGCTGCCCGGCGTGGACGCTCCGGTGGTGGACCTCTTCCTGCGCGAGGTCCAGGTGCTGTGGCGGGAGGTGGCACCGGTCGCCGACCGCCGGGCGTTGACCGCCGCCCGCCGCCTCGGTCTGGGACGGTCCGCCGGGGACCTGGCCGGACTCGCCGGCAGTGGCGAGTCCGAGCGGCTGGCCTGGTTGGTCGGGGCGCTCGCCCGGGTGGACCTGGAGAAGCGGTACGCCGAGATGGTCCGCTGACGGTGCGCTGTCCCACAGTTTGCGGAAAACTGGCTATTCGGGGGACATGGCATCGTACGCTGGTTCCTGGCAGGGCTGGCCGCCCGGTTCGGGTGGATATCGGCCGGCCGCTCGGCGGTGGCATCCCGGTACGGGGTGCGGAAACCGCCGGTGGTGTCGTGGGGCGTCCGGGTCGCGGTTCGTGGCCCGGGCGCCCGCCTGTCCCGGGCGACCCGCCGGCACGAGCCGGCGAACCTGCTGCTCCAGCCTCAACATGGCGCGCCGCCTCTGCCGGGAATGGACTCACCGGGCGAGTCCGGCCACCAGGTTCACCGTAGCGGCGATGATGATCGCCCCGAACAGGTACGACACCAGCATGTGCCGCAACACCGTCCGGCGCATCTCGTGGCTGCACAGGTCGGTGTCGGAGACCTGGAACGTGGCCCCGATGGTGAACGCGACGTACGCGAAGTCCGCGTAGCAGGGCGGCTGTTCCTGGTGGAAGTCGATGCCGCCGTCCGGTCCGGTGTAGTAGATCCGGGCGTACCGGGCGGTGTAGACGGTGTGCACCACCAGCCAGGAGAGCAGCACGCTCGCCATGCCGAGCCCGCTGTAGAGGTTCCGGGACAGCCCGGTCGGCGCCTGCCGGGCGGTGCTCATGATGACCCCGACCGCCAGCAGGCTCGCCACGCAGGCGGTCAGCAGCAGCACGTCCCGGACCGCCCGGTTCGGGTCCTCGTGGACGGCCAGCCGGGCGGTCCGTTCCGCGTCCATCGGCCAGAGGGCGCGCCAGACCAGGACCAGGTACGTCAGCGCGGCCACATCCCAGCCGAAGAGCGGGGCGAGTCGTGCCGAGACGAACACCCCGAACAGGACCCCGGTGCAGATCCCGATCAGGCCCATCACGATGAGCTGCACGGAGGCAGGCGTCGGCCGGTCCGGGTGGCCTCTCGTCAACCGCCACACGGGAGCGCCGCCCGTCGTTCGTGGTGCCCCGCTCGCCCCGGCACTCAGATCCGGCGCAGGTGCTGCGAGACGCGGGTGTGCGGTTCACGCGCCTGGGCCGCCCGTTGGGCGGGGCTCAGCTCCGGCGCGGTGTCCGTACCGGCCGACCGGGCGACCTCGTTGCCGTTGGCGTAGTCCACCGGCGGGAGCGCGCGCAGCGCCCGCAACACCTCCGGGGGCGCGCCCTCCTGCTCGGCCTGGCGTACCACGTCGTCCTTTCCCGCCGGATAGTCCAGGCTCGACAGGTACCGCAGTACGTCGGTGTCACTCACCATGGCAGGAATCCTCCGCCGCCTCTCGTCGGTCCACGACCGGCTGCGGTTACCCGTCCACCCGGCGGTCACGCCCCCGAACCCGGAGGAACCGGTGGCCCGGGCCCGGCGACGACGTGGTCCCCGCCGCTGTTTCCCCGGCCGCCCGCCGGGTACGCCCCCGGGTCCGTCCCAGCCGAGGGGAGCGCCGAATGAACTACGACACCTTCGTCGACCAGGTCGCCCAGCGGGCCGGAGTGCCCTCCACCCGGGCGGTCGAGCTGACCCGCGCCACGTTGGAGACCCTGGCCGAACGCCTGACCGGCGGAGAGGCTCTCGACCTCGCCGCGCAACTACCCAAGCCGTTGCAACTGCTGCTGCGGAAAACCCCGACCACCGAGCACGCCGACCGGTTCGGCGCGGCGGAGTTCGTGGCCCGGGTCGGCCAGCGTGCCGACGTGGACTCCCCGGCCGCCCGCTCCGGCATCCGGGCCGTCTTCGTCACCCTGCGCGAGGCGATCACCGGCGGCGAGTTCGACGATGTGGCGGCCCAGCTTCCCCGTGACTACCGGGACCTCGTCGAGCCGGCGATGGCTCCCGGGGCCAGCCTGCGTCGCGCCTGACCGGCCGCACCACACCAGCCGCCCCGGAGGCGGCACCTCGACCGGTGCCCGGAGCGGCACCGAGCGCCTGGACCGGGAGTCGCTGCGGCTGGCCGTACTCGACCTGCCTAGCCCAGCGCGGCAGGGAGACCCGCCGGACCGGTCGACCTCAGGCGACGGCGGCGGCGGCGCGCAGCGCGTCGACCCGGTCGGGCGGGTAGCCCAGCTCGGCGAGGACCTCGTCGGTGTGTTCCCCGGGATGGGGCGGCGGCCGACGTAGCGCGGTTGGAGTGCCGGAGAAGCGCGGCGCGGGGGCCGGCTGCTCCACCCCGGCAGGCCGGACGAAGACCTCCCGGGCGGCCATGTGCGGGTGAGCCGGGGCCTCCGCCCAGTCGAGCACCGGGGCCAGGCAGGCGTCGGAGTCGCCCACCAGCGCGGCCCACTCGTCGCGGGTGCGGGTCCGGAACAGCCGCGCCCAGGCCCGCCGCAGCGCCGGCCAGTTCGCCGGGTCGTTCCGGTCCAACGGCTCGTCCGGGGGCAGCGGAAACCCGGTACGCCGGACCAGTTCGTCGTAGAAGCGCGGTTCGAGCGCACCGACCGCGACGTACCGCCCGTCGGCGCACTCGTACGTGTCGTAGAAGGGGGCGCCGCCGTCGAGCAGGTTCACCCCGCGCGGGTCCTGCCACATCCCCATTCCACGCAGGCTGTGGATCATGGTGCTCAGCACCGCCACGCCGTCGACGATCGCGGCGTCCACCACCTGCCCACGGGCACCGGAACGGACGGCGTACAGCGCGGAGACGACGCCCAGCGCCAACATCATCCCGCCGCCGCCGAAGTCGCCGAGGAGGTTCAGCGGCGGCACCGGGCGCTCCCCGGCCCGCCCGATCCCGTGCAGCGCGCCGGTCAGCGCCAGGTAGCCGATGTCGTGCCCGGCGAGCGGGGCGTTCGGACCGTCCTGCCCCCAGCCGGTCATCCGCCCGTACACCAGCCGGGGGTTCACCGCCAGGCAGTCGGCCGGGCCGACGCCGAGACGCTCGGTCACCCCCGGGCGGAAGCCCTCGATCAGCGCGTCCGCGCCCCGGACCAGCTCCAGCACCACCTCACGTCCGCCGGGGGACTTCAGGTCCACCGCCACCGAACGGCGTCCCCGGTTCAGCAGGTCGGGATGGGGGGTGCCGAAGGCGGCGGGGTCGACCTCGGTCGCCCGGTCCACCCGGACGACGTCCGCCCCCAGGTCGGCGAGCATCATCGCGGCGAAGGGCCCGGGGCCGATGCCGGCCAGCTCCACCACCCGCAGTCCGGCGAGTGGACCGGCGGGCGCAGTCTCGTCGGTCACCGGCACACCATAGGCCACCACCATTCCCGCCAGGGGGCACGCCGACGCCGGCGCCCGCTGGGGTGGTTGCAGGGGGCCCTTCCTCATCAAAAAGCGGTAGGAGGGGACCCCTGCAACCACCTCAGCCCGCACCCTGCAACACCTCAGCCCACACGCACCCTGCAACCACCTCAGCCCACCGCACCCGGCAACCACCGCAGCGTGCCCGCCCCACCGGGCCCCAGCCCAGCCGGCCGGGGAGCACGCGTCCGGCGGGCCGGCGGGTTTTTTCGGCGGGCCGCCGGGAAGACATCCGCCCCCGTCGGCCGCGTGCCGTCCGGGGCGTACCTGGGGCGGCATCCGAGCTACGGGGGAGGCAGGGTGGTCGGCGACGACCGGATCCGGGTGGCCATGCCGCACGGCCCCGCCCCGGTGGACCGCGACGGGGTCAGCGACTACGTCGCGCACCTGGTCCGCGCGCTGGACGACGTCGGGGTGACGGTCACCCCCGTCCCGCTCCGCCCCGCCGACCGGGCGCCTCTGCGCTGGCTCACCGCCACCGCCCGCGCCGCCGAGCGGGTCCGCCGCCTCGGCGTCGACCTGGTGCACGTCCAGTTCGCCCCCTCGGCGTACCGGTTCTCCGGGCTGCCCGGCCTGCTGCCGTTCCGGCTGCCCGGAACCGTCCCCCTGGTCACCACCGTGCACGAGTACGGCTCCTGGGCGGTGCCCAGCTGGCTGCCCGGACCCCTGTGGTCGCTGCTGGAACGCGCCCGGCTCTGGGACCGGGAGACCGGGCGGCTGGTGCCGGCCAGCGCGGCGGTGGTCGTCACCAACGACGGGCACGACGTGGCCGTCCGGGCCCGCACCGGGACGCCGACCGTGCGCGTGCCGTTGGCCCCGAACGTGACCGACCGGCCGGACGGGAGCACCGCCGGCCGGCGGCTGCGCGCGGAGATCGGCCTGCCCGCCGGCGCGCCGCTGCTGGTCTTCTTCGGCTTCGTCCACCCGGTCAAGGGGATCCGCCACCTGATCGGGGCGCTGCCCGCGCTCCGCCGGGAGCATCCCGAGCTGCGGCTGCTGGTGGCCGGCGGGTTCACCTCCCAGGCCCTGCCGGAGGCGGAGGCCCGCGCGTTCCGGGACGAGCTGACCGCGCTGACCCACCGTCACGGGGTGGCCGACGCGGTCACCTTCACCGGGTACCTGCCCCCGGAGCGCGCCTCGGCGGCCCTGCACGCCGCCGACGTGGTGGTGCTGCCGTTCACCGCCGGGGTGACCCTGAAGAGCGGGGCGCTGCTCGCCGCGCTGGCCCACGGCCGGCCGACCGTGGTCACCGTGCCCGACGACGGCGGCGACGGACTGCACCGCAGCGGCGCGGTGGCGGTGGTCCCGGAACGCCGGGACAGCGACGCGCTGGCCGGCACCGTCGGACGGGTGCTGGCCGACCCGGCGCTGCGTCGCCGGCTCGCCGAGCGGGGGCGCACGCTGGCCGCCGGGTACGCCTGGCCCCGGGTCGCCACCGCGCACCGGGACCTCTACCGGCGGCTGCTCGGTCGGCACGATGGCTGACCGGCGCGCCGAGATCCTGGTGGTCGACCTGCTCGGCGGGATCGGTGACCTGCTCATGCTGCTGCCGTCGATCCACGGCCTGGCCCGGCGCGACCCGGACGCCCGGCTGCGGGTGCTCACCCACGACCCCGGTGCCGGGCTGCTCCGCGTCGACCCGGCGGTGGCCGAGGTCCGTACCCCCCGGCACGGCCGGCCCGGCGCGGAGCGGGCGGCCGTGGTCGAGGCGCTCGCCGCGCGGCGACCGGACCTCGCGGTCACCACCACCCGCTACGACGGCATCCCGGACCTGCTGCTCGCCTCCGGCGCCCGCTGCGTCACCGACCTGTGGCGGCGACCGCCGCCGGACGAGCCGGTCGGTGCCCGCTACCTGCGCCTGCTGCACGCCGAGGGGCTGCTCACCCGGGCGGACCTGGACGCGCCGGCCCGGGTGCACCTGCCCGCGTCGGCCCGCGCCGCGGGGGAGGACACCGTCGACGGTCTGGTGGCCGCGACCCGGCGACCGGCCGCCGCACCGGTGGTGCTGGTCACCGACGCCGGCATGGCGGTGAAGCGGTGGCCGGACCACTCCTGGCACGCCCTCGCCGGCCGGCTCGCCGCCCTCGGGCACCTGGTGCTGACCGTGCGGTCCCCTGGCGGGGACGAGCACCGGGCCGTCGGCGGGGAGGACGGCCCGCCCGGCGTGCCGCTGCCTCCCGGCGACCTGACCACCCTCGCCGGGCAGTTCGCCGCGGTGGCCCGCCGGGGCGGCGTGGTCGTCGGTCCCGACACCGGACCGCTGCGACTCGCCGCCGCGGCGGGCGCGGTGACCGTCGGGCTCTTCGGCCCCACCGACGCCCGCCGCTACGGCGTGGGCGGCGTCGACCTCCAGGGGCTGCCGGCGTGCCCGCACCGCCGGGCCACCGCGATCACCGAACAGCCCTGCTGGTGGGAGGCGCGCTGCCCGCTCGACGCGACCGGTCCGGCCTGCATGGCCGACCTGGGCGTGAATCGGGTCACCGCCGCCGTACGGGCCGCGACACGCCATCCCGCCCTGGTGTGGCGGCCTCCGCCGGCCTGACCTAACCTTGCCCTGGCGAGGGGAGTACTTCCCACGAACCATTCCGGTCAGTACGGCCGCCCGGAGCGGCCTCGGGTGGTTGCCCACGAACTGTGGGTGAAGGAGACCTCGAACATGGAATGGTGTTCGAGGAGGCTCCATGAGCGATATCACGTACCTGTCCGCCGGTTTGTCCTCGGTCGGTACCCCCACCCTCTGGACCGTCACCATCGTCGGTGTCCTCGTCCTGCTGGTGCTCGACTTCGTCGTCACCCGCCGGCCGCACGAGGTGACGATGAAGGAGGCGCTCGGCTGGTCGGCGTTCTACGTCGCCCTGCCGCTGGCCTTCGGCGGCTGGGTCTGGTCCCGGTACGGCTCCCAGCAGGGCGTCGAGTACCTCACCGGTTACCTGGTCGAGAAGTCGCTCTCGGTCGACAACCTCTTCGTCTTCATGCTCCTGCTGGCCGCCTTCGCGGTGCCGTCGGCACTGGCCCAGCGGGTGCTGCTGTACGGCATCGCGGGCGCGCTGGTGCTGCGCGGCGTGTTCATCGCGCTCGGCGCGGCGGCGTTGCAGACCCTCGACTTCGCCTTCCTGCTCTTCGCGATCATCCTGATCGCCACCGCGGTCAAGCTGCTGCGCGACGCGCTCTCCGGCCACGAGCAGGAGGTCGACATCGCCAACATGCGCTCGGTGCGGCTGCTGCGGAAGTTCATGCCGGTCACCGAGGAGTACCACGGCCCCAACCTGACCGTCCGGCTGAAGAACGGCAAGCGGGCGCTCACCCCGATGGCCCTGGTCGTGGTCGCCGTGCTCGCCACCGACGTGGTCTTCGCCGTCGACTCGGTGCCGGCGGTCTACGGCATCACCGAGGACCCGTACCTCGTCTTCGCCACCAACGCCTTCGCCCTGCTGGGGCTCCGGGCGCTGTACTTCGTGCTGCACGCCGCGCTCAGCCGCCTGGTGCACCTCAGCTACGGCCTCGCGGTCATCCTCGCCTTCATCGGCGTCAAGCTCGGCCTGCACTGGGCGCACGGCATCTGGTCCGGGGTGCCGGAGATCCCGACGCTCGCCTCGCTCGGCGTGATCATCGGCGTTCTGGTGATCGTCACGTTGACCAGTCTGCGGGCCACCCGCAAGTCCGAGCCGGGGCTGCCCGAGGTGGTCGAGCGGCGGCAGTGACCCGGCGCCGGTGGGCGGGAACCCTCCCGCCCACCGGTGGTCGGCGTCAGATCACCCGCTCGTTCCCGCCGTCGACGGGGATCTGCGCCCCGGTGGTGGCCGCGAACGTCTCACCGCACAGGGCGGCGGTCAGGTCGGCCACCCGAGCGCTGGTGATCTCCGTACCGAGCAGGTTGCGCCGCTTGTACTGCTCCACGGTCAGCCCGTAGTGCGCCGCGCGTGCCGCGAGCACCTCCGGAGTCCACAGGCCGGTGTCGAAGACCGCGTCGGGGTGCAGCACGTTCACCCGGATGCCGTCGGACGCCCACTCCAGCGCGGCCACCCGGGCCACCTGCACCACCGCCGCCTTGGACGCGGAGTAGGAGACCGCGCCGGGCCCGGGGGCCACGGCGTTGCGCGAGGCGACCACGACGACCCGGCCGCCCCGGGGCGCCAGCGCCAGCAGCGGGTGGGTCCGGGAGAAGAGGTACGCCACCGACTCCGCGTTCACCGCCATGGTCCGGTGCCACGCCTGGAGATCCAGCCCGGCGATCTCCTGGCTGGCCGGGAAGATCCCGGCGGCGGCGACGACGATGTCCACCCCGCCGAACCGCTCCACCGCCCGGTCGAGCGCGGCGTCCACCGCCGCGGCGTCGGTCACGTCGACCTGGAGGCCGAGCCGGGCCACCCCGTCGCCCTCGGTGACCGACGGGTCCCGGTCCAGGGCGACCACGCACGCCCCGCGCGCCTGGAGCGCCTCGGCGCAGGCGCGGCCGATGCCCGAGGCGGCCCCGGTCACCACCGCCACCTCGCCGGCGAACTCCGGCAACGCCCCGCCGCGCCGCAGCTTAGCCTGTTCGAGTTCCCAGTACTCGACGTCGAAGATGTCGCCGGCCGGCAGGGCCTGGTAGCCGCCGATCGCCTCGGCCGCGGAGATGACGTCGATGGTGTGCCGGTAGATGTCCTGCGCCATCCGGGCGTCGGTCGCCCGCCGGCCGGCGGTGAGCAGCCCCAGCTCGGGGTCGAGGACCACCCGGGGAGCGGGGTCGAGCACGGTCAGCGGCGCGCGGGCCCGCCCCTGGTGCTCGGCGACGTACCGGCGGTACTCCTCGGCGTACCCGGCGACGTCGGTGCCGACCAGCGGGACGCGCTTGGTCCGCAGCACGTGGTCGGGGGTGACCGGGCCGCGCGTAGCGACCGCCGCCAGGTCGGCGCGCCCGAGGAACGCGCGGACCGTCGGGTCGTCGTACCGGCTGAGGACCATCGGGGCCCCCGCCACCTCGGAGATCTCCGCGCGCAGCCGGGCCAGGCGGACCCGGTCGACCGGGCCGGACCCGGCGGCCCGGGACGGCGTGGTCCGGCGGGCCAGCCGTTCCTCGGCCCGGCCGACCAGCTCGATGTGCCGGTGGTACGCCTCCTCGGCGTCCGCGCCGAAGGTGAACAGGCCGTGGTTGAGCAGGACCATGCCGACGGTGCCCGGGTGGGCCTGTGCCGGGAAGAGTTCCGCGCAGACCCGGGCCAGGTCGAAACCGGGCATCACGTACGGGACGACGACCACGCTGTCGCCGTAGACCTCCTCGACGAGCCGGCGGCCCTCCGGCTGGTTGGTCAGGGTGAGCAGCGCGTCGGCGTGGCTGTGCAGCACCGCCGGGTGCGGCAGCAGCGCGTGCAGCAGCGACTCGACGCTCGGGTCCGGGGCGGTCGCGTCGAGCCGGGCGCAGCGCAGCTCGTTCATCATGCTGGTGTCGGCGAGCCGCTCCAGCCGCAGCAGCGCCCGCAGCCGGGCCAGGCGCAGCGCGGTGAAGCCGGAGGCGTCCATGGTGGCGAGGTCGGAGCCGCTGCCCTTGACGTGGAGCACCTCCACCGGCTCCCCGGTCAGGTCGGTGACCGTGGTCTTGACTGAGGTGTTGCCCCCGCCGTGCAGGACCAGGCCGGTGTCGGCGCCGAGCAGCCGGGAGGCGTACACGAGCTGCGCGACCGGGTCGGACCGGTCCGGGGCGTCCTCGGCGGACCAGCGGTTGAGCATGGCGATGGCTCCTCGCGGGTGGGGTCGGACCGGCCGGTCAGGCCCGGCCGGCGGGGTGGGGCCGACAGGCCGGTCCCGCCCGGTCGGCGGACCGGGCGGGTCGGTGGCGGTCGGCGGGGTGGGCCCGGTCAGGACCGGTCGGTCGGGTCGTCGGGACGGCCGCCGGCGGCCGGCAGGATGACCCGGCGTTCGGTGACGATCGCGGTCACCAGGTCGGCCGGGGTCACGTCGAAGGCGTAGTTGAGCGTCTCGGTGCCCTGTGGGGCCAGTGCCGCCGCGCCGAGGGCGGTGATCTCCTCGGGGGCGCGTACCTCGATGGTGACGTCCCGTCCGGACGGCGTGGCGAGGTCCACGGTGGACTCCGGCGCGGCGACCACCATCGGCACGCCGACCCGGGCCGCCGCCAGGGCCAGCGGGTACGTCCCCACCTTGTTGATCACGTCACCGTTGGCGGTGATCCGGTCCGCGCCGACCACGACCGCGTCGACCAGCCCCTGGGCCAGCACCGACGCGGCGGCGGAGTCCACC
The DNA here is from genome assembly GCF_900091495.1 of Micromonospora echinospora. Taxonomy (NCBI): domain Bacteria; kingdom Bacillati; phylum Actinomycetota; class Actinomycetes; order Micromonosporales; family Micromonosporaceae; genus Micromonospora; species Micromonospora echinospora. Next base: position 7,243,926 of record NZ_LT607413.1, on the reverse strand, counting down.
ACCAGGGTGTGCGGCGCGCCGATCTGTGCCAGCTCCCACACGGTCAGTCGGGCCCCCTGGAGCAGGGGGCGGGTCTCTGCGGCGTAGACGTGGCCCAGCGCGCCGTGCTCCTGGAGGGAACGCACCACGCCCAGGGCGGTGCCCCACTCGACGGTGGCCAGTGCCCCGGCGTTGCAGTGGGTCTGCACCGCCACCTTCGGCCCGACCGTCTCGACCAGCCAGCGCGCGCCCCGCTCGCTGAGCTCACGGCAGCAGCGGACGTCCTCCTCCAGCACGTCCAGCGCCTCGGCCAGCGCGGCGTCCGCGCCGTCCGCGTCGAGCCGCGCCCGCACCCGGTCCACGCCCCAGGCAAGGTTGACCGCCGTGGGGCGGGCCGCCCGGACCGCGTCGGTGGCCCGGCGCAGCTCGGCCGGGTCGTCGCCGTACAGGCGGGCGGCGAGGGCCACCCCCAGCGCCCCGGCCACGCCGATCGCGGGCGCGCCGCGGATCGCCAGTGACCGGATCGCGGCGATCAGCGCCTCGATGGTCTCGATTTCCAGGAACTCGACCTCGTGCGGCAGCCGGGTCTGGTCGATCGCGACGATCCGCCCGTCCCGCCAGTCGATGGTCCGCATCCACGCTCCTCACTGCTGGTGCCCAAATCTACGGCGGGAACCCGGTCGAGATCAACGTGTCGGGCGTACGGGCCCGGCCGGCCCACCGGATCGGACGGCCGGCGCGGGACCGTCCGACCGACGCCCGTTGGCGCGAACCGCGTCGCGGACGCCGGCCCGGGTGGTACGACTGAGCGGTGGGAATCGTGTCGCCCGGCTTCCGGGGCAGGCCCCGGTCGGCCGGACCGGACCTGCCGCCGGGGCAGTACCTGACCCCGGACTTCCCGGTGCTCTCCGCCGGCCCCACTCCCCGGGTGGAGCTGGCGAACTGGGAGTTCGTCCTCGCCACCGAGGGCGGCGCGGAGTTCCGGTGGACCTGGGACGAGCTGATGGGCCTGCCGCAGGAGACGCCGACGGTGGACATCCACTGCGTCACCCGCTGGTCGAAGCTCGGCACCACCTGGCAGGGCGTCTCGCTGGACACCCTCCTGTCCGGGGTCGACACCGCCGCCCGGTACGCGCTGGTCCACTCGTACGGCGGCTACACCACCAACCTGCCCCTGGACGACCTGCGCGGCGGCCGGGCCTGGGTGGTGCACCGCTACGCGGACGCGCCGCTGCCCGCCGAACACGGCGGGCCGGCCCGGCTGCTCGTGCCGCACCTGTACCTCTGGAAGTCGGCCAAGTGGGTACGGGGCATCCGGCTGCTGGTCGAGGACCAGCCCGGCTTCTGGGAGACCGCCGGCTACCACGACTACGGCGACCCGTGGCGCGAGCAGCGCTACCAGGGCGACTGAGGTGTCCGCCCCCGGTGTCGGGCGCGCCCCGCTGACCTGGCGGGTCGCCCGGCTCGTCGAACGCCGGGTGGAGACGCCGACCGCGCAGACCCTCGTCCTCGACGTGTCCGGCTGGCCGGGGCACCTGCCCGGGCAGCACGTCGACGTCCGGCTCACCGCCGAGGACGGCTACCAGGCCGCCCGGGCGTACTCGCTCGCCGCGCCGGCCGACGACGACCGGATCGCGCTGACCGTGCAGCGGGTGCCCGACGGCGAGGTGTCGCCCTACCTGATCGACGGGTACGCCGAGGGTGACCCGGTGGAGGTGCGGGGCCCGGTAGGCGGCTGGTTCGTCTGGCGTACCGACACCACGGCGCCGGTGCTGCTGGTGGCCGGCGGGTCCGGGGTGGTGCCGTTGATGGCGATGGTCCGGGCCCGGCGGGCGGCGGGCAGCCGGGCCCCGTTCCGGCTGATCTACTCGGTGCGCACCCCGGCGGACGTGTTCTACGCCGACGAACTGCGCCGCCGGACCCGCGACGACCGGGGTCTCGACGTGGCGTACGTCTACACCCGGCAGGCGCCCGACGGTTGGCGGGGCGAACCGCACCGGATCGGCCCGGCCGACGTGAACAGCCACGGCTGGCCGCCCGAGTTGGAGCCGCTCTGCTACGTGTGCGGTCCCACCGGTTTCGTGGAGACGGTGGCGGATCTGCTGGTGGGCCTGGGCCACCCGGCCCGCCGGGTGCGGACCGAGCGGTTCGGCCCGACCGGATGAGCCGGTGCCGGAGCGAAGGGGGACGACCGATGACCACCATGTCCTATCAGGACGGCAACGTGCTGGACGGGCCGCTGCGCGAGCTGTTCGCCGTCGACCTGAGCGGCGCGACCGGCCGGTGCGCGTCGTGCGGGCGGACCGGCCCGATGGCCGAGCTGCACGTGTTCAGCCACGCGCCCGGCCTGGTGGCCCGCTGCCCGGCCTGTGAAGCGGTGATGCTGCGACTGGTCCGGAGCCCGGACCGGGCCTGGCTGGACCTGCGCGGAGCCACCTTCGTCGAGGTGCCGATGCCGACGGAGCCGTAGCGACGTCCCCGCTGGCCGGTTGGCGGTGGAATGTCCGCCAGGCTGATCGCCGCGTGACCGAGGTCGTGCCGGCGGCGGTGTCGGCGAGACGACGGGACAGCGCGGCGAGGCCACCGCCGCCCGTCAGGGGGTGCGCTGGCGTCGGCGCTGTCCCTTGAGATGCCGGCCCAGCTCCCGGGCGATCTCCCGGTTGGCGTCCCGCTCGGCCAGGGACTGCCGCTTGTCGTACGACTTCTTGCCGCGCGCCAGGGCAAGCTCGACCTTGGCCCAGCCGTTCTCGAAGTACATCGACAACGGCACCAGGGTCAGCCCGCCGTCACGGAGCTTCTCCAGGATCCGCGCGATCTCCACCCGGTGCAGCAGCAACTTGCGGGTGCGCCGGGGCGCGTGGTTGGTCCATGTGCCGAAGCCGTACTCGGCGATGTGCAGCCCGTACAGCATGATCTCGCCATCGCGTTCCTGGGCGAACGCGTCGACCAGCGACGCCCGCCCGGCCCGCAACGACTTGACCTCCGTGCCGACCAGCACGATGCCCGCCTCGTACGTCTTGAGGATCGTGTAGTCGTGGCGCGCCTTCTTGTTGGACGCGATGAGCGCGCGTCCCTTCTCCCTGGCCGTGACCGCCTCCACCGTCGGTGGGATCCGCTCTCCCGGCCCGACGGTACCGCCTGTCCTCACCCGGAGCCCGGCCCGCCCCGGGCGTGTCCGCAGCGGGTGTCGGGGCCGCCGGCCCGGGCGGATCGACCGTCCGGGTCACCGCCCCGCACGTCGTAGCCGGGCGGCCAGCCGGGCCGCGGTCACCGGCACCACCGCCAGCACCAGCTGTCCGGTCCGGGCATCGAGGCTGGTGGTGACCGCGCACAGCCGGGTGCCGTGCCGGCGGATCCGGGGCCGGGTCGGCGTCAGCCCGGGAGCGCGCAGCGCGGCGCTGCCCCGGCCGGCCGTTCCGTCCACCTCGACCCGCAGCGGGTGGCGTTGACCGGTCGCGGCGCTGCCGGCGAGCAGCCGGTCCACCGGGAAGCGGACCCGCACCAGGCTGCCCCGCGCGTCGGGCGTGACGTCGAGGGTGTCGCCGGCGATCCGGCCGGCCCGGACGTGGACCGGGCCGCCGACGGCCCGCCCGAGGTCGGGGTGCGGGCTGCGGGCGGTGACGGTGAGGCTCCGGGTGCCCTCCCAACTCACCGCGACCGCGTCCAGGCGGGCCAGCCAGTCGGCGCGGACCCCGGTCACGTCGGTCCAGGCGGGCAGCCCCACCCCGGGGTAGCCGGCGTGCCAGCGGTCCCCGGCCACGACGGTCGGTGGGACGCCCCGCTCGGCGTCCTGCGTGATCACGGCGAGCAGGTCGTCCAACCCGCTCCCGGCGGCGGACAGCCGCAGCCGGGCCTCGATGTCGAGCCGGTCGCGCAGGTCGTCGGTGAGGTACCGGTCGACCAGCCGCCGCACCACCTCGTACACCCGCTCCCGGGTCGGTCCGTCCAGCCGGGGCAGGTCGTCGCCGACCAGGTGGGCCACCTCCAGGCCGAAGTGCCGCCGCAGCACCGCGTCGCGCTGCTTGCCGGGCGGGATCAGCTCGGCCACCCGGTCGACCAGCAGCTCCACGCAACGCAGCCGCTGGTCCAGCCGGCTGCGGTAGGTGATGTTGCGGGCGTCGAGCCGGCGTACCGCGTGGTAGTAGTCGTAGTCGGCCAGCACCGAGATCCGCCGGGCCCGGTAGCAGGCCTCCAGCGTGAACGGCTGGTCGCTGAGGATCGGCATGTCCTCGCAGAACCGCAGGTGGTGACGTTCGACCAGCTCGCGGCGGAACAGCTTGATGTTCGCCAGCGACCAGGGCAGCGCCGAGTCGAACAGGTCCACGTCGACCCGGCTCTCGGCGAAGATCTCCTGGAACATGTGCCGGCTGTTGACCCCCACCGCCCGGCCCAGCACCACGTCCGAGTCGTATCGGTCGGCCGCCGTGACCAGGCGTTCCAGGGCCTCCGGGCCGAGCCTGTCGTCGGAGCCGACGAAGAAGACGTACCGTCCGGTGGCCAGTTCCAGGCCCCGGTTGCAGGGGTTCGCCGGGCCGCCGGAGTTGGCCTGGTGCCGCACCCGCACGGTGTCCGGGTGGCGGGCGGCGAGTTGGTCCAGCAGCTGCCCGCCGCCGTCGGTGGAACCGTCGTCGACCGCGACGATCTCCATCCGCCGGTGGCCGATGGTCTGCCCGAGCAGCGACGCCAGGCACGCCCGCAGGTACGGCATGGTGTCGTAGACCGGGACGACGACGCTGACGTCGGGTGCCTGCACGGTGACCCTCCTTCTGGCCCCGGGCGGTCGGCGGCCGGGCCGGTGGGGACGACGGACGTCCTGCTGCGCCGGGACGCCCCGGCGACGGCCCGAAAACCAGCTTCCCGCAGGTCAGCCGGGACGGTGCGCGGTTCGACCGGTCGGGTCGACACCGTCCGCGCCCTGGTCGGGCCCTCCGGCGACGACGATGGTCGGCCCCGCTGTCCGCCGGGCGACGGGCGGGTGACCGGCAACGGACGCTCCGATGGCGACCCCTGCGCGTCCGGACACCGGCCGTCGTCGACTCGGCCGGCCGGTAGGGCGCACCCGGCGGAGTCGGAGATCAACCACGTCCGGTCGGTCAGGTTTGTCCGCCCCGACGGCGGGAAGGGCACCGGACATGACGAAACCTCGTGTGGTGATCGTGGGAGCCGGGTTCGCCGGTTACCACGCGGCGAAGACCCTGGCCCGGCTGGCCCGGGGCCGGGCCGAGATCCTGGTGCTGAACTCCACCGACTACTTCCTCTACCTGCCGTTGCTGCCCGAGGTGGCCGCCGGGGTGGTGGAGCCGAAGCGGGTCTCGGTGCCGCTCAACGGGACGCTCGACGGGGTCCGGGTGATCGTCGGCGAGGCCGACCGGGTGGACCTGCACAACCGCTGGGTCGGCTTCACCCAGCCCGAGGGCGACCAGGGGCGACTGGCCTACGACCGCCTGGTGCTCGCCGTCGGGAGCGTCAACAAGCTCCTGCCGATCCCCGGGGTGACCGAGTACGCGCACGGCTTCCGGGGCCTGCCCGAGGCGCTCTACCTGCACGACCACGTGATCCGTCAGATCGAGCTGGCCGAGCAGGCCGCCGACCCGGCGGAGCAGCAGGCCCGGGCGACCTTCGTCGTGGTCGGGGCCGGCTACACCGGCACCGAGGTCGCCGCGCACGGCCAGCTCTTCACCGACAAGCTCGCCGCCACGCGACCCGGACTGACCGTCCGGCCCCGCTGGATGCTGCTCGACGTCGCCTCCCGGGTCCTGCCCGAGCTGGACCAGCGGATGTCCGAGACCGCGCAGCGGGTGCTCACCCGGCGGGGCGTCGACGTGCGGATGGGCACCTCGGTGGCCGAGGCCACCGCCGACGGGGTGAAGCTCACCGACGGCGACTACGTGCCGACCTGCACGTTGGCCTGGTGCGTCGGCGTCCGCCCCGACCCGTTCGTCGCCGAGTTGGGGCTGCGCACCGAGAAGGGCCGGCTGGTGGTCGACGAGTACCTCGGCGTCCCCGGCTTCCCCGAGGTCTACGCCTGCGGCGACGCCGCCGCCGTGCCCGACCTGACCAAGCCGGGCGGCATCTGCGCGATGACCGCCCAGCACGCCCAGCGGCAGGGCAAGCTGGTCGCCCACAACATCGCCGCCTCCTACGGGCAGGGACGGCGCCGGCCGTACCGGCACCACGACCTGGGCTGGGTGGTCGACCTGGGCGGCCGGGACGCCGCCGCGAACCCGCTCAAGGTGTCGCTCTCCGGGCTGCCGGCGAAGACGGTCACCCGGGGCTACCACCTGCTCGCCATGCCCGGCAACCGGGCCCGGGTGGGGGCGGACTGGGTGCTCGACGCCGCCCTGCCGCGTCCCGCCGTGCAACTCGGCCTCGTGCCGGCGAACGCCGTGCCGCTGGAGAGCTCCGCCCCCGAGGTGGCGGTGCGGCACCGGTGACGCGTTCCAGGGCCAGCCGGCACTTTCCGACCAGCCCGGAACAGGACCGGAGGCGGCCCGCCCCGCAGGCGCCGGTGGCGCTCACGTCCCTCGGCGGAGCAGCCGGCGGGGCAGGTCGGCCTCCCGGAGCAGGACCTGGAGGATCCCGGCCGCCGGGATGGCCAGCAGCGCCCCGAGCAGACCGGCGAGTTCGGCCGCGAGCAGCACGCTGACCAGCACCGTCAGCGGGTTCAGCCGGACCGCCCGTGCCATGATCACCGGTTGCAGCAGGTGGTTCTCCACCTGCTGGTAGAGCACGAAGAAGACCAGCGTGACGATGCCGGCGGTGGGGGAGTGCACGAACGCCGCCCCGGCCGCCACCAGCGCCCCGATCGTCGCACCCACCAGCGGCACCAGGTCCGCCACGGCGACCACCAGGGCGATCACGGCGGCGAACGGGACGCCCAGCGCGGCGAGGACGACGAACGTCAGGCTGCCGCAGATCAGACTGATCACCAGGTTCCCGGTGACGTACCCGGTGACGGTGCGACCGCACTCCCGGCCGATCCGACGCAGCCGGTCACCGGCCCCGTCCCCGCTCAGGGCGAGCAGCGCGGCGCTCATCCGGGGAAACTCCAGCACCATCAGGTACGCCAGCACCGCCACGGTGACCGTCCCGACCACCGCCTCCAGCACGCCGCGCACCACACCCAGGGCCGGTTTCCGCAACCGGTCGCCGTACTGCTGGAGCTCGTCGCGGTGGCTCTCCGCGTACCGGCGCAGCCCGAACCGGTCCACCAGCTCACCGAGGCGTCCCTGTCCGGCCCGGATGTCCCGGACCAGCTCCGGCGCCCGCTCGACGAAGCGGGCCACCTCGTCCACCAGCGGCACCACGATCACCGCTCCCACGGCGGCGAGCAGCCCGAACGCCGCGAGGAACACCAGCAGCGTGGCGAGGGTCCGGCGGCGGACGAACCGGCGTTCCAGGTGGTCCACGGCCGGCTTCAGGGCGGCGGCGAGGAAGGCGGCCAGCAGGATCCAGACCAGCACCCGGCGAACGGCCCAGAGCAGCGCCAGCCCGAGCAGCGTGGCCAGCACCAGCCCGATGACGATGGCCACCCGGCGTGCGGTGAGCCGGTCGTCGGGGCTGCTCATCCGGCGCGGCTACCCGCTCCGGGGCGGAGAAAACGGCGCTCAGGTGACGAACCGGGCGGCGTCGGTGGCCGGTGCCGCGCCGGCCACGAAGGCGGCCAGCTCCGGGCCGTGCAGCACCGTGCCGGGCGACGGGTCCCGGGCCACCCGCGCCGCGAGCCGGCGTACCGGGAGCCGGCCGGGTCGCGCCGCGGCGGCGAGCACGACGTTGCCGTACCGCCGGCCGCCGAGCATGCGCCGGGCGGCGACCAGGCACACCTCGGCGAAGACCACGCCGAGGGTGGCCGCCTGCACCCGGGAGAAGACCAGCGGCGGCAGGTCGGTCAGGTTGACCAGGTAGAGCCCGTCCGGGCGCAGGGCGCGGGCCACGTCGGCGACGAACTCGACGGTGCACACGTGCGCCGGCATCCGAGCCCCGGAGTAGACGTCGGCGAGCACCACGTCGTACCCGCCGGCCGGTTGGCCGGCCAGGGCGGCACGCGCGTCGCCGACCTCGGTCCGGACCCCCGGTGGCGGGGGCAGCTCCCGCATCACCAGGTCGAGCAGGGCCGCGTCCCGCTCCACCACCAGCTGCGTCGACCCGGGCCGGGTGGCGGCCAGGTAGCGGGGCAGGGTCAGCGCGCCGCCGCCGAGGTGCAGCGCCCGCAGCGGTACGCCCGACGCCGCCGCGAGGTCGAGCACCGCCGCCATCCGCCGCACGTACTCGAACCGCAGGTGGGTCGGGTCGGCGACGTCGACGTACGACTGCTCGACCCCCGCCGCGAGCAGGGTGCGCCCGGTTCGCCGGGTGGGGTCCACCACCAGCACCGGTCCGTCGTCCCCGTCCACGACCGGCACGGTAGCCGACCCGCCGCGACGCGTTCCCGGCCGTCCCGCCGCCGGGGCCGGCGGACGACCGCCGGCCCCGCCCGGGCGGGGCTCAGCCGGCCATCCCGGCACCCGCCTCCTCGATCGCGTCGTCGACCCGGTGGGCCAGGTCGACGTCGCGTGCGGTGACCGCGTCCGCCCGGCGGCTGCGCACCGTGAGCACGGCGCTGGAGCCGGTCTGTCGGGAGATCGCGGGGCCCCGGCCGGTGTCCCGGCGCAGTTGGTCGATCTGGTCGAGCACCCGGTCCAGGTTCGGCGGGGGCAGGGCGATGCTGCGCGACAGCGTCGGACCCCGCGCCGACCAGTAGGGCAGGTCGGCCAGGGCGGCGCGCAGCTCGTCCGCGTTCAGCGGCGCGGTCGCCCCGGTCGGTCCGACCAGGCCGCCACCGGCCTCCGGCGGAGTGAGCAGGTCGCGCAACCCCTCCGGTACGCGCAGCGACGCCACCAGACGCCCGTCCCGCGTGGCCAGCGCGGCCATGGTCGCCTCGGCCTGGTACCGGGCCTGCTCCGGGGTCCGGCCACTGATCCGGGCCACCTCGCCGACGAAGCCCGGCAGGTCCCGGTGCTGCTCGATCCCGTCGACCGGGGTCACGTCGTGCAACGACACCGGCACCGCCCGCAGCAGCCGCTGCCGGTCGGCCTCGTCCAGGGCCCGGGACAGCACCAGCACGGTGGCCTCCGCGCCGACCTTGGCCTCCCGGAAGTCCACCCCGGTCCGCCGACTGACGTCGCCGACCAACTCCCGGTACCCCAGGCCGATGGTCTCCGGCCGGCCCGGACCGGGCCGGGGTCCCGGCCGTGCGGCGGACGGCCGACCGGCCGGCGGCGGCACCGGACCGCCCCGGCTGCTGTCCGGCTTGTGGACACCGGCCGGGGGCGGACCCGCCCGTTTGCCCCGGTCCAGGCGGGTGAGCTGTTTGGAGGCGCCGAGGGTGGCGGCGTCGCCGCTGGGCTGCCGGCCGCGTTCCCGGGACTGGCGGGCGAGCGCACGGCGGCGCTGGTTGTCCCCTTCCATCTGCTTCCTCATCCGCTGACCTCACTTCCTCGTCGGCTGGCTCCCGGCGGCTTCCCGGCACCACCCGACCCGAAACCGGCTCGGCGGCCGGCGGCGCAGCGCCGTCGTCGGGGTTCATGCCGCCGGGGTGACGGGCGCTCACCCCGGCGGGGCGCATGATCGGCAGTGGACCGTGAGAACTTCCGAGGTACGCGGAAGGGAAGGTCGTCATGAAACGAATTGTCGAGATCGTCCCCGCGCGACCCGGGTGGTACGCCCGCTGGCAACTCGCCCCGGACGCCACCCGTTGCTATCCGGTGACCGTCTGGGCACTGCTGGAGGAGGCCGACGGCGCCGGCCGGGAGGTCATCGGCGTCGACTGCGTGGGGCAGTGGCCGGGAGCCGAGGACAACGAGGCGGGCGCGGAGTTCGTCCGCTACCTCTTCCAGTCGCCCGAGGCGGGACGACCGGACGACCTCCTGCCCGAGCCCGAGGGGCGGCGTCTCCCGGTCGCGTCGCAGGCCGTCGTCGTGGGGTGACCCGGGTGCGGCGGTGGCCGGTCAGCCGACCTCGTGTGCCCCGTCGTCCGGCACGGAACCGCCCGCGTCACGCTCGCCGGGACGCGGACCGGCCAGCAGTTCGGCCAGTCCGGTGCGGCTCAGCAACTGCTGGACCTGGTTGTTCATGCCGGTGAGCCGGACCGTCCGCGCCCCGCTGCGGTAGAGGACGACGATCGCGCTCAGCCCGGAGGAGTCGCAGAGTGTCACGTCGGTGAGGTCGACGGTGACCTCGTCGTACCCCTCGGCCCGGACCTGCTTCGCCACCCGGACCAGGTCCGGGGCGGTGTCGAAGTCGAGTTCGCCGGCGAGCCGCAGCAGGGCCTGCCGGGGCGCGACCCGGCTCACCTCGATCGTCAACAGCTCGCGTGGCATCTGCACCATGTTCCCAGGTGGTGTGGGCCGGAAAACCCCCGGGGTCGGTCAGGCCAGCGTGGCGGGCTGCTCACGTTCGTCCTCGCGGGTCGTCCGGGCCAGCAGGCCGCTGACACCGGTGATGTCGAGGATCGTCGCCAGGAAACGGGGGACGGCGCGGAGTCGGATGACGGTGCCCTGCTGGTGCCCCTCGCGCCAGGCGTGCACGATCACCGCGAGTCCGGTGCTGTCGATGAACAGCAGACCACCGAAATCCAGCACGATGACCGGCGGTCGGGCGGCCAGCAGGTGGTCGAGCGCGGTGCGCAGCGGTGTGGCGGTGGTGAAGTCCAGGTCACCCGCGACGGTGATCAGGGGTGCCGTGGAGTCGGCGTCGTCGATCGACATGGTCAACGGTGTCGATTCGGGTTTCCTCCGTTGGGGCACCGACATCACGCCTCTCCGCAGGGCTACCGGGCAGGCAGTTTCCCGGAATCGTAACAACCGCCCGGGCCGCGTGCCGGGTACGCCGACCCCGACCACGGGTGGCGTTACCGGCATACCGGCGTAGGCTGGGGCGAAGGAGATTGGATCACACACGCCACGACAGGCGGAGCGAGGGTGTCGAGAAGGAGTGGGGCTTAGCTGGTGACTGCTGCCGACGTCAGGGACTGTGACCCGGGCGACGGGCGGATCTCCACGCCGAGTGCCACACGGGCTCCGGCGTGGTCCGCCGACGCCCCGCACCGCCCTGCGCCGCCGCTCCCGCCCCTCGACCCGGACCACGAGGCGACCGGACCCGACTGGTCCGAGGTCGTCGAGCACTTCCGCGAGGGTTTCGTCGTCTGCGACGCCGACGGGGTGGTGCGCCACCTCAGCCCGGTCGCCGAACGGCTGCTCCCCGAGGTCACCCTCGGGGAGGTCCTGGCCGCCGCCGGGGTGACGGCGCTGACCGTCGCCGACGGCCCGGTCGAGTTCACCCACCACGGCCGGCGACTGCGGGTCCGTCGGGTGCCGCTCTCCGCCAACCGCTGCTGCCGGTACGTCGAGGACGTCACCGAGAGCGTCAGCCGGGCGGACGCCCTCCTGGCCGAACGGGCCCGCTCGGCGTTCCTCGCCACCGCCGGGGAGAAGCTCGGCAACCCGCTGCACCCCGACCGGGCGGCGGCGGCCACGGTCCGGCTCGCCGTGCCCACCCTGGGCGACGTCGCGGTGCTGGTCCTCGCCCCGCGCGCCGGTCGGGTCCGCTGGTGGCGGGCGGCCCGGGTGGACGAGGACGTGCCCAGCGTGGACAGCGGCGTCCTCGGCGCCTCCGACCTGCCGCCCGCGATCGACGAGGGACTCGACGGGGTCGAGCCGCACGCGGTGGACTGGCTGGTCGAGCAGGCCGCCGAAGCCGGCTGGCTGCCCGGACTGGCGGTACCGGACGTCTGTGCCCGGCTGGCGCCGTTGCCCGGCCGGGGCACCCCGACCGGCGTGCTGCTCGTCGCCCGCCGGGCGACCCGGCCCTACGACGAGTCCGACGTGGACCTGGTCCGCGCGTTCGCCTCCCGGGCCGGCGCGGCGCTGACCTCGGCGCTGCTCTACCGCGACCAGGCCGAGGTGGCCGACACCCTCCAGGCCAGCCTGCTGCCGGTCGAGCCGATCGAGGCGACCGGGGTGCAGTGGGGCACCGCCTACCGTCCGGCCCAGGCCGGACTGCGCATCGGCGGGGACTTCTACGGCGCCCACCGGCTGCCCGACGGGGGTTGCCTGTTCTACCTCGGCGACGTCTCCGGCAAGGGCGTGGAGGCGGCCGTCTTCACCGGTCAGCTCCGCCAGTGCCTCCAGGCGCTGCACCGGGTCGAGTTCCAGCCCGCCCGGTTGCTCCGGCTGCTCAACGACGCGCTGCTGGAGACCACCCTCGCCAACGGTCAGGGCCGGTTCGCCACGATGGTGCTCGGGGTGGTCCGGCCGCAGCGCGACGGCGGCCTGTCGCTCACCATGGCCGGTGGCGGCCACCTGCCGCCGCTGGTGCTGCGGGCCTCCGGCGAGGTGGAGCCGGTCGCCCTCAGCGGCATGCTGATCGGGGTGGTGCCCGACCCACGCGTCGGCGAGGTGACGGTCCGGCTCGCCCCCGGCGAGACCTGCCTGCTCTACAGCGACGGGGTCACCGAGGCCCGGGGCGGCCGGCGGGGCGACGAACTGTTCGGCGTGGACCGGCTGGTGCACACGATCAGCGGGTGCCACCGGATGCCGGCGCCCGCGCTCGCCGAACGGATCGAGCAGGTCACCGGCGACTGGCTCGCCCACCGCGACCACGACGACATCGCGGTGCTGGCGATGCGGGCGGTGGGCGCCGCCGGGCGCGGGTCCCGGCACCTGCACGCGGTGCCCGACCTGGCCGGTGCCGCCCCCGTCCCGCAGCCGGTCGGCTCGGGACACCGAAACCCGAGGACGTGACGCACCGTGACCAGCGCCGCCACCCGTACCGACCTGACCGCCGCGTACCCGGCGTACCTCGACTGCCTGGAGGGCGCCGACGAGTACGCGGCGGTGGACGTGGCGATGGACCTGCTCGCCGACGGGGTGCCCGCCGAGCGGGTCCTGCTCGACCTGGTCGCCCCGGCGCAGGCGGAGGTGGGGGAGCGCTGGGCGCGCAACGAGTGGAGCGTCGCGCAGGAGCACGCCGCGACGCACATCAGCGAGCGGGTCGTCGCCGCGGTCTCCTCGTCGGCCAGCCCCCGCCCCGACCGTGGTCACGTCGTGGTGGCCTGTATGGACGGGGAGTGGCACGGCCTGCCCGCCCGGCTGGTGTCCGAGGTCCTGCGACTGCGCGGCTGGCAGGTCACCTTCCTCGGCGCGAGCGTGCCGGCCGCGCACCTGGTGGCGTACCTCCAGCGGTACGACGCGCACGCGGTCGCCCTGGCCTGCGCGCTGCCGATGCGGCTGCCGTACGCCCACCGCATGATCGAGACCTGCCGCCGCTCCGACGTGCCGGTGCTGGTCGGCGGTCGCGGTTTCGGGACGGGCGGGCGGTGGGCCCGCCGGCTGGGCGTGGCCTGGGCGCCGGACGCCCCGACGGCCGCCGAACTCGTCGCTGACGAGCGTGCGCTGCGGCGGGTGCCCGCCGCCGACCTGGCCCACCTGGCCGACGACGAGTACGCCGGGCTGCTGCGGCGGCGCGCCGAGCTGATCGACGCGGCCCTGGCCGACCTGCGGGACCGGTTCCCGCAGACGGCCGACTACACCGCCGCCCAGCTCGACTCCACCGTCAGCGACCTCGGCCACATCGTCGACTTCCTCGCCGCCGCGGTCTACGTCGACGACGGTGACCTCTTCACCGAGTTCGTCGACTGGCTGGCCATGATCCTCACCAGCCGGGGTGTCCCGGCGGTCTCGGTGGAGCTGACCCTGGCCTTCCTCGCCCAGGCGTTGCGGGACTTCCCCCGGGCCAAGCGGTTCCTCGACGGGGGACGTGCCGTGGCGGCGGCCTCCCCGGCGGTCACCCGTCGCTGAGGGGGCGGGTCGGCGCACGGTCCCACCGGGCCGGCGGCCCGGTGGTGGTGGTCCGCACCCGACGCCTGCTTATACTTGCTCCACCGCAAGCATTCGCGTGTGGTCGGAGCGAGAGGGACCACGTTGACGTTCACCGTCGCGCACGTCCAACGGGATGGCGGGGGAGTTCGTCTGCGCCTCGCCGGTGAACTCGATCTGAGCACCGCGCCCCGGTTGGCCACGGCGATCGACGGTCTCCTCGCCGACGGCCAGGTGCGACTCCTGGTCGACCTGGACGGGTTGACCTTCTGTGACTCCACCGGGATCGCCGCCTTCCTCCGGGGCGACAACGCCTGCGCCGCGGCGGGTGGCTGGCTGCGGCTCACCGGCGCGACCGGGCGGGTCGACCGGATCCTGCGGATGACCGGTCTGGCCGAGTTGCTCCGATACGATCCGACCGCCGACCCGGCGTCGCACGCCCACCACTGATCGGTTAGATTTCCCCGCCGGCTGTGATCGCCCGGCCATCGCTCCACCCCCACGAAGAGGCAGGTAGTCATGGGCGCAGAGAGGTCCGGACCGGTCCGCATCCTGGTGGTGGACGACGACCCGGGTGACGTGCTGATGATCGAGGAGGCGTTGGAGGACTCCGACGTCGAGAAGGTCATCGACGTGGTCGGCGACGGCCAGGAGGCGATGGAGTTCCTCCGTCAGGAGGGCCGGCACACCGACGCCCAGCGGCCGGACGTCATCCTCCTCGACCTGAACATGCCCCGGATGGACGGCCGGCAGGTGCTGGGCGAGGTCAAGAGCGACGACGACCTGCGGACCATCCCGATCGTGGTGCTGACCACGTCCAACGCGGACACCGACATCGTGGGCAGCTACACCCTCCAGGCCAACGCCTACGTCACCAAGCCGATCGACCTCGACGACTTCAACGACGTCGTCCGGCGCATCGACGAGTTCTTCGGTCGCGTCGTGGTGCTGCCCAAGCGCTCCTGACCGCCGCTGCGCCTGACCGCCACGGTGCCGCCGACCGTGGCCGCCCCGAGACGCGCCGCCGCCGGTCAGGTCAGCGCGTCGACCACGGTGGTGGCCCGGCGCTCGTGCTTGGCGTACGCGCCCGGGTAGGCCGACCGCTGCACCGCCTGCGCGGCGGCCGTGACGCTCATGTCCTCCCACCCCGACACCTCGCGCAGCGCGCGGTAGAAGACCCGGGCGGCGTACGCCGGCTGCATCAGCTCGCGGACGCTGCCCCAGCCGCTGCTCGGTCGCTGCTGGAATAGGCCCACCGAGTCGTGGTCGGTGCCGCTGCCC
This sequence comes from Micromonospora echinospora, assembly GCF_900091495.1. Taxonomy (NCBI): domain Bacteria; kingdom Bacillati; phylum Actinomycetota; class Actinomycetes; order Micromonosporales; family Micromonosporaceae; genus Micromonospora; species Micromonospora echinospora. The sequence goes on along the minus strand of NZ_LT607413.1, from coordinate 7,228,813 downwards.
TGGTGCGGGTACCGGGCCGACTCGGCGATCCGGTCGTTGGCGAGGTTGTGCAGGTCGCTCTCCTGCATCGCGGTGGCGATCGCCACCACCAGCGCCCGGCGGGGCATCCGTAGCTCGACGCCGACGTCCACGATCGCCTTGGCGTTGTCCATCTGGCGTTGGGTGAGGCCGGCCACCGGCTTCGGTCGGACGGGTCGCTGCGGCCAGACGGTCGGCTTCGCGGCGGCGGAGGGGCTGGTGGAGGCGCTCGGCGTCGGTACCGGGCCGCGCTGGTACGACCGGGACGCCCGCCGGTCGGCCTCGGCGGCGCTGACCGCCCGGTCGGCCAGCGACTCGCGCAGCGGCTCCTCGTCGCCGGTCACGGCCTGCGTCCCGACGACGGCACCGACACCGAGGCAGCAGGTCACTCCGGCGGCGAGCGCCACCCGCACACCGGTGGTGGCGTGCCACGCCCGGCCCGGGGGCCGGCGGTCCTCGGCCCGGTGCCGGCCGACGCGTCGTTCGGGGGATGCCCCGTCCGCCGAACGGGTGTCCGGTCGGACTCGGGGCAGCTTCTGGTCAACGGAGTCGTCGTGGCGCACCCGCCGAGGCTAGAAAGGATCGGGACCGTTGCCATCGGCGTGAATAGTGGCATGAACCACATCCGGCTAGATTCGCGCCCTTCATACCGTCAGATGTCATACCGGATCGGGCGGGGCCGGCATCGGCGGCAAATCACTTCAGGAGTTGCCTTCCGGGGGCGATCCGGACACGGCAGAACCCCCGTCGCGCCCCGGTCCGGACCTCCGCCGTCCGGAGTGCCGAAAGCGCCATCCGGTCGACCGGCTACCGGCCCGTACGGGGGATGGTCTCAGTGTCGGCCGTTCTCCGCCGCCGTGACGGTCAGCCGGTGCCGGTCGTCGCTGGAGAACGGCCAGAGCCGGTCCGCCTGCGCCACCAGGCCGGCGAGCTGGTCGCGACTCAGGCCGGTGGAGGCGATCGAGGCGTGCACGTCCGCCTCGTACCGGCCGTCGTCGGCGCGACCCAACCTGACCTCGGCGCGGACCTGCACGGTGTGCGCCTCGTCGGTGATGTCCTTGGCCGCCTCGACCGCCGCGTGGTGCAGACACGAGGCGAAGGCCGCCGCGAGCAGCTGCTCCGGGGTCAACCCGGAACAGTGCGGCGCGAGCGGGGAGGCCAGCGCCGTGGAGAGCCCACCGTCGTCGGTGCGTACGTGACCACCCTCGGCGGTCGCCATGGCCTCGTGGAACCAGGAACTCGGATCCGACATCGCGTTCCTCCCGTCATCCCGGCACGGCTACCCGGCACCCGCCCGGCGAAACCGCCGCGAGGGGTGGCCGGGCGGTCCGACCGCCTCAGCCCGTCGGACCGCAGTGATCCGCCACCACCGCCACCTCGGTCGGCTCGGCCGCCGCCCGGTCGGACCACGGCGACACGGTGCCCGCCGAGCGGGGCCGGGGTGGCACCGCGGCCAGCGGCACGTACACCCGCGCGTCGACCGCCTCGGCCAACACCAGCGCGGCGACCAGACTGGTCGGCCGGGCCAACGGGTCCTCGTCCAGACACCGCCGGCAGAGGTCGGCCACCTCGGGCGGCAGGCCGTCGATCGCCGGCAGTGGCTCCGGAGCCGGCCGGCGACCCGTCACCAGCAGTTGGGTCGCCGTCGCCGCCGGGTACGGCAGGCGGCCGGTGAGGCAGTAGTACAGCAGCACCCCGAGGGCGTACATGTCGGCGGCGGTGGTGGCCGGTTGCCGGGCCAACTGCTCCGGGGCGAGGTACGCCGGGGTGCCCACCACCATCCCCTCCGGCATCGGGTCCCGCGTGCCGGCGGGGGTGGCGATACCGAAGTCCAGCACCTTCACCCCGGCCGGGGTGAGCACCACGTTCGCCGGCTTCACGTCCCGGTGCACGATGCCGTGGGCGTGCGCGGCGGCCAGCGCGGCGCTCACCTCGGCACAGACCCGGACCGTGATCCGCCAGTCCAACGGACCGGAGCGGACGTGGGCGGCGAGAGTCTCCCCCTCGGCCAGCTCCATCACGATGTACGGCACCGGCTGCCCGGTGACCGTCGTCGAGGTGCCGAAGTCGTGCACGCTCGCCACGTTCGGGTGCACCAGCCGGGCCGCCGAGCGCGCCTCGGCGCGGATCCGCTCCACCGAGGTCGCGTCGTCCTGACCGGGGGAGATCAGTTTCACCGCCACCGTCCGGTCCAGCACCACGTCGTGCGCCCGCCAGACCTCCGACATGCCGCCGACGCCGATCCGCTGTTCGAGCCGGTACCGCCCGTCCAGCGTCCTCATCGCGTCGCTCCTCGCCTCGTCCGGTGCCCGTGGGCCGTGACTCGCCCGTCGGCCGTGCCGCTCCCGAGCCGGTACCCGAGGCCGGAGCAGGACAAACCGACGACCGGCGATCTTGGGTTCCGGCGCGGATCAGGCCCGGTCGGGCGACGTGTCCCGCCGTCCGGCGTGGCCGGAGTCCGCGACGTCCGGCAGCGCCGTGGTCACGCCGAACCCGCGCCCCAGGGCCCGCACCTGCGTCTCCAACTCGGGTACGGCCCGTCGCGCGTGCCGGGCCATCACCAGGTCGGCCAGCGGACTGACCAGCAGCGCGCGGCTGGCCCGCACCAGGCCCACGGAGCGCGGCACGTACACCCGTCGCTGCCGCCGCTCGACAGCGCGAACGAACGCCTCCGCGCACTCCCGCACCGACGTGGTCCGCCGCATCGGCCAGGGCAGCTTCGCCAGCAACTCGGCGACGGCGGGCAGGTCGGCGCGGGCGTCGCGGACCAGGTCGGTGTCGATCCAGGACGGGTGCGCGGTGCCGACGGCGACCCCGTGGTGGGCCAGCTCCAGTCGGATCGAGGTGCCGAACTGCTCCACGCCCGCCTTCGACGCGCAGTAGGCGGCCATCCCCGGCGGCGCGGCGAACGCCGCCGCCGAGGACACGATCAGCAGGTAGCCCCGGCGGGCGATCAGCGCGTCGACCGTCGCCGCCGCCGTCCGCATCACCCCGATCAGGTTCACCTCGACGGTCCGCACCATCGCGTCCAGATCCCCGACCGCCAGGGTGCCCCGGTTCGCCACGCCCGCGTTCGCGACCACCGCGTCGATCCCGCCCAGCGCGGTCAGCGTGCCGTCGACGGCCGCCTCCAGACTCGCCTGGTCGGTGACGTCGGCGGCGAACCACACGTGCCCGGGACCGAGGTCGGCGGCGAGCGCGGCCAGGCGCTCCGGCTCCAGACCGACCAGACCGACCCGGGCACCCCGGGCGGCGGCGACCCGGGCGGTGTGTTCCCCGATGCCCCGCGCCGCCCCGGTCACCAGGACGACCCTGCCGGCCAGTGGACCCGCCGAGCCGTCTCGTCGTTGCCGCTGCCGCATCACCGGAAGGTAGCAGGGGACCCCTGTTACCGCTTTTTGATGAGCAGGGGTCCCCTGCTACCACCTTGCCCCGGCTAGCACCTTGCCCCGGCTAGCACCTTGCCCCGGCTAGCACCTTGCCCCGGCTAGCACCTTGCCCCGGCTACCACCTTCTCCGGTCGGCTACCACCGGACCGGAGGCGCGAGGGGGGCGCCCGCCCGGTCCGGGTCGATCCACCAGGAACAGTCCTGGCCGGCGAGCCATCCGGGGCCGTCCGCGCCACGGACCAGGGCGGTGACGGCGAGGGTGGCCGCCCGTACCGTGTCCGGGGCGATCACCGTCACCGCCGTCCCGGGCAGCTCCGGGGCCTGGCCGGAACGCGGATCGAGCACGTCGCCACCGTCGGGGCGGCTCGCGGACGCGGTGGCCAGCCCGCCACCGCGCAGCCGGATCGTCCGGCCGCCCACCGGCACCGGCCAGCCTCCGGGCGGCACCGGGCCGGCCGTCGCCACCCGGGACCCGATCGCGACCAGCACCCCGCCCGCCGACCGTTCGGCGATCTGGGCGGCGCAGCGCTGCGCCAGGTACGCCGTTGCCGTCCCGCCCAGGACCAGCAGCAACGTCGGCGGCACGGTCAGCCGGTCGCCGTGCAGCGACACGGCCCGCCAGCCGTCGGCGGGCGGCGGAACGGCGGTGCCGAAGCCGCAGACAGGGAACGGGCCGCCCCGGGCGGCCAGCCGGATCCGGGCCGCGCCGATCGTCGGGTCGCAGGCGCCGTCGCTGGCCTGCGCCGCGTCCAGGGCGACCGCCACCAGGTCACGCAGCAGCGGGCCGACCGGCACCGGACGGCCCGCTGCCCGGTGTACCCGGGCCAGTTCACCCCGCCCCGGGGCGGTGATCCGGTCCAGGGCGGCCAGCGCCCCGGTCACCACCCGCCGCGCCGCCGTCGTCCGCCGCGCCCCGGCCACCGCCAGTCGTACCGGCCGACCCCGGTACGACCAGCGCGTTTCGCATACTCGATCGATGGTGTCCACGGGCCGAGCCTGCCGGGCGAGACTGGGACGGGATCAGGTCCAAGCTGTGCGCCGGCTGTGTGCCGGGACGTGAGCGCGCGTCCGGCTGTCCCGGACCGGACCTCCGTGGCGCACGGTGGTTACCGGAACGGTGGCCCCGCGACGGAGGTCGGGGCGGTCACCCGGGCAGGCCACCGCGTGCTTCTCCCGGGACGCCCGGTAGGCGTCGGCCGGGCACCGAGGTCGCCCTCCGCGTTCCCGGACGCGGAGGGCGACCGTCGTGTGCGACTGCGCTCAGACCTCGGCGACGACCAGGTAGAACGTGAAGCCGGCGACCAGCGGGCCGGTCTCCAGCCGGCGCAGCCACGGCGCGACGTCCGCCTCGGCCAGCTCGCCGGCCGCCACCGCCCGCGCCGCGTTGCGCCGCAGGCCGAGGATCTCGTCGGCGGTGGCGAAGTCCCGGAACAGCACCGCCACCGGCTCGACCGACCGGATCCGGAACCCGGCGGCGTCGGCCAGCCGGACCAGGTGCCGGCCCATCGTGGCGTTGCGGACCCGCCCGGCGGTGAACCGGGCGAAGCGGCGGCTGGTGGTGACGTCGGCGTCGGCGACGGCGAGGGTGTCCCAGTCCGGCTCGGCCATGCCGAACAGCCCGCCCGGCTGCAGCACCCGCCGGGCCTCCGCGACCGCCCGCTCCGGATGCTCGACATGTTGCAGGACCCGGTCCACCCGGAGCCGGTCCACGCTGGCGTCGGGCAACGGCAGGTCGTGCAGGTCTCCTTCCCGCAGTGCGACGTTCGGACGGTCGGCGAGCCGGCCGGCGGCCTCGGCCACCATCCGGGACTGGTGGTCGATCCCGACGACCGTGCCGTCCGCGCCGACCGCGTCGGCCAGCGCGGCCAGGTCGGTGCCCGGCCCGCAGCCCAGGTCCACCGCCGTCTGCCCCGGCCGGACGTCCAGCGCCGCGAGCAGGCGCCGCTTGTAGTCCAGACCCACCGGGGTACGGGCGGCGGCGTCCAGGTACGTGATCTGGTCCGGAGCGGCGGTCAGGTCCGCGAGTCCACTCATCCGGCCATCCCACCACGAGCCGCCGCCGCGCCGGCGTCCACCATGGACGGCCCGGCGTGTCGGTCGACGGGTCAGTCGGGTGGGGCGAGCCGGGTGACGAAGGCCCGCCAGGCGGTGGGGGAGAAGGCCAACGCCGGGCCGTCCGGGTCCTTGCTGTCGCGGACGCCGACCACCCCGGGCAGGTTGTCGGCGACCTCGACACACGCGCCACCGTTGCCGCTGCTCCGAGTGCTCTTCCGCCACCGTGCGCCGGTCAGGTCCATGTCTTCGCCACTTCCGTGATGAGGTCGACGGATTGCCAGTGGGACAACGCCTCGCCGCGCACGTTCTCCCACGCTGCCAGTATCGCCGCCAGCTCGTCCGCCTCGCTGACCACGTGTCCCTGGAGTTGGTTGTCCAGGTATCCGGCGAGCCGGTGGTCGGGGCTCTGCGCGACCACGAACGGGCCGTTGAGCCCGGCGTAGGCGCCCACGGTGGACGGCACCACGTGCACCCGGACGTGCGGGGCGGCGCACGCCGTGACCAGGGCCGACAGCTGCTCACGCATGGTTTCCCGGCCGCCGACCGGGCGGCGCAGCACCGCCTCGTCGATCACCGCCGTGAATTGGGGCGGGTCGTCCTGGGCGAGGATGCCCTGCCGGGCGAGCCGGGTGGCCAGGTGCCGCTCCACCTCGCCCCGGGCGAGCAGCCCGCCGCCGGCCAGCACGGCGCGGGCGTACGCCTCGGTCTGGAGCAGTCCGGGCAGGACCAGGGGTTCGAACCAGCGCAGCGACACCGCCTCCCGCTCGATCTCCTGCCAGGGACGGAACCACAGCGGCACCTTTCGCCGGAATGTGTCCGGCCAGATGTCCGAGATGTCTCGGCCGAGGGCCTCGGCGGCTGCCGCGCGGTGCCGGGGGTACGGCACGCGTCCCTCGGTCAGCCACCGCATGGTGGTCTTCGGATCGACTCCTATCGCTTCGGCGAGGGACTCGGTGGTGTGGCCGGTGGCATGCAGGGCGGCGCGGAACGCATCGTTCATTCGGCTTCCCTTCGGGATGGCGAAGACGTCTGCTCACCACCTTCTCACGGGCTGTAGTTGTCTGACCACTGTGGGGGAGGGTGGCTGGGAGGCGGCGCGGTCGGTGGAGGCGAGACCCGGCGACCGTGCCTGCCGGGCCGCCCCCCCGTGGGGAGGCGGGGCGGCCCTTCCACGACGAACGGACGAAGGTAGGTGGGCGGATTGACCGTCCGGGACTACGAGAAGGCCCTTGCCCTCGGGGAGACCTGCGGGGCCACCGTCGGGGAGGGACGCTGGCGGGCGGTGTGCAACCTGGTCCCCGGCCACGAACCGCCGCACGAGGAGTGGCGGGGACACGGCACGGTCACCTTCGGGACCTGGCCCTCGCCCCCGCAGGGTGAGCCGCGATGACCGCCGGGCGTGGTCGGCCCGAGCACACCGCCGCACGTCCCTCCTGGCGGTGTCGGGCCTGCGGTGCCCCGTGGCCCTGCTCGCCGGCCCGGCTACGGCTGCTGGTCGAGTACCGGGGGAACCGGCCCACCCTGCTGATCTACTTGAACCTGATGATGGAGGACGCGGCGGCCGACCTTCCGCCCGGAGACCCGGACGACGCCGCCCCGTCCGACTTGGCCCTGCGTTTCCTCTCCTGGGCCCGCGCCCGTTGAGCGGGCGGCCGGGAACTGCGGCGACGCGCACAGGTGGCGCACAGGGAACACCGAGACGGAACACAGCACCCCGGGTCAGGATGGTGTCCATGGTGACCGACGGGCATGCGTTGCCGGGCCGGGTCGAGCTGCGCCGCCCGGACGGCGGGCCGGTCCGCGTGCTGGTGGTCGACGACGAGCCCACCCTGACCGACCTGCTCGCCATGGCGCTGCGCTACGAGGGCTGGCAGGTGGCCACCGCCGGCAACGGCATGGCCGCGCTGAGCAGCGCCCGGCAGGTCCGCCCGGACGTGGTGGTGCTCGACGTCATGTTGCCCGACCTGGACGGCTTCCAGGTGCTCCGCCGGCTGCGCGAGCAGTCGCCGAACGTGCCGGTGCTCTTCCTGACCGCCCGGGACGCGGTGCAGGACCGGATCGCCGGGCTGACCGTCGGCGGCGACGACTACGTCACCAAGCCGTTCAGCCTGGAGGAGGTGATCGCCCGGCTCCGGGCGCTGCTGCGCCGTGCCGGGCTGGCCGTGGCCGCCCGCGAGGACGCCGTCCTCACCGTCGGCGACCTGAGCCTCGACGAGGACAGCCACGAGGTCCGCCGGGGGGACGACCTGATCACCCTCACCGCCACCGAGTTCGAGCTGCTCCGCTACCTGATGCGCAACCCCCGCCGGGTGCTCAGCAAGGCCCAGATCCTCGACCACGTCTGGAACTACGACTTCGGCGGGCAGGCGAACGTCGTCGAGCTGTACATCTCGTACCTCCGGAAGAAGATCGACGCCGGCCGCGAACCGATGATCCACACGTTGCGTGGGGCGGGGTATGTCCTCAAGCCGGCCCCGTGAGACCGGCCCCACCGCCGCCCGCGCCCGCCGCGACGGCCGCCGGGCGCTGCGGCGCTGGGTGACCGGCTGGTCCCTGCGCGCCCGGCTGGTGGCCATCCTGGTCGTGCTGCTCGCCCTGGTCAGCGTCGGCGTCGGCGGAATCACCACGGTGGCGCTGCGGCTCTTCCTGATCTCCCAGGTCGACGACCAGTTGACCCCGGACTGGCAGCCCCGGGGGCCCGCCGGAACCATGCCCGGCGGGCTGCTGCGCGACATCGCCGCCCTGCGCGTCCCGCCCGGTTACCCGACCGGCACGATCGTCGCCTGGACCGCCGACGGCCAGGTCACCGCCGCCCGGACGCTCACCTCCGGCCGGGACGAGGAGGCCGTCTCCCCGGACCAGGTCGCGGCGGTCGCCACCCTGCCCACCGACGGTCGGCCCCGTACCGTCGACCTCGGCGACCGGGGCGACTACCGGTTCGTGGCGCAGCGGTTCCGCGACGGCAGCGTCCGGGCCCTCGGTGTGCCGCTGGCCGGCGTGCAGGAGACCGTCTGGCGGATGGTCGCCGCGCAGGCCGGCATCGCCACCGTCGGCCTGCTGCTCGCCGGCTCGGCGGGCGCGCTGATCGTCCAGGCCACTTTGCGCCCGCTGCGCCGGGTCGCCGCCACCGCCACCCGGGTCACCGAGCTGCCACTGGACCGGGGCGAGGTCGCCCTCTCCGTCCGGGTGCCGGCCGCCGACACCGACCCGCGCACCGAGGTCGGCCAGGTCGGCGTCGCGCTCAACCGGATGCTCGGGCACGTCGCCGCCGCGCTCGCCGCCCGCCAGGCCAGCGAGACCCGGGTACGCCAGTTCGTCGCCGACGCCAGCCACGAGCTGCGTACCCCGCTCGCCGCGATCCGGGGGTACGCGGAGGTGGCCCGCCGGGGCCGCGCGCAGGCCCCGCCCGACGTGGCGCACGCGCTGCGCCGGGTGGAGTCGGAGAGCGTGCGGATGACCAGCCTCGTGGACGACCTGCTGCTGCTGGCCCGACTCGACTCGGGACGACCGCTGGTGTCCGAGCCGGTCGACCTGTCCGCGCTGGTGGTCGACGCGGTCAGCGACGCGCACGTCGCCGGTCCCGAGCAGCGCTGGCAGCTCGACCTGCCGGACGAGGCGGTCGAGGTGTCGGGCGACGCCGCCCGGCTGCACCAGGTGGTGACCAACCTGCTGACCAACGCGCGGGTGCACACTCCGCCCGGCACCACCGTCACCACCACGCTGCGGGCCGAGCCGGACACCGCCGTGCTGACCGTCGCCGACGACGGGCCCGGTATCCCGGCGGAACTGCAACCGGAGGTGTTCGAACGGTTCGCCCGGGGCGACAGCTCCCGCTCCCGGGCGCACGGCAGCACCGGCCTTGGACTGGCCATCGTGGCCGCCGTGGTGGACGCCCACCACGGTCGGGTCGAGGTGGACAGCCGACCCGGGCGGACCCTGTTCACCGTACGTCTGCCGGTTCACACCGGCGCCACGACGTCCGCATAGACGACGCCTCGGCCCGCTCCCGCCGCTCATCCGCTGCTGAGGTGGTTGCAGGGGACCCTTCCTCATCAAAAAGCGGTAGCAAGGGCCCCCTGCAACCACCCCAACCACCCCAACCACCCCAACCACGCGAGCAACCTGCAACCACCCGAGCATCCGAGCAGCCGAGCAGCCGAGCAGCCGAGCAGTCGGGCGGCGCGTTGACGTCGACCGGGTGGCAGGCTGGGGGCGTGTACCGGGAACGTCCCGCGCGGCTCACCGGGGCGGTGCTGTGGACCAGCACCGCCCCGGCGGACGTCGTCCCGACCCGGGTGCTGCCGGACGGCTGCCTCGACCTGCTCTGGTCCAGTCGGGCCGGGCTGGTGGTGGCCGGGCCGGACCGCAGGGCGCACGTCTCGGTCGGTGATCCGGGGGAGCGGTGGGTCGGCCTGCGGCTGCCGCCCGGCATCGGGCCGGCGGTGTTCGGTCTGCCCGCCGACGCGCTGCGGGACCGGCGGGTGCCGCTGGCCGACCTCTGGGGTGACCGGGCGGTCGCCGAGCTGGCCGAGCGGGCGGCGCGGGCCCCGGGGGAGGCGCTGGAATCCGTCGCGGCGGCGCGGCTGCGCGGGGCCGGCGGCGCGGATCCGCTGGGCGTCCGGGTCGCCGCCCGGCTGCGCGCCGGGGCCACCGTCGCCGCCACCGCCGCCGAGGTGGGCCTCGTCCCGCGCGTCCTGCACCGTCGCTGCCTGACCCTGTTCGGGTACGGCCCGAAGACCCTCGCCCGCATCCTGCGGATGCAGCGTGCGCTGGCCCTGGCCCGCACCGGTACGCCGTTGGCCGAGGTGGCTGCCCGCAGCGGGTACGCCGACCAGGCGCACCTGACCCGCGACGTGCGGGACCTGGCCGGGGTGCCGCCGACCACGCTGCTCCGGCCGGTTCAGCCGGGCAGCGGGGCGTGGCCGGCTCAGCCCGGCAGCGGGGCGTAGAGGTCGACGCCGTTGCCCTCCGGATCGTGCAGGACGGCGTACCGCTGCCCCCAGAAGGCGTCCCAGGGGGCGAGGTGTCCGGTGAAGCCGGCTCCGGTCAGCTCCGCGTAGTACCGGTCGACCTCGGCCGGGTCGGCGCAGCGGAACGCCAGGTTCATCCGGGGGCCGCCGTCGCCCGGCTGCCAGTCCGGGTCGAAGGAGCGGATTGTCTCCACGGTGTCCCAGGCCAGCCGGACGCCACCGGGCAGGCTGACCTCCACGTGCGGCTCGTTCTCCGCGCCGGGCGGCACGTCGACGCCGAGACGGCGGTAGAAGTCCAGGGTGCGGGCCATGTCCGTGGTCGCCATACCGACCAGGTCGAGACGAGGTGTCATGCCCCGACGGTAGGGCGGGCGGGGCGCGGTCGTCTTGAACGGATCGGACCCGAGACGTCGGCGTGTCGCCGGCCGGCGTGGGCCCGGCCCGGCGGGCCCGGACATCCCGGTCCATCCCCGGCGGCGACGCGTCGGCGGTCCGGCGCGGGGCGTTCGCCGACCGGCTGCCCGGTGTGGCCCCGTACGGGCGGATCGCGGCGTACGGTGTGTGAAGACAAGTCCGGCTTTTAGGGCATAATTGCCCCAGCGCGCCGGCCGGACTCACTCCACGACGGCGAGGGAAGGGAGCGGGTCGGTGATGCACCTGGCCTACCTGGACGCGGGATCCGGCAGCCTGATCGTGCAGGCGGTGGTGGGCGGAGTGGCCGGGGCGGCGGTGGCCGCCAAGCTCTACTGGCGCCGACTGGCCGACCGGTTCCGGCGTCAGCGCACCGACCGGCACTGACCGGCATGACCATTCCCCACACCGGGCTCCGGGCCGAGCCGGCCTCGTTCCGCGACCCGGCGAACCGGGTGTTCCACCTCGACGGTGACGTCCTGCGCGGTCTCGACGAGCAGGCCGCCCGCGACTACCGGGCACTGGCCGGCACGGAGTTCTTCCGTGCCCTGCTCGCCGCCGGCAAGGTCTGCGGCACCGAGCCGGTCGAACCGGTGCCCGGCACGCCCTGGTCCGCCGTGCTGCGGCACGAGCGGATCCCGTTTGTCTCCCACCCGTACGAGTGGTCGTTCGGCATGCTGCGCGACGCCGCGCTCCTGCACCTGGAGATCCTCCGCACCGCCCTCGCCCACGGGTTCACCCTCAAGGACGGGTCGGCCTACAACGTGCAGTGGCGCGGGGCCGCCCCGGTCTTCATCGACGTGGGGTCGTTCGAGCCGGCCCGCGAGGGCGAACCCTGGGCGGGCTACCGGCAGTTCTGCCAGACGCTGCTGTACCCGCTGCTGCTCCAGGCCCACCTCGGCGTGGACTTCCAGCCGTGGTTGCGGTCCCGCGTCGACGGCATCGAGGCCGACCAGCTACGACCGCTGTTCCGGGGCGTACGTCGCCTGCTGCCCGGCGTGCCGACCCACGTGCACCTGCACGGGGCGATGCAGCGGCGGCACGCCACCGCCACCACCACCGACGTCCGCGACCAGCTCCGGGCCGCCGGGTACTCCCGGGACCTGGCGCTGGCCACCGTCCGGGGCATCGAACGACTCGTCGACCGGCTGGACCGGCCGCCACCGGACAGCCACTGGGCCGACTACCAGCGCACCTGCGGCTACTCGGCGGAGGACCGGGCCGGCAAGGAACGCTTCGTCGAGGCCGCGCTGGCGGCCGGACCGCGTCCCCGGCTCGTGCTCGACCTCGGCGCCAACGACGGCCGGTACGCCCGGATCGCCGCCCGGCACGCCGACGCGGTGGTCGCCGTCGAACAGGACCCGGCGGTGGTCGACCGGTTCTACCGGCGGCTGAGCGCCGAGTCGGAACGGCGGATCCTGCCCCTGGTGATGGACCTCGCCGACCCGTCCCCGGGCGGTGGCTGGCGCGGGGTGGAACGGTCCTCCTTCGCGGCCCGGACCGCCGCCGACGCCGTGCTCGCCCTGGCGGTCGTGCACCACCTGGCCATCGGGCGCAACGTGCCCCTGCCGGAGGTGGTCGACGCCCTGGTCGGGCTGACCCGCCCCGGCGGACGGATCGTGGTGGAGTTCGTGCACCCCCGCGACCCGATGGCGCGGCGGCTGCTGGCGAACAAGCCGGTGGGGATCTTCCCGGACTACCGGTGCGAGGTCTTCGAGCGGCTGCTTGGCACGCGGTGCCGGATCACCCGCCGACTCGACCTGCCGTCGGGAACGCGGACCCTGTACCTCGGGACCGTGGGTGGCTGAGCGGACGATCGCGCCCCCGGCCGTCGAGGCCGCCCCGGCCCCCGCGCCCCCGCCGCCGGTCTGGCGGGCCGAGGGCGGCCTGCTGCTGGAGGTGGTCGCCCTGGTCGGGCTGGCCGTCACCCAGCCCCTGCTGGACGTACTCGGCCGCAGCCCCGACTTCTTCCTGTTCCACCGGGCCACCCCCGGGCAGGTGGTGGCCCTGCTCGCCCTGGTCGCGGTGGTGCCCACCGCCGTGCTGGCCGGGCTCGGCGCGTTGACCCGGCTGGCCGGCGGTCGGGTCCGGCTGGTGACGCACCGCGTGCTCGTCGCGCTGCTCCTCGCCGTCCTCGCCGTCCAGGTGGGGCGGGAGGTGACCGGGCTGCGGGGCGTACCGCTGCTGCTGGCCGCCGGTGCGGCGGGGGTGGCGGGCGCGGCGGCGCACCGGCGTTGGCGCGTGCCCGGCCGGATGCTCCGGGCCGCGGCGGTCGGACCACCGGTCTTCGTCGCCCTCTTCGTCCTCGTCTCGCCGGCCTCGGCGGTGGTGCTGCCGCGCGCCGACGGGACGGGGGCGGGTGTGGCCACCGGTCCCGGTGGGCACCCGCCGGTGGTCCTGCTCGTCCTCGACGAACTGCCGCTCCACTCGCTGCTCGGCCCGGACGGGCGGATCGACGCGACCCGGTTCCCGCACTTCGCCGAACTGGCCGCCGGGTCGACCTGGTACCGCAACGCCACCGGCGTCAGCGGCTGGACCCCCTACGCGCTGCCGGCGATGCTGACCGGCCGGTACCCGGCCCGGCCGGACGCCCCGCACTACTCCCGGTACCCGGAGAACCTCTTCACCGCCCTCGGCGGCCTCTACGACATCCACGCGCAGGAGAGCATCACCCGCCTCTGTCCGCCGAGCCGTTGCGACCAGCCGGTCGGCCCGGAGCAGGGGCTCGGGGTGCTGGTCCGGTCCAGCGCCGACCTGCTGCGCCAGCTCGTCGCGCCGGCGGAGAGCCGGGTCGACCCGGAGGCGGGCTACCGGGAGCCCACAGCCGCCGAGGCGGGACTCGACGCGGCCGAGCCACCCCCGACCGACCCGAAGTTCCGGTGGGACAACCTGGACGACCACCAGCCGGCCCGGTTCACCCGCTTCCTGGCCGACCTGCGCCCCGCCGCGCGGCCCACGCTGCACTTCCTGCACCTGCTCATGCCGCACCCCCCGTGGACGTACCTGCCCTCCGGGTCCCGGTACGAGGCCCCGGACGACCTGCCGGACGACGGCGCCGGCTGGGCCGACCTGGGCCGGCAGCGGCACCTGGCCCAGCTCGGCTACACCGACCGGCTGATCGGCGAGACGCTCCGCACCCTGCGCGCGACCGGCCTCTACGACCAGGCGTTGCTGGTGGTCACCGCCGACCACGGCGTCAGCTTCACCACCGGCTCCCAGGGCCGGGGGATGGACGCGATCCGCGCTGCCCCGGACGAGGTGGCCTGGGTGCCGACGTTCGTCAAGGAGCCCGGCCAGCGGGCCGGGCGGGTCGACGACCGGAACTGGGAGCACGTCGACCTGCTGCCGACCGTGGCCGACCTGGCCCGGGTCCGCCTGCCCTGGCGGGTCGACGGACGGTCGGCGCGGCAGGAGGCCCGTGGACGGGGCGACAAGCGCTTCTACGACCGGCCGGGGCAGCCGCTGACCCTGCCCGGCGGCGTACCCGCCCCGCCCGTCCCGGCCGCGCCCCACCCGCTGGTGGGGACCACCGTCGGCGACCCGCCGACCGGCGGTACGGTCCAGGTGGCCAACCTCGACGCGTTCCGCGCCGTCGACCCGGCCGCCGGACGGCTGCCCGCGCTGGTCTGGGGGACGGTGCCCGACCGGGTGCCCGACGGCACGTTGCTGGCCGTGTCGGTCAACGGACGCGTCGGCGCGGTCGTGCCCGTGGTCCCGCCCGATCCGGCCGGGCGGCGTTTCGCGGCGCTGCTGACCGACGACGCGCTCTTCCGGGCCGGACCGAACCGGCTCGACGTCTACCAGGTCGCCCCGGACGGGACGCTGCGCCGGCTCACCCCGGTCGGCTGACGCCGCGCGCCGCCCACCGCTCGGTGCCGCCGGCGGCTGCCCGGAGACGGGGTGTCGGCCGGCCCCGCCGAGTGATTTCCCCCACTGCCCACCGGTGCGGCGGTCCCGGTTGTCCCGGCCCGCCGATGGTCACCGAGGGTTGATCCCACAACGCGTAAGCGGCTGACAGTCGTCGATGTCGGGATGGTTTCGGATGATTTCCGCTCATCATTTGTCGTCACTGCCGGAACCCGCCTGACCGCCGCCGGTCGTCCGCTTCGTCCCAGCACGACGGGGTTTCCGAGTCGGCCGATAGGGAATCGCGTGACGCATCCCTCACCGCTCAACCACGACAGGCGGTGTCACAGGGATCGCGTTTACGGTAAAAGCGAAGACACCTTCGTCAAAAAGCGGAGGCGGTCCTCAACGTAGATTCTGCCGGCGAAGCGAGGGACAGATGACGGAAGTCAAGCTCGATCACCCCGGTGGGCAGCTTTCGATGCCGGTGCAGTCCGCGGTCGAAGGCCCCGCCGGAATCCGGGTCGGCAAGCTGCTCAAGGAGACCGGACTGGTCACCTACGACCCCGGGTTCGTCAACACCGCGGCCTGCTCCTCGGCGATCACCTACATCGACGGTGACGCGGGCATCCTGCGGTACCGGGGCTACCCCATCGAGCAACTGGCCGAGAAGTCCTCCTTCCTGGAGGTCTCCTACCTGCTCATCTACGGTGAGCTGCCGACCGAGGCGCAGCTCGACGACTTCAGCCAGCGGATCCGCCGGCACTCGATGCTGCACGAGGAGATGCGGCGCTTCTTCGACGGGTTCCCGCGCGACGCGCACCCGATGGCGGTGCTCTCCTCGGCGGTGAGCGCGATCTCCACCTTCTACCAGGACAGCCTGGACCCGTTCGACGCCGAGCACGTGGAGATGTCCACCGTCCGGCTGCTGGCCAAGGTCCCCACCATCGCCTCGTACGCGCACAAGAAGTCCATCGGACAGGCGATGCTCTACCCGGACAACTCGCTCGGGTACGTGGACAACTTCCTCCGGATGACCTTCGGCGTGCCGGCCGAGCCGTACGACGTCGACCCGGTGATGGCCCGGGTGCTGGACATGCTCTTCGTCCTGCACGCCGACCACGAGCAGAACTGCTCCACCTCGACGGTCCGCCTGGTGGGCTCCAGCAACGCCAACCTGTTCGCCTCGGTCTCGGCCGGGGTCAACGCCCTCTTCGGGCCGCTGCACGGCGGCGCCAACCAGGCGGTGCTGGAGATGCTCCAGCGCATCCAGGCCGACGGCGGGGACGTGCAGTCCTTCGTCCGCAAGGTCAAGGACAAGGCCGACGGCGTCAAGCTGATGGGCTTCGGCCACCGGGTCTACAAGAACTACGACCCGCGCGCCGCCATCGTGAAGAAGGCCGCCCAGGACGTGCTCGGCCGGATGGCCAAGCCGGACCCGCTGCTCGACCTCGCGATGCAGCTCGAGGAGATCGCCCTCGCCGACGACTTCTTCGTCTCCCGCAAGCTCTACCCGAACGTGGACTTCTACACCGGCCTGATCTACAAGGCCATGGGCTTCCCGACCAAGATGTTCACGGTGCTCTTCGCGCTCGGCCGGCTGCCCGGCTGGATCGCGCAGTGGCGCGAGATGATCGGCGACCCGGAGACCAAGATCGGCCGTCCGCGGCAGCTCTACACCGGTGCCGCCGAGCGGAGCTACGTACCGTTCGCGGAGCGCTGAGGCGACCACACACCGACGGCCGTCGACCCGGGTACGGGGTCGACGGCCGTCGGCGTGTGTCGGGGCGTACGCGTTCAGTGCGCCGGGTGGTCGTCGCCGTTCGCGGTGGTGGGCAGGCTGCCGAGCACGTGGTCGATGACGTGGATCCGGGCCCGGACGGCCTGGTAGTCGGCGCAGACCAGATCGGCCTCGTCGTCGACGCGTGCGCCCTGCCCTTGGCCGGTCACGGTCAGTCGGGTGCCGGCGAGGGTGGTCACCGTGCCGGCGGAGACCAGCTCGGCGACCGGCAGCGCGCCGGTGACCACATGTTCACGCAGCAGACCGCGCAGCTTCTCGGTGTCCTTCAGGAGCAGCTCGTCGAGGTTCGTCCGGGAGAACTTGGCCGCGAACGCGTCGTCGGTCGGGGCGAGGATGGTCACCGGCTGGGTCCCGGCCAGCTCGGTGGCCATGCCGCTGGCCCGGACCGCCGCCTCGAAGGTGGTGAGCACGGGTATCCACCCGAGGGCGCGGTCGGCGGGCTGGTCGACGAGCGAGGCCGGGTTGCCCGGTTCGCTGCCCGAGGGCAGCACGTCGCAGAGCGGACCGGTCACGGTGACCGCGGCCGGGCTGCCGGCGTCCGTCGTGCCCGGTCCGCTGTCGTCCCCGCCGGTGCATCCGGCGACCGCGACCAGCAGGGCGAGGGCCCCGGCGAGCGGGATGGCGCGCCGTCGGGCGCGGCGCGGTGCCGGCGTCGCGGCCCGGGGGAGGGTGTCGGTCACGGTCTTCTCCACTCCACTGGCGTCAGGGGCACCGGCAGGCCGGTCGCGGGACCGGCCTGCCGGCACGAGAGTCGTCGGTACGAGGTTCAGCAGCTCACAGGCGTGCGCACTGGCTGGACTTCGGACCGCTGACCGAGTTGCCGACCTCCAGGTTGACCGGCGCGGGGGCGTTGCCGGTGCAGCCCAGCGGGCCGGAGACGGTGTTGCCGGCCAGCAGCGGGGCCACGCCCGCGCTGTCGACCACGTTCACCGGGCCGTCGACCCGGTTGTCGACCAGGACCACCGGGCCCCGGGTGCCGGTGACGTTGACCGGCCCGTTCACCGTGGTGTCGGTCAGCACGAACCCGGCCGCGCCGCTGACGTTGACCGGCCCGGAGATCGAGCTGCCGTTGACGATCAGGGTGGCGCCCGGCTGGACCCGGATCGGACCCCGGACGGTGGCGCCGGCCAGGCAGGCCACGCCGGTGACGGTCAGCGGACCGTTGTGGGTGCCGGTCAGCGTGGGCGCGATCCGCTCGCCGTCGACCAGGCCCTCGACGGCCTGCCCGTCGAGGAGCAGCGGCACCAGACCCCGCTCCGGCTGCGACAGCGGGACGAGGTACCCGTCGGCGACCTTGATGACCTTCCAGCCGTGGGCGGCGAGCCGCTGGGCCACGGTGGTCTGCCGGCCGGCCGGGCCGTCGCTGCGCGCCCCGTTGTACTGCTCCTCGGTCAGCCGGTACGCGCACGGCGGCTGCTCCAGGATCCGCTCCGGGGTGGGGGCGTCCAGCGGCGGCGGGGCCTCACCCGGGTGCGGCGCGGGGTACGCCTCGATCGGGCGCGAGCCCCGGAACACGATCCGGCCGGTGTTCGCCGACTGGAAGGCGATGCCCTCCGCCCGGGCCTTGCTGATGCCGGGGATGTTCGCCACGTGGTACGTCAGGAACTGGTGGAACGTCCACAGGGCGGAGTACGTCTTGCGCCGGCGGTTGTTGGCGGTGTTGCCCTCGTCCGGCCGGGTCGGGCCACCGGAGCTGCGCAGCTCCAGCAGGGAATTGACCACGTTCTTCAGGCCGAGGGTGTTGCGCAGGATGGTCTCCTCGCTCAGGCCCACGCCGGCGCCGGTGCACCCGTACGGGCAGGCCCACCAGCCGTCCTTGGCGCCCTCGGTGTACATGTGCCCCTCGATCATGTCCTGCGACGTGTCGAAGATCCCCTGGGGCACGTTCTGGTGGCGCGGCGGCAGCATCGGCAGGTCACCGGTGTTGGTGTTGCCGTACTCGTGGCCGTCGAAGCTGGCGATCGGCCGGTAGTCACGGACCATCTCCACGAAGGCCTGGGTCTCCGGCTGGCGGATCAGGGAGTAGTCCCGGTTCAGGTCCTGACCGGTGGAGTTGCCCCGGCTGTTGGCCGCCCGGCCGTCACCGTTGATGGTCGGCACGATCAGCATGGTGGTCTTCGACAGCTTGTCGAGCGTGGCGGCGTCGTCGGTGAAGGCGAGCTGCCGGGCCATGATGAGGCAGCCCTCGCGGTCACCGGGCTCGTTGCCGTGGACGTTGCAGTTGACCACCAGCGGGTTCGTCGCGGCGACCGCATCCGGCGTCGCCGGCGGGGTGGGGTAGCCGATGACGAACATGTTGATCGGCCGGTTCTGGACGGTACGGCCGATCTCCACCACCCGTACCCGCTCGCTCAGCTCGTCGACCGCCGCGGTGTAGGCGTACTCGTTGACGTCGCTGGTGTACTGCGCGCCCAGCGTGGTCTCCCACTGCGTGCGCAGGTTCTGGCCCGGGGTGTTCGGGTCGCCCCAGTGCGGCCGGGTGGTGCCGCTGACCGGCGCCGAGTACGGCTGCTCGGTGGTGCCGACGCGGGCGCGGACCCGCCACTGGAACCGGTTCCCGGGGGCGAAGCCGGCATCGGCGAAGGTCGGCTCGGTGTTGTTGACCTGGCGGTTCGGCCGCCAGAGACCGCTGATCACCGCCGGCCCGGTGGCGGTGCCGTCCTCGGCCACCGGGGTCCGCTCGATCTGGTAGTCGGTGGCGCCGTCGACCGGGGTCCAGGCCAGGGTCGCGTACCCGTCGCCCTGGACGACCGTCAGGTCCCGGACCTGGTTCGGCTCCGCCTGCTGCTGGGCCGCCGCGAGCGCCGACTGCCCGTGCGCCTGGGCGGGCAGCGCCGTCGCGGCGAGGGTGACGGCGAACAGGGCGGAGAACACACCGGCCGTAGTCCGTCTGTATCTCAAGGGGATCTCCAAACAGGAGGGATGGCTGGGGTACCGACAGCACACCCGTAATCAGCCGTTCATGGGGCCGCCAGCTGGGATTCTTGAGGATCATCTGAGGTTGCCGCCCCACCGGTCGTCACGGTGGGTGATCAGCCGGCCCGGAGCCGGTAGCCGACGCCACGTACCGTCTCCACCAGGCCGGCGTCGTCCAACTTCCCGCGCAGCGCCGCGACGTGGACGTCGAGATTGTGCCGGGTCGCCCAGGTGGTGTGCCAGACCTCCATCTGCAACCGGTCCCGGGACACCACCGTGCCGGCCTGCCGGGCCAGCACCACCAGCAGGTCGAACTCCTTACGGGACAGGCCGACCTCCCGGCCGGCCAGCCAGACCCGCCGGGCGTCGACGTCGACGCGCAGGTCGCCGACCTGGAGGGCGGCGGTGACGCGGGCGGCACCGGCGGCGCGGCCGGTGCGACGCATCACCGCCTCGATGCGGGCCTGCAACTCGACCATCGAGAAGGGCTTCACCACGTAGTCGTCGGCGCCGGCGCGCAACCCGGCCACCCGGTCGTGCTCCTCGCCCCGGGCGGTCACCGCGATGATGGCGACCTCCTCGCTGAGCTGGCGGATCCGCCGGCACACCTCCAGGCCGTCGCGGTCGGGCAGGTTCATGTCGAGCAGGATGAGGTCGACCGGCTCCGCCCGTACCGCCTCCGCCGCCGTCAGCGCCTGGACCACCTCGTGCCCCCGCCGCCGCAGCGCCGCGGCGAGAACCGCCGCGACACGCAGGTCGTCTTCCACCAGGAGCACCCGCACCCAATCCTCCTCGGACCTAGTCCCGGTCGGATGCTGCGAGTCTGTCCGATGCATACCTGCGCTGAACAGTGCGGATGCAAGATCGTAACGGCAGATCAGGATGCCCGGACGGGAGCGGCCAGGCGACGATCGGCCCACCGCCGAGTGGCCGCCCCCGTGCGGGGTGGTGGTCGCAGGGGGTGCTGGGGTGGTTGCAGGGGTCCCCTGTTCGACAGAAATCGGTAACAGGGGACCCCTGCTACCACCTCAGCGCAGGCCGGCGGCGGCGAGCAGGTTGCCTTCCCCGACGGCCGGGGAGGCAGGACGGCCGTGTGCCATCCGCTGGGCCGCCTGCGCCGCGGTGAACGACGAGGAACCGGCGATGGCGGTGGCGTAACTGTCGACGGTGCGCTGCGCGATGGCCGCCCAGCCGTACTGCTCGTGCACCATGACGCGGGCGCGCCGGGCGAGCATCCGGGCCCGGTCGGTGTCCGAGAGCAGCGCGTGCACCGCCTCGCTGAGCCCGTCGGGGTCCTGAGGGCGGAAGGTCATGCCGGTCACGCCGGGCTCGACGATCTCGGCGAGACCCCCGGTCGCGGCGACGGCGAGCGGCGCGCCGGCCGCCGCCCCCTCCAACGCCACCATGCCGAACGGCTCGTAGATGCTCGGCACCGCGAAGCAGTCCGACGCGGCCATCACGGCGGGCAGGTCGGTGCCACCGAGGAAGCCGGGCAGGCTGACCGTGCCGGCCAGGCCGAGCCGGTGCACCTCGGCCTCCAGCTCACCCCGGTACGGGCCGTCGCCGACGATCACGGCACGCAGCCCGGGGTGCCGGTCCCGCAGCCGGGGCAGGCTGGCGAGGAGGTGCTGCACGCCCTTCTCGTAGACCAGCCGACCGGCGAAGGTGACCAGCGGCCCGTCCCCGGCGAACCGGCGGCGGGCGGCGGCGACCGCGGCCACCGGGGCCTTCCAGCGGTGCGGCTCGACCCCGTTGGGCACCACGTCGACCCGCCCGGCGGGCACGCCGAACAGCCCGGTCACCTCGTCGCGCATGTACCCGGAGCAGACGATCACCCGGCCGGACTCGTTGCTGAGCCAGTGCTCGACCCCGTGGATGGTGCGGTTCATCTCCTCCGGCAGCCAACCCTGGTGCCGTCCCGCCTCGGTGGCGTGGATCGTGCTCACCAGCGGCACGTCCAGGTGGTCACGCAGCGTCATCGCGGTGTGCGCGACGAGCCAGTCGTGGGCGTGCACCACGTCGTACCCGCCGGACTCGGCGGCGCGCAGCGCGGCCCGGGTGAGGGTGTGGTTGAACGCCATCGTCCAGGCCAGCAGCGAACCGGTGGCCAGGGGGAAGGTCACCGGGTCCTCGGCGGCGCGGACGACCCGCACGCCGTCGGCGTACTCCTCCAGCGGGGCGCCCTCGGCGTGCCGGGTGACCACGGTGACCTCGTGTCCGGCGGCGACCAGGGCCAGTGAGAGGGCGTGCACGTGGCGACCGAGCCCGCCGACGAGCACCGGCGGGTACTCCCAGGAGAGCATCAGGATCCGGCGCGGACGGGATGTCGACCCGGCGGGCTGCGGGATCTGGGGGCGGGAGGTGAGGGTGGGCCGGCAGGTCCGGTCCGAGGGGCTCGCGAGGTGCTCGCCGACCCGCGGGGTCGTCACAGTCAGTTCTCCGTCCAGGCAGGAGGGCACACGCCGACGTCGATGGCGGCGGAAGGTTGGTGATGGTGGGGCCGAACGGCCGGGCGTGGACGCGCACGCGCGCCCGCACCAAGGGAACGGTATGAAGCGCGAACCCGCATCCCGAGCGGGGCGGAACGTGACGAGCAACACTTCTAGGTTTGAGTCGCCCAGCCGGGTGTATTTCGGGCCACGGGGCGATCGGGTGGATTGGCGTGCGGTGCGGTGGGGCAATACCGGCGTGCGCGTCGGCGGGCCCCGCCCGGCGACGCCGTCGACGAACCATGCCCGAAGGAGCGACATGCAGGTCTGGCCGGGGGACCGCTATCCACTGGGGGCCACCTACGACGGGATGGGCACCAACTTCGCGATCTTCTCGGAGGTGGCCGAGGCGGTCGACCTCTGCCTCTTCGACGAGTGGGACACCGGCGCGGAGCGTCGGGTCCGGCTCCGCGAGGTTGACGCCCACGTCTGGCACGGGTACATCCCGGGCGTCGAGCCGGGACAGCGGTACGGCTACCGGGTCCACGGGCCGTACGACCCGGCGAACGGGCTGCGCTGCAACCCGCACAAGCTGCTGCTGGACCCGTACGCGAAGGCGATCGACGGGGACGTGCAGTGGGATCCCGCCGTCTACGACTACGTGCTGGGCGACCCGGACCGGATGTCCGAGGCCGACTCGGCGGCGTTCATGCCCAAGTCGGTCGTGGTGAACCCGTACTTCGACTGGGGCAACGACCGGCCGCCCCGCACCCCGTACCACCACTCGGTGATCTACGAGGCGCACGTGCGCGGCCTGACCATGCGGCACCCGGGCATCCCCGAGGAGTTGCGCGGCACGTACGCCGGCATCGCCTCCCCGCCGATGATCGAGCACCTGACCCGGCTCGGGGTGACCGCGATCGAGCTGATGCCGGTGCACCAGTTCGTGCACGACCACCGCCTGGCCGACCTGGGCCTGCGCAACTACTGGGGCTACAACACCATCGGCTTCTTCGCCCCGCACCACGGCTACTCCGCGCTGGGCCGCCTCGGCCAGCAGGTGCAGGAGTTCCGGGGGATGGTCCGGGCGCTGCACGCCGCCGGCATCGAGGTGATCCTCGACGTGGTCTACAACCACACCGCCGAGGGCAACCACCTCGGGCCGTCGCTGAGCTTCAAGGGCGTGGACAACCCCAGCTACTACCGGCTGTCAGAGTCCGACCGGCGCTACTACGTCGACTACACCGGCACCGGCAACAGCCTCAACGTCCGTAGCCCGCACTCGCTCCAGCTGATCATGGACTCGCTGCGGTACTGGGTGCAGGAGATGCACGTCGACGGCTTCCGGTTCGACCTCGCCGCCACCCTGGCCCGGGAGTTCTACGAGGTGGACCGCCTCTCCACCTTCTTCGAGGTGGTCCAGCAGGACCCGGTGGTCAGCCAGGTCAAGCTGATCGCCGAGCCGTGGGACGTCGGCCCCGGCGGCTACCAGGTCGGCAACTTCCCGCCGGTGTGGACCGAGTGGAACGGCAAGTACCGGGACACCGTCCGGGACTTCTGGCGTGGTGAGCCGGCCACCCTGGCCGAGTTCGCCTCCCGGATCTCCGGTTCCGCCGACCTCTACCAGGACGACGGCCGCAAGCCGTTCCACAGCATCAACTTCGTCACCTGCCACGACGGGTTCACCCTCGCCGACCTGGTGGCGTACAACGACAAGCACAACGAGGCCAACGGCGAGGAGAACCGGGACGGCGAGAGCCACAACCGGTCCTGGAACTGCGGCGTCGAGGGCCCCACCGACGACGAGGGTGTGCTCGCCCTGCGGGCCCGGCAGCGGCGCAACTTCCTGGCCACCCTGATGCTCTCCCAGGGCGTGCCGATGATCGGCCACGGCGACGAGCTGGGCCGCACCCAACACGGCAACAACAACGCCTACTGCCAGGACAGCGAGCTGGCCTGGATCGACTGGGAGAGCGTCGACGAGCAACTGCTGGACTTCGTCCGTACGCTCACCGACTTCCGGGCCCGGCACCAGGTGTTCCGCCGCCGCCGCTTCTTCACCGGCCTGCCGGTCGGTGGCCGGAGCGCCGAGCAGCCCCTGCCCGACCTGGCCTGGTACACCCCGGACGGGCGGGAGATGAACGGCGACGACTGGGGCAACGACTTCGGCCGCGCGGTCACCCTCTTCGTCAACGGCGAGGGCATCCGCGAGCGCGGCCAGTACGGCCAGCGCCACCGGGACGACTCGTTCCTGCTCTGCTTCAACGCCCACGACGCCCCGCTGGACTTCACCCTCCCCGGGGGCGAGTTCGGCCAGAAGTGGCAGTGCGTCATCAGCACCGCCGACCCGAACCCGGACGACACGACGGTGGTCGGCGCGGGCGGCGCCCTGCGGGTGCCGGACCGTTCCCTGGTGGTCCTGGAGAGGACGGTCTGATGCCGGCGAGCAGCGATTCCCCCGTACCGCCGCCCGGCCGTCGGGTCGGCGCGACCTACCGGGTGCAGGTCCGTCCCGGCTTCGACCTGGACGCCACCGCCGGCCTCGTCGACTACCTCGCCGACCTCGGCGTCACCCACCTCTACAGCGCGCCGTTGCTGACCGCCACCCCCGGTTCCGCGCACGGCTACGACGTGGTCGACCACCGCGCGGTCAACCCGGAACTCGGTGGCGAGGCGGCCCGGCGACGACTGGTGGCCGCGCTGCGCGCCGCCGGGCTCGGGCTGGTCGTCGACATCGTCCCCAACCACGCCGGGGTGGCCCGGCCGGAGGCGAACCCGGCCTGGTGGGACGTGCTGCGCCGGGGCCGGGAGTCGGCGTACGCGCGCTGGTTCGACATCGACTGGGACGCCGGCCGGCTGCGCCTGCCGGTGCTCGCCGACACCCCGGACGCCCTCGGCGACCTCAAGCTCGTCGACGGGGAACTGCGCTACCACGAGCACCGCTTCCCGGTCGCCGACGGCACCGGCGACGGCAGCCCCGTCGAGGTGCACGACCGGCAGCACTACGAGCTGGTCTCCTGGCGGCGCGGCGACGCCGAGCTGACGTACCGGCGGTTCTTCGCCGTCTCCGACCTGGCCGGACTGCGGGTGGAGGACCCGGAGGTGTTTGCCGCCACCCACGCCGAGGTGCTGCGCTGGGCGACGGCCGGGGAGGTCGACGGCATCCGGGTCGACCACCCCGACGGGTTGCGCGACCCGGCCGCCTACCTGGCCCGCCTGCGGGCCGCCGCGCCCGCCGCCTGGCTCGTCGTGGAGAAGATCCTGGAGTACGGCGAGGAGCTGCCGGAGTGGCCGGTCGACGGCACCACCGGTTACGAGGCGCTCGCCGGAGTCTGCGGCCTCTTCGTCGACCGGCGGGCCGAGGGTGAGTTCACCGCCCTGGACACCCGGCTGACCGGCACCGCCACCTCCTGGCCGGAGCTGATCCACGCCACCAAGCTCGCCGCCGCCACCCGGCTGCTCGCCGCCGAGCTGACCCGGCTGGCCGCCCTCGCCCCCGAAGTCGACCGGTCCGACGCCCGCGCCGCCCTCGCCGAGCTGGCCGCCTGCTTCCCGGTCTACCGGGGCTACCCGCCCGAGGGCGCCCGGCACCTGGCCGCCGCCCGTGCCGAGGCCGGCCGACGCCGGCCCGACCTGACCGCCGCCCTGGACACGCTCACCGCCCGGCTGCGCAACCCGGACGACGAACTCGGCCAGCGGTTCCCGCAGCTCACCGGCGCGGTCATGGCCAAGGGGGTGGAGGACACCGCCTACTACCGGTGGAGCCGGTTCGTCGCGCTCAACGAGGTCGGCGGCAGCCCGGCGCACTTCGGCACCCCGCCTGCGGAGTTCCACCGCTTCGCCACCGCCCGGCAGCGTCGCTGGCCGAGGGCGATGACCACGCTCTCCACCCACGACACCAAGCGCGGCGAGGACGTGCGGGCCCGGCTCGCCGTGCTCAGCGAGCTGCCGCAGCGCTGGGCCGAACAGGTCGGCCGGTGGACGGCCGAGGCGCCGCTGCCCGACCCGGCCTTCGCCCACCTGCTCTGGCAGACCGTGGTCGGCGCCTGGCCGATCGAGCGCGAGCGGCTGCACGCGTACGTGGAGAAGGCCGCCCGGGAGGCCGCCGCCTCGACCAGCTGGACCGACCCGGACCCGGTCTTCGAGCACGCCCTGCACGCCCTGGTCGACCGGCTGTACGACGACCCGGGTCTGCACGCCTCGATCACCGCGTTCGCCGGGGAGATCACCGGGGCGGGCTGGTCGAACGCGCTCGGGCAGAAGCTCGTCCAGCTCGCCATGCCCGGGGTGCCCGACACCTACCAGGGCACCGAGCTGTGGGACAACTCCCTGGTCGACCCGGACAACCGCCGGCCGGTCGACTTCGCCGTACGCCGGGAGCTGCTGGCCCGCCTCGACGCCGGCTGGCGGCCCCCGGTCGACGCGAGCGGCGCGGCGAAGCTGCTGGTGGTCTCCCGCACCCTGCGGCTGCGCCGGGACCGCCCGGACCTCTTCGGTGACCACCGTCCGGTGCCGGCGCACGGACCGGCCGCCGAGCACGCGGTCTGCTTCGACACCGGCGGCGCGCTCGCGGTCGCCACCCGGCTGCCGGTGGGGCTGGACCGGCGGGGCGGCTGGGGCGACACGAGCGTGTCGCTTCCCGTTCACGACCTGACCGAGCTGTTCACCGGGCGGGTCTACGCTGGCGGACGGGTGCCGCTGGCCGACCTGCTCGGCACCTACCCCGTCGCGCTGCTCGCTCCCACCGATTCCCGGGAGGCGTCATGACCGAGTTCACCGTGTGGGCACCGGAGGCCGAACGGGTCCGGCTGCGGATCACCGGCGACGCCGACCGGGAGATGACCCCCGCGCCGGGAGGCTGGTGGCGGGCCGAGGCGCCCGACGCCGGGCCCGGCACCGACTACGCGTTCCTGCTCGACGACGACGAGAGCGCCCTGCCGGACCCGCGTTCACCCTGGCAGCCGGCGGGCGTGCACGGGCCGAGCCGGGTCTACGACCATGCCGCCTTCGCCTGGCGGGACCAGGGGTGGACCGGCCGGCACCTGCCCGGCAGCGTCCTGTACGAGCTGCACGTCGGCACGTTCACCCCGGAGGGCACCTTCGACGCGGTGATCGACCGCCTGGACCACCTCGTCGACCTCGGGGTCGACATGATCGAACTGCTCCCGGTGAACGCGTTCAACGGCGAGCACAACTGGGGTTACGACGGGGTCTGCTGGTTCGCCCCGCACCACGCCTACGGCGGCCCGGACGGCCTGAAACGGCTGGTCGACGCGGCGCACCGCCGGGGACTGGGGGTGATCCTCGACGTCGTCTACAACCATTTCGGCCCCTCGGGGGCGTACGCGCCACGCTTCGGGCCGTACCTGACCGAGGGCAGCAACACCTGGGGGCGCTCGGTCAACCTGGACGGGCCGCACTCCGACGAGGTGCGCCGATACATCATCGACAGCGTGCTGATGTGGCTGCGCGATTACCACGTCGACGGCCTGCGGCTGGACGCGGTGCACGCGCTCGCCGACGACCGGGCGACGCCGCTGCTGGAGGAACTGGCCGTCGAGGTGGAGTCGCTCGCCACCCACCTCGGCCGGCCGTTGTCGCTGATCGCCGAGTCCGACCTGAACGACCCCCGGCTGGTCACCCCGCGCGAGGCGGGCGGGATGGGCCTGCACGCGCAGTGGAACGACGACGCCCACCACGCCCTGCACACCCTGCTCACCGGGGAACGACAGGGCTACTACGCCGACTTCGGCTCGCTGGACTGCCTGGAGGCGGTGCTCACCGGGGCGTTCTTCCACGCCGGCACCTGGTCGAGCTTCCGCAACCGCAGCCACGGCCGGCCGGTCGACCGGCAGCGGGTGTCCGGGCACCGGTTCGTGGCGTACCTGCAGAACCACGACCAGATCGGCAACCGGGCCACCGGTGACCGGATCTCCGCCACCCTCTCCCCGGCGCTGCTGCGGGTCGGCGCGACGCTGCTGATGACCGCGCCGTTCACCCCGATGCTGTTCATGGGGGAGGAGTGGGGCGCGACCACGCCGTGGCAGTTCTTCACCAGTCACCCGGAGCCGGAACTGGCCACCGCGGTCGCCACCGGCCGGCGGCGGGAGTTCGCCGCGCACGGGTGGCCGGAGGGGGAGGTCCCCGACCCGCAGGACCCGGAGACGTTCACCCGGTCCCGGCTGGACTGGGCGGAGCTGGACAAGCCCGAGCACCGGGAGATGCTGGCGTTCCACCGCCGGCTGATCGCGTTGCGCAAGGCCCGGCCCGACCTGTCCGACCCCCGGCTGGACCGGGTCGACGTGCGCCACGGCGACCGGTTCCTGGTGGTGCGGCGCGGGGAGTGCCTGGTGGTGGCG
The DNA here is from genome assembly GCF_900091495.1 of Micromonospora echinospora. Lineage (NCBI taxonomy): Bacteria > Bacillati > Actinomycetota > Actinomycetes > Micromonosporales > Micromonosporaceae > Micromonospora > Micromonospora echinospora. The sequence goes on along the minus strand of NZ_LT607413.1, from coordinate 7,200,619 downwards.
AACCTCGCCGACCGGGCACAGCGGGTCAACCTGCCCGGGGTGGTCCGCCAGGTCCTGCTCGCCACCGGTACCGGGGTGACCGTGATGCGGGACGCCGTGGAGCTGCCGGCGGAGACGGCGGCGATCGTGGCACTCTGACCGGCCGCCGAGCCGCGACGGACCGTTGTCAGGGCAACGGCCACTCGTGGACGGGTCGGTTGCTGTGCATCAGGTCGACGTAGTGGCCGAGCATCCGGCGCAGCGCCTCCGGCCGGTCGACGTGGTCCTCGCCCTCGAACCGGTGCAGGGTGGCCACCTGCCAGGACGCGCCGTTACGCCCGGTCAGGCAGCGGCCCTCGATGATGCCGAGCAGCCGGTCCCGCTCCGCCGGGTCCAGCCCCCACCCGTCCAGACCGTGGTGGGCCAGGGGCAGCAGCCGCCGCAGCACCAACTCGGTGACCGGCAGGTAGCCCAGTCCCGGCCAGAACACCTGGGCGTCGATGCCGTGCCGGGCGCAGCCGTGGAAGTTCTCCTCGGCCGCGCTGAACGACATCTGCGACCACAGCGGCCGGTCCGACTCGGCCAGCGCCCGGACGAGGCCGAAGTAGAACGCGCCGTTCGCGACGGTGTCCAGGACGGTCGGCCCGGCCGGTAGGACCCGGTTCTCCACCCGCAGGTGCGGCCGGCCCCGCACCACGTCGTAGACCGGCCGGTTCCAGCGGTAGACGGTGCCGTTGTGCAGCCGCAGCTCGGCCAGCTTGGGTACGTCCCCGGCGGCGAGCGTCTCGGCCGGGTCCTCCGGATCGCAGATCGGCAGCAGCGCCGGGTAGTACCGTACGTTCTCCTCGAACAGGTCGAAGACGCTGGTGATCCAGCGTTCCCCGAACCAGACCCGGGGGCGTACGCCCTGGGCCTTGATCTCCTCGGCCCGGGTGTCGGTGGCCTGCTCGAACAGCGGGATCCGGGTCTCCCGCCACAGTTCCCGGCCGAACAGCAGCGGCGCGTTGGCGCCCAGCGCCACCTGTATCCCGGCGACGGCCTGGGCGGCGTTCCAGTAGTCGGCGAACCGGGCTGGGCTGACCTGGAGGTGGAACTGCGTGCTGGTGCAGGCGGCCTCGGGGGTGATGGTGTCGGCGGTGGTCGCCAGCCGTTCCACGCCGCTGATCGCGATCCGCAGGTCCTCACCCCGGGCGGCGAAGATCTGCTCGTTGAGCAGGCGGTAGCGCGGGTTCGCCGAGAGGGTCCCGGCGGTCAGGTGCTCCGGCCGCAGCGTCGGCAGGATTCCGATCATCACCATGTGCGCGCCGACCGTGCGGGCCTTCTCCTCCGCCGCGTTCAGGCTGGCCCGAACGCTCTCCTCGAACTCGGCGGTGCCGGTGCCGGCGAGTCGCCGGGGGGCGACGTTGATCTCCACGTTGAACTGGCCCAGCTCGGTCTGGAAGCTCGGGTCGGCGACGGCGTCGAGCACGTCGGCGTTGCGCATCGCCGGCATCGACGCGTCGTCCACCAGGTTCAGCTCGATCTCCAGCCCGGTCGTCGGGCGGTCGGACTCGAACCGGGACTCCCGCAGCATCTCGGCGAAGACGTCGAGGCAACGGCGGACCTTCTCCCGGTACCGGGCCCGGTCCTCCCGTGTGAAGGTCCGAATCCCGACGTCCTCGCCCATGGTCACCACCCTGTCACCCCTGGTGTCTCCAACCTCGCATGTGCCGGCGGTACGGGGAAGAGGTCGGAGTCCCTTTCCCCGGGCAGCGCGGTTCGGCGTGATCCGGCTCGCGCCACGGCCACCCGTCTGTCGTTGTACCCACTGCGGGCCCTAACATGGCCCGCGCGAGAGGGGAGAGCACGTGCGCGAGAAGGTGACCCGGTGGTTCGTGGTGGTGGCCGTCGCCGAGGCGTGCTCCTGGCTGGGCCTGCTGGTCGGGATGGCGGTCAAGTACGGGCCACCCGGCAACGAGATCGGCGTGCAGGTCTTCGGGCCCGTGCACGGCGCGCTCTTCATGGCGTACGGCCTGCTGACCCTGCTGGTCGCCCGCCAGCAGCGGTGGGGCTGGGGGATCACCCTGGTGGCCCTGGCCTGCGCGGTCCCGCCGTTCGCGACGCTGGTCTTCGAGCGGTGGGCCCGCCGCCGCGGCCGGCTCGCGCCGGTCACCGGGCCGGTCCGGACGCCGGCCCCGGTGGGCTGACGCCAGCGGCGCGGTGACCCGGCGCGACGCTCAGCCGGCCAGGAAGGCGGCCAGCTCGGCGGCGAGCCGCTCCGGCGCCTCCTCGGCCATGTGGTGCCCGCAGTCGATCGAGGTGGCGGAGACGTCGTCCGCCCAGTCCCGCCAAATCGCCGCCGGGTCGCCGTAGAGGTCGGCCAGGTCGTCGCGTTCCGAGTGGACGAACAGCACCGGGCAGGCGATCTGCCGTCCCGCCGCCCGGTCGGCGTCGTCGGCGGCCCGGTCCGGACCGAGGCCGGCCCGGTAGTCCTCGCACATCGCGTGCACGGTGGCCGGATCGTGGATGGCCCGGCGGTAGTCGGCGTAGGCCTCCGCGCCCATCTGCTCCGGCGACCCGCCGTACCAGGCGTCCGGATCGAGGTTGATCACCCGCTCGGCGGCCTTCTCCCGTTGGCCGAGGAAGAACCAGTGCCACCAGCGGGCGGCGAACCGGGCGTCGCAGCGGGCCAGCGCCTCGCCGATCGGCACCCCGTCGAGCACGCCGAGCCGGGTCACCCGCTCCGGGTGGTCCAGCGCGGTGCGCATCGCCACGTAGCACCCCCGGTCGTGGCCCACCACGGCGAAGCGTTCGTGCCCGAGCCGCCGCATCAGCGCCACCACGTCGCCGGCCATGGCCCGCTTCGCGTACGGCGCGGCGTCGGGCGTCGTCGGCGGTTTGCTCGACCCGCCGTAGCCGCGCAGGTCCGGGCAGACCACCGTGAACCGGTCGGCGAGCCGGGGCGCCACCCGGTGCCAGGTGGCGTGGGTACGGGGATGACCGTGCAGCAGCACCACGGGCGGGCCGGAGCCGCCGTGCCGGACGCGCAGGCGTACCGGTCCGAGGTCGACGTCGGTCAGCGTGAAACCGGGGAACATGCTCCGGCTGCCTGCCCGTTGCCCCGGGTCGGCAAACCCGTCCGGACGTGGCGCACCTGAGCGCCCCGTCGGCGCCGGCGGCTCAGACGGCGATCACCCAGGCCACCACCAGCACCACCACCAGCACCCCGACGAACGCCTGGAGCAGCAGCGGCGGCCCGAAGTGGGACCAGACCGTCGGTGGTCGTGGGGTCAGCCACTGGGTGGTGGTGATGTTGACGATCCGCTCGATCCGGGGCGGGAGGTCCGGGTCGCCCTGGTCGCGCAGGGTGAGCTGGACGTGGTCGCCGGGATGCACCGCGCTCTGGGCCAGGTGGCCGTGCAGCTCGACCTCGTAGAGCTGCCCCTCGGCGTCGCGCAGGCGCATCGGCGTGACCAGGAACTCCGGCCCCTTCTTGAGTTCCTTGAAGCTGCGCCGGGCCGGCCCGCCGGCACCGCCCGCCTTGAGCAGCATCCGCACCAGCAGGGTCAGCACCTGGGTCAGACTCGCCGCGGTCATCACCGCCACCAGGATCGGCTGCCCCACCCGCATCTCACGGGTGTAGCCGTCCATGAAGCGCACCACCCGCCCGGTGAAGATCCTGCCGGTCGGGCGGAGGATTCGCGGGCGTCGGAGGTCGCTGTCCATCATCACCACCGTAAGTCCTGTTCTGTGCACCGATGGTATCGGTCGGGTGGGTTGAACGACGTGAGTGAACGTGATCACGGCGCGTCCCGCGCCGGACGGCGGGGTCAGGTGACAACCGCATCGGTGCGGGTAAGCGCGGGGCCGAGCCGGAAAGGGGTCGAGCATGGAGTTGTCCTTCCTGCGCCCGCTCTACGAGCATCCCGGACCGTGGTGTTCGGTCTACCTGGACGCCTCCCGGGACACCCAGGACGCACGTCCCGCCCTGGACCTGCGGTGGCGGGACCTGGCGGGCCGCCTCGCCGAACAGGGGGCGGACCCGGACACCGTCGCGGCACTGGACCGGATGGTGCGGGGCCACGCCCCGCTGCCCGGGGACTACGGACTGGCCCTCTTCGCCCGCCGGGGCCGGGTCGCGCTCACCGAGTACCTCCACGCGCCGCCGATCCGGGACCTGGCCGCGTACGGTCCGCTGCCGCACACCATGCCGCTGGTCGCCCAGCGGGGTGAGCAGGTCGCCTGGGTCCGGGTGCTGGCCGACCGGACCGGCGCCGACGCGGTGGCGGTCAGCGCCGGTGGGGTGCCGCGTCGGGCCCACGTCCGGGGCCGGGAGAGCCACCAGCTCCGGCGGGTGAAGCCCGGCGGCTGGTCCCAGTCCCGTTACCAGCGCGCGGCCACCGAGGCCTGGCACCACAACGCGGGCGACGCGGCGGCGGCCACGGTCACGCTGGCCGAGCGGGTCGGCGCGGAGGTGGTGGTCCTCGCCGGGGACGTCCGGGCCACCGGGGTGATCGCCGCGCAGCTGCCCCCACGCTGGCAGGACCGGCTGATCCGCACCGACGCCGGCAAGCGGGCCGGGGGCGCGGACCCAACGGCCATGGAGGACGTCACCGTGCAGGCCGTCGCCGAGGTGGCCGACCGACGGATCCAGGAGACGCTGGACCGGTTCGGCGTGCAGGAGGACGTCGGCGCGGGTCTGGACGCGGTGGTCGGCGCGCTCCAACGCAACCAGGTCGACACCATGCTGATCGTGGACGACCCGTCCTCCACGGAGGAACTCTGGATCGGCTCGGAACCGACCGAGATCGCCACCGACCCGGGGCAGCTCACCGCCATGGCCGTCGACGACCCCCAGCGGGTACGCGCCGACGCGGCCCTGGTGCGGGCACTGGTCGGCACCGACGCGGCGGTGACCGTGCTGGGACCGGAGGAGGCCCCCGGGCTGACTGACGGCGTCGGCGCGGTGCTGCGCTACACCGACGCCGGCACGCCGGGACGCGGTGGGGCCTGACCGCCCCGCCACCGGCCGGGCGGGCCCGGGCCGACGCGCCGGGCGGAGCTGACGCACCGGGCGGAGTCGGGCGGGCACGTCGCGGCCGGGGCACCGTTTAGGCCGCAGCGGCCGGGGCATCTACCGCGCAGTCGACCAGGGAGGCGCCATGTCCGACCCCGCCGCCCGCGCACACGGCCCCGCGCCGCTGCCCGAGCCACGCGGCCCGGTCTCGGCCGCCCTGGTCGCCGCGTGGCGGGAACCGCCGCACGACGTTCCGGCGCACCTCGACTGCGACCCGGACGACCCGCTCACTGACGAGGACCTGCAACTGGCCCTGTTCCTCTGCTACGAGCTGCACTACCGGGGCTGGGCCGGGGTGGACGAGGAGTGGGAGTGGCAGCCGTCGCTGCTGGCCCTGCGCGCCCGCCTCGAACGACGGTTCGAGGCCGCGCTGCGCCGCCTGGTCGGGCCGCTGCCGGCGACGGATCCGGCCGACCTGCCGGCGGCGCTGGCCGCGCTGGTCCAGGCCGACGACGGCCCGTCGCTGGTCGCCACCCTGCACCGGCGGGCCACCCTGGCACAGTTCCGGGAGTTCGTCACGCACCGCTCGATCTACCACCTCAAGGAGGCCGATCCGCACTCCTGGGCGATCCCCCGGCTGGGCGGTGCGGTCAAGGCCGCGCTGGTGGAGATCCAGGCCGACGAGTACGGTGGCGGCCGGCCGGAGCGCATGCACGCCGAACTGTTCCGGCTCACCCTGGACCGGCTCGGCCTGGACACCGGGTACGCCGCCCACCTCGACGCGGTGCCCGGGGTGACCCTGGCGACCACCAACGTGATCTCCCTGTTCGGACTGCACCGTCGGTTGCGCGGTGCGCTGGTCGGACATCTCGCCGCCTTCGAGATGACCTCGTCGCTGCCGAACCGCCGGTACGGCAACGGGCTGCGCCGGCTCGGCTTCGACGAGGTGGCCACCCGCTTCTACGACGAACACGTCGAGGCCGACGCGGTGCACGAGCAGATCGCCGCGTACGACCTCTGCGCCGGGCTGGCCCGCGCCGAGCCGGCCCGCACCGGTGACGTGCTCTTCGGCGCGGCGGCCTGCCTGGCCGTGGACCGGCTCTTCGCCACCCACCTGCTCACCAGGTGGGCAGCCGGCCGCAGCTCGCTGCGCCCGACGTCGGCCGCGGTGCCGCTGGCCGCCTGACCACCCGCCCACCTGACCGTCCGCCCACCCGCCGCCCGGGTGGTAGCAGGGGACCCCTGCTCCGCAAAAAGCGGTAACAGGGGGCCCCTGCTACCACCCCACCCGGGGCGCTCAGTCGGTGCGGAAGCCGACCATCTTGTGCGTGCCGTCGCAGAACGGTTTCAACGCCGATCGCCCGCACCGGCACAGCGCCACCGTCCCCCGCCGTGTCTCGATGGTGCGCCCCTCGGGGGTGACCAGGACGAAGTCGCCCCGCACCAGCAGCGGCCCGTCCGGGTAGGCGGTGATGGTGGCGCCCGCCGCAGCGGTGGTCGGGTCATCGGCCATGGCACGGGGATGCCCGCCCCGTACGGCCCGAAACCGTCGGAACCGGCCCGGAGCAGCCCGGTCGCCGACCAGCCCGACGAGGGAACCGTCGGGGACGGCGGGTGCGCCGGGCCCGTCCGGGGGCGGTGACCACCGAAGGGCCAGCACCCGCTGAATCCCCCCGCCCGGTGGCGGACGCCCCGTTTGAACCCCATCCGGACGGGAAGCCGGGCCGCGTGGTGAGCGAACGAGGGACGGTCGGGCCGGGACGCGGGACGCGGACCGGGGTGCCGGCTGACGGCGCCGGCCCGGCCGGTGAACGGGTGGTGGCGGCGGGCAGCACCGCCCGGGTCCTGGTGGCCGCCGCCGCCCGGGCGCTGCGCGGGGCGGACTGCGCCGACCTCGGTCACCCACCCTCCCTGGCGCGGTTTCCCGGTGCGCCGGAACCGGTGCGCCGGGCGGCCGTCGCCCGGACCGCCGGTCGGGTGGCGCTGCCGGTGGAGCAGGCCGCCACGGTGGACGCCGAACGGGTGGCCCGCTGGTTCGTCGAGCAGTACCCCCGCCGGCGGTACCCGGGCGCGGTGCTCGGTTCGGCGCACGGCGCGGCCGTGCACCTCGCGGTCGCGCTCGGCGTGCCGTGGCTACCCGCCGGCTTCGAGATGACCGTCCGCTGGACCGACGGCGCGGTCGACCATCCCCGGGCGGCCCATGACCACGGCGCGGCGCTGGCCGGTCGGCTGCTGAGCGGCAACACCGACGTCCACGTCCGCCAGGTCCACTGCCCGGCCAGCCGGGGCGCGCTGGCCGGGGCGACGGTGACGCTCGGGGTGCGCTGGCAGCGCCTGCCCCGCGCGTACGCCCGGTTCCTGGCCGCCCGGCTCGCGCCGGACGCGTCCGTGCTGCTGCTGCGCGACGCCCGCACCTGGCCGGTCCGCGACGACGGCCGTGGGCACAGCTTCCAGGTGGGCTGCCCGGCCAGTGGCCTCGACCCGGTGGACTTCCACCCGGACAGTCCGGCGCTGCGTCAGGTGCTCCGCTCCGCCGGTGGTGACCGGTCCCGCTGGGACCCGCCGGACGTGTCCTCCGCGCGGGCGTTGGCCGAGAACAGCGTCGAGGCCGGATTCGAACTCGGGGCGCGGGAGTGGACCGGCCGTCGGGGTCACCGGCTGCACCGGGTGCTCTTCCCGCAGCCCGAGGTGCTCAGCGCGGCGACCGCCGACCTGTACCGGGGGTGGCTGCGCGGCGCCGGCAAGACCGGGAACCGGCTGGTGGTGGAGTGCGGCCGGCTGCTCGACCCCTGGCAGGTGGTCCGGGCCGGGCTGGTGCCGTACTGGTGCGAGAACGCCACCCGGCGCAGCGTCGCCGCCGCCGAGTGGTGGCTGGCCGGCAGCGAGCCGTTCACCTCGGTGGACGTCCTGCCGGAACCACCGGGCGTGCCGTCGCCGGCGCTGGCCGGGTTGCCCCAGTGGCTCGCGGTCGCCGCGTTCGGCCGCCGTCGCCGGGCCCTGGACCGCACCGCCGCGCGCGGCTACCCGGTCACCTCGGTGCCCACCCGCCGGGCCACCGAGGTGCTCCGCAACCAGCCGTACGACCTGCCGGTCCCGCCGCCGCTGGCGGTGGACGCGGCGCTGGCCGCGCTGCGCGACGGCGGTGCCGCCCAGGGTCTGCTGGTGGGCTGACCGCCCGTAGGTCCCGCCCACCTCCCGCGTCCCGCGGGTCGCCGGTGGCCACGTCCACCACGCCGCGCCGGTGCCGGCCGTCGCCCGGGCGTACGACCCGGCGGGCCAGCCTGCCGAAACATCCTCGTGACCCGGTGGTCCCGTGGTTGAGTACCTAGAGAGCGGGAACACCGCTGGCTGCGACGGCCCGGCCGCGCGGCATGCTGTTGTCGCCCGTCGGCATTCCTACCTTCCGCCCTTACCGCACCCGGTGCGGCGCCTCGTCGCGCCGGTCACCGGCGTGCGGACGGGGCGGGGACCTTCCCGAGGGAGGCGCGGATGTTCGGACAGCCCACGACAACCACCCCGTCACCGACCGACCGGGGTCTGGAGGACCTCGACGCGGCGGCGTTGGCCTACGCGGCGCGTATCGAGGGCCTTCCGCCCGAACGGCGGCAGGAAGCCCGGGACGACCTGGTCCGCTTCGCCCTGCCGTTCGCCGGCCGGCTGGCCCGGCGGTACCGGGGGCGGGGTGAGCCGTTGGAGGACCTGGAACAGGTCGCCCGGCTGGGGCTGGTCAACGCCGTCGACCGGTACGACCCGGAGCGCGGTTCGTTCACCGCGTACGCGGCCATCACCATCGTGGGAGAGATCAAACGGCACTTCCGGGACCGTACGTGGGGGGTGCACGTGCCCCGCCGGTTGCGCGACCTGATCCTCGAGGTCGGCCAGGCGACCGCCGCCCTGACCAGCGAACTGTCCCGTACGCCGACGGTGGCGGAGCTGGCCGAGCGGTTGGAGACCCCGCAGGAGGAGATCCTCGCCGCGCTGGAGTCGGCGGCCGGCTACAGCCCCGCCTCGCTGAACGCGCCGGTGGGCGGGGAGAGCTCGGCGGAGTTCGGCGACCTGGTGGGGGAGTCGGACAACGCGCTGGAGTCGGTCGACGACCGGGTCACCGTCAGCGGTCTGCTGCACCGGCTGCCCTGGCGGGAGCGGCGGATCCTGGCGATGCGCTTCTACGGCAACCAGACCCAGGCCGAGATCGCCGCGCGGTTCGGCATCTCCCAGATGCACGTCTCCCGCCTGCTCTCCCGCGCGTTGACCTGGCTGCGCCAGGCGATGCTCGCGGACGCCCCGCCACCGTGGCAGAACGGCGCGGAGGCGGAGAGCGGACGGGCCCGGATCGCGGTGCGGCACGCCGGTGACCGGGTGGTGGTGGAGGTCGGCGGCGAGGTGGACCGGGACGGCGCGGACCAGCTGCGTCGGGCCGTGCTGGGGGCGCTGACCGGCCAGCCCCGCGAGGTGGTGGTCGACCTGGACGGCGCGGGTGGATTCGACGCCGGTGGCGTCGCCGCGCTGATGGCCGGGCGGGACGCCGCCGAGCGCAGCGGGGTGCCGCTGCGCCTCACCGGGGCGCAGCCGGCGGTACGGCGTTCGCTCACCGCCGCCGGTCTCGCGCCCGCCGTCGCGCCGCGCCGCTGACCGACGGCCGCGCCGCTGACCGACGGCCGCGCCGCTGACCGGCGGCGCGGCCGTCGTGTGTGTGCTGGCCGGGATCGGGGCCCCGCCGGGTCAGCGCTCCGGCGGCGGGTGCTCGCCGGGGCCGCGCGGGTGCTGCCAGCGGTCGTTGCCGTCGGGCCCCTGCTGGGAGCCGAAGGGGTTCTCCGGCTCCTCGGTCCCCTCGAAGCTGGGCCGGAGCACCTCGTCCGGGTCCGGCACGTCCACCGGTCGGGCGCCGGACTGCGGCGCCGGGTGGTAGGCGGCGGCCTCCCGCGCCCCCTGCGCGCCCGCGGCGCTCGGGGACTCCGGCACGTGCCGTTCGTGGTGCAGCTCCTCGCGGAGGTGCTGCGGTGGGCGGGTGGAACGCTGCGGCAGGTCGCGGCCGAGGTCGGAGACGAGCGAACCGTACTTGGCGTCGAACGCGGGGCGCTCGGAGCGGATCCGGGGCATCCGGTCGAAGTTGCGCAGCGGGGGCGGGCAGGTGGTGGCCCACTCCAGCGAGTTGCCGAAGCCCCACGGGTCGTCCACCGTGACCATCGCCCCGTACCGCCAGGACTTCCAGGCGTTCCACATGAAGAACAGGGTGGAGATGCCGAGGACGAACGAGGAGACCGTCGACACCGTGTTCAGCGTGGTGAAGCCGTCGGTGGGCAGGTAGTCGGCGTACCGGCGGGGAAAGCCCTCGGCGCCCAGCCAGTGCTGCACCAGGAACGTGCCGTGGAAACCGATGAACATCGTCCAGAAGTGGACCTTGCCCAGCCGCTCGTCCATCAGACGGCCGGTCATCTTCGGCCACCAGAAGTAGAAGCCGCCGAAGAGCGCGAAGACCACCGTGCCGAAGAGCACGTAGTGGAAGTGGGCCACCACGAAGTACGTGTCGGTGAGGTGGAAGTCGGCCGGCGGGGAGGCCAGCAGCACCCCGGTCAGCCCGCCGAGCAGGAAGGTCACCAGGAAGCCGACGGCGAAGAGCATCGGCGTCTCGAAGGTGATCTGTCCCTTCCACAGGGTGCCGATCCAGTTGAAGAACTTCACCCCGGTGGGTACCGCGATCAGGTAGCTCAGGATGCTGAAGAACGCCAGCAGCACCTGACCGGTGCCGAACATGTGGTGCGCCCAGACGGTCATCGACAGGATGGTGATCGCGATGGTCGCCCCGACCAGCCCCTTGTAGCCGAAGATGGGCTTGCGGGCGAAGACCGGGATGATCTCGGTGATGATGCCGAAGAACGGCAGCGCGATGATGTACACCTCGGGATGGCCGAAGAACCAGAACAGGTGTTGCCAGAGCAACGGGCCACCGGTGTCCGGGTCGTACACGTGGGCGCCGAGGAGACGGTCGGCGGCGAGCGCGAGCAGGGCGGCGGCCAGCAGGGGGAAGACCAGGATCACCAGGACGCTGGTGAGCAGCATGTTCCAGGTGAAGATCGGCATCCGGAACATGGTCATGCCCGGGGCGCGCAGGGTGAGCACGGTGGCGATCAGGTTGACCGCGCCGAGGATGGTGCCGAGCCCGGAGATCACCAGGCCGATCACCCACAGGTTCCCGCCGATCCCGGGGGAGTGCTGGACCCGGCTCAGCGGTGTGTAGGCGGTCCAGCCGAAGTCGGCCGCGCCACCGGGGTTGAAGAAGCCGCCGAGGACCATCAGCCCGCCCAGCAGGAAGAGCCAGTAGGCCAGCGCGTTCAGCCGGGGGAACGACACGTCCGGCGCCCCGATCTGGATCGGCACCAGGTAGTTGCCGAAGCCGAACGCGGCCGGGGTGGCGAAGAGCAGCAGCATGACCGTGCCGTGCGCGGTGAAGAGCTGGTTGTACTGCTCGGGGGAGAGGAACTGCATCCCCGGCCGGGCCAGCTCGCCGCGCATGAGCAGGGCCTGCACCCCGGCGACCAGGAAGAAGCCGAACGAGGTGAGCAGGTAGAGCAGCCCGATCTGCTTGTGGTCGGTGGTGGCGAGGAAGCGGGTCAGCTTCCCGCCCGGCAGCGCCGGCCGGACCGGCCCCGGATAGCCGCCGAACCGCGCCGGCGCGAGGATCGCCGGTCCCCGGTCGTGACCCGGCCCCGTGGTGGTCGATCTGGTCATGCCGTTTCTCACCCCGCCCGCGCGCCGGATAGGACGGGCGTGGCTACCCGTCGCCCCCCTTATAAAACCAGGCGAGAAGGGAAAAATTAGGCGTAATGCTACATGGCGGGAAGCATCGCCCAGACCACCTTGCCGTCCCCGGCCGGCGAGCTGCCCCAGCGCTGGGTGAGCTCCCGTACCAGCAGCAACCCGCGTCCACCCTCGGCGCAGTGGTCCGGGTCGGCGGGCCGGGCGGCGGCCCGGCTGCCGTCCACCACCGCGACGTGCAGGTACGGCCGGCGCAGCGTCAGGGTGACCTGCATCGGGGTGCCGGCGTGCCGGACCACGTTGCCCACCAGCTCGCTGAGCACCAGCGTGGTCGGGCCGACCAGCTCCGGCACGTTCCACCGCCCGCAGGCGTCCCGGGCCAGCTCCCGGGCCCGACGACAGGCGTCCGCCACCGGCTGGAGCCGGGCCCGCAGGCGGGGCGCGGCGGTCGCGTCGATCTCCCGGCTGGCCTCGGCCCGGTCCCGGCAGACCGGCAGCACCCGGCAGGCGGTGGACTCGGCGAGCCAGGTCGCCGCCTCCGGCGGTGGGGCGCAGAGCACCATCGGCACGGCCGGCCAGCCCGCCGCCTGGCGGGCGGCGGCGGCGAAGACGGCCAACGCCAGCCGGTCCCGGACGGTCACCCCGGCCAGGTCGACGACGAGCGCGTCGGGCTGGGCGGTGAGACAGCGGTGCAGCACGGCGTGCACGGACCGCATGGTCCCCACGTCGAGGGTGCCGGCGAGCCGGACCTCGGTCACGGGCGAGTTATCGCGCACCTGGCAGGTGATCCGCCTCGACATGGGCTCGCTCCGTACGTGCCTGGGGTCCGTTGTTCCGTGATCGAACAGGTACCCCCGGCCGGCGCGTCGAAACGCCGGCCGGGGGCACCCGCCGCAGGGAACCGGTGGACCGGTTCAGACCGGCTGCAACCGGGCCGAGGCGAGCTGCCGGACCCGGTCGTACAACTCGACGTACCGCTGCGCCATCACCGCCGGGGTGAACCGGGCGGCGGCCTCCCGCCGGCACTCCTCCGGGTCGATCCGCCCGGCGGCGAGCACCAGCTCACCGAGCCGCTCCTCGTCGTCGGTGAGCAGACCGGTGCGCCCGTCGTCGATCAGTTCGGGCAGGCAACCCCGCGCGGTGGCGACCACCGGGGTGCCCAGCGCCAGCGACTCCACCACCGCCGTGCCGCCCGGCTCCTCCCAGCGCAGCGGGAAGAGAGCGACGCGGGCGGAGGCCACCAGGTCGTCGCGGTCCCGGCCGGCCACCGTGCCCACCCAGCGCACCCGGTCGCCGTCGACGTGCGGGGCCACCTCGTCGAGGAAGAACCGCACGTCCGGGTTCTGCCGGGCCTCGTCGCCCGCCGCCGCCAGGTCCTCCGGCCGGTGGTACGGCCCGACCGGGCCGGCCAGCACCAGCGGGAAGGCGTACCGGTGGGCGAGCCGGGCGGCGACGTCCTGCCCCTTGCCCGGGTTGATCCGGCCCAGCACGACCACGTGGTCGCCCTTGAGCGGACCGGGCCGGCGGTGGGCGTCCACGGCGAGCGGGGTGGCCAGGTGCACGTGCCCCACCGAGTGGTCCCGCAGCGCCTGCGGGGCCCGGGCGAGCTGGGAGGCGGAGACCCCGTTGACCCGCACCCGGTCGCCGCCGTCGAGGTGGCCGTAGAGCGCGGGATGCTTGGCGAGGTCCCAGTGCAGGGTGTGCAGCGCCGGTGGGGCGTCCGGGCCCATCGCGGCCAGGGTGGCCAGACCGACCGCCTCCACGTGGTCGTGCACCAGGTCGATGTCGTCGCGGGCACGCAGTTCGCGGGCCACCCCGGCCAGGTGCGCCTGGGCCACCCCGCACACCTGGTTGTACGGGCGTTGCAGCGCGGAGAACTGCCCGTCGGGGTAGACCGACACCAGCTCGTCGACCGGCAGGGCGCTGGTGCCGACCGAGGCGAGGACCACCCGCACCCCGAGCCGGCGCAGCTCCGGCACGAGCGTGGCGACCACGTTCTCGATCCCGCCGTACCCCGGGGGCGGCACGGACAGCCAGGGGCCGGCGTTCATCAGGACGGTGAGGCTCATGGGGTCTTCCTCTCCAGCGCGCCGGCTCGGCGGGCGGTCACGCCGCGGCCACGCGGCGACGGGGGACGAGGTGGCGCAGGTCCGCCAGGGGTGGACGTTCCTCGACCGAGACGTCGTTGATCACGATCTCCCGGTCGAGGTTCGGCAACGTGTCCGAGCCGCCCCGCCGGAACTGGGTGAGCAGTTCGGCCGGCCGGGCGTCGGGGTTGGCCCAGCCGCGTCGTTGCAGCCGGGACCAGACGGTGAGCATGATCTGCGCCGACATCCGCCCGAGGGCGGCGGTGTCCTGGTGGCGGTGCTTGCGTTCGCCCAGGTCCACCTGGGCCAGCGCGTCCAGTCCGACCAGCTCCAGCAGGTCGATCAGCATGGCCGTCTCCACGCCGTAGCCGGAGACGAACGGCACCCGGGACAGCACCTCGCGGCGCCCGGCGTACTCGCCGGCCAGCGGCTGGACGAAGCCGGCCAGCTCGGGCCAGAAGAGGTTGAGCAGCGGACGGGCCATCAGCTCGGTGACCCGGCCGCCTCCGTCGGGCTCGACGCTCGCCTGACCGACCAGCGGCCGGTGGTAGAAGCCCTTGACGAAGTCGATGCCGGGGTCGGTGAGCAACGGTCCCAGCAGTCCGGTCACGAAGTGCGGGCGGAACTCCCGCAGGTCGGCGTCGACGAACGCCACCACGTCCCCGCGCGCGGCGGCCAGTCCCGCCCAGAGCGCGTCCCCCTTGCCGGTCAGCCGGGGCAGTGACCGGGTCATCTCGTCCTGGCCGACCACCTCCGCCCCGGCGGCGCGGGCCACCTGGGCGGTCCGGTCGGTGGACCGCGAGTCCACCACGATCAACTCGTCGACCAGCGGCACCCGGTCGACCAGGTGCTCCCGGATCGTCGACACGATCGCGCCGACGGTGGCCTCCTCGTTGCGGGCCGGCAGCACCACGCTGACCCGGCAGTCACCCTTCGCGCGGACGAGCCGCCGCGCCGTCCACTCCTGCGCCGAGGTCGTCCGGTAGGTGGCCCATGCCTCGACCACCGGTGAGACCACCGCTTCCGTGTCCCGCACGGGCACACCCCCATATCCGCTGCCGTCCGCTCCGTAGGTCGTGCGCGGGACGTGGTGTCGAGTTTTCCCAATCCGGACCGCCGACTAACCGCATTCCCGCCCCCATCTTGATCAGAGGGCCCATCCATCCCGATTTCCCCCGCGTGAACGTTTGTACCCGTGACCACCCGGGCAGTCCCTGCGGCACGGACACGCGGCGGGAGGCTCGGATGGGTGGGTGTCGGGTGGGACTGGTGGGTGCCGGCGGGGTCGCGCAGCGGCACGCCCGGGTGCTCAGCGGCTTCGAGGACGTCGAACTGGTCGGGGTGACCGACGTCGCCCACGACGCGGCGAGCGATCTCGCCGGCCGGTACGGCGCGCGCGCCTTCCCCGACGTCGGGGAACTGCTCGCCGCCGGATGCGACGCGGTCTACGTCTGCGTGCCGCCGTTCGCCCACGGGCCGGTGGAGGAGGCGGTGATCGACGCCGGGGTGCCGATGTTCGTGGAGAAGCCCGTCGCGGTCGACCTGGACACCGCCGAGCGGATCGCCGAACTGGTCGCCCGGCGCGGCCTGCTCACCGCGGTCGGCCACCACTGGCGCTACCTGCACGTGGTGGAACAGGCCCGCGAACTGCTCGCCGACCGCCCGGTCCGGATGGTCAGCGGCAGTTGGCTGGACAAGGTGCCACCGGTCGCCTGGTGGACCCGGCGGGACCGCTCGGGTGGGCCGGTCGTCGAGCAGGCGGCGCACGTGCTCGACCTGATCCGGGTCCTGGTCGGTGAGGTCACCGAGGTCACCGCGTACGGCGACGGCACGCCGCCGCCGGTCGACGGCGCGGACATCGACTCGGTCACCGTGGCCGCGGCGCGCTTCGCGGGCGGCGCGGTCGGCACCCTGACCGCCGCCTGCGTGCTCGGCTGGAAGCACCGGGCCGGGTTGGAGATCGTCGCCGACGGGCTGGCGCTGACGCTGGCCGAGGACGGCCTGACGGTGTGCGACGCCGACGGGGAACGCCGGTTCGGGGCCGATCCGGACGGGGCCCGGGTCGCCGTCGACCGGGCCTTCGTCGACGCGGTCCGGGGCGTCGGCGACGACGTCCGGGTCCCGTACGCCGAGGCGCTCGGCACCCAGCGACTGGCCTGCGCGGTCGCCGAGAGCGCGCGTACCGGCCGGCCGGTGGCGCTGCCCACGCCGGACCGGATGGGGGTGACCGTCGGTGCGTGAGCGGGTCGTGGTGGTCAGCGGCCCCGGACGGGTCGAACTGGTCGAGCAGGACGCCGCCGAACTGCGCGACGGCACGTTCCGGGTCGAGACGCTCTACAGCGGCGTCTCGGCCGGCACCGAGCTGAGCTACGTCAAGGGCACCAACCCGTACCTGCACGTCACCTGGAACGCGGACCTCGGCCTGTTCCAGCCCGGCGCGGCGAGCACCCCGTACCCGGTGCGGCGGCTGGGGTACATGCAGGTCGGCCGGGTGGTGGAGAGCGCCACCCCGGCGGTGGAGGTGGGCACCGTCGGGGCGATGACCTACGGTCACCGCACCGGGTACCTGGCCGACCCGGTCGCCGAGCGGTTCGTCCCGCTCCCCGACGACCTCGATCCGCTGCTCGGCGTCTACGTCGCGCACATGGGGCCGATCTGCGCCAACGGCCTGCTGCACGCCGCCGCCGACCTGCACGGCACCGACGTGCGGTCGCTCGGCGACGGGGTGGCCGGCCGCCGGGTCGCGGTGGTCGGCAGCGGGGTGGTGGCCCTGCTCACCGCCCTGTTCGCCCAGCGGGGCGGCGCCGCCTCGGTGGTGGTGCTCGACCCCACCCCGCAGCGCCGACGGGTCGCCGAGGCGCTCGGCCTGGAGACCCTCGACCCGGACGTGGACGACCCGGCGGTGGTGCTGAAGACCCGCTGGGCGCACGGCCCGGGGGACCGGGGCGCGGACGTGGTGTTCCAGTGCCGGGGACAGGCCTGGGCGCTGCACCTCGCGTTGCGCCTGCTGCGCCCCCAGGGCACCGTCGTCGACCTGGCCTTCTACCAGGCCGGGGCGGACGAGGTGCGCCTCGGCGAAGAGTTCCACCACAACGGGCTCGCGCTGCGGTGCGCGCAGATCGGCCGGGTGCCGCGCGGGCTCGCCCCGACGTGGGACCGGGAGCGGCTCTCCGCCGAGACGGTCGACCTGCTGCGGGACCACGGCGACCTGATCCGCAAGCACCTGGTCTCGGCGACGGTCCCGTTCGACGAGGCCCCGACCCTGCTCACCGATCTGGCCGAACGACGCCGCCACGAACTCCAGGTCGTGCTGACCTGCTGACACCCGCCCCACCCCATCGCCCCGCCCGGCATCCCACCCACTCCGCATCCCGCATCCCGCGCGCTGAGGTGGTTGCAGGGGACCCTTCCTACCGTTTTCTGCCGAGCAGGGGTCCCCGGCAACCACCCGGGCAGGGCGGCGCGGGGCGGATGCGCGTGGCGGCTACCGTGGTCCGGTGACCACCGGAGCCGCTCCGCGTGTCGGACTCGCCGCCCTCCTGCCGTACCTGCGCACCCACCGAGGGACCCTCGTCGTGGTGGGGGTGTTGTCCCTGCTCGGTGCCGCCTCGGCGCTCGCCCAGCCGCTGCTCACCCGGTCGCTGCTCGACGCGGTCTCCGCGTCCCGGCCGGTGGGTTCCCTGGTCGGCGTGCTCGTCGCCGCGCTCGTGACCGGGGCCGTGCTCTCCGGGTTCCGCGACTACCTGCTGCAACGCACCGCCGAGGGGCTGGTGCTCACCACCCGCCGCCGGCTCGCCGGCCACCTGCTGCGGCTGCCGATCGCCGAGTACGACCAGCGCCGCACCGGCGACCTGCTCTCCCGGGTCGGCTCGGACACCACCCTGCTGCGGGCGGTGGTCACCTCGGGGCTGTTCGAGCTGGTGACCGGGGTGGTCACGGTGGTCGGCGCGGCGGTCGCGATGGTCCTGCTGGACCCGTTGCTGTTCGGGGTGACCCTCGCCGGGGTGGCGCTCGGGCTCGGGTTCGCCCTCACCGTGGCCCGGCGGGTGCGCGACCTGGCCCGCGCCGCCCAGGAACGGATCGGCGAGATGACCTCCGCCGTCGAGCGGGCCATCTCCGCGGCCCGGACCATCCGGGCCAGCCGGGCCGAGGAGCGGGAGACCGGCACCGTCGTGGCCAGCGCGGAGCAGGCGTACGCGGCGGGGCTGCGGGTCGCCCGGGTGCAGGCGGTGGTCGGCCCGGCCGGCTCGATCACCATCCAGGGGGCGTTCCTGCTGGTGCTCGGGGTCGGCGGGGCCCGGGTGGCCGCCGGCGCGCTCAGCGTCGGGGACCTGGTCGCCTTCATCATGTTCCTCTTCTTCCTGGTCCTGCCGCTGGGACAGGCGCTCAGCGCGTTCACCCAGCTCCAGACCGGTCTCGGTGCGCTCCAGCGGATCGAGGAGATCCTCACCGTGCCGGTCGAGGGCGCCGCCGACGCGCACCGTCGGGCGGAACCGGTCCCCGCCGCTCCGGCCGTTGTCGGGGAGGGCCGTCCGGCTCCGGCCGTCGTCGGGAACGGCCGTCCGGCTCTGGTCGCTGCCGGGGATGGCCGGCCGACTTCGGTCGCTTCCGGGGACGGCCGTCCGGTTCCGGCCGCTTCCGGGAACGGAGGTCCGACGCCGGCGGCGATCGAGTTCGACCGGGTCGGCTTCGGCTACCCGGGCGGGCCGCCGGTGCTGCACGAGGTCAGCTTCACCGTCCCCGCCGGGACCCGGACCGCCCTGGTCGGCCCCTCCGGCGCCGGCAAGTCCACCCTGCTGGCGCTGGTCGAGCGTTTCTACGAGGTGAGCGCCGGCGCCCTGCGGCTGGACGGGGTGGACGTGCGTGACCTGCCCCGCGACGCGCTGCGGTCCCGGCTCGGCTACGTCGAGCAGGAGGCCCCGGTGCTCGCCGGCACGCTGCGCCAGAACCTGCTGCTCACCGCCGCGAACGCCACCGACGAGCGGCTGCTCGCCGTCCTGGACGAGGTCAACCTCCAGCACCTGGTGACCCGGACCGACGAGGGGCTGGACGTGCCGGTGGGGGAGGGCGGGGTGCTCCTCTCCGGCGGGGAGCGGCAGCGGCTGGCCATCGCCCGGGCACTGCTGGCCGGACCGCCGGTGCTGCTGCTCGACGAGCCGACCAGCAACCTCGACGCCCGGAACGAGGCGGCACTGCGCCGGGCGATCGACGCGGTCGCCGTCCGGCGGACCCTGCTGATCGTGGCGCACCGGCTCTCGACGGTGGTCGACGCCGACCAGATCGTGGTCCTCGACGCTGGGCGGGTGGTCGCCGCCGGCACCCACGACGAGCTGACCGGCAGCAGCCCGCTCTACCGTGAGCTTGCCACCCACCAGCTCCTGGTGAGCTGAGCGCGCGCCGTCCGGCCCGGGCGACGACCGGCGTCGATCTTCGCTCCCGGGGGCGGTGCGGCGACACTCCGGGGCCGGGCGCGGCGACCGGGCCGCACGAGCCGGCCCGGGTCGCGTACCGTTGCCGCTCATGGGTGTGTCGCAACGGTTGAAGAGCAGGTTCCGGCGCTTCCTCCAGCGTCCGGGCAGCACGGTTGACCTGGCTCCGTTGGAGAAGCTGCTGCCACAGATCGAGGCGCGGGAAGAGGAACTCGCCGCGCTCGACGACGGCGAGCTGACCGAGGCCGCGCAAGCCGCCTCCGGGTACGTCGAGATCTGCGCGATCGGGCGCGAGGCCGCCCGCCGGGGCCTCGACCAGCGTCCGTACGACGTGCAGCTGCTCGGCGCGATGGCGCTGCTCTCCGGCAAGGTCGCCGAGATGGCCACCGGTGAGGGCAAGACGCTCACCGCGACCATCGCCGCGTACGGTCACGTCCGGCTCGGCAACGGCCCGGTGCACGTGCTCACCGTCAACGACTACCTGGCCCGCCGGGACGCCCAGTGGATGGAACCGGTCTACACCCTGCTCGGCCTGACCGTCGGCTGGGTCAACGAGGCCTCCACCCGTGAGGAGCGGCAGGAGGCGTACGCCCGGGACGTCACCTACGTCTCGGTCAGCGAGGCCGGCTTCGACTACCTGCGCGACCAGTTGGTCACCGACGTTGACGACCGGGTGCAGCCGGCGCTGCGCACCGCGATCGTGGACGAGGCCGACTCGATCCTGATCGACGAGGCCCGGGTGCCGATGGTGCTCGCCGGCGCCGTGCCGGGCGAGCAGGACCCGGTGCACGCCGCCGCCGCGATCGTGCGCGGCCTGCGCAAGGGCAAGCACTACACGGTCGCCGAGGACGGCCGCAGCGCCGCCTTCACCACCGCCGGCCTGGCCGCAGTGGAGGCCCGGCTGGGCGAGATCGACCTCTACGCCGAGGAGAACGTCGCGCAGCTGTCGGCGGTGAACGTGGCGCTGCACGCGCACGCGCTGCTGCACCGGGACGTCGACTACATCGTCCGGGACGGCACGGTCGAGCTGATCGACGAGATGCGCGGCCGGGTCGCCCAGCGCCGCCGCTGGCCCGACGGGCTCCAGGCGGCGGTGGAGGCCAAGGAGGGCCTCGACGCCACGGCCGAGGGCGAGGTGCTCGGCACCGTCACCGTGCAGGCGTTCATCGGCCTCTACCCGAAGCTCTGTGGGATGACCGCCACCGCCGTGCTCGTCGGCGACCAGCTCCGCGAGTTCTTCTCCCTCGAGGTCGCGGTGATCCCGCCGAACACGCCGTGCGTGCGCGAGGACGAGCCGGACCGGATCTACGCGACCCGGGCGGAGAAGGAGGAGGCGCTGATCGACGAGATCAAGCGCTGCCATGAGGCGGGGCGGCCGGTGCTGGTCGGCACCCTCGACGTCAAGGAGTCCGAGCAGCTCGCCGCCGGGCTCAACGCGGCCGGTGTGCCGTGCGCGGTGCTCAACGCCAAGAACGACGACGAGGAAGCGGCGATCATCGCCGAGGCCGGCGCGTACGGCGCGGTGACCGTCTCCACCCAGATGGCCGGTCGGGGTGTCGACATCCGTCTCGGCGGCAGCGACCAGGCCGACCGGGACCGGGTGGCCGAGCTGGGCGGCCTGTACGTCATGGGCAGCGGCCGGCACGACAGCCGCCGGGTCGACGACCAGCTCCGGGGCCGGGCCGGGCGGCAGGGCGACCCGGGCGCGTCGGTCTTCTTCGTCAGCCTGGAGGACGACCTGGTCGTCCGGCACGCCGGCGACAGCGTCCCGGCGTCGCCCCGGATGAACGCCGACGGTCTGGTCACCGACACCCAGGTCGACTACGCGGTGGAGCACGCCCAGCGGGTCGCCGAGGGCGTCAACCACGAGATCCACCGCAACACCTGGCGGTACAGCGTGGTGATCGAGCAGCAACGCAAGGCGCTCGCCGAGCGGCGCGAGCGGCTGCTGACCAGCGAGGTCGCCGCGCTGATGCTGCTGGACCGGGTGCCGGAGAAGGCCGGCGAGATGGACGAGGACCTGCTCACCCGGGTCGCCCGGTCGATCGCCCTCTACCACACCGACCGGCTCTGGGCGGAACACCTGGCCGAGCTCTCCGAGGTCCGCGAGGGCGTGCACCTGCGGGCGCTGGGGCGGCTGGACCCGCTCGACGAGTTCCACCGGGCCGCCGTACCGGCCTTCAACGCGCTGATCCCCGAGATCGAGGCGCGGACCATCGCGACCTTCACCGAGACCGAGTTCGACGAGGACTGGGAGCCGGACGCCGGGCAGCTCGTCCGGCCCAGCGCCACCTGGACGTACCTCGTGCACGACAACCCGTTCGGCTCGGAGCTGGATCGGTTGATCGCCTCGGTGGGGCGGCGGCTGAGCAGCGGTTCCCGCTGACCCGCCGGGCCCCTCCCGACATGTGCCCACGTCGGGAGGGGCCCGCTTTACCCCGTTTCGGGACGGGTTCCCAGGGGTAGTAGGGCGGGTCCGTTGAGTCGGTGAGACGAGGGAACATGAGGATGCTGGCGGTACGGGGAGCCGCGTCCGGCGCGGTCGCGACGGAGGCTGCGCCCCGGTGAACCTGGAGACACACGAACCGGTAACGGAGAACCTGGGCGTGTTGGAGACCGCAGCGCTGCTGCGCGAACTGACCGCCGCCCTACTCGACACCACCGACTTCGACGAGGCGCTGACCCGGCTGGTCACCGTTGCCCGGGACGCGGTGCCGGGGGTGACCTGGTGCGGGTTCACCGCGCTGCGGGCCGGTGAACCGGCCGGCGTGGCCGCCTCGGACCCGCGCCTGGCCGAACTGGACGACCTCGGGCACGGCCCCGACTCCCCGGCGATGAGCGCCGTCCACCGCCGGGAGATGGTCCTCTCCGCCGACCTCGCCACGGAGGAGCGCTGGCCGGCCTGGACGGCGCGGGCCCGGACCCTCGGCGTCCGGGGGGTGCTCGCCGCGCCGGTGGACGTCGACGACCACGTCATCGGCGCGATCAACCTGTACGCCGACACGCCGGACGCGCTGACCGCGCGACGTCAGCTCACCGCCATGCTCCTGGCCGAACACGCCGGGTTGCTGCTGGCCGGGGTGCGTGGCCGGGCGAGACGGACGGCGCTGGCCGACGAGATCGACGAAAGTCTCCTCCAGGAGGGTGTGGTCGGGCAGGCCATCGGTGTCATCATGACCCAGCGGGGCTGTCCCGCGCCGGAGGCGCTCCAGGTGCTGCGCAGCGCCGCCTCGGCGCTCTCCATCCCGTTACGGGAGGTCGCCGAGCGGCTGGTGGTCACCGTCTCCCGGTCCCGGGGGGCCTGATCGTTTCGTCGTGCGGCGCCCGGGTAGCAACCCGGGATCGCAGCCGAGCCGGGGGAGGGGACATGCAGAGCCGACTGAGGGTGCACGGCCACCCGATCCAACCCATGCTGGTGACGTTCCCGTTCGGACTCTTCGTCTGCGCGACCCTGTTCGACCTGTTCGACCTCGCGGGCGGGCCGGCCTTCCTCGGTGAGGTGGGCTACTGGACGTCGGTGGCGGCGTTGGTCGCCGCCGCGATGACCGGGGTCGCCGGCATGGTCGACCTGTGGGACGTGCCGGCCGGTCGCACCCGTCGCGCCGCGATCAGCTTCAACGTGGTCAACGTCGCGATGGCGGCGATCTTCGTGGTGACCTGTCTGGTCCGGGCCGACGCGCCACGGCGGGGGGCCTCCGTCGCGCTGTTCGTCACCGAGCTGGTCGCGCTCGGGGTGGGCGCGCTCGGGGTGGCCCTCGGGGCGCACCTGGTGCGGGTCTTCGACCGGGGTCGCGTCGAGGCCGGCGGCCTGGAGTCGCTCGGCGCCGTGACCGGGTCCACCGTGGAGCTGACCCGTCCCGCCACCCGTCCGGTGAACTGAGCACCGCCACCGCCCGGGCGGGGCCGTGGTGAGCACCGCCACCGCCCGGGCGGGGCGGAAACCCGTTGTCGGAGCCGGCCCGGATGGCCGAGACTGCCCGGGTGTCCACCACCGACTTCGACGAGCTGGTGACCGAGGGTGCCGCCGTCCCCGTCCAGGGATGGGACTTCTCCTGGCTGCACGGTAGGGCCAGCGAGGAACGTGCCCCCTGGGGTTACGCCGCCCTGCTGGCCGACCGGATGGCGGACGCCGGGGCGGCGCTCGACCTCGACACCGGCGGTGGTGAGGTGCTCGCCGGGATACCCCGCCCACCCCGCCTGCTGGTCGCCACCGAGGCGTGGCCGCCCAACGTCGAGGTCGCCCGCCGGACGTTACGCGGCCTGGGCGCGAGCGTGGTCGCCGTCGCCGACCGGCCACCGCTGCCCTTCCGGGACGCCGCGTTCGACCTGGTGACCAGCCGGCACCCGGTGCACACCTGGTGGCCCGAGGTGGCCCGGGTGCTGCGCCCCGGCGGACGGTACCTCTCCCAGCAGATCGGCGCCGGCACGGTCCGGGAACTGTCCGAGGCGTTCGTCGGCCCTCGTCCGCCGCGGGACAGCCAACGACCGGAGGTGGCCGCCGCGGCGGCCCGGGCCGCCGGGCTGCGCGTGGTCGACCTGCGGACGGCCACCCTGCGGACGGTCTTCCGCGACATCGCGGCGGTGGTCTACTTCCTGCGCAAGGTGGTCTGGACGGTTCCGGACTTCACCGTGGACCGGTACCGCCCACAGTTGCGCCGCCTGCACGAGCGGATCGAGGCCGAGGGGGAGTTCGTCGCCCACGCCCGACGCTTCCTGATCGAGGTCGTCAAGCCGGACTGAGCGGCTCAGCCGTCGTGGTGGTGGGCCTCGGCGTGGTGGGCGGCGAGCAGGTCCGCGCCGAAGTCGGCCGACGGGCGGCGCAGCACGGTGTGCGCGTGGTTGCCGTCGGCGGCGGTGTTGTCGTACTCGATCAGCAGGTCCTCGCCCTGCACCCGGTAGTAGTGCCGGAGCCCGGGTCCGGTCGGTCCGGCCCAGGCGAAGTGCAGCTCGCCACCGTCGAGCCGGCGGGCCTCCCGGGCGGCCAGTTCCGGCGGGAGCCGGTCCAGGTAGAGGGCGACCAGTTGGTCGAGAAGCGCCCGCCCGGTGGGCCCGAGCCGGCTGGCGGGCACGCCGAGCGGGTCGATGCGTCCGGGCGCGGTCGCGCGGGTGGCGCTGATGATGTCGTCGGGGGCGTGGTCGTCCACGACGGCGGCGGCCCGGGCGGACGCGCCCATCGCGTCCAGCAGGGCCCGCGCGAGGTCCTCCTCGGCGGCGAGGGGCCGGGAGATCGTCCGCCCGGCGTGCCGGACCGCGGCGGGGTTCGCGCCCAGGAAAAGGGGAGCGGCGGCGACCTGGTCGTCCACCACGGTCATGCTGACCGACAGGTGGTGTCCCTCCACCCGCCAGGACCACCGGTCGTCGCGCGCCGGATCGCCGAAGACGGCCACCCAGTAGTCATCGCTGTGCCGGCCCCGACGCCATCCCTCCGCCCGGTCGAGCACCTCCTCCAGGGACATGATCGCCATGGCCTGGGCGTACGCGTGCGGACTCAGCGCGGTGGCGAGCAGGCGGTGGGTGGCCTTGCGGCCGGCCCGGTCGAGGTCGGCCAGGCAGACCCCGGCCCGGGGACGCGGCCGGTACTCCAGGCGGCGGCGGGCGTCGTCGTCGAAGGGACGGGCGACGCGGGTGCGCGCCGGGCCGTCGAGGGCGGCCAGCAACGCCCCGGCGGCGACGCGCATCTGTTCGGGCAGGGGATCCTCCACGGTCTCCTGTATACCGGGTGCGCGCCCCGCCGTGCCGCCGCCGCGACGGTTCACTCGCGGCCGAGTAGCGCCAGCATCTCCGGCAGGTCGAAGAAGCGGGCGGTCTCCGTCGCCGACGGGCTGCCGTGATCCGGGTCCGCGCCCGCGTCGAGCAGCGCCCGGACGGCCGGGGCGTTCTTCCGGAACACGGCGGCGGCGAGCGCGGTCTGCCCCCGGTCGTTGGTACGGCCGGGGTCGGCGCCCCGGGCCAGCAGGGCGGCCACCGTCTCCGGGTGGGCGTGGTACGCCGCGAGGATGAGCAGTGTGTCGCCCTTGCCGTTGGTCAGATTGACCGGCAACCCGGCGTCGACCTGTCCGGCCAGCTCCCCGGTGACGCCGCCCCGGGCCAGGTCGAACATCCGGTGGGCGAAGGCGAGGGTCTCGTCGTCGAGTTCGTCGGTCACCGCACCAGCCTAGTCACGCCGGGCTGTTAACCTGCTGCGCCTTGACGGACGGGGAGGACATGAACGAGAGCGTGTACGTGGGCAACGCGGGCGTGGACGGGGCCGGGGACGGCGGCTGGCTGCTGGGCCACTTCATGCCCGCCGGGCATCCGCGCCACAGCACCGACGTGGAGGTGAAGTGGGGGGTGCACACGGCGGGGGAGAGCCGGTCCCGGTGGGCGACCGACGAGAGCCGTACCGCCCTGCTGGTGCTGGTCAGCGGAGCCTTCCGGGTGGAGTTGCCGGATCGGACCGTCCTGTTGCGCGAGCCCGGTGACTACGTGCTCTGGGGCCGGGGCGTCGACCACTCCTGGTACGCCGAGCAGGAGTCGGTGCTGGTCACCGTCCGCTGGCCCTCGGTGCCCGGCTACCGGGTGGAGCCACCGGTTCGACGCTGACGGCGCGGCGGTTGGGCGGGGCGGGGTGGCGTGGCGTGGGACGGGTGGGGTGGTAGCAGGGGTCCCCTGTTACCGCTTTTTGTCGAGGAGGGGTCCCCTGCAAACACCTCAGCCCCTCCGCGAGCGCCGTCCCAACACTTGGGAAAGCATACTAATCCGCTAGGTTTTAGCGGTTATTCTGGGTGCGCTTCCGTCGCCCAGCGTCACGAGGATCCGCCATGCACCGTCCGCACGAAACGGACCTGCTCGCCGTCGCCCGCCGGCACGCCGCGTCGCGACCGCCGGTCCGCTTCGACCCCGTCGAGCGGTGGTACTCCCGGCTCGCGTCCGGGCCGGACCACGAGGTCTGGCTGCTCACCTGGCTCCCTGGGCAGGGCACCGACCTGCACGACCACGGCGGTTCCGCCGGCGCCTTCTTGGTGGTCTCCGGCACCCTGACCGAGGAGGTCGTCTCCGGTGGTAGCCTGCGCCCCCATGCGCTCGGCGCAGGGACCGGCCGCCGGTTCGGCCCGCGACACGTGCACCGCGTGACCAACCGGGGTGACCAGCCGGCGGTGAGCCTGCACGTCTACCGCCCCGCCCTGCACCGGATGACCCGCTACCACCTCACCGACGGCCGACTCCGGGTCGCCGAGGTCGCCCGCGCCGGCGTCGCCTGGTGAGGGCCCTGAACCCCGTCGCCCGCCCCGGCGTCCGCGACTCCCGTCGTACCGGAGGACCCACGATGCACCCGACCCGTCACTGTCCGCCCGGCCCGTCCACCGTGACGCGTCCCGACCCCTCCGGCACGCTGCCCGCCGGCCCGGCCGTCGCCCCGCCCCCGGGCTCCCGGGGGATCGACGAGATCCTCGCCGACGCCCGGACGCGGCTGCGCCGGCTCGACCCGGAGGGGGCCCATCTGGCCCACCGTCGCGGCGCGCTGCTGGTCGACATCCGCCCGGCCGCCCAGCGTGCCGCGCACGGCACCGTCCCGGGCGCGCTGGCCGTCGAACGCAACGTCCTCGAGTGGCGCTTCGACCCGCGGTGCGCCGCACGGCTGCCACAGGTCGTCGACTACGACCTGTGCGTCGTCGTCCTCTGCCAGGAGGGCTACACCTCGTCGCTGGCCGCAGCCGCGTTGCAGGAGATCGGCCTGCACCGCGCCACCGACGTCGTCGGCGGCTTCGCCGCCTGGTCCATCGCCGGACTACCCACGCTCGGCCCGACCGTCCTGAAACCGCCGGCGTCATCCGTCGCGCCGGTGGCAGTCCGACCCACGCCGCTCTGACCGCCGACCACGGCGCGTCGCGCGGCACCCTGAACCGGGAGGCAGCATGTCCGTCTTCGCCACGTCCGCGCATCCGTACCCGGCGCCCCGTCTGGTCGCACCGCCGCGACCCCGGGCGACGCCACTGGTGACCATCACCGTCGACGTCGCACCCGGTGCGGTGACCCCTCGCCTGGTCGAGCTCCTCAACGAGTTGGCCGCGACCGGCGAGGGGGTCCTGCGGGTGCACGGGGCGGAGCCGGACCGTCCGGCGCCGGCCGTCCCCGCCGTGGTGGTGCCCCACCCGGAACCGGCGCCCCGACCCCGTCGGTCCGGGCCGGACACCCTGGTCCTCTCGGTCGCCGCGCGGAACGCGCGCCGGGGCTCCCGACCGGTGGGCCTGACCCGTATCGAGTTCGACCTGCTGCTCTTCCTCGCCGAGCACCCGCGTCGCGTCTTCACCCGGCGGCAGCTGTTGGCCGGTGTCTGGGGCCACGAACACTCCGTCACCCGAACGGTGGACGTGCACGTGCGTCGCCTGCGCGCCAAGGTCGGCGACGACGTCCCGCTGGTGACCACCGTCCACGGTGTCGGCTACCGGCTCGCCGACGACGCCCCGGTGCTCATCGACCGCGACCACTGAGCCTCGCCGGCCGGGCCGGATCTCCCCAAGCGCCGCCATAAGGATGTGAAAGCCGCAGGGTACCCCCGCATCGGGTCATCCCGGCGCTTCTGCTGTAATCATCAAGCGCCGTACGCAGAGCGAGCGGTCGGCTCCGATGCGTTCGCCGATTGTCACATTCCAGCAACACGGCCGCCCTTGATTCTCGTACAGGGACCGGGAAATATCGATCACAAGAGCGTTCCCGGGCCGTGGGGAGACACTGGACCAGCCAAGGAGGACCATGTCGGTCAGCCCCGCCTCGTCGCGCGCCGGATGGCATACGTCCCAGCCCGTGGTCCCCGGTCGTCCTCCCGCCGGGCAACGTCGTCCCTCCAGCACAGCGGCCCCGGTCCTCACCGTGACCCTGTCCATCCCGCTGGCCTCCGAGGAGGCGCTGACCCCGCCCGCCCGCCGGTTGCTCGAGGCGGCTCGGGAACTGCTGGAGCGGGGGGAGGGAATCGTCACCACCGGCCCCGCGCCAGAGCGGCGACCGGACCCCGTCCCGGCCGGCCGGTCGTCGTCCCGTCCCCCGGCCGCGCCCACCGTGCCGGCGCTGCACATCCTCGCCGCCTCCCGGTCGGTGCTGCG
Organism: Micromonospora echinospora; assembly: GCF_900091495.1. Classification (NCBI taxonomy): domain Bacteria; kingdom Bacillati; phylum Actinomycetota; class Actinomycetes; order Micromonosporales; family Micromonosporaceae; genus Micromonospora; species Micromonospora echinospora. The sequence continues at coordinate 7,172,292 of NZ_LT607413.1, read as the reverse complement.
CGACGGGGAGCCGCTGCCCCTGACCCGGCTGGAGTTCGACCTGCTGCTGCACCTGGTCGCCCATCCCCGACGGGTCTTCACCCGGCTGCAACTGCTCAACGCCGTCTGGGGGTACGAACACGCCGGGGTGCGCACCGTCGACGTGCACGTCCGGCGGCTGCGCGGCAAGGTCGGGGTGGACGTCCCCCTGGTCACCACGGTCTACGGGGTCGGTTACCGGCTCGCCGACGACGCCCGGGTCACCGTCGACCGCACCGGCTGAGGCCGTCCGCCTGCGCCGGACCGCACCGGCTGACGGCGTCCACCTGCGTCGGCCGCAGCGATCGACGTGGGTCCGGTCCGGCGGACCGCATCCGTCGGGGCCGTCCGGCTCCGTCGAGGCCGTCGGCTCCGTCGAGCCGTCCCCGGGTCTGCCCCGGTCCGGTCCGGCACCATGGTCGGATGCGGATCCGACCCATCTCACCCGAACGGCTCGTCGTCGCGTTGACCGACCGGCTGGTCGGCACCCCGGTCGCCGGACGCCTACGGGTCGCGGTGGACGGCCCGCCCGCCGCCGCCCCGGACGTGCTGGCCGAGGCGCTGGTCGACCCGCTGCGCGCCGCCGGTCGCCCGGTGCTGCACGTCCGCACCACCGACTTCCTGCGGCCGGCCTCGGTCCGCCTGGAACACGGCCGGACCAACCCCGACACCTACTACCTCGGCTGGTTCGACGAGGTGGGGCTGCGCCGCGAGGTGCTGGATCCGGCCGGTCCCGACGGCACCGGCCAGTTGCTGCCCTCGCTCTGGGACGCTGGCACCGACCGGGCCAGCCGGGCCGGGTACGTGCGTCTCCCACCTGGCGGCGTGGTCCTGGTCAGCGGCCCACTGCTGCTCGGCGGCGGGCTGCCCTTCGACCTCACCGTCCACCTGGTGCTCTCGGCGGCCGCGCTGCGCCGGCGGACCGATCCCGAGCAGGCGTGGACCCTGCCCGCCTTCGCCCGCTACGCCGAGGAGGTCGCCCCGGAGTCCTTCGCCGACGTGGTGGTCCGTGTCGACGACCCCCGGCACCCGGCACTGGTGGAGGCCGCCGGGTGAGCTGACGCGGCAGTGAAGGTCGCCGGATGATCCGACGCGGCGGCCCAGGGAAGGGGAGGGGACGGGACGGCGGGGGTCCGGAGCAGAGGACGACGGACCCGGGAGAGGGGGCGGCGGAGGTCGCGTCGGTCGGGCGCGGGCCGGGAGAGCCGACGCTGGAAAGTCGCCGGTTTGATCGCCGGTGGGCGTGGGTATTCGCCCGGCTCACAAGCGGACCGTCGCCGGGCGTAAGCCCGGCTACCCGGGGTCCAACGAGCCCGAGGAAAGGCAGACAGCGATGCTCGTCCACGACACGGTCGGTACGGGGCGCTCCCAGGAGGAGATCGACCGGATCCGCCTCGCCCTGCAGGCCCGCTACGACGAACTGTCCGGCGAGTACGAGCAGGCGATGCAGGAGAGCCAGGTGCTCCGGCTGGTGGAGGTCGGTGACACCGCCGGGGACGACCAGGCCGACAGCGGCACCAAGACGGCCGAGCGGGACACCGCGCAGTCCCTGCTGCGGACCATTCTCGACCGGCGGGCCCAGTTCGAGCACGCCCTGGCCCGACTGGCCGAGGGCACGTACGGCCACTGCGAGGGCTGCTCCGACCCGATCCCGGTCGAGCGGCTGGAGATCTTCCCCTCCGCCACCACCTGCGTCGCCTGCAAGCAGTCCCGGGAACGGCGGGCCGCCTGAGTCCCGGTACGCCGCCCACCGCCCCGGTCGCGTCGCCGGGGCGGTGGAGTTGACCGCCGTGGGTCGGATCCTGGTCGGCACCGCCTCCTGGACGGACCCCACCCTGCTGGAGTCGGGGTGGTATCCGCCCGACGCGGACACCCCGGAGAAGCGCCTGGCCTACTACGCCAGCCGCTTCCCCCTGGTCGAGGTGGACGCCACCTACTACGCGCCCCCAGCCGAACGGACCGCCCGGCTCTGGGCCGAGCGCACCCCGGCCGGGTTCACCTTCAACGTCAAGGCGTTCAGTCTCCTCACCGGACATCCGACCCGGGTGTCCGCCCTGCACCGGGACCTGCGCCCGGAGACGGAGAAGCGGAACGTCTACCCCGGTGACGTGCCGGCCCAGGCCTACGAGGAGGTCTGGAGCCGGTTCCTCACCGCCCTGGATCCGCTGGTCGCCGCAGGCAAGCTCGGCGCGCTGCTGTTCCAGTTCCCGCCCTGGTTCACCATCCGGCGGGAGAACAAGCAGTACCTGTTGGAGGTGGCGCGGCGGTGTGCCCCGCTACGGCCGGCCTTCGAGTTCCGACACGCTTCCTGGTTCGCCGGGGACAACGCCGACGAGACCCTCGACTTCCTGCGCCGGCACCGGCTGACGTACGTCTGCGTGGACATGCCCCAGGGACACCGCTCGTCGGTCCCGCCGGTGCTGGCGGCCACCGCCGACCTGGCCGTGGTCCGGTTCCACGGCCACAGTGACAAATGGACCAGCCGGGACATCCACGAGAAGTTCGGCTACCACTACACCGACCGGGAACTGCGCGCGTGGGCGCCGAAGCTGCGTGAGCTGGCCGGTCAGGCCGACCGTACGCACGTGCTCACGAACAACTGCTACCGCGACTTCGCGCAGACCAACGCGGCCACCCTGGCCCGCCTGCTCGACGTCGGCTGACCCCGTCGCGCCGTCGCGCAGAGGCCGGACACGCCGACGTGGCTCCCCGAAGTCGGGGAGGCCGGCATGGATCCCCGAGGCCGACGTGGTTCCGCCGAGGGCGGAGACGCCGGCATGGCTCCCCGAGGTCGGAGACGCCGACGTGGTTCACCCGGTCGGGGTGACGTCGGCTCACCCGGTCCCCGGCGATGGTGGCGATGGTGTGCGGTTACCGCCGCGCACGTCGCGACGACGCGGGGACGGGGGTGGCCGAGATGACGGTTCGGGTCGTACCGGACCACCGGCGTCTGGTGCACGTGGCCGGAACACGGGCGCAGCCCTCCGGGTGCGCGGCCCAGCGCCGCCGGGTCTCTCCGACCCGGCAGTGGCGGGGTCCGGCCGCGCCGCCGCGACGCGACGACCATCGACGGTGGGAGACCGACGGACGGGGGTGGGCACATGGCTAACGAACCGAACTCGGTGTTCGAGTCATCGCTGGACAAGACCAATCTGATTCTCAAGGACATCGAGCAGGCCTACGGTTGGTCGAAGGACCGCCGCAACCAGTCCTTCGCGGCCCTGCGTACGGTGCTGCACCTGCTGCGCGACCGGATGCCGGTGCAGGAGGGCGTGGAGTTCTCCGCGCAGTTGCCGGTGCTGGTCCGGGGGGTCTACTTCGACGGCTGGGACCCGTCGAACGTGCCGGTGAAACTCAACCGGGACGACTTCCTCTACGAGGTCCGGCGGGGCTTCCCGTACGAGACGGACGGTGGCCCGGAACGGGTCGTGCAGGTGGTGCTGGACACCCTGCGCCGGCACGTCACCCAGGGCGAGTGGGACGACGTGCGCGCCACCATGCCCCAGGACCTGGCGCGGATGATTCCCTGAGCGACCTCGCCGACCCCGACGACCCGCCGAACCCGGCGGGTCGTCGGGCGTTCCGCCCCCGGGCCCGTCCCGCCGTCGATCATGGAGTCGCGGCGCCACGCCCTGTGGCGGTTCGTGCGGGTCAGGGTGGTGCCCGAGGTCCATGATCGACGGGCGTGATGACCACCGGGGCCGCCTGGCGGTCGTGCGGGGTGGCCGCCACGGGATGGCCGGAATCGCCGGTACACCCGCAAAGTGCGGCCTACCGTGTGGTTAGAGAAGATCGCGCGGCGGGTACCACCGGCTGCACGACGCACCCCCGACCCAGGACGGGGCGGCACATCCCGAGGGAGCACCGATGGCACTGAACGACGACGACATCACCACGACCGGCGGCGGGGGCGCGGAGGGTCCGGCCGACGGCGGCGCGACCCCCGGCAAGCAGGACGGTGGCGCGGACGGTGGCGCGGAGGGTCCGGCCGACGGCGGCGCGACCCCCGGCAAGCAGGACGGTGGCGCGGACGGTGGCGCGGAGGGTCCGGCCGACGGCGGCGCCACGCCGGGTCAGCAGGACGGTGGCGCCGACGGCGGCGCCCGGTAAGCGGCGGTGACGACCATGGACCCGCCGGGCGGCCAGGGCCGCCCGGCGGTGCCGTCGGCCGCCGCCACGGCGCTCGCCCGGTGCGTGGCCGTCGAACCGGCGAAGTTCGCCGCCGCCCACTGGGGGCGCACCCCGTTGCTGTCCCGCGCCGACGAGCTGCCCAACCCGGCCGGCTTCACCGACCTGTTCAGCCCCGCCGACGCCGACGAACTGCTCAGCCGGCGCGGGCTGCGTACCCCGTTCCTCCGGATCGCCCGCGACGGCGAACTCGTGCCGGCGGCGCAGTGGACCGGCGGTGGCGGGGCCGGCGCGGAGATCGGCGACCAGGTCCTCGACGAACGGGTCCTCGCGCAGTACGCCGACGGCGCCACCCTGGTCCTCCAGGGGCTGCACCGCACCTGGCCGGCGCTGATCGACCTCGCCCGCGACCTGGGCCTGGCCGTCGGGCAGCCGTTGCAGGTCAACGCCTACCTCACCCCGCCGGGCAACCAGGGCTTCGCCACCCACTACGACACCCACGACGTCTTCGTGCTCCAGGTGGACGGCCGCAAGCGCTGGCGGATCCACCCGCCGGTCCTGCCCGACCCGCTGGAACGGCAGCCCTGGGGCGGCCGGGCCGACGAGGTCTCCGCCACCGCCGAGGGGGCCGCCGCGCTGGACGTGGTGCTCGCCCCCGGTGACGCGCTCTACCTGCCCCGGGGCTGGCTGCACAGCGCCCAGGCGCAGGAGTCCAGCTCACTGCATCTGACCATCGGCGTCCGGGCGCTCACCCGGTACGCCATCGTCGAGGAACTGCTCGCCCTCGCCGCCGAGGACCCGCGTCTGCGCGCCACCCTCCCGTTCGGCGTCGACGTGGCCGACCCCGACGCGATCGAACCCGAACTGACCGAGACGGTCGAGGCGTTGCGGGACTGGCTGCTGCGCGCCGACCCGGAGATGCTCGCCGGCCGCCTGCGGCAGCGCGCCTGGCCCGCCGCCCGGCCCGCGCCGATCCGACCGCTGGCCCAGGCCGCCGCGATCCGTGAGCTGACCGTCGACGCCACCGTCGCCGTCCGGCCCGGACTGCGCTGGCAACTCGTCCCGGACGGCCCGGAGCGGGTCGCGCTGCGCGTCTTCGACCGCACCGTCTCGCTGCCGGCGCAGTGCGCCGAGGCGGTACGGGCGCTGCTCACCGACACCGTCCGGCGGGTCGGCGACCTGCCCGGTCTCGACGACGACGCCGACCGGCTCGTCCTCACCCGGCGGCTGCTCCGGGAGGCCGTGCTCGTGCCGACCGCCTGACCGGCGCACCACCTGCCGTCCGCCGCGGGGGCAGCGTTCCCGGCTCCGGGTTCCTCCACCGAGCGGGTTCCTCCACCGGCGGGTTCCTTCACCGGCGTGCGGCGGAGCCGTCAGCGGGGGATCGCGAGCAGGAGCACGGTGGTGACCAGGCCGGCGGCGATCACGATCGCCATCGGGCGGGGGCCGAGCAGGGCGTGCCGCCGGTCGGCGAGCAGCTTCGCCGGCCCCAGCCCGATCAGCGGCCCGAGCAGCGAGACCACCAGCGCGATCACCGGCATCCCCACCGCGAGGTCGCCGCCGTGCCGCTCACCCAGCGCCCGCGCGCCGGTGCCCACCGCGTACGCCACCACCGCCCCGAACACCCCGCAGAGCGCCAGCAGCGGGTTCACCGACCCGGGCAGGTCTCCGGGCTGCCGGGTGCGGTCCAGCAACTCGCGCGCCCGGTCCAGCAGCACCACCGGGTCGCCCGAGGCGCCCCGCGTCGGCCCCGGCGGGTCACCCAGGCGGCGGGCCCCGGCGCCCAGCCGGCCGCGCAGCACCTGCCACAGGTGGGCCGCCTCGGCGTCCACCCGCTCCACCAGCTCGGTCGCCTCGGCGACCTCCGCCTCGGCCCGCCGGACCTGCTCGGTGGCCTCCCGGACGGCCTGTTCGGCGGCGGCGCACTGCCGCTCGTGCCAGGCCATCGCCTCGGCGCGTTGCGTCGCCGCCCGTGCGGTCAGCTCCGCCAGGCGACGGAGGTGGGCGGCGTACGACTCACTGGTGACCGGTTCGTTCATCGGGGGAGTCCATAGGGGATGATCGTCTGCCCGGTGCGGTGCACCGCCCGGTCGAAGAAGAGTCCCCGCCACGGACGCGGGTACCAGTCCGGGCCGCCGGTGCCCGGGTAGAGCGACGAGCCCAGCTCCCCGCCCTGCACGTCCAGGGCCACCCACGCCCCGATCTGGTCGGTCCGCGACGCCGGCCCGCCCAGGTCGTTGCGCATCCGGGCCACGCCCCGCCACCAGGCAAGCACGTGGGTGCGCCGTTCCGGCCCGTCGTGCAGGATCTGCCGCAGGTGCTCCAGCCCGGTCCGCCGGCCGACCCGCGCGCCCAGCCGGCCCGCCGCCGCGTCGACCGCGTAGAGCAGCAGGTAGTGCGGTGTGGCCGGGGTGCCCGGTGCGGCCAGCGCGTCGGCCGTCTCGGCCACCAGTTCCGGCACGGTCTCCTCGTCGTACCAGGCGGCGTCGTCGGCGAGGTCGGAGTAGAGGGCACGGGCGGCGTGGTCGGCGTCCGGGTCGAGACAGGCGATGGAGAACCGGGCCGAGCCGGGCTCGTGCTGGCGGGCCAGCGACCGCCCGACCGCGTCGAGCACCGCGCACGCCTCGTCGACCCGGGTGCCGAGCACCGCCAGGTTGCGGCCGGGCGCCCGGGGCAGCCGCAGCGTCGCGGACCGAGCCTGCACGTCGATGATCTCCCCGAGCAGGGCGACCGGGCCACGTGGTCCGCCCGGCTGTCGGGCGGGCGTCAGGGCCCGGTAGTCGGGTGCGTCGGCGAGCTGCGGGATCGCGTCGCCGTCGAAGAGGCGGGCCGGGGCGGCGTCCGGCGGGCGCATCCGCCACAGCCGGTGCTGGAGTTCACTCCAGGTCTCCCACTCACTGGCCGACGGGATCCGGGCGATCTCGTTGCCCTCCACCATGCCGGACTCCGCGTTGATCACCGCGTGGTGCCGGGGCAGGGACTGGGCGGCGTCGTTGCGCTCGGCGAGGATCCGCAGCGCCTTCGGCAGCGCGATCCGGAGGGTGAACTGGGCGACCAGCGCCGGACGGCCCCAGAGCGCCTCGATACCGCGTACGTCCTGTGAGGCGAGCACCAGGTGGATGCCCTGCGACCGCCCCCGCCGGGCCAGGTCCTCCAGCAGGTCGGCGGCCTCCCGGGCGACCACGTCCCGGCCGGCGAGCAGCATCTGGAACTCGTCGACCACCGCCACGATCCGGGGCCAGTGTCCCTTCGGGTCCACCGCCCGCAGTTCGGAGAGCTTGGTGACCTCGTGCTGCTTGGCCGCGTCGGCCCGGCGGCGCAGCTCCTCGGCGAGGAAGCGCAGCAGGGCCAGCCCGAACTCCCGGTCGGTGTTGACGTTGATCCCGACCAGCCGCATGTGCGGCAGCCAGCTCGGATCCCGCCGCCCCTGGGCGAACCGGGCGAAGGACACCCCCTCCTTGAAGTCGAGCAGGTAGAACTCCAGCTCGGAGGGGGAGTAGCGGGAGGCCAGCGCGCCGATCCAGGCGAAGATCAGGTTGGTCTTGCCGGTGCCGGAGGGGCCGCCGATCAGGGCGTGCGGCGGGTAGTCGCCGAGGGTCAGCAGGACCGGGCGGCCACTGGGCCCCTCGCCGATCGGCGCGACCAGCGCGGTCGACGAGTCCTCCTGCCACATCTGCTCGGGCGGGGGGAGCAGCTCGGTGAAGGGGGTCGGGGCCGGGCCGGCGTTGACCAGGCCGGCCACCTGTCGGCAGGTCTCGGTGACCAGGGTCGCCGGGGGCGGCGGGTCGAGGCGTACCGGCAGGCCGGTCGGGCCGCCGATGCGCACGTCGCCGGGGGAGACCAGAACCCGCTGCACGGTGGGCTCGTCCGGCAGCGGAATGCCCCGGACCACCAGGTGCACACCGCAGGCCGCCCCGGTGCGGACCACCCGGTCGAGCTGGCCGCGCTCGTGCCGGGAGAGTTCGTCCCCGCCGAGCAGCACGGCCACCCGCCACGGCTCCGGCCGCCGTCCGGTGGCCATGGCCAGCTCCCGCAGCGAGGAGTGTTCACCGGCCAGCACGGTCTCGTTGATCCGGCGGATCTGCTCCACCAGGTCGTCGAGCAACCGGGCCAGCCCACCCGGGCCGACGAAGGTGAGCAGCCCGGCGGTGCCGAGCGGGGCGAACCCGGCCAGGCCGCCGCCGAGGTGCTCCGGGTCGTACCCGATCAACCGGACCGTGCCCGGCTCGGCCCGGCCGATGCTGCGTAGCAGCAGTGCCGAGACCACCGCGTCGCCCCCGGGGTGGTGGCCGCCGGTGAGGTGGACGTGTCCGGCGTCCAGCAACGGCACCAGCGCCGGCACCGGCTCCGCGCCGGCGATCCGGACGGTGCCGATCCGGACCGCGCCGGGCGGTTCGGCCCGGCCGGCCGGGGTGGGCGTCCAGCGTGCCCAGTCGGCCGACGCCGCGCCCGGGGCCTCCCGCTCGGCGGCGGCGGCGGCCCGTCGGGCCAGCTCCTCGATCCGCGTGGTGTACCGGGAGTCGATCTCGGCGAGTCGGCGGTCCCGTTCGGCGCCGACCCGTTGCGGCACCGTCGCGGCGGCCCGCCGTACCCGGGTCAGCCGCTCCTGCCCGTTCTCCCACTCGGTCCGCGCGGCGGCCAGCCGGCCCCGGGCCGAGCCCAACGCCTCGGACAGCATGCCCCGGACCCGCCCCACCAACTGGGCCCGACGGTCAGCCATGCGAACCGGGCCTGCCGGGTGTGCGGTCGGTCGTCGCCCGGGACGGCACGCCCGTGGCCCGGTCGGCCCGGGGCGGCGTGGCCGTGGTCCGGTCGGCCCGGGGCGGCCCGCCTGCGGCGCGGTCGCCCCCGGACGGTGCCCGCTGGTCGTCGGGGCGCTCCGGCGGCAGGTCCCGGCCGAGCCGGGCCAGCAGCAGGCCGGTCACCACGCCGGCGGTCACCGCCGGGTCGGCCGGGTGCGGCTGCTCGTCGTCGGAGCGCTGCCGGGGCGGGGGCATCCGGCAGACCCGGGTCAGCACGGTCTCCAGCACCGGCGGCGGCAGGCCGGGCAGCAGGTCGCGCACCCGACCGTCCAGCTCGTTGCGCAGTTTCGGCAGGTCAGGGGCCTTGGGTGGGTGGCCGAGCAGCTCCCCGGCCAGCTCCCGCAGCAGGGGCGGGGTCACCGTCGCCAGGCCCAGCCCGACATCGGCGTGCGCCCGGCGCAACTCGGTGTGCAGCCGGCTCCGGTCGCCGGCCTTCACTCCGCCGACCACCCGGCGCAGCAGTTCCCGGGCGTCGGCGACCTGTTCGTCCGGGCCGGTCGGCTCGCCCTCCGATCCGCCGGTCAGCTCCGCCACCCGCACCGCCCACCAGCGACGGACCTCCGGGGCCGGCTCCGGCTCGCCACGCCCGTCGCCACCACCCGGCGGTGCGGCGTCCCGGGGCGCGTCGTGCGCCGGTTGACGGGGCTGCGGCCGTCCGGCCGGGGCGCCGTCCGCGCCGAGCCCGATGGCGGCCAGGTAACTGGCGAGCTGTTCCTGCGCCACCCGCAGGGCGTGCCCTGCGGACTCGGCGTGCTCGACGGCGGCGGAGAGTTCCGGCACCCCCATCGGGTTCGACGACTCCTGGCGCACCCAGCGCAGCCGCTCGGTGGCCAGGGCGAACTTCTCCAGCGCCTGGGCCAGCAGGGCCAGCGGCAGTTCGTCGGAGGCAGCGCGGACCTGGGCTCCGACGTCCTCGATGATGGACATGGGCTCAGAGCGTCGAGACGTAGAGCTGCGCCTGCTCCACCGCGACCAGTGTCGCGGCGAGACACTCCTCCAGCTCCTGACTGGCCTGGGTCAGCGACGCCTGGGCGGCCTCGACGGTCTCGTGCCCGCTGCCCTCCAGCGCACCGGCCAGGGTCTGCTGGGCCTCGGCCAGCTTCTCGCCGGCCGCCTGCACCGCTGTCTGCCCTTCACCGATCTGCGCAAGCGCGACATCGATGGCGGCCTTGAGCTCGGCGACGCTCGCCACGGCGAAACCTCCTGGGGGCGGGGAGGACTCCATTAGAGCCTATTCCGGTGTGGGAGAGAACATCCGCCCTGTGGGTGTTACCGCCCTGCTGTCCGCTTGCCGCCCCGGCCTGGGCGGCGGCACCAGCCGGGCCAGGGCATCGGCGTCGCCGTAGCGGAAACCGGGACCGGGCTACCGGGGTCACGAGGGCCGGGTCGGATCCGGCGCCGCCGGCGCGGCGGGTACCCGTCCCGGCGTGTCGCGTTCGCCGCGCAGCCAGCGCGGCCCGTACACCTCCGCGCCGAGCGCCCGGACGCGTTCCCGCAGCGTCCGGTCCGCGGTCACCACCAGCCGCCGCCGTCCGGTCTCGGCTCCCACCAGGTCGACGATCGCATCGTCACCGGACCCGGTGGCGGCCACCACCCGCACCCCCTCGGTGGCCGGCACGTCCCGCGCGACCCCCTCCACCACCAGCACCACCTCGGCCGGCGCCGGCAGTTCCGGTGGTACGCCCCGACCGCCGACCGGCACCAGCCGGTCCCGCAGCCGGGTGGTCGCGCCGACCCGGTCCCGCCACCAGCCGTCGGGGCGGCTCCCGACGACGTTGGCGGCGTCCACGATCAGCAGCGGGGTCGTCTCCATGTCCCCACCCTGCCATCCGGACGCGTTTGTCGGGGCCACCCTCGGGTAGCCCTGCGTGTCGATCCTGTCGCCGCCGAACCGGGAGGACTGCTCATGTGGGGACCCGCTGACTTCGGCGCCGACCCGTGGGACGAGTTCCTGGCCCGCTACTTCGGCCGGGGGGAGGGCGGTGGCCGGCCCGCGCACCGGGTCGACATCACCCGCCTGATGACCGCCGACGCGCGGGAGTTGCTGGCCGACGCCGCCCGCCGGGCCGCCCAGCGGCGCAGCAACGACCTGGACACCGACCACCTGCTCTGGGCCGCCCTGCAACGCCAGGCGCTGCGCGACCTGGTGAGCCGGGCCGGCGCGGAACCGGACACGCTGCTCAACGCGCTCGGCGGTCGGGGCGACGGGGCACCCGGCGGCGAGGTGCCACCGAACCTCTCGCTCACCCCGGCGGCCAAGCGGGCGCTGCTCGACGCCCACCAGCTCGCCCGGGCGATCGGGGCGAACTACATCGGCCCCGAGCACATCCTTATGGCCCTGCCGCTGAACCCGGAGTCGCCGGCCGGGCGGATGCTGGCGGCCGGGCGGATCCAACCGGAGTCTCTGCAGGCGGCGGGGACGGAGCGGGGACCGATGACGGGAGCGCGACCGGACCGGGGCACACCCACCCTGGACCAGTACGGTCAGGACCTGACCGACCTCGCCAAGGCCGACCGGATCGACCCGGTGATCGGCCGTAGCGACGAGATCGAGCAGGCCGTGGAGATCCTCTCCCGCCGTACCAAGAACAATCCGGTGCTGATCGGCGAGGCCGGGGTCGGCAAGACCGCGATCGTCGAGGGGCTGGCGGAGCGGATCTGCGACGGCGACGTGCCGCAGACGTTGCTCGGCAAGCGGGTGATCCAGCTGGACCTGGCCGGACTGGTGGCCGGCACCCGCTACCGGGGTGACTTCGAGGAACGGCTGAAGAAGGTGGTCGACGAGATCCGCGCCCACCGGGACGAGCTGATCATCTTCCTGGACGAGATCCACACCCTGGTGGGGGCCGGCGGGGCCGGCAGCGAGGGTGGCATGGACGCGTCCAACATGCTCAAGCCCGCCCTCGCGCGGGGCGAGCTGCGGGTGATCGGCGCGACCACGCTGGACGAGTACCGGCGCAGCATCGAGAAGGACGCCGCGCTGGCCCGCCGCTTCCAGCCGGTGCTCGTGCCGGAGCCCACCGTGGAGGACACCGTCGCCATCCTGCGTGGCCTGCGGGACCGGTACGAGGCCCACCACCAGGTGCGGTTCACCGACGAGTCACTGGTCGCCGCCGCCGAACTCGCCGACCGGTACGTCACCGACCGCTACCTGCCCGACAAGGCGATCGACCTGATCGACCAGGCCGGCGCGCGGGTGCGGCTGCGGACCCGGACCCCGGCGGCGGACGTGCGGGAGCTGGAACGCCAGCTCGACGAGGTACGCCGGGACAAGGAGCAGGCCGTCGCCGACGAGCAGTACGAGCGCGCCTCGGCGTTGCGGGACCGGCTGCACGAGGTCGAGGAGCAGATCCGGGTGGCCAAGGGGGAGACCGAGGCCCCACAGGTGCCCCAGGTCGGGCCGCCGGAGATCGCCGAGGTGGTCTCCCGGGCCACCGGCATCCCGGTCAGCCAGCTCACCGAGGAGGAGCGGGACCGGCTGCTGCGCCTGGAGGGGCACCTGCACGAGCGGGTGGTCGGTCAGGAGGACGCGGTGAACGCCGTCGCCGAGGCGGTCCGCCGCTCCCGGACCGGGCTGGCCGACCCGGACCGGCCGATGGGCAGCTTCCTCTTCCTCGGTCCCACCGGCGTCGGCAAGACCGAGCTGGGGCGGGCCCTGGCGGAGGCGCTGTTCGGCGACGCCGACCGGATGGTCCGGCTGGACATGAGCGAGTTCCAGGAACGGCACATGGTCAGCCGGCTGGTCGGCGCGCCTCCCGGCTACGTCGGGTACGAGGAGGCGGGCCAGCTCACCGAGGCGGTCCGGCGCCGCCCGTACGCGGTGGTGCTGCTGGACGAGATCGAGAAGGCGCACCCGGACGTGTTCAACATCCTGCTCCAGGTGCTCGACGACGGCCGGCTCACCGACAGCCAGGGCCGGACGGTGAACTTCCGCAACACCGTGCTGATCATGACCAGCAACCTCGGTTCGGAGCTGATCACCGGGGCCGCCCGCAGCGTCGGCTTCGGGGCCGGGGAACCCGGCACCGCCCAGGAGACCGACGAACTGCGGGACCGGCTGATGCGTCGACTCCAGGAGAACTTCCGTCCCGAGTTCCTCAACCGGATCGACGAGACCATCATCTTCCGCCGGTTGGAGGCCGCACAGCTGCGGCAGATCACCGGCCTGCTGCTGGAGGAGACCCGCCGCCGGCTGCACGCGCAGGACATCACGGTCGAGGTCACCGAGGCCGGCGTCGACTGGCTCGCCGAGCACGGGTACCAGCCGGAGTTCGGGGCGCGTCCGTTGCGGCGGACGATCCAGCGCGAGCTGGACAACCGGCTGTCCCGGATGCTGCTGGAGGGCGAGATCTCGCCCGGCCAGCGGGTCACCGTGAACGTCCGCGACGACGCCCTCGCCTTCGACGTCGCCGCCGGTGAGCGCGGCGGGCACCAGCCGGCGACGACGACCCATCCCCGTTGACCCGTTCCGACGATCGGAGGCCGCCGGTGAGCGAGGTCGAGGAGAGCCCGGACGACGTGGAACGGACCGAACCCATCAAGGCCCCGCCGACGGCGAACCCGGCCCGGGTCCAGGTGCCGCCGGAAGGGCCCGGGGCCCTGACCGACGAGGTGCGGCCGGCTGAGCCCGGACCCGGAGAGGAGGCGTGATGGTACGCGAGGCGAGAGTCGACGCGGACGTGGAACTGCTCTGGGAGGAGTTCCACGAGCGGGTGAACATGCCCTCGGAGCAGTTGCGGCAGTGGCTGCTCACCCGAGGCTCGGGGGAGGAGGCGTTCGGTCCGAACCCCGACCTGGACCTGCCCGAGCCGGGCCGGCATATCCTCGCGGTGCTGACCAAGCGCAAGGTCGACCTGACCCCGCAGGACATCCGGATCATGCAGGACGCCGTGGACCGGATCGACGACCTGACGGCGCGGAAGCCGCCCGGTGGCAACGCCGACGACGGGTGGCGGCACGCCCTGCTCGACCTGGGACACGATCCGCTCGTGGAGCGCTGAGGCGGGCCCGGACCGTCATTCCGGTTCGATGCGGCCCACTGCCGGGCTCAGCCCGGTTCGATGCTGCCCACGGTCAGGCCGAGCGCGTCCACCGCGGCCTGCCGGTCGGCGCGGGCGCGTTCCTCGCGGCTGAGCAGGGTGGCGTACTCGGCGACGTGCTCCGGACCGGGGGTGGTCGGCAGCGTGCGCAGGAAGGACTCCAGGTCACGGGCGGCGACGGTGTGCGCGGCGGCGGCCCGGCGGGCGGTCTCCCGGTCGTCGCCGGGACGGTCGGTGTCGGTCATGTCCACCCCGTACCCGTTTGCCGGGACTTCGCACCCGCCAGTCCGGATGGGTCGGCCACCCGGCCCCGAGGTTGCCGGTCACCATCGCGCTTCGGGCGGCCTTCGACCTGGGTCGCCGACCGTGCCGCCGGCTCAGACCGGGGTGCTGCGCCGCCGCGCGCCGAACTCGGGATGGTCCAACAGCCACTCCAGGTACGCCGGGTGCGGCGCGAGGGAGTCGGTGTACGCCGCCATCGCCGTCGCCAGCACCCCGTCGGCGAACCGGGCCGCCGGGGACTCCGGGTGCCAGCCGAGCAGCAGGCGCCAGCGCAGCGGGTTGCCGGCCAGCCGCCGGGTGACCAGGCCGGGCACCGGCCGGAAGGTGGCCTGGCACAGCGCCACAGCCACGCCCGCCTCGACCAGGTCCATGCAGACGCGGATGTCCGTCTCGTACACCTTGCGGGGGGTGAAGCCGGACCGTGCGCACGCGGCGGCGAAGCAGTCGCCGAAGCAGCCGTCGCCGGGCGCGGCCACCCACTGCTCGTGCCGCAGCTCCTCCAGCGGGACCTCGTCGCGGTCGGCCAGCTCGTGGGACTCGGGCAGCAGCACGAAGACCGGGTCGACGGCCACCTCCCGCCAGCTCAGCCCGAACTCCGCCGACGGGGCGGCGTCGCCGCACACCCCGGTCAGCACGTAGTCCAGCCGGCCGTTGAAGACCAGCTGGGACAGTTCGTCGACCGACCAGGAGGCGTAGGTGCTGATCGGCGCGGCGGGTTGCTCGGCGGCGATGCGGTGCACCAGCCGACCCAGGATCGGGCTGTTCACGCCACCGAACCGGTACCGGCTCAACGCGTCCCCGGCACTGGCCAGCCGGGCCGCCTCGTCCTGGAGGCCCTTCATCGCCGGCAGCAGCACCCGGGCGCGGGCGAGCACCAGCTCCCCCAACGCGGTCGGCCGCGCGCCGCGCCGGTCGCGGTCGAACAGCGCACCACCGAGCGCCCGTTCGATCCGCTGGAGCTGCGCGGTGAGCGCCGGTTGTGCCAGTCCGAGGGTCGAGGCCGCCTTCGTCACGCTGCCGGTCTCCGCGATCGCGCAGACCACCCTGAGGTGTCGCAACTCCAGGTTCATGACGTGACGGTATGACCGAGTCGGGACTTCCGGAAGACCTTTCGTGTTTCGAAGAGTTCCGATGGGTGGCGGAGAGGTGACAGTGGGCTCAAGGTCATTCCCGATCGAGGTCCGCCGGATACGTCCGGCGGCCGGTGACCGCGTCGCGGATCTTGTCGACCACGCCCACCGCCGGCTCGACGATCCGGTTCCACGGTGGAGCGGTCGGCGTCCCGGGGTGTGGACGGGTCGGGGCCGCCTCCTCGGCGATGGCGAACCGGTTGCCGAGCCGGATCAGCTCCTCCTCGGTGGCCGCCCCGCGCAGCCGACGCAGGGCCGGTTCGACCGCCGCCACGTGCTGCCGCCAGCTGCGGTGTACCGCGGCGACGTGCTCCGGGTCGGCCGCCCGTACGGCCCGTCGCAGCGCGGTGTCGGTCTCGACGTCCCGGTCGGCCAGCTCCGCGCCGTCGGGCAGCGCGCCGCGCAGCGCCGGGTAGAGGTACTGCTCCTCGCCGGAGAGGTGCCGGGAGACCTCGGCGGTGAACACGTCGGCCACCGCCCGCCGGCGCTCGGCGTCGGTGGCCGGGTCGGCCAGCTCCTCGACCAGCGCGGTGAGCCGCCGGTGCTCCTCGCCGACGACGTCGATGACGCTCCGTCCGCCGGGACGGTACCCCTCGTCACCCTCGGCGGGCGGCAGCGGCGGCAGCGAAACGCTCATGGGGTGCCTCCTCGGCGGAACGGGCCCGACCGGCGGCCCTACGCCGGGCGGTGCGGACGCCAGCGGCGGTACCCGACCGGCCGTCGGCCGAAACCGGCCCGTGGAGGACACCCGGTCGCAGGTGGAGCGTCCGGGCCGGGTCACGGTGGCGGTTAGGCTCGCGGAGGTATCCACGGAAGGAATCCGATGACCCACCCCGTACCCGCCGTGCCCGACCCCACCGACGAGGTCGTCGACCTCTGCCGTGACCTGCTGCGTATCGACACCACCAACACCGGCGACAACGCCACCAGCGCCGGGGAGCGGCAGGCGGCCGAGTACGTCGCGGAGAAACTGGCCGAGGTCGGCGTCGACTCCACCCTGCTGGAGTCCGCCCCCGGCCGGGCCAACCTGGTCGCCCGGATCCCCGGCGCCGACCCGGGGCGGGGTGCCCTGCTGGTGCACGGCCACCTCGACGTCGTTCCCGCCGACGCCGACGAGTGGTCGGTGCACCCCTTCTCCGGCGAGATCCGTGACGGATACCTGTGGGGGCGCGGCGCGATCGACATGAAGGACTTCGACGCGATGGTGCTCGCCGTGGTCCGGCACTGGCAGCGCACCGGGGTCCGGCCGCCCCGCGACATCGTGCTCTGCTACACCGCCGACGAGGAGGCGGGCAGCGACTACGGGGCGCACTTCCTCGCCGAGCGCCACCGGGAGCTCTTCGACGGCTGCACCGAGGCGGTCGGCGAGGTCGGCGGCTTCTCCTACACCGTCGACGACGCCACCCGGCTCTACCTCATCGAGACCGCCGAGAAGGGCATCGACTGGCTCCGGCTGCACGCCAAGGGGCGTCCCGGGCACGGCTCGTTCGTGCACGACGACAACGCCGTCACCGCGCTCGCCGAGGCGGTCGCCCGGATCGGTCGGCACCGCTTCCCGCTGACCATCACCCCCACCGTCCGGGCCTTCCTGGAGGAGGTCTCCGAGGTGCTCGGCGTCGAGCTCGACCCGGACGACCCGGAGACCGCGATCGCCCGGCTGGGTCCGATCGCCAACATCATCGGCGCCACCGTCCGCAGCACCGCCAACCCGACCCGGTTGGCCGCCGGCTACAAGGACAACGTGATCCCCGGCCGGGCCACCGCCACCATCGACTGCCGCAGCCTGCCCGGCCAGTCCGAGATGCTGGAACAGCAGCTGCGCGAGCTGGTCGGTCCGGGCATCGACATCGAGTACGTCCAGCGCCAGCCCGCCCTGGAGACCACCTTCGACGGGGCGCTGGTGGAGGCGATGTCCGCCGCGCTGCGCGCCGAGGACCCGGGCGCCCGGCCGGTGCCGTACATGCTCTCCGGCGGCACCGACGCCAAGGCGTTCGCCCAGCTCGGCATCCGCTGCTTCGGGTTCGCGCCGCTCCGGCTCCCGCCCGACCTGAATTTCTCGGCGCTCTTCCACGGCATCGACGAGCGGGTTCCGGTGGACGGACTACAGTTCGGCGTGCGGGTTCTCGACCGGTTCCTCCGCACCTGCTGACCGGCGCCGCGCCGCGACGCGCCTCCGGTACGGCTTCCTCCCCCCATCGCGAAAGGGACTTCCTCACATGACCGACCAGCACGCTGAGCTGGACGCTGCCCTCGAGCGGGTGATCGATGCGGCCCGCCGGCACCTGGCCGCGGTACGCGCCGCCCAGGGCCGGGTCGACGACGACGACGTCTGGCAGGCGTACGTCGAGTTGAACAACGCCTCCTTCGCCTACGACGAGCAACTCCTCGACGCCTTCGGCGAGGTCACCCCGTGGGACGTGGAGTCGATCGACCCGAACGAGGCCGACGCGCACTTCGGCCCGGGCGGCGAGGGCGCCGAGCCCACCGACCCGCATCCGCAGGTGATCTCCGTACGCCAGCGCCGCGACTACCGGGTGCCGAGCGTGTCGGCGCTGATCCGGGCGGCCGAGGCGGCCCGCCGGGAGGGCACCCCGGCCGAGGACGAGCCGGCCCCGGTCGAGGGCGTCGGCGAGGCGGTGCTGGAACTGCTGCAGAGCGGCGACGGGTCACTGAGCGCGCTGGACGTCCCCGAACTGGAGCCGCTCGACGGGGTGGTGATGGTCAGCGAGGTGAACACCCCGGTCGACCTGGAGTCGTTCGACGACGACGACCCGGTCGGCCCGTTCCAGCCGGCCGCCGACGACCGCCTGGTCGGCCGGCTCGACGAGCACCCCTTCCTCGACCTCGACGAGGACGAACTGGGGCACACGCACTGACCGCCGGCGAGGGGCATCGGCACCGGGCCGGCCCGGTGTCCCTCGCTCGGGGTCGCCGTCGTCAGTAGGACAGGCCCGGCTGTGGCTGGTTGACCCGGCGGCGGCGCAGCACCACCTGTCGGGTGCCGTCCCGGTACAGCCGTACCCGGGCCAGCTCCCAGCCGGCGTACTCGGCCTGGATCGCCAGCTGCACCGCGGCGGTCACCCGGTCGACGTTCGGCGGTAGCCGCAGCGGTGCGTACTCGTAGTCCATGGGGCCTATGCTGCCCAGCCCGGCGACGTGACGCCACCCCCGCCGGGAGACCTGCGCCACCCCGGTCGGGTTCCGGTGCCCACGTCCGGTTCCCGGGACCGGGCTTGCGCCCGGTCGCGGATCGGCCACACCGCGTCAGCCGTCGCGTTCCGGATACCCGACCTCCACCGCCGAGACGTCGTCCAGGGCTGTGGTGATCTCGTCCGGCAGGGTGATCCGCTCCACCTGCAACGCGCCCTGGAGCTGCCCCACCGTCCGGGCGCCGAGGATCGGGGCGGCCACGCCGGGACGATCCCGCACCCAGGCCAGGGCCACCTCCAGTGGTGACACACCGAGGCCGCCGGCGGCGATCACCACCGCCTCGACGATGCTGGAGCAGCGCGGCTCCAGGTAGGTGGCGACGAACGGGCCGAAGTGCGCCGAGGTGGCCCGTGAGTCGGCGGGACGGCCGTGCCGGTACTTTCCGGTGAGCACCCCCCGGCCCAGCGGCGACCAGGGCAGCACCCCGAGGCCCATGGCCGCGCACGCCGGCAGCACCTCCCGCTCGACCCCCCGCTCCAGCAGCGAGTACTCGACCTGTGCGGCGACCACCGGCGCGCGGCCGGGATAGGCCGCCTGCCAGGCGGCGGCCCGGGCGGTCTGCCAGCCGGAGAAGTTCGACACCCCCACGTACCGGACCCGGCCGCTGGTGACCGCGTGGTCGAGCGCCGAGAGGGTCTCCTCCAGCGGGGTGTCCGGGTCGTATCCGTGCACCTGCCACAGGTCGACGTGGTCGGTGCCGAGCCGGCGCAGCGAGGCGTCCAGGGTGCGCAGCAGGTGCCCCCGGGAGCCGTCCCGGCGGCGCTGGGTGCCCGGTCGCAGCCCCGCCTTGGTCGCGATGAGCAGGTCGTCGCGGGGTACGAGGGTGCCCAGCAGCGAGCCGATCACCGACTCGGCGTCCCCGTCCCCGTAGACGTCGGCGGTGTCGACCAGGTTGCCGCCCGCGTCGAGGTAGCTCTTCAGCTGGGCGGCCGCGTCGTCGGCGTCGGTGTCCCGACCCCAGGTCATGGTGCCGAGCGCGAGCCGGGAAACCGCCAGCCCGCTTCGGCCGAGCGGTCGCTGTTGCATGGGTGAACCTTATTTGCATCCGGGGCCCGACCGATATCCTCGCCTCCGTCAAGTCTCCGACCATCCGGCCGTCCCACCGGAGCGGAGCGGTCCGGCCGGCCTCACCGGAGTGGAGTGAGGCGGTGGTGGGTCCCGCCGTCGGCATTGCGTAACCTGATGCGACTCGTGGTGCGGGATGGGGGAGGACCAGTGCGACTCGGGCTCAGCCTCGGATACCAGACGGCGTGGAGCACGCCGGCCGACCATCTGGCTCTGGCGCAGGAGGCGGACCGGCTCGGCTACTCGGTGGTGTGGACGGCGGAGGCCTACGGCTCCGACTCGCCGAGCATGCTGGCGTGGATCGCCGGGCAGACCGAACGGATCGACGTGGGCAGCGCGGTAATGCAGATCCCGGCGCGGACCCCGGCGGCGACCGCGATGACCGCCGCCACCATCGACGCGTTCTCCGGGGGACGGTTCCGGCTCGGGCTGGGGGTCTCGGGCCCGCAGGTCTCCGAGGGCTGGCACGGTGTCCGGTTCGCCAAGCCGCTCGCCCGCACCCGCGAGTACGTCGACATCGTCAAGCTCGCCATCGCGCGTAAGGAGGTCGCCTACGCCGGCGAGCACTACACACTCCCGCTACCCGACGGCCCGGGCAAGGCGCTCCGGCTCGGCTTCCGGCCGCCGCGCGAGCACATACCGATCTACCTCGCGGCGGTGGGACCGAAGAACCTGGAACTGGCCGGGGAGATCGCCGACGGCTGGCTGGCCGTCTTCTACGCGCCGGAGTTCGCCGAGGAGCAGCTCACCGCCGTCCGCGCCGGTCGGGCGAAGGCCGGCAAGGAACTGGCCGGCTTCGACGTCGTACCGTCGGTGCCGGTGGTGATCGGTGACGACGTCGCCGCCTGCGCCGAACTGGTCCGCCTGTACGCCGCGCTCTACGTCGGCGGCATGGGCAGCCGCCAGCAGAACTTCTACAACCAGTTGGCCACCCGGATGGGCTACGGCGACGCGGCCCGCGAGGTGCAGGACCTCTACCTCGCCAAGCGGCAGCGGGACGCCGCCGCGGCGGTGCCGATGGAGTTCATCGACCGCACCTCGCTGCTCGGACCGAAGGAGCGCATCGCCGAGCGGATGCGCGACTACGCCGCTGCCGGCGTCACCACGCTGTCGCTGACCCTCTTCGTCGCCGACCGGGAGAGCGGGGTGCAGACCCTGCGTACCTGCGCCGAGGCCCTGGAGCTCGCGGGAGTGGGCGAGTGAGCTGGATCGAGGCGATCGTCCTCGGCATCGTCCAGGGACTCACCGAGTTTCTCCCGGTCAGCTCGTCCGGCCACATGCGGATCACGTCCGCGATCTTCTTCGAGCGGGACGCCGGCGCGTCGTTCACCGCGGTCACCCAGCTCGGCACCGAGGCGGCGGTGCTGCTCTACTTCGCCAAGGACATCTGGCGGATCACCAAGGTCTGGCTGATCGGCATCCGGGACAAGTCGGTCCGTTCCAGCCTCGACTACCGCATGGGCTGGTACGTGATCGTCGGCTCGATCCCGATCGGCGCCTTCGGTTTCCTGTTCAAGGACCAGATCCAGACCGCCGCCCGCAACCTGTGGCTGGTCGCCACCACGCTGATCGTCTTCGCGTTCGTGCTGGCCTTCGCCGAGTACTGGGGCCGGCAGACCCGGACCTTGGAGAACTTCCGCATGAAGGACGGCGTCGTCATGGGTCTCGCCCAGGCGATGGCGCTGATCCCGGGGGTGTCCCGGTCCGGCGGCACGCTCACCGCCGGCCTCTTCCTCAACCTGACCCGGGAGGCGGCGGCCCGCTACTCGTTCCTGCTCGCCATCCCGGCGGTGGTGATGTCCGGTGTGTTCAGCCTGGGTGACGTCTTCGAGCCGGCCGCGCCGGGGACGTCGGTCCCCAGCGTGGCCCAGATGGTGGTGGCGACCGTGATCGCCTTCGCCATCGGCTACGCGGCGATCGCCTGGCTGCTCCGCTACGTCGCGCACCACACCCTGTACGTCTTCGTCCTCTACCGGGTCGCGCTCGGCACCCTCGTGCTGGCGCTGCTGATGACCGGCACCATCTCGGCCACCTGAGGACCGGACAGGCGTGTGGGCCGGCACCCCGGGTTCGGGGTGCCGGCCCACGACGTGTGATCAGGGTCAGCTGTTCCAGTGCTCGGCGACCAGGTCGGCGGCCTGCTTCTCCCACTGGGCGTAGTGGTCGGGGTACGCCGACACCTGCACCGTCTGGGCGGCCTGGGTCAGCGGCATGTCCTTCCAGCCGTCGACCTGCTTGAGGCCCTTGAGGAACGCGGTGGTGGAGTACTCGGGGTCGGTGATCTGCTCGACCGTGCCCCACCCGGACGACGGGCGCTGCTGGAACAGGCCCTGCGAGTCGTGGTCGTTGCGGTCACCCAGGTGACCCAGGTTCTCCAGCTTCGACTCCTGCAGACTCGTGGCGATCGCGACCACGGCGGCCCGCTCGTCCATGCCGGCCTTCTTCGTCGCCGTGATGATCGCCTTCACGTTCGCGGTCTGCTCGGCGTCCAGCGGGATCCGCGACTGGTCGCCCGGTACACCGTTCGGCATCAGCCTGCCGGTGTCCGGCTTCTCCGCCTGCACCGCGGCCACGGGCGTGGCCGGGGCGGCGTGGGCCGACGTGTCCAGCGCGGTGCCGACCGGACCACCGATCACACCACCGGCGAACGCCAGACCAGCCACACCGAGAACAGTCTTACGCAGCATCGTGTTCATGGGGAACTCCAATCGGGGGATCGACACACACCCGGGGGTGGGCGTGTGCGAGCACCGTCGGGTGCCCAGGAGGGGGTAAGGAAAGTTTCGGAGGTCCTCGGCGGGGAGCGGGGCTCACCGCGCCGGGTCCAGATGTAACGACCGCCGGTCGCCCGGCATTCCACCCGGCCATCGGCCGGAGAAGGATCGGCGGGCTGCCACCTCGGTCGTCCAGAGGGTGTAACGACCACCGGCCGCCCGGCATTCCGGCCGACCCCCGGCCCAGCCGGGCCCGACGTACCCGCGAACCGGACACCGACCCCATGCGGCGCAGACCGGCCGGCGACGCGCCGGTGGTCGGGCGTGGTCGGGCGGGGAGCGAGGAACGCCGGGTCAGGCCATAGGGTGGTCGCGTGGCGACCCTTCTGCTTCTGCGACACGGCCGGACCACGGCGAACGCCGACGGCGGGCTGGCCGGTCGGCAACCGGTCGAACTGGACGAGACGGGTCGAAACCAGGCCCGTGCGGTGGGCGAGCGGCTGCGTGTCCTGCCGTTGGCCGCCGTGGTGACCAGCCCTCTGGTCCGTTGCCGGCAGACCCTGGAACTGGCCCTGCCCGGGTCCACCCCGGTGGTCGAGGACGGGCTTATCGAGTGCGGCTACGGCGAGTGGGAGGGGCAGCCGCTCAAGAAGTTGGCGAAGGACCCCCTCTGGCCGGTGGTGCAGCAGCACCCGAGCGCGGCGGTGTTCCCGCAGGGAGAGGCGATGGCCGCGATGGCGGCCCGCGCGGTCGCGGCGGTGCGCTCCTGGGACGCCCGCATCACCGCCGAGCACGGTCCGGAGGCGGTCTGGCTGGCGTGCAGCCACGGCGATGTGATCAAGGCCATCGTGGCGGACGCGCTCGGCGTACACCTGGATCTGTTCCAGCGGATCGTCGCCGACCCGGCGTCGGTGACGGCGATCCGGTACACCCCGATCCGGCCGTTCCTGCTGCGGCTCAACGACACCGGCGGCGACCTGGCCGGACTGGTTCCCCCGGCGCGGCGACGGCGACGGCGGACGACCCGGACGGCGGACTCGGACGCCCCGGTGGGCGGCGGCGCGGGAGCGGGCCGGTGACCGTCCCCGCTCGGGCGACGACCGGCGTGCCCGACCGTACGACCCGCTCCTGGCGGCCCGGACGACGATTCTGCGTCGGTGGGGTGCGCGTCCGTTCCGACGGCCGGATAGGGTCGTGGGTATGACCCACCAGGTGCACGCCTTCGAACCGCCGGAGCGGTTCGTCGCTGGGACCGTGGGCCCGCCGGGGGAGCGGACGTTCTTCCTCCAGGCGCGCGGCGGCGGCCGGTTGGTCAGCGTCGCTCTGGAGAAGGTCCAGGTCTCCCTGCTGGCCGAGAAGCTGGAGGAACTCCTCACCGAGGCGCAGCGGCGCTTCGGCGTCGAGTTGCCCGAGCTGCCGGCCACCGGCACCGCCGACAACGACCCTCTGGACACTCCGGTGGACGAGGAGTTCCGGGTCGGCACCCTGGGCCTGGCGTTCGACGTCGACACGTCGACCGTGGTGATCGAAGCGATCGCCGCGGGCGAGACGGAGGTCGAGGTCGCGCTCGGTGAGGACGACGACGAGGACGATGACGACGACGTGGTCGAGCCGGACGAGGACCTGGACCGGCTCCGGGTGCGGCTGACCCCGCAGGAGACCCGGCGGTTCATCGAGCGGGCCCGCCGGGTGGTCAACGCCGGCCGGCAGCCCTGCCCGCTCTGTGGCCAGCCCCTCGACCCTGCCGGTCACCTCTGCCCCCGGCACAACGGCTACCACCGGTGACGTTGTCCGACACTCGGCCCTCCGCGGAGGAGAACGCCGCACTGCGGCTGCTCCGCGAGGGTGAGTTCGCCCTGGAGGGGCGGCTCGTGGACGCCTCCAACACGACCCTGCGCGGCACTCTCACCCTGGACGGGGTGACCGTCCGCTGCGTCTACAAGCCGGTCCGCGGCGAGCGTCCGCTCTGGGACTTCCCCGACGGCACGCTCGCCGACCGGGAGGTCGCCGCGTACCTGGTCTCCCGCGCCACCGGCTGGGACCTGGTCCCGCCGACGGTGCTGCGGGACGGCCCGTTCGGCCCCGGCTCGTGCCAGCTCTGGATCGACGAGCCGGACGACGCCGAACCGCTGGTCGGGTTCGTGCCGGCGGACGCGGTGCCGCCCCGCTGGTTCCCGATCGCCGCCGCCCGGGACGACGACGGCACCCCGTACGCCCTGGCGCACGCCGACGATCCGCGCCTGGCCCGGCTGGCGGTGCTGGACGTGGTGCTCAACAACGCCGACCGCAAGGGCGGGCACGTGCTGGTCGGCCCGGACGACCGGATCCACGGCGTGGACCACGGGGTGACCTTCCACGTGGAGGAGAAGCTGCGTACGGTGCTCTGGGGCTGGTCCGGCCGGCAGCTCCCGGGGGACGCGGTGCGGATGCTCGACGCGCTCGCCGGTCAGGTCGACGGCCCGCTCGGCGAGGAACTCGCCGCGCACCTGACGTTGACCGAGATCCGCCGTCTGGCGGACCGGATCGGGGTGTTGCGGGACACCGGCCGGTTCCCCCTGCCGTCGCCGGACTGGCCGGCGGTGCCCTGGCCGCCCATCTGACCTGCGGCGTCACCCCGGAGCCGGCAGGCCGTCGGCACCCCGGTGCCCCGATCCCCCCGGAGGCTGTCGGGTTGATCACCAGCACGGGTCCTCGCCGCTGTCGTAACGCTCGTTAGGCTGACGGCATGGAGTCATGGGTGGGGCACGAGGTGCCGCGGCTGCCGGGCAGGGGCGAGCCGCTGACGTTGTTCGACTCGGCGCGTCGTGGTGCACACCGGAGTGATCCGGAGGACACGGCGACCATGTACGTCTGCGGCATCACGCCGTACGACGCCACCCACCTCGGGCACGCCGCGACCATGATCACGTTCGACCTCGTCCAGCGGATGTGGCGGGACTCCGGCCGCGAGGTCGCGTACGTGCAGAACGTCACCGACATCGACGATCCGCTGCTGGAACGGGCCGAGCGCGACGGCGAGGACTGGAAGGTCCTGGCGATGCGGGAGACGGCCCTGTTCCGCGAGGACATGGAGGCGCTGCGGATCATCCCGCCGGCGCACTACGTCGGCGCGGTCGAGTCGATCCCGGACATCGCCGACCGGGTGCTGCTGCTGCTCAAGGACGGCGCGGCGTACCGCCTCGACGACGGCACCGGGGACGTCTACTTCGACGTCGCCGCCACCGGCCGCTTCGGCTACGAGTCCAACCTCTCCCGGGAGGAGATGCTGGAGATCTTCCCGGAGCGCGGCGGCGACCCGCAGCGGCCCGGTAAGCGGGACCCCCTCGACCCGCTGCTCTGGCGCGGCGAACGGCCGGGGGAGCCGTCCTGGCCCGGCGGTGACCTGGGCCCGGGACGCCCCGGCTGGCACATCGAGTGCACGGTGATCGCGTTGAACCTGCTCGGTGACCGGATCGACGTCCAGGGCGGCGGCAACGACCTGATCTTCCCGCACCACGAGTGTTCGGCGGCGCACGCCGAGCGGCTCACCGGGCAGGCCCCGTTCGCCACCCACTACGTGCACGCCGGCATGATCGGCCTGGACGGCGAGAAGATGTCCAAGTCCCGGGGGAACCTGGTCTTCGTGTCCCGGCTGCGGGCCGACCGGGTCGACCCGATGGCGGTGCGGCTCGCCCTGATGGCCGGGCACTACCGCAGCGACCGGTCCTGGACCGACGACCTGCTCGCCGCCGCCGGGGAGCGCCTGGCCCGCTGGCGTCGGGCCGCCGCCGCCCCCGCCGGGCCGTCCGGCGCGGCGCTGCTGGCCGGGGTACGCCGACACCTCGCCGACGACCTCGACACTCCGGGCGCGTTGGCGCTGGTGGACGGGTGGGCCGAGGAGACGTTGGCCGGCACGGCGGACGACCCGGACGCACCGGCACTGGTCACCGCGACGGTGGACGCCCTGCTCGGCATCCGCCTCTGACGGCTCCCGCCGCGCGACCGGCTCGCCCTGCCCGCCGGTCGTCGCCGCGACCGGCCGGGGGCGTACGTGTCGCCACCGCCGGTCGCGGGCGGCGGCCCGCGCCGTCGGGTCGGCGCGGTGGGCCAGCGTGCCAGCGTGCCGGCGGGTCAGCCGAGCACGAGGCCCGGGTCGGGGTCGGGCTCCGGCGTCGGACCGGGCACCTTGTACTCCTCGGTGAGCGTGGTCATCGGCCCCGGCCAGGTCGCCTGGGCCACCTCGATCGGCTTGCGCGCCGCGTCGTACGCCACGTGCAGCAGGTGCAGCACCGGCGTGTCCGGCCGGATCTGGAGGGTCTCCGCCTCCTCCCGGCTGGGCTGGCGCGCGCTGATCGTGTCGGCGGCGGTCACGTACCGCCGGCCGGTGGCCTCCTCCGCCTCCTGGTAGAGCGGGCGGCCGAACGCCTCGGCCCGCTCCAGCGAGGTGCCGGCGGTGTCGGCCGGCAGGAACCAGGACGCCCCCACCTCGACCGGGGAGTCCTCGGTGCGGACCAGGTGCCGCCGGACGAGCAGCTCGGTGCCGTCCGGCACGCCGAAGGCGTCGGCCACCTCGGGTGGGGCGGGGGCGCGGCCCACCGCGACCAGGTGCTGCCGGTACCGGGCGGCCAGGTCGGCGTGGTATCCCCGGAAGCCGCCGTAGCGGCCCCGGGAGAGCCGGTTGAGCCGCCGCCGGGTGCCCCGGACGTACGTGCCCGAGCCGGGTTTGGTGATCAGGACCCCCTCGACGCGCAGCTGGTCGACGGCGCGCTGGACGGTCTGCTTCGCCACCCCGAACATCTCGGCGATGGCCGGGATGGACGGTAGTCGTTCGCCGGGCGCCCAGTCCCCGCGCCGGACCCGTGCCTTGAGCTGGTCGGCGATCTGGCGGTGCGGGAACTCGGCGGCTCCCGGGTTGATCTGCACGGCGCGGCTCCTCCCGGCCTTTCCCGGCCTCGAACAGCTAGGTTCCTAGGATGCCCTACGGGGTGTGCCCTCCGCCACCCCGGCACGCCCTTCCCCAACGCCTCTTCCATCAGGCCGCCCCTCGCCGGCGGGCCGTCATCCGCCGCGCGGGTGGTACCGACACGGGACGGACAGGCGTGGACGACAACGGGCCCGGGACGTCGGCGTGACGTCCCGGGCCCGTGACGAGTGGTCGGGTGGGCTGGTGGCCTACCAGGAGCCGGCGGTCGGACCGGCGGAACCACCCCGTCGACGCAGGTACTTCTCGAACTCCTGGGCGATCTCGTCCCCGGTCAGCGGGGTGATGCCGGCGTCGCCGACCCGCTCCTCCAACTCCCGGACGTACTCCCCGAGTTCGGCGTCCTGCTCGGCGGCGCTGCGCACCCGCTGCTCCCACTCGGCGGCCTCCTCGGCCAGGTCGGCCATCGGCACCGGCAGGTCGAGCACCTCCTCGACCCGGTGCAGCAGGGCGAGGGTGGCCTTCGGGCAGGGCGGGTTGTTGGCGTAGTGCGGCACGTGCACCCAGAACGAGACCGCGTCGACCTCGGCCCGGGTGCACGCGTCGTGCAGCACCCCGACGATGCCGGTCGGGCCGTCGTACCGGGTGGGGGTGAGCTGGTAGCGCTGGGCGGCCTCGGCGTCCGAGGCGCTGCCGCTGATCGGCAGGGGCCGGGTGTACGGCACGTCGGCCAGGAGCGCGCCGAGTAGCACCACCCGCTCGACCTCCAGGCTGTGGCACAGCTCCAGCACCTGCTCGCAGAAGGTGCGCCAGCGCATGCTCGGCTCGATGCCCCGGATCAGCACCACGTCCCGGTCGGTTCCCTCCGGGCTGGCCACCATGAACCGTGTGGTGGGCCACTCGACCCGTCGGGTCGCGCCGTCGGCCATCGTGATCGTCGGCCGGCTGACCTGGAAGTCGTAGAAGTCCTCCGGGTCCAGTTCGGTGACCTGGCGGGCCTGCCAGACCTGCTCCAGGTGCTCCACGGCGGCCGTGGAGGCGTCCGCGGCGTCGTTCCAGCCCTCGAAGGCGGCGATGGCCACCGGAGAGCGCAGCACCGGCAGCCCGTCGAACTCGGTCACGCCGTCACCTCACCCTGCTCGTCCCGGCCGGCGCCGGCACCACGCGTGGTGGTGTGGCGGCTCCGCGCGGCGGCGTCCCTGTTGTCCCTCACGTCGCCAGCCTACGTCCCGGCGTCGCATGCGGCCCGTCGGCCGCGCCGGTCGGTGGCCGGCACCGGCCGCGCGACCGCGCCGGAACCGGCCGGTGTCCGGTGCGGAACGGGGCAACCCGGGCGACGGTCGGCACAATGTGGGAGC
Source organism: Micromonospora echinospora (assembly GCF_900091495.1). Taxonomy (NCBI): domain Bacteria; kingdom Bacillati; phylum Actinomycetota; class Actinomycetes; order Micromonosporales; family Micromonosporaceae; genus Micromonospora; species Micromonospora echinospora. Next base: position 7,143,646 of record NZ_LT607413.1, on the reverse strand, counting down.
GACGAGTACCACTCCACCACGACGCGAGTTTCCGCACTAACCTGAACGGGTGCGGACCTCGTTGCTGAATGAGCTGTCAGACCGGATCCTCGTCGCCGACGGCGCGATGGGGACGATGCTCCAGGCGGCCGACCTGACCCTCGACGACTTCGAGGGCTACGAGGGCTGCAACGAGATCCTCAACGTCACCCGGCCCGACGTCGTGCGGTCGGTCCACGAGGCATACCTCGCCGCCGGGAGCGACTGCGTCGAGACCAACACCTTCGGCGCAAACCTCGCGAACCTCGGCGAGTACGACATCCAGCACCGGATCCGGGAGCTCTCCGAGGCCGGCGCGCGGATCGCTCGGGAGGCGGCCGACGCGTGGAGTACCCCGGAGCGTCCCCGGTTCGTGATCGGCTCGATCGGGCCCGGCACGAAGCTGCCGACGCTCGGCCACGCCGCGTACGCGACCCTGCGCGACGCGTACCAGCAGAACGCCGCCGGCCTGATCGCCGGCGGCGCGGACGCGCTGCTCGTGGAGACCTCCCAGGACCTGTTGCAGGTCAAGGCGGCCGTGGTCGGGTCCCGCCGGGCGATGGCCGAGAGCGGTACGACCGTGCCGCTGATCTGCCACGTCACCGTCGAGACCACCGGCACGATGCTGCTGGGCAGTGAGATCGGCGCGGCGTTGACCGCCCTGGAGCCGCTGGGCATCGACCTGATCGGGCTGAACTGCGCCACCGGCCCGGCGGAGATGAGCGAGCACCTGCGTTACCTCGCCCAGCACGCCCGGGTGCCGCTGTCGGTGATGCCGAACGCGGGCCTGCCGCAGTTGACCGCCGACGGGGCCGTCTACCCGCTGACTCCGGAGGAGTTGGCCGACGCGCTGGAGCGGTTCGTCACCGAGTACGGCGTCTCGCTGATCGGTGGCTGCTGCGGCACCACGCCGGAGCACATCCGGGTGGTGTCCGAGCGTCTGCACGGTGTCCGGCCGGCGTCGCGGGAGCCGGTGCGGGAGCCGGGCGTCTCCTCGATCTACCACCACGTGCCGTTCGCGCAGGACGCGTCGGTGCTGATGGTGGGGGAGCGGACCAACGCCAACGGTTCCAAGGCGTTCCGGGAGGCGATGCTCGCCGGGGACTGGCAGTCCTGTGTGGAGGTCGCCAGGGGGCAGGCCCGGGACGGCTCGCACCTGCTCGACCTCTGCGTGGACTACGTCGGCCGGGACGGCACCCAGGACATGCGGGAGCTGGCCGGGCGTTTCGCCACCGCCTCCACGCTGCCGATCATGCTGGACTCGACCGAGCCGCAGGTCATCGAGGCCGGCCTGGAGATGCTCGGCGGTCGGTGCGTGGTCAACTCGGTGAACTACGAGGACGGCGACGGGCCGGAGTCCCGCTTCGGCCGGGTGATGCCGGTGATCAAGGAGCACGGCGCCGCGGTGGTGGTGATGTGCATCGACGAGGAGGGGCAGGCCCGGACGGCGGCGGACAAGGTCCGCATCGCCTCCCGGATCGTTGACGACCTGACCGGCCGCTGGGGCATGCGGCTGCCGGACATCATGGTCGACACGCTGACCTTCCCGATCTCCACCGGTCAGGAGGAGACCCGCCGGGACGCGATCGAGACGATCGAGGCGATCCGGGAGATCGCCCGCCGGTACCCGGGGATCAACTTCACGCTGGGCATCTCGAACGTCTCGTTCGGGCTGAACGCGGCGGCCCGGCAGGTGCTCAACTCGGTCTTCCTGCACGAGTGCGTGCAGGCCGGGCTGACCAGCGCGATCGTGCACGCGAGCAAGATCCTGCCGATGGCGAAGATCCCGGACGAGCACCGCGAGGTCGCCCTCGACATGGTCTACGACCGCCGTCGGGAGGGCTACGACCCGCTCCAGCGGTTCATCGACCTCTTCGAGGGGGTGGACGCGGCCTCGGCGCGGGCGTCGCGGGCGGAGGAGTTGGCCGCGCTGCCGCTGAACGAGCGGCTCAAGCGGCGGATCATCGACGGTGAGCGCAACGGCCTGGAGGCCGACCTGGAGGCGGCGATGGCCGCCGGCACCGCGCCTCTTCTGATCATCAACGACATCCTGCTGGACGGCATGAAGGTGGTCGGCGAGCTGTTCGGCTCCGGCCAGATGCAGCTGCCGTTCGTGCTCCAGTCCGCCGAGGTGATGAAGACCGCGGTGGCGTACCTCGAACCGCACATGGAGAAGGCCGACGACGGCGGCAAGGGCCGGATCGTGCTGGCCACGGTCAAGGGCGACGTGCACGACATCGGCAAGAACCTGGTCGACATCATCCTGTCGAACAACGGCTACGAGGTCGTGAACATCGGCATCAAGCAGCCGATCAACGCGATCCTGGAGGCCGCCGAGCAGCACCGGGCGGACGCGATCGGGATGTCCGGGCTGCTGGTCAAGAGCACGGTCATCATGAAGGAGAACCTCGGTGAGATGGCCACCCGTGGCGTCGCCGAGCGGTGGCCGGTGCTGCTGGGCGGTGCGGCGCTGACCCGCGCGTACGTCGAGGACGACCTGCGGGCGATGTTCCCCGGCGAGGTGCACTACGCCCGGGATGCGTTCGAGGGGCTCAGCCTGATGGACCGGGTGATGGCGGCCAAGCGTGGCGGCGCGCCGGTGGTCGACCCGGAGCGGGAGGCGGCGCTGGCGGCCCGGCGGGCGCGGCGGGAGCGGCAGCGGGCGATCGTCAACGAGTCGCTGCCGGAGCTGGACGACGCCTCGGTCCGTTCCGACGTGGCGACCGACGTGGACGTGCCCACCCCGCCGTTCTTCGGCACCCGGGTGGTCAAGGGTCTGCCGTTGGCCGAGTACGCGGCGCTGCTGGACGAGCGGGCGACGTTCCTCGGCCAGTGGGGGTTGCGCGGTTCGCGGGGCGGCGACGGGCCGTCGTACGAGGAGCTGGTGGAGACCGAGGGCCGGCCCCGGCTGCGGTACTGGCTGGACCGGCTGACCGCCGACAAGGTCCTCGAGGCGGCGGTGGTGTACGGCTACTTCCCGGCGTACTCCGAGGGCAACGACCTGGTGGTGCTGGACGAGAACGGGCACAGCGAGCGGGCCCGGTTCTCCTTCCCCCGGCAGCGGCAGGAGCGGCGGCTCTGTCTGGCCGACTTCTTCCGGCCCCGGGGCGAGCAGTTGGACGTGGTGGCGTTGCAGTTGGTCACCGTGGGTCAGCCGATCAGCGAGTACACGGCGAAGATGTTCGCCCGTAACGAGTACCGCGACTACCTGGAGGTGCACGGGCTCTCCGTGCAGCTCACCGAGGCCCTCGCCGAGTATTGGCACCGGCGGGTCCGGTCCGAGCTGACGTTGCCGTCGGGGCGTACCGTCGCCGACGACGACCCGGCGGACCTGGCCGGTCTGCTGCGCACCGACTACCGGGGCTGCCGGTACGCGTTCGGCTACCCGGCCTGCCCCGACCTGGAGGACCGGGCGAAGATCGTGGACCTGCTCGGGGCGGACCGGATCGGGGTGCGGTTGTCGGAGGAGTTCCAGTTGGAGCCGGAGCAGGCCACCGACGCGATCGTGGTGCACCACCCGGAGGCGAACTACTTCAACGCCAAGTGACGTCGTCCTGCCCGGGTCGACTGTGTCCGCCAATTCCGTGTCTATCGAGTGAGCGGACCGACGAGTCGGCCGTTTGCTGCGTGTGATCCGTCAGGCACGGTGCGGCGTTTGAAGGACGGCAGATCAGCCGCCGGTCAACGTCCTGTCCTGGGTGGATTGAGTGCGACCATTGTGCCTGGTCTCCCAGGACGGCTGCTGGGGCTCGTCGTTGTGCACGACGATGTCGACGTGATCGGTGGGGCGCACCAGAGCGAAGTAGAACTGCTGGGCGGGTATGTATCGCTCGCGCCAGCGCCGTTCGACGTCGGCCCGCGACGACACCCGGCGCTCTCGGGTCACGGCACGATCCACGGTTTCCTTGAGCGCGGTCGACACGAAGACACGAATGTCCCACCGATCAATCAGTTCCGGACGCATCAGGAAGACGCCGTCGAAGACCAGCACGGCGTCGGCGGGGGCAGTCGTGACCGGCGGGGACAACGCGGTATCCGTGGCGCGGTCGTAGACCGCGTGCTGGAAGCGCCGATCTCCGCCGGGGCCGAGCGGGTCGAGCAGAACCCGGTTCAACGCGTCGTGGTCGTGGGCGTCGAAGTAGCAGCCTTCGGCCGAGTATTCGCCGCGTGGATATCGCCGCGCCCTGGGAACGAGGAAATCGTCGATCGTCGCGCGGACGACGTGGCGGCCCTGTTCGCGTAGGACGACGGCCAACTCGTCCGCGAGGGTGGTCTTGCCGGCGGCAGGCGGTCCGTCGACGGCGACCCGCGTCGGGTGTGCGACTGCGACGGACCCGACTGCCTCAACCAGGCGGCCGAGCAACTCGGCGCGGGTGCCTTGTTCCATGTCCTGTCCTCCCCTACCCGCTCGGCCGACACCCACCGATATCCCGATGAGGCCTTATTGACTACCTGAGGTGTGATCCGTCCGGCGTGTCTAACGTCTGAGATCCCACAACCGCGTGCGGTAACGATTGTCCGCTCACCGGCCACGCCGTCTGTCTCAGAGACGCCCACCGCGGTGGCTCCCGGAAGCGACCACCATCCGGGGCTTCGGTTCGACGTACAGCAGGTCGGGCTACCGTCCCCGGTGCAGCCAGGTCAGGAGATCCGGCGGGGCCAGCTCGGCCGCCCGTCGGTGGTAGCGGCGGAGTTCCTCGGCGCTGAGCAGCGGTGCTCCCGCGCCGGAGCGGCCCTGCCGGAAGAACGCCTGCCGGTCCTTCAACACTCCGGCGGCGTCGGGCACCAGGACCTGGGCCCGTTCGCGCATCGCCCCGAACGTGGCCGCCTCCACCAGAGTCGCCCACCGCTCGGTCGGTACCTTCATGCCCAGCCAGGCGGCGACGCGCCGCATCTGTCCATCCAGGTCGGTCAGCAGGTCGTCGTAGTGCACCAGCAGCACGTTCGGTTCCTGCCGGCGTCGCCAGGCGTCGGTCAGGTGCCAGAGCACGCCGGGCAGCGAGTCCATCGCTTCCCGGGGGTCCCGGTTGCTCTCCGTCCAGCGCACCAGCCAGTCGTGCAGCGGAGGCGGTGCCGGGGCCGGCCGCGCGTCGGCGGGCGGCGGTTCCCCGATGAGCTGGCGCAGTCGCTCCCGGTCGATGTTCGCGCCCTGGTGGTAGAGGGACACCGCCATGTCCAGCGGGTGCCGGGCCACCACGACGTACGACACGTGGGGCACGATCGGCAGTCCGTCGAGCGGAGTGTGCGTCTTGACGAAGCGTCGGTGCCGTTGGGCGGCGAGTTGGTCGAACACCTCCTGCTGGGGGGCGACCAGCCAGTCGAGCCAGGGGGAGAGCCGCACGAGCGGGGCGGGTAACTCGGCGGTCTGGAAGACCAGCAGCGCGCAGATCATCTGCATCCAGGTGGTGCCGCTCTTCGACCGGGTGCTGATGACGATGTCGCCGGGCCGGAACGGGAAAGCGAGCCAGCGGCCGCTGTCCTCCTCCTCGGATCGGTAACGCACCGGTGGGCTCATTCGAGCGAGCCTAGGGAAGCCGGCGCGATTCCGCTTCCGCGTTTTCCGCTTCCTGATCGCGGGGGCGGCTACGGCGCGGCCCGTCAGCCAGGCGGTTGTCTGCCGTATCCGGCGAGGCTCTCCGTCGCCCGGCAGGCCAACTCGCCGGGCACCAGCTGAACCTCGCTCGGCCGCCACATCTCCACCGCTCCGGCGCGGACCCGCCCGAAGAGGCACCCGTACCCACCGGTTCCGCCGGCTGGATGGCGCAACGCCACACCCACCACCGCGTCCCGGGCGGCCACGTCGACCCGGACCGTGGGGTCGAGCGGGAGCCGGGCGAGCGCCGCCCGGACGGCGGGCTCGTCAGGGGTGCTCGTGGCGAGGGCCGCGCGCAGCTCGTCCAGCGACGGCACCTTCGGCTCGGGGGCCGGTGGGAAGGTCGGCCTGACGGTGGGCGAGGGGCAGGGGACGAGACGTGGGGACGCCACGGACGTTGCGGTGAAGCGCAACGCGAAGCAGAAGTCCTCCGTGATCCACTCCGGTTCCAGCCACGCGCCGTCGGTGCCCGAACCGGTGACGAGCAGTACGGCGGTCACCCCGTCGGGGTGGGCGGTGTCCACGCCGGAGACCGCGACGAGGCTGGCCTCGGAGCGGGCTGCCAGGGTCCGGCCGATGTCGTCGGCCGTACGGGTGCGCACGACGGTCGGTGCCCTCAGGTCGGTGACGATCCGGTCCGCCATTTCCCGGGCGCTCGCCTCGGCTTCGGCGGTTCGTTCAGACGGGTCGGCCGGGCCGCCGCACGATGGAAGAGCCCCGGCGAGGACCAGCATCCCGGCGGCCAGGGCGCGTTTCTGCCGCGTCGACCCCAGCCGACCGCCCCGCCGCAGGTCGGAGGCGGTCACCTCGGGAAATAGCGGGTGGTTCGCTGCGGCATCGCCGACCCGGGCGCGGTGCCGGCAGCGGCGGAAGGGCATGCGGACAGGGTGTCGTAGGTCCGTTCCGTAGCGCATGAGTACCACTACTCAACCTGCGTCGCGCCTGGGCTGTGACGGCGGAGAACCGACCCGGTCATTGGTGGCACGCCCGGACCCTCTCCGGCCCGCCCCGGCCACGGCTCGGACCCTGTCCGCGACCTCGGCCGCAGTACGGCGGACACACCGTCGATGCGGAGACACCGTCCGTAGCGCTACCGTCGACAGTGGTAGCCCATGGGCCGGTCCGTCACCTGGGGAGTACCCATGTCAGCTCGTGTCCGTGCCGTCGTCGACCCGCGGTTTTCCGCCGAACTGGCCCGACTGCGCCGGGAGCGGGGCATGTCGTTGCGCGGTCTGGCCCGGGACGTCTTCTACGGCAAGAGCTACCTGCACGATCTCGAGACCGGCCGTGCCCAGCCGACCGGCGACGTGGCCCGGCACCTGGACGACGCCCTACGGGCCGGTGGGACGCTTGCCGCCATGGTCGTCGACACCCCGGCCGTGACCACCCGCGACGACGACCAGCGCCTCGCGTACGTGATCTCCCGTCCCACGCGGCTGGACGCGTCGGCAGTCCGTCTCCTGGCCGACGTGCTGGCTCATCAGCGCCGCCTCGACGACGCGGTCGCCGCGTCGGCGATGCTGTCGTGGGCGGTGCCGCAGTGGCGCACGGTGCAGGATCTGGCGGTACGGGCCCGGGGACCGCACGCCTCCGGGTTGCACGCCGTGGCGGCGGAGTGGACCCAGTTCGTCGGCTGGCTGCACGCCGAGGCCCGCAACGACGCCGAGGCGGTGCGGGTGCTGGTGGAGGCTGGTGAGCAGGCCGATGCGGCCGACAGCGGCCCGCTCGCCGCACAGGTGGAGAACTTCCGTGGCTACGTCGAACGGCAGCGCGGCAACCCGCGCGGGATCGTGCGGCACTTCCTCGCCGCGTTCCACACGCCGGGGTCGTCGGTCCTGCAGCGGATCGGCGACGCGGCGCAGGCCGCCCACGGGTACGCGTTGCTCGGTGACCGGGTCGCGGCCGACCGCCTGCTCGGCGAGGCGAGCGACCTCACGACGGCCGCCGGGTCCGTTCCTCCGCCCTCTCACGCGTACTGGCTGACGCCGACCTTCTGCCGGATGAACCTGGGGCTGGCCTACCTGGCGCTCGGCGACGAGACGGCGGCGGCGGACAGTCTCCGCGCCGGTCTGGACAGCCTGCCGGCGGACCAGCAGGACGCGGAGTGGACGCGGGAGTACCGACGGGCCCTCGTGGTCGCCGCCGACTGATCCGTGCCCGGGACCCTCGGCCGGTGGACGTCGCAGCACGGGTCATGCGCCGACGGCCCCGTCGATGCCTTCGCGGATCAGGTCGGCGTGCCCGTTGTGCCGGGCGTACTCCAGGGTCACGTGCACCATCACCAGCCGCAGCGACACGTCCTGGCCCCAGCGGGCCTGGTGGCCGGTGACGTCGAGCGACGCCGCGTCCCGTTCGATCCGGCGGGCGTGGGCGACCTCGGCGTGCCACGCCTCGAACGCCTCGGCGCGGGTGGCCGCGCCCGCGTCGTACGCCACCTGGTAGTCGCCCCGGTCGGACCAGACCAGCGGGACGTCCTCGGCGGCGATGACCCGACGGAACCACGTGCGTTCCACCTCCGCCATGTGCCGGACGAGCCCGAGCAGGGTGAGCGTCGACGGAGGCATGGACCGACGGCGCAGATCCGCGTCGGTCAGGCCCTCGCACTTCATCGCCAGGGTCGCCCGCTGGTAGTCGAGGAAGGCGCGGAGCGTCTCGCGTTCGCCGCCGGTCAACGGCGGCCCGATGCGGTCGATGGTCACGGTGCCGTCCTTCCCGGCGTTGCCGCCGTCCCCGTCGTTCCGGCGACGAGCGTAGTTCCGCCGTCCCGCCGTGGACTGCTCGGGCGATCCGCTGCGGAGGGCGCGGGAGAGGCGTGTGCCGCCCTGGCAAACGGGTCCCGAACCGACTCGCCCGGCAGAATGCATCGGTGACCGGTGGACATGGGCATCTGACGACCGAGGACCTTCGCGCGGTGGCCGGGGAGGCGTACGGACGGCAGCTACGGTCGGCGCAGCGGCTCACCGGAGGCACCCGCAAGGGTGTCTACCGGTTGAGCCTGAACGACGGGAGCACTGGCATCGGGTACGTGTGGAACGACGACGAGAACTACTGGCCCCCGGCCGTGGACCCGGACCGGAGCACCTTCGCCGACGCCGCCGGCATCGATCTTTTCGTGGCGGCGCACCGGGAGATCGCCGAGACTGGTGTGCGGGTGCCCGGGATCGTCCTGCTCGACCGCAGCCGGCGGCTGGTTCCCGGTGACGTGGCGGTGGTCGAGGACGTCCGGGGCGGCAGCCTGGAACGGCTGACCGTACGGGATCCGGACCGGGCCGAGCCGGTGTTGCGCCACCTCGCCGCCGTCGCCCGTCGTGTGGACCGAATCGCCCAGGTGCGGGACCGACTGGCCGGCGCGCTCCGTGAACGGTGTGCGGTGCTGGCCCCACGTGCCCGGTTCGGGCTGATCCACGGTGAACTCGGACCCGACCACGTGCTCGTCGACGACCACGACGAACCGGTGCTGATCGATGTCGAGGGAGCCGGATACCTCGACGTCGAGTGGGAACACGCCTTCCTGGAGTTGCGGTTCGGTGAGAGGTACCACCACCTCGCCGTCGGCGGCTTGGACGTCGACCGGCTGCGGTTCTACCGGCTGGCCCTTCACCTGTCGCTGGTGGAGGGGCCGTTGCGGTTGCTCGACGGCCCCTTTCCGGGCCGTGCCGGCATGCTGGCCATCGCCGAGCACAACATCGGTCGGACGCTGGCGCAGCTCGACTGAGTGGCGGACGCGGTGTGACGACCACCGTGAGCGGTGCCACCGACGTCGGAACGGGCCTGGTGGCAGGCATCATCACGATCCGGTCTGGGTACTGCTGGTCGTACCGCCGATGCCGGGGAGGGCACCGTGACACGATCCGCCGACGGCCGGTTCCGGGGCCGGCTCACCGGTCTGGTCGTGGCACTGGTCGCGGCGGCGGCCTGCGCGGTCGGCCCGGTCACCGACGGGGGCGCCGGCCCGGGAGAGTCCGGCCCGGGTACGACCTCGCGGGACGGGACCACCCGGGCGGACTCGCCGACCAGCGTCGAGGCGTTCCAGGAGGACATCGCCGACGCGGTCGGATCGGCGGAGACGTACTGGTCGGCCCAGTTCCGGGCGTCGGGGCAGCGGTTCCAGCCGATCCGGCGGATCGTCCCGTACCAGCGGGAGGGGGAGATCTCCTGCGGTGGGCAGGCGGTGCCCCGCAACAACGCGGTGTACTGCCCGGCGGGGGACTTCATCGCCTACGACGTGGCCTGGGCGGTGTCGGCGTTCCGGCAGATCGGCGACGCGTTCCTGTACTACCTGCTCGGCCACGAGTACGCCCACGGCATCCAGGCCCGGCTCCGGGTCCGCCACCAGTACACCATCGAGCAGGAACTCCAGGCCGACTGCATGGCCGGGGCGTACCTGGGCGGGTCGGTGCAGGCCGGGGTGCTGCAACTGGAGGAGGGCGACCTGGAGGAGTTCCGGGAGGGCCTGCTCGCCGTCGCCGACGACCCGGGCCAGCCGTGGTTCGCGGAGGGCTCGCACGGCACCGCCCGGCAGCGCACCGAGGCGTTCCTCTCCGGGTACGAGAGCTCCCTCTCCGCCTGTCGCCTGGGTTGACCAGCGGTTGACCCACGTCTCCCCGCCGGGGACCGGTGCCACCGGCGGTGGGCGGGGCTGCGAGGATCGCCGGGACCGCCGCAACCCGGGAGGATCCGCTGAGCAGCCAGCCGCCCGCCGCCGTGCTCTTCGACATGGACGGCACCCTCGTCGACAGTGAGAAGCTCTGGGACGTCGCCCTCTACGAGTTGGCCGCCGAGTACGGGGGCAGGCTCTCCGAGGAGGCCCGGCTCGCCATGGTGGGCTCCAGCATGGCCGACTCGATGGCGATCCTGCATGCCGACCTGGCGCAGCCGTGGCGTGACCCGGCGGTCAGCGCGGCGTGGATCGACGACCGGATCGTGGAGCTGTTCCGCACCGGACTGCCCTGGCGTCCTGGTGCCTCGGCCCTGCTCCGGGCGGTCCGCGCCGCCGGCCTGCCGACCGCGTTGGTCACCTCCAGCGGCCGGCGGCTGGTGGAGATCGCGTTGGACACCCTCGGCCGGGACAGCTTCGACGTGGTGGTCTGCGGCGACGAGGTGGAGGCGACGAAGCCGCACCCCGAGCCGTACCTGACGGCGGCGCGGCTGCTCGGCGTGCCGATCGACCGGTGCGTGGCGATCGAGGACTCGCCGACCGGGGTGGCCAGCGCGTTGGCCGCCGGTGCGGCGGTGCTGGCGGTGCCGGCGGAGGTGCCGGTGCAGGCGGTCGACGGGGTGCACCTGCGGGAGAGCCTCGACGGCGTGGACCTGGCCGTGCTGGCGGCCCTGCTCCGCCCACCGACCGCCCCGCCCGCCGGGTAGCCGGCTTCCCCTGTTGCTCGTCAGGTGGTAGCAGGGGACCCCTGCTCCGCAAAAAGCGGTAACAGGGGTCCCCTCCTACCAACCAGCCGAGGTGCCTACCTACCCAGCCGCTCTGTCAGTCGTGGGCGATGGCGCCGAGGACGTTGATCCGGGCGGCCCGGATCGCCGGGAGGGCTGCGGCGATCACTCCGATCAGCGCGGCGAGCCCCAGGAACACGCCCATCTGCGACCAGGGCAGGACCAGGTCGGTGATGCCCTCCTCCTTGAGGGCCCGGACCACGGCGGCCCCGAGCCCGGTGCCGACCACCACGCCGAGCAGCGCGCCGAAGACCGAGATCACCACGGCCTCAACGGTGATCATCCGCATGGTCTGCGCCCGTCGCAGCCCGATGGCCCGCAGCAGGCCCAGCTCGCGGGTGCGTTCCAGCACCGACAGGGCCAGCGTGTTGACGATCCCGAGCACGGCGATCACGATCGCCAGCGCGAGCAGGATCTGGATCATCGTGAGCAACTGGTCGAACGCTCCGGTCTGCTGCTCGACGAAGGCCGCCCGGTCGGCGACCGATACCTCCGGGCTGTCGGCGACCAGTTCCTCCAGCCGGGGCTGCACCTGCCCGATGCTGGTGCCGTCGGCGAGCTGCACCAGCGCCAGGTAAGGCTGCGGGACGGTGAAGTCCGCGGCGCTCTCCCGGGGCAGCAGGTACGAGCCGGGCAGCCGGTCCTCGGGCACGATCGCGGCGACCGTGTAGGTGTGCCGGGCGCCGCGCGCGAACTGGATGGTGAGGGTGTCGCCGACAGCCTTGCCCCGGTTCTTCGCGACCGGTTCGCTGAGCGCGATCTGGTCGGGTCGGAGGGTGGCGAGGCTGCCGGAGGTGGCCTTCGCGTGGAAGATCCGTTCGACGGCGGCCAGGTCGGTGGCGGCGTTGACGTACCGCTGTTCCCCGTCGACCTCGGCGAAGTCGTTGAACAGCCCGACGGCGGTGCTCACCCCGGGCAGCGCGGCGGCCTTGTCGATCACCGCCGGGTCGAAGGTCGGCTGCCGGGGGCCGGACTGTGCCCCGGAAATCGTCAACTCGGCGTCGATGGTGTCCGCCGCCCGGTCGGCGATGCTCGACTTCGCCGAGTCCAGCACCACGGTCACGCCGGTGACCAGGGCGATGCCGACCATCAGCGCGGCGGCGGTGATGGCGGTGCGGCGCGGGTTGCGCCCGGAGTTGAGCCGGCCCAGCTTGCCCGGCACGGACCAGGCGAAGACCGCCCCCAGCAGGGACACCACCGGCCGGCTGATCAGCGGGGTGAGCAGGGCCACCCCGACGAACGCGAACAGCACGCCGCCGAGGATGGCGGCCAGGGTGTTCCCACCGGCGTTGTCGGTGAGGCCCAGCGCGAGCAGGACCGCGCCGACGGTGGTGACCACCGCCCCGGCGACGGTGATCTTCGTCAGCGGCCGGTCCGGGGTGGCGACGTCCTGCATCGCCGCGATCGGCGGGATCCGGGACGCCCGCAACGCCGGCAGCAGCGCCGCCACCAGCGTGATCAGCATGCCCACCGCGAAGGAGCTGATCACCGCCGCCGGGGGTACGGCCAGTCCGGCCAGGGTGAGCCCGCCGGCGAACTGCCCGAACAAGTACGCCAGCAGCGCGCCGATGCCGATGCCGGCGGCGAGGCCGAGCGCCGAGGCGAGCAGCCCCACCGCGATGGCCTCCAGGACCACCGAGCCGATGATCTGCCGGCCGCTGGCGCCGATGGCCCGCATCAGGGCCAGTTCCCGGGTGCGCTGCGCCACGATGATCGAGAACGTGTTGAGGATGAGGAAGGTGCCGACCAGCAGCGCCACCCCGGCGAAGCCGAGCAGGATCTGGTTGAAGAACGACAGACCCTCCTTCAACCCCGCCGAGGCGGCCTCGGAGGCCTGCTCGCCGGTCTTCACGTCGTACTCGGCGCCGAGGACGCCCGCCACGTCGTCGCGCAGCGCCTCGGGACGTACGCCGTCGGCGGCGCGCACGGCGATGCTGCTGTACGCGCCGGGCTGGCCGAGCATCAGCCGCTGCGCCACCGGCGTGGTGAACATGACCTCGTGCGCGCCGCCGATGCTGTCCCGGTCGCCGCTGTAGCCGAAGACCCCGACCAGGGTGAACTCGCGCTTCGGTTCGAGAGTGAGCACGCCGACCCGGTCCCCGACGGACACCTTCGCCGCCTCGGCGAGGGCCGCGTTGACCACGATCTCGTCGTCGGCGCGGGGTTCGCGTCCCTCCCGCAGCCGCACCAGGTCGCTCTCGCCGAGCCAGTTGCCGCCCAGCTGCGGCGGGCCGAGGGTGGGCACCACCTTGCCGTTGCTGCCGATCAGCCGGGCGCCCTGCGCGCCGACCACGCCGGTGGCCTCGGCCACCCCGGGCAGCGTGTCGACCTTCTCCAGGGCGGCGGCTGGGAACGGGGGCGCGACCTGCTCGCCCTGGGCCTCGTCGACCGCGATCTTCGGCTTGGCGGTGACGTTGACGTCGATCCCCTCGTACGCGTCGGCGAAGATCGCGTCGAAGGAGCGGCCGAGGGTGTCGGTGAGCACGAACGCGCCGGAGACGAACATGACGCCCAGTACCACCGCCAGGCCGGACAGGAGCAGGCGGACCTTCCGGGCCAGCAGGCTCTTCAGCGTCGCCCGGAGCATCAGTTGGTCACCTCGGTCACCGGGGCGTCCAGCTTCTTCATGGTGTCCAGCACGGTGTCGGCGGTCGGCTCGATCAGCTCGGAGACGATCTGCCCGTCGGCGAGGAACACCACCCGGTCGGCGTACGCGGCGGCCGTCGGGTCGTGGGTGACCATCACGATGGTCTGCCCGTGCTCCCGGACCGAGTTACGCAGGAAGCGGAGCACCTCCGCGCCGGAACGGGAGTCCAGGTTGCCGGTCGGCTCGTCGGCGAAGATCACGTCCGGGCGGGAGACCAGGGCGCGGGCGCAGGCGACCCGCTGCTGCTGGCCGCCGGAGAGCTGGCTCGGCCGGTGGTCCAGCCGGTCCCGCAGACCGACCGTGTCGATGACGGTGTCGTACCAGGCCGGGTCGGGTTTGCGGCCGGCGATCGACAGCGGCAGCAGGATGTTCTCCTTGGCGGTCAGCGTCGGCAGCAGGTTGAACTGCTGGAAGATGAAACCGACCTGGTCGCGGCGGAGTTTCGTCAGCCCGGCGTCCTTCAGTCCGGTCACCGTGGTGTCGCCGATCGACACGCTGCCCCGGGTGACCGTGTCCAGCCCGGCCAGGCAGTGCATCAACGTCGACTTGCCCGAGCCGGACGGACCCATGATCGCGGTGAAACGGCCGCGTTCGAACTCCACGTCGACCCCGCGCAGCGCGAGGACCTGGGCCTCGCCGCTGCCGTACACCTTCCACACCTCACTGGCGCGGGCCGCGACCTGCGCGTGGCGGTCCACCATAACGGTCACCGTTCCCCCTCGAATAGCTTCTGCCGCCGCACCGCCCCCGCTGGTCGGTGCGGCATGATGTCATCCTCGGCCCCCGGCCGGGACGATCCGTCCGCCCGGAGGCGGAACGGGAACGGATTTTCCGCTGCGGGTCGGCCCCGATCCCGTACTCGGGGTGACCCCTGAGCGTGGCCCGTCCCGGGTCGGCGTGACCGACGGTAGGAGCTGACGTCACGTCAGGGTCAAACGACGCAGCGGACAACCCGTTCCCGTGCGTCACGCTACGTGGCCGCGGCAACCCGGGGAGCCGGTCGGCGCGGGTCAGCCCCGGGGCCGGACCAGACCCGACTCGTACGCCAGCACCACCGCCTGCACCCGGTCCCGCAGGCCCAGCTTGGTCAGGACGTGACCGACGTGCGTCTTGATCGTCGTCTCGCTGACCGACAGGGCCCGGGCGATCTCGGCGTTGGACAGCCCCCGGGCGACCTGCACCAGCACCTCCCGTTCCCGGTCGGTCAGCGAGCCCAGCCGCTTCGGCGGCGTCGACGACGGGTCGGGCAGCAGGTCGGCGAAGCGGTCCAGCAGCCGTTTGAGGATCCGTGGCGCGACCACCGCCTCGCCCGCCGCGACCGTCCGGATCGCGGTGACCAGGTCCTCGGCCGGCACGTCCTTGGCAAGGAAGCCGCTGGCCCCGGCGCGCAGCGCCCCCACCACGTACTCGTCGAGGTCGAAGGTGGTCAGGATCAGCACCCGCACGGGCAGTCGCGCCTCGACGATCGCGCGGGTCGCCGCCACCCCGTCCATCCGGGGCATCCGGATGTCCATCAGCACCACGTCCGGCAGGAGCCGGCGGGACAGGTCCACCGCCTCGACGCCGTCCCCGGCCTCGGCGACGATGTCCAGGTCGTCCTCCGCCCCCAGCACCATCCGGAAGCCGGTACGCAGCAGCGGCTGGTCGTCGGCGAGCAGCACCCGTACCGGCCGCGTCGTACCCTCGGTCATGCCACACTCCTGCCGTGCCGGGCGCCCGCGCCGGACGCGAGCTGCTCCATCGGTAACGTCGCACTGACCTGGAAACCGCCGCCGGGCCGCCGGCCGGTGCGCAGGACCCCACCGTAGAGGCCGACCCGTTCGCGCATCCCGACCAGACCGTGTCCGATCCGGTCGGGTGTGTCGAGGCCGGGCCCCCGGCCGGTGTCGGTGACCTCCACGTCCAGCGACACGTCACCGAAGGTCAGGGCGACCTGCGCGGTCGCCGGGCCGGCGTGCTGGAGCGCGTTGGTCAGGGCCTCCTGCACGATCCGGTAGACGGTCAGGGTCACCCCCTCCTCCAGCGGACCGGGAGTGCCCTCCACGGTCAGCGTCACCGGCAGCCCCGCCTCGCGGACCTGCTCGACCAGCGACTCGATGCCGGCCAGGCCGGGCTGCGGCGCCAAGTCGGCGGCCGGCTCGTCGGTGCGCAGCACGTCCAGCAGCCGGCGCATCTCCCGCAGCGTGGACCGGCTGGTGTCCTCGATGGTGGCGATGGCCTCGTCGGCGGCGTCCGGATCCCGGCGCAGCACCCGCCGAGCACCGGTGGCGAGCACCCCCATCACGCTGACGTGGTGGGCCACCACGTCGTGCAGTTCGCGGGCGATGCGGCGGCGCTCGTCGGCGACCGCCTGCTCGGCCAGGGAACGCTGGTTCGCCTCCGCCACCCGGGCCCGCTCCCGCAGCGCCTCCGTGGAGGTGCGGCGGGCGTGCACCGCCCGGCCCACCGAGAACGACACCAGACCGACCAGCAGGTTGTTCAGCACCAGGACGGCGGGGGTCAGCGTGAACACACCCGTCGGCGGGACGAGCACGTTGAGCGCCGCGACCGGCAGCCAGAGCACCAGCGCGGCCAGGGCCGCCGGCCGGATCGGCCGGTTCGCCGCCATCGTGTACGTCAGCACCACGAACGTGATGCTCTGCGTGGCCGGAGCGTACCCGAGCAGGGCCGGTAGGAGCAGGGTCAGCACCGCCGCGCCGACCGCCAGCCAGGGCGCCGCCCGGCGGACCGCCACCGGCGCGGCGCAGAGCACGCTCCAGCCGAGCGCGACCGGAAGCTGCCTCGGCCAGAACTCCCGGGGCGTGAGCAGGGTGAACAGAACATCCACCAGCACCAGGCCGACGGTGAAGAGCACGTCCGCGGCGAGCGGGCGTCGACGCAGCCAGTGGGGGAGCTCGGTCACACCACGACGCTATCCGTCCCCGGGCCGGGGTGATCGTCGCCGACGGTGAACCCTGCCTCATCCTCGTGGAGGAGGACGGCTCGTCCTCTCACTCGTCCGCGCCCGGTGGCGGGGCCGGCCGGGAGCGGGCGTCCCGCAGCGGGTCGGCGCCCGCCGCCGTCTCCGGGAACGGCGGCGGGGTCCCGCCGAAGGTGGGGCAGTGCGCCTGATGACTGCACCAGTCGCAGAGCCGGCTGGGCCTCGGCCGGAAGTCGCGCCGCTCGGTGGCCTGCTCGATCGCCCGCCACAGGGCGACCACCGTGCGTTCGAACCGCTCCAGTTCCTCGGCGTCGGGGGTGTAGTCGCAGACCTCGGCGTCGCGCAGGTAGAGCAGGCGCAACACCCGTGGCACCACCCCCCGGGTGCGCCAGAGCACCAGGGCGTAGAACTTGAGCTGGAACAGCGCCCGCGCCTCGAACGCCTCGCGGGGCGCACCGCCGGTCTTGTAGTCGACCACCCGCAGCGCGCCGTCCGGCGCCACGTCGAGCCGGTCGAGGTAGCCCCGGATCAGCAGCTCGTCGTCGACCACCGCCGAGATCAGGCTCTCCCGCTCGGCCGGCTCCAACCGCTGCGGGTCCTCGACGGTGAAGTATCCGTCGAGCAGGGCCGTGGCGGAGCGGAGGAAGTCGGCCACGGCGGCCGGGTCGTCGCCGGGGAAGAGGTCGGCCAGCTCCGGCTGCTCGGTGACCAGCCGGTCCCACTGGGGGGCGACCAGGTCGCCGGCGGCGGTCGGGGTCCGGCCGGCGGCCGGCAGGTCGAACAGCCGCTCCAGCACCGCGTGCACCAGCGTGCCCCGGACCTGCTCCACCGACGGTCGCTCGGGCAGCCGGTCGATGCTGCGGAACCGGTAGAGCAGCGGGCAGGTCTTGAAGTCGGCGGCCCGGGACGGCGACAGCGACGCCCGGACCGTCGGGGGCACCTGCGTCGGAGCCGTCTGCTGCTGGGTGGTCACCGGTTCCGCCGTCATGTCCAGGAAGGTTAGGGCACCGGTGTGACAGGGACACCTCGTCGCCGCGCCGAACCGACCCGAGGAGACGCCCGCTCCGGTCCGTAGCATCGTCCCGATGGAGGAGAAGCCCCGCCCGCGCTCCCGGTCCGACCGGCGTCCCGGCCTGGCCGTGGGCCGGGTGTTCGGGGTGCCGCTGCGCCTCGACACCTCGATGGTCCTGCTGGCCCTGCTGGTCACCGTCCTGTACGCGGTGTTCGCCCGCCGTCAGCTCGGGCTCTCCCCGTTCGCCGGCTACCTCATCGGCGTCGGGTTCGTGGTGTCCCTGCTCGGCTCGGTGCTGCTGCACGAACTCGGACACGCCCTGACCGCCCGCCGGTACGGCATCGGCGTGCGGGGGATCACCCTGGAACTGCTCGGCGGGTACACCGAGATGGAGCGGGACGCCCCGTCCCCCCGGGTCGACCTGGTGATCTCCCTCGCCGGGCCGGCGGTCTCGGCGGTGCTCGGCGTCGCCGCCGTGGCGGCCACCCTCGCCCTGCCGGACCGCACCCTGGCGCACCAGCTCGCCTTCCAACTCGCGGTGAGCAACGTCGTCGTCGCGGTCTTCAACATCCTGCCCGGTCTGCCCCTGGACGGCGGGCGGGCGCTGCGGGCGGCGATCTGGTCGGCCACCCGCGACCGGCACCTCGCCACCGAGATCGCCGGTTGGGTCGGGCGGGTCGTCGCCCTGGGCACGGCGCTCCTGGTCACCGTGCTGACCGTGCGGGACGTGCTGGCGCCGCTGGCGTTGCCGCTGGTGCTGCTGGTCGCGGCGACCCTCTGGCGGGGCGCCGGCCAGTCGATCCGGATCGCCCGGATGAGCCGACGGTTCCCGCTGGTCGACCTGTCCCGGTTGGCCCGCCCGCTGCTCGGGGTGCCCAGCGGCACCCCGCTGGCCGAGGCGCAGCGCCGCCGGGCCGAGAACGGGCCCCCGGGCGCCGCGCTCGCCGTCACCGACTCCGCCGGTCGCCCGGTCGCCCTGGTCGACCCGGCCCGCGTCGCGGCGGTGCCACCCGAGCGACGGCCCTGGCTGGCGGTGGACGAGGTGGCCCGGTCGCTGGCCGGGGTGCCCGCCCTGCCGGTCGGGCTCGACGGGGAACGCGTGGTGGAGGCCGTGCAGACCCACCCGGGCGCACAGTACGTCGTGACGTCAGGCGAAGATGTCGTCGGCGTTCTGCACATCGCGGATCTGGCGCAGCTCCTGGAACCCAAACGGAAGATGAACACGTGACCGCACACCCCACCGCCCTCCCGGCCGAGAACGGCACCCCGGTGCCCGCCGACCCGCCGGCGCTGCCCCCCGTGCACCGGGGGCCCTTCCGCCCCGGCGACCGGGTCCAGCTCACCGACCCGAAGGGGCGGATGCACACGGTCACCCTGGAACCCGGCAAGGCCTTCCACACCCACCGGGGCATCCTCGAACACGACGCCCTGATCGGACTCCCCGACGGCAGCGTGGTGACCACCTCCGGTGGCGGCACCGCCTTCCTCGCCCTGCGCCCGCTGCTCTCGGACTACGTGCTCTCCATGCCGCGCGGCGCGCAGGTCATCTACCCGAAGGACTCGGCGCAGATCGTCGCGATGGGTGACATCTTCCCCGGCGCGAAGGTCCTCGAGGCCGGCGCCGGCTCCGGGGCGCTGAGCTGCTCGCTGCTGCGCGCCGTCGGCACCGGGGGCGAGCTGCACTCCTACGAGATGCGCGACGACTTCGCCCAGATCGCCCGCCGCAACGTCGAGGCGTTCTTCAACGGCCCGCACCCGGCCTGGCGGCTGCGCGTCGGCGACGTCGCCGACTGCCCGGAGACCGGTTTCGACCGGATCATCCTGGACATGCTCGCCCCGTGGGAGATGCTCGACATGGTCGAGCGGGCCCTCGTCCCCGGTGGGGTCCTGATCGGGTACGTGGCCACCACCCCCCAGCTCTCCGAGCTGGTGGAGGCGTTGCGCGAGCGGGGCGGCTGGACCGAGCCGCGGGCCTGGGAGTCGCTGGTGCGCGACTGGCACGCCGAAGGGCTGGCCGTCCGACCCGACCACCGGATGATCGCGCACACCGCGTTCCTGGTCTCCGCCCGTAAACTCGCCCCCGGTGTCACCGCGCCGCCCCGTCGGCGCAAGCCGAGCAAGGGCACCGAGGCGTACGTGCAGCGTCGGCAGTTGCTGCGCGACGCCGAGGCGGCCCGGCTGGCGGCGGCCACACCGGCCGGGCCGGACGCCGTCGCCCCGGAGGAGACGGACATCCCGTGACGGTGGACCGGAACACCGACCGGAGGGAGGCGGTGGGATGAGCCGGCCGGGCATCGGCGGCGGTGACCTGCCTGCGGTCTTCCCGGACTGGTCGCCGTACCAGGACCTCGAATCGGCGGCGCGGGCCTACCTGCGCGATCCCGACGTGGCGCTGGAGGCGCTCGGCGGGGTGCTGCGCGGCGCGTCCGTGCTGGGCTTCACCCTGGAACGTTTCGTCAACGAGGTCAACGGGGTGTGGCAGGAGGTCGTCGTCTGTGACGGCAGCCGGCTGATCCTGTGGCACGGCGAGGACGTGCCGCCGGGGGAGGGGCCGCCCGGGTCGATGACGTCGTCCCTGCGGGTGGTGCCGGTCTCCACGGTCACCGAGGTGGGCTGCCGCCGTCGGCTCACCCGGTCCGACAACGGCGAGATCCGGGTCGACAGCATCGACGTCTATCTGCTGCTGACGTCGATGGACGAGGCGCCACCCGGCGACGAGGCGGTGGGGGCGCCCCGGCACGACGCGCTGCGCTTCGGCAAGACGCTCGACGACGGAGGGGCGGGGCAGATCGCCCGACTGGAGGATTTCGCCCGGATTGTCGCCTCGGTGGTCGGTCGTCCGGTCCTCTGACCGCCGCCCGGCCGGCGACGCGCCGGGACGGACTCGTGGGGCGCTGGTGGCCGCCTCGCGGCTCGCTCGAGGCCGGCTCGACGCCGGCCCCGCGACCGGTCCGCCCGGCGAGGCGGCCGGCGGGTGCCCCGGCCGGCGACCGGAACCGGCCCGGCGTGCGGTCAGTCGGCGTCCGGGCCGGCGATCTCCACGCCGTCGTCCCGGACGACGTGGATGCACTCGCCGGGGCACTCCTTCGCCGAGTCGATCACCTCTAGCCGCAGGTGGGCGGGGACGTCCACCCGGTCGCCCGGGGTCATCCGCAACTCGCCGTCGGTGCCCTTGACGTACGCCAGGCCGTCGACGTCGAACTCGAAGACCTCCGGTGCGTACTGCACGCAGAGCCCGTCGCCCGTGCACAGGTCCTGGTCCACCCAGACCTGCAACTGGTCGGTCGCGACCTCCGCCATCGCTGCACCCCCATGCTCTTGTGTTCCGCCCCCGACGGTACCCGAACGCCCGGGCCGGCCTCCTCCGCGTCCCCGGCGATCAAGGTTCAGGGCGTTGCGTGGGACCGAATCGGGCTCATAGCGGTTAGTGTTAGGGCAGAACGTTCAAGCCCCCCGGGGAGGTGGGACGTGGCACGCAGCGACGACGCGGACTCGCGCGCCGCACGGTGGGAGAAGGAGGCCCACGATCTCTCCACGCAGGTCGCGTTTCTCCAAGAGGAACTCGCTCTGGTGCGGCGCAAGTTGACCGAGAGCCCCCGACACGTCCGGCAGCTCGAAGAGCGCCTGGCGGCCACCCAGGCACAGTTGGCGCGGCTGACCGAGAACAACGAACGGCTCGTGAGCACCCTCAAGGAGGCTCGCGCGCAGATCGTGACGCTCAAGGAGGAGATCGACCGGCTGGCGCAGCCGCCCAGCGGTTACGGTGTCTTCCTCGCCCGGCACGATGACGGCACCGTGGACATCTTCACCGGCGGCCGCAAGCTCCGGGTGGCCGTCTCGCCCTCGCTGGACGCGACCGAACTCCGGCGCGGCCAGGAGGTCCTGCTCAACGACGCGTTGAACATCGTCGACGCGTTCGGCTACGAGCGGGTCGGCGAGGTCGTGATGCTCAAGGAGGTGCTGGCGGGTCCCGCCGGCGAGCCGGGCGACCGGGCGCTGGTGGTCTCGCACTCCGACGAGGAGCGGATCGTGCACCTCGCCGATACCCTGATCGGCTCGCCGATCCGGGCCGGCGACTCGCTCATGATCGAGCCGCGTTCGGCGTACGCGTACGAGCGCATTCCGAAGAGCGAGGTCGAGGAGCTGGTCCTGGAGGAGGTGCCCGACGTCGACTACACCGACATCGGCGGCCTCCACTCGCAGATCGAGCAGATCCGCGACGCGGTCGAGCTGCCCTTCCTGCACGCCGACCTGTTCCGTGAGCACCAGCTCCGCCCGCCCAAGGGCATCCTGCTCTACGGTCCGCCCGGCTGCGGCAAGACGCTGATCGCCAAGGCCGTGGCCAACTCGCTGGCGAAGAAGATCGCCGAGCGGGAGGGCAAGGAGAAGCACACCAGCTTCTTCCTCAACATCAAGGGTCCCGAGCTGCTCAACAAGTACGTCGGCGAGACCGAGCGGCACATCCGGCTGATCTTCCAGCGCGCGCGGGAGAAGGCCGGCGAGGGCACCCCCGTGATCGTGTTCTTCGACGAGATGGACTCGATCTTCCGGACCCGGGGCTCCGGTGTCTCCTCGGACGTGGAGAACACGATCGTCCCCCAGCTCCTCAGCGAGATCGACGGCGTGGAGGGACTGGAGAACGTCATCGTGATCGGCGCCTCCAACCGGGAGGACATGATCGACCCGGCCATCCTGCGACCCGGCCGGCTCGACGTGAAGATCAAGATCGAGCGCCCGGACGCCGAGGCGGCCAAGGACATCTTCTCCAAGTACATCCTCTCCGGCCTGCCGCTGCACGCCGACGACCTGGCCGAGCACGGCAGCGACCCCCAGGCCACCGTCGCGGCCATGATCGACGCGGTCGTGCTGCGGATGTACTCGGAGACCGAGGAGAACCGCTTCCTCGAGGTCACCTACGCCAACGGCGACAAGGAAGTCCTCTACTTCAAGGACTTCAACTCCGGCGCGATGATCCAGAACATCGTCGACCGGGGCAAGAAGATGGCCATCAAGGAGTTCCTCACCTCCGGGCGCAAGGGGCTGCGGCTCCAGCACCTCCTCGACGCCTGCGTCGACGAGTTCCGGGAGAACGAGGACCTGCCCAACACCACCAACCCGGACGACTGGGCCCGCATCTCCGGCAAGAAGGGCGAACGGATCGTCTACATCCGGACGCTCGTCTCCGGCGGCAAGGGCACCGAGTCCGGCCGCTCCATCGAGACCGCCAGTAACACCGGTCAGTACCTCTGACCGTCGACCAGGGGAGCCCGCGGCGCGACGCGCCGCGGGCTCCCGCTGTTCCCGGCCGTGCTCCGGGACGATCGACCACGCCGCGACCCGGTGATGCGCCACGCCCACTTCCCGGGTGACGCCGACTACGCTCAACGTGACACCGGAGCACGTTGGCGAGCGAAGCGGGTAGGTCGATGAGCGTACGACGGATCATGGGCACCGAGGTCGAATACGGGATCTCCGTTCCCGGCCAGGCCGGGGCCAACCCGATGGTCACCTCGTCGCAGGTGGTCAACGCCTACGGCGCACGTCCCGAACTCAACCGGGGCGGCCGGGCACGGTGGGACTACGAGGAGGAGTCGCCCCTGCGCGACGCCCGTGGCTTCACCTACTCCGGCGCCGCCTACGACCCGGCGGAGGCGCTCGCCGACGAGGACCTCGGCCTGGCCAACGTCATCCTGACCAACGGCGCGCGCCTCTACGTCGACCACGCCCATCCGGAGTACTCCACCCCCGAGGTGACCACCCCCCGGGACGTGGTCCGCTGGGACAAGGCGGGGGAGCGGGTGATGGCCGAGGCGGCCCGTCGGGCGGCCACCATCCCCGGCACCCACCCGATCCACCTCTACAAGAACAACACCGACAACAAGGGCGCCAGCTACGGTGCGCACGAGAACTACCTGATGCGCCGGCAGACGCCCTTCGCCGACATCGTGGCGTACCTGACGCCGTTCTTCGTCACCCGGCAGATCGTCTGCGGGGCGGGCCGGGTCGGCATCGGCCAGGACGGCGGGCAGAGCGGTTTCCAGATCTCCCAGCGTGCCGACTTCTTCGAGGTCGAGGTGGGGCTGGAGACCACCCTCAAGCGGCCCATCATCAACACGCGGGACGAGCCGCACGCCGACGCCGACAAGTACCGCCGGCTGCACGTCATCATCGGGGACGCCAACCTCTCGGAGATCTCCACGTACCTGAAGGTCGGCACCACCGCCCTGATCCTGACCATGATCGAGGAGAAGGCGCTCGGCCCCGACCTGGGCATCGCCGATCCGGTCAGCGAGCTGCGCGCGGTCAGCCACGACCCGTCGCTGACCCACCGGATGCGGCTGCGCGACGGCCGGCGGCTGACCGCCCTGGACCTCCAGTGGGCGTACTACGAGCGGGTCCGGTCCTTCGTGGACGACCGGTACGGCTGCGACACCGACGAGCAGACCGACGACGTGCTCAACCGCTGGGAGAGCGTGCTCGACCGGCTCGGCCGGGACGTCATGCTCTGCGCCGACGAGCTGGACTGGGTGGCGAAGCTGCGGCTGCTGGAGGGCTACCGGGAGCGGGAGAAGCTCGGCTGGGGCTCGCACAAGCTCCAGCTCGTCGACCTCCAGTACTCCGACGTGCGGCCGGAGAAGGGCCTCTACCACCGGCTGGTGTCCCGGGGGTCGATGAAGACGCTGCTGACCGACGAGGAGACCCGTACGGCGATGACCGAGCCGCCGGAGGACACCCGGGCCTACTTCCGGGGTCGCTGCCTGGCCCAGTACCCCTCCGAGGTGGTCGCGGCGAGCTGGGACTCGGTGATCTTCGACGTCGGCCGCGAGTCGCTGGTGCGGGTGCCGATGATGGAGCCCGAGCGGGGCACGCGGCGACACGTCGGCGCGCTCTTCGACCGCTGCGAGAGCGCGAAGGACCTGCTGGAGACGTTGACCGGCGGCTGAGTCGGCGGTCGGTGGCGAAAGCCGGTCGCGCGGCCGGTTTTCGTCGCTCCCGCGAGGTAAGTTTCTGGCAAGCGATCGTGGAGGAGGCACCACATGGCTACTCGTGACAGCGGCGGCCAGTCCCAGTCGGGCAAGGGGCGCCAGGGCGAGGAGATCGAGGACGTCACCACCGAGGCGAACCCGGAGGTCGCCGAGCGGCACGCCGAGATCACCGAGGACGTCGACGACCTGCTCGACGAGATCGACTCCGTCCTCGAAGAAAACGCCGAAGAGTTCGTGAGGGGTTACATACAAAAAGGAGGTCAGTGACCATTCTGCGGCAAATCGGACATGCCGGTACCTTTGGATGACTGCGACGGTCGACGTCGCTGCCGTGACTGCGGGGAGTGGAAGCTGCTGGACGAGTTCTGTGCCAGCAGCAAGCGCCCAAGTGGTCGCGGCACCTACTGCAAGCCCTGTTTCAACCAGCGTTCCAAAGCTAGCTATGCGAAGCGGGTGCGGGAGCAGCAGGGCCGACAGGTGAAGTCGCCACGGGAGGTTCCCGAGGGGCACCGCTTCTGCGCCGACTGCGGGACCGTCAAGATGTTGGCCGAATTTCCTCGTAACCGCTCGGACAGTTCGGGGTACGCCACATACTGCAAACCCTGTCACAACACGAGGGCCCGGGAGACAAAGAAGCGGCTCTACGGCGGGAACAGGGAGCACCACCTGCGGCAGCGGTACGGCATCGGGCAGAAGGAGTTCGACGAGCTTCTGGCCGAGCAGGGCGGGGTCTGCGCGATCTGTGGCACCCCGGGGCCGCAACATGTGGACCACGATCACCGCAACGGGTGGGTACGCGGGATACTCTGCTTCAACTGCAACGGTGGTCTTGGTCAGTTCCGTGACGACCAGTCACGCCTGGCCGGGGCGATCACGTACCTGAGAGGAACCACGTGGCAGCGGGTTTTGATCCATCCGGGCGTCTACCAGATGTGTTCACCAACGCGGGGACGTCCTCCTTCACCCAGTTTCTGAGTCGGGTGGCGCCGGAGCTGCTGCCCGGGCGACGGCCGCTGCCGCCGGGCATGGCCGCCGACCTCGCGCCGCACGCGACGACCATCGTGGCCATCGTGGCCGACGGAGGCGTGGTGATGGCCGGCGACCGGCGGGCCACCATGGGTAACCTGATCGCCCAGCGGGACATCGAGAAGGTGCACCCGGCGGACGCGTACTCGCTGGTCGGCATCGCCGGCACCGCGGGCATCGGCATCGAGCTGATGCGACTGTTCCAGGTGGAGCTGGAGCACTACGAGAAGATCGAGGGCGCGATGCTCTCGCTCGACGGCAAGGCCAACCGGCTCGCCGCGATGATCCGGGGCAACCTGGGCGCGGCCATGCAGGGTCTCGCGGTGATCCCGCTCTTCGCCGGCTTCGACCTGGCCGCGCCGGACCCGGCCCGGGCCGGTCGGATCTTCAGCTTCGACGTCACCGGTGGCCCCTACGAGGAGACCGGCTACGACGCCATCGGCTCGGGCTCGATCTTCGCCCGGTCCGCCCTGAAGAAGCGGTTCCGCGCCGGTCTCTCCGTCGCCGACGCGACCCGGCTCGCGGTGGAGGCGCTCTACGACGCGGCCGACGACGACACCGCCACCGGCGGCCCGGACCTGACCCGCCGGATCTACCCGGTGGTGATGACCGCGACGGCGGAGGGGACCCACCGGCTCACCGCCGAGGAGACCGCCGCCCTCGCCGAGAGCGTCGTGGCGGGCCGGATGGAGAACCCGGGCGGCTGACCCCGCTTCCCACCCAGCAGCAACCAGAAGCCGTCAGCACAGCGCCTGAAGGAGAACCGCCGTCGTGGCCATGCAGTTCTACGCCTCGCCCGAGCAGATCATGCGCGACCGCTCCGAGCTGGCCCGCAAGGGCATCGCCCGGGGGCGGAGCGCGGTGGTCCTGAGCTACGCGGGCGGGGTGCTCTTCGTCGCGGAGAACCTCTCCAGCGCCCTGCACAAGGTCAGTGAGATCTACGACCGGATCGGCTTCGCCGCCGTCGGCCGGTACAACGAGTTCGAGAACCTGCGGCGCGCCGGGGTGCGGATGGCCGACCTCAACGGCCTCAGCTACGACCGGCGGGACGTGACCGGCCGGGCGTTGGCCAACGCGTTCGCGCAGACCCTCGGCGCGATCTTCACCGAGCAGTCGAAGCCGTTCGAGGTGGAGATCTGCGTCGCCGAGGTGGGCTCCTCGGCGGAGCAGGACGAGCTCTACCGGCTCACCTACGACGGTTCGGTGAACGACGAGCCGGGCCGGATGGCGATGGGCGGCCAGGCGGAGGCCATCTCCGGCGTGCTCAAGTCGGAGCACCGCCCGGACATGTCCCTCGGCGAGGCGGTCAAGGTCGCGGTGAAGGCCCTCGGCAGCGTCGGTGGCGAGGGGGGCGCGGCGCGGACCATCGCCGCGAACCAGCTCGAAGTGGCGGTGCTGGACCGTGGCCGGGTCGGGCGGACCTTCCGCCGGATCACCGGGGCGGCGCTGACCGCGCTGCTCGACGGTGGCGAGGAGCCGGCCGGTTCGGCCCGGGCGGAGACGCCGAAGCCGCCGGCGGCCCCGGCGGGGAAGCCGACCACCTCGGCCGGCTCGGCCGACCTGGAGGGGCAGACCACCGAGGCCACTCCGGAGGAGTCCACCGGCTCGGCGGAGGCGTGATCCGGGCCGGCGGCTGAGACGGTCGCCGACGGGTCGGGCGGGCCGGCGACGGCCCGCCCCGGGGCGGCTTCGGCCGTCACCAGGTCGACACCGGTTCACCGGGCCAGCTTCAACGGCCGCCACCAGGCCCGGTTCGACCGGTACCAGTCGACCGTGGCGGCCAGCCCGGTCGTCAGGTCGACCCGGGGGGCGTACCCCAGTTCCTGGCGGCTGCGGGTGGTGTCGAGCGAGTAGCGCCGGTCGTGGCCCTTGCGGTCCGCGACCTGGCGTACCCGGTCCCAGCCGGCCCCGCAGGCGGCGAGGATCCGGCCGGTCATCTCCCGGTTGGTCAGCTCGGTGCCGCCGCCGAGGTGGTAGACCCGTCCGGCCCGGCCGTGCCGCTGGGCGAGGGCGATGCCGTGGCAGTGGTCGTCGACGTGCATCCAGTCCCGGACGTTCCGCCCGTCGCCGTAGAGCGGCACCGGCTGCCCGTCGACGAGGTTGGTGACGAAGAGCGGGACCAGCTTCTCCGGGTACTGGTAGGGGCCGTAGGTGTTCGCCCCTCGGGTGATCACCACGTCCAGACCGTGGGTGCGGTGGTAGGCCAGCGCCAGCAGGTCCGCCGCCGCCTTGGAGGCGGAGTACGGCGACGAGGGGTCCAGCGGCGCGTCCTCGCTCCACGAACCGGTGTCGACGGAACCGTAGACCTCGTCGGTGGAGACCTGCACGAACCGTCCGACCCCGTGGCGCAGGGCCGCGTCGAGCAGGGTCTGGGTGCCGAGCACGTTGGCGCTGACGAACGTCGCCGCCCCGACGATCGACCGGTCCACATGGGACTCGGCGGCGAAGTGCACGACCAGGTCGTGCCCGGCCACGGTGCCCTCGACGAGGTCGACGTCCCGGATGTCGCCGTGGACCACCCGCAGCCGGGGGTCGGCGCGGACGGCGGCGAGCGCGCCGCGCGTACCGGCGTAGGTGAAGCTGTCCAGGACGGTCAGGGCGGTCGGGGTGATCTCCGGCTCGGCGCCGCGCAGCAGGCGCCGCACGTAGGCCGAACCGATGAAGCCGGCGCCGCCGGTGACGAGGATCCTCACGGTCGGCCAACTCTACGCCCGACCACGGGCCGGCGGGCGGGGACGGTTCGACCCGGTGCCGCGGCGACCCGCCCGGGGGCTGACCGGGCGGGCGTTCGGCGCGGATGGTGGCGGCCCGACGACCGGGTGCGACAACCCCGCCGTCGAGCGCTGCCCAATTCAGGCCGTGGGGGGCTAATGTCTCATCATGGAGCGGCGAATCTTCGGTATCGAGACCGAGTACGGCGTCACCTGTACCTACCGGGGCCAGCGGCGGCTCTCCCCTGACGAGGTCGCGCGGTACCTCTTCCGTCGGGTGGTGTCGTGGGGCCGGTCGAGCAATGTGTTCCTGCGCAACGGTGCCCGTCTCTACCTCGATGTCGGTTCGCACCCGGAGTACGCCACGCCGGAGTGCGACTCGGTGGTCGACCTGGTCGCCCACGACCGGGCCGGCGAGCGGATCCTGGAGGGTCTGCTGGTCGACGCGGAGAAGCGACTGCACGACGAGGGCATCGCGGGCGAGATCTACCTGTTCAAGAACAACACCGACTCGGCCGGCAACTCGTACGGCTGCCACGAGAACTACCTCGTCTCCCGGCACGGGGAGTTCGGGCGGCTGGCCGACGTGCTGATCCCGTTCCTGGTCACCCGGCAGTTGATCTGCGGGGCGGGCAAGGTGCTCCAGACCCCGCGCGGGGCGGTGTACTGCCTGTCCCAGCGCGCCGAGCACATCTGGGAGGGGGTCTCGTCGGCGACCACCCGGAGCCGGCCGATCATCAACACCCGGGACGAGCCGCACGCCGACGCCGAGCGGTACCGCCGGCTGCACGTGATCGTCGGCGACTCGAACATGAACGAGGTCACCACGCTGCTGAAGGTCGGGTCGGCCGACATCGTGCTGCGGATGATCGAGGCCGGCGTGGTGATGCGGGACCTCACCCTGGAGAACCCGATCCGGGCGATCCGCGAGGTGTCGCACGACATCACCGGCCGGCGCAAGGTGCGGCTCTCCTCGGGCAAGGAAGTCAGCGCCCTGGAGATCCAGCAGGAGTACCTCGCCCGGGCGACCGAGTTCGTCGAGCGGCGCGGCGGTGACCAGACCGCCAAGCGGGTGGTGGAGCTGTGGGGCCGGGTGCTGCGGGCGGTCGAGACCGGTGACCTGGAGCCGGTCGCCCGGGAGATCGACTGGGTGACCAAGCTCCGGCTGATCGAGCGGTACCAGCGCAAGCACGACCTGCCGTTGTCGCATCCCCGGGTCGCCCAGATGGACCTGGCGTACCACGACCTGCGGCGCGGCCGGGGCCTCTACGCCCTGCTGGAGCGGCGGGGCCAGGTCGACCGGGTGACCACCGACCCGGAGATCTTCGAGGCGAAGGAGACGCCGCCGCAGACCACCCGGGCCCGGCTGCGGGGCGAGTTCATCCGGCACGCCCAGGAGAAGCGGCGGGACTTCACCGTCGACTGGGTGCACCTCAAGCTCAACGACCAGGCGCAGCGCACCGTGCTGTGCAAGGACCCGTTCCGGGCGTACGACGAGCGGGTGGAGCGGCTGATCGCCAGCATGTGACCGGGGTGGGTGTCCTGGCGGGTCCCACCGGGGCCGTCGGGACACCCCGGTACGCTTGCCGGGTTATGGTCAACTCCTCACCGCCGGACCGCGAGCGCCTGACCTGGGTGGAGCGGCGCCGGCAGAAGATCCGCGACGAGATCGAGCGGAACCGGCGCGGCGAGTACACGGTGCCGACCTGGGTGCTCGCGCTCGCGCTGGCGGCGATGGTGGGCGGCTGGCTGGCCCTGGTGTTCCTGGCCTGAGTCGTCCAGCTTCCGCCTGTCCGATGGCCGTTCCGCGTCGTCCGGTCGATGCCCCCCGCGTCAGGCGGTCGATGCCCGTGTCCGGCGGTCAGTCGGCCAGGCGGGCGGCGTACCGGCCGGCTGCGGCGGCGGCCAGGAAGTACGCGTGGTCGGCGTCCAGGCCGCGTCCCATCGTCGACAGCGGCACGGCACTGGCCCGGAGCGCGGCGTCCAGCCCGTCGGTGTCGACCCGGACGATCCGGTGCCGCGCGGCCAGCGGCGTCAGCGCCGCCGCGACCTCGGCGTCCAGGGCGGGGGCGAGGCCGTCCGGGACGACCAGCTCAGCCGGGGCGAGCGCGACCCGGCCGTACGCGGTGAGGCTGTGGTGGGATACCCCCCGGTGCCGGGGACGCGGGTCCGCGTCGGAGATCCGCAGCGAGCCGACCGGCCGCCCGCCGAGGACGGCGACCGCGTTGACCGCCTCGCCGACGGCCACCCCGGAGTAGCCCCACCGGGTGCCGGTGCCCAGGTTCCCCGGCCCCTGGGCGACGACGGCGACGTCGGCGTGCAGGACGTGCCGGGCGGCCAGCAGCCCGGTGTGCAGGGTGCTCGCCTCCAGGTCGCCGCCGAAGGCCTGCCCGACGCTGATCGTGCCGGCTAGGCGCCCGCGCAGCCCGGCGAGGGTGCGGGAGAACCAGGCGGGCAGCGCCCCGCCGTCGGTGAGCAGGTAGGCGACCCGGCAGTCGGGACGGTCGGCGTGCACCCCGGCGAGGATCGCCGGGAGCGCGGAGTGCAGGTCGGCGGTGACCACCGGCATGCCGGCCAGGTCGTCGGCGTCGGCGAGCAGCGGGTGGTGCGGGGAGGCCTCCTCGTCGACCCCGAGCAGGATCGGTTGCAGCGGGGTGTAGCGGGCCTTGACTAGATGCCCGGCGTCGCGGGTGGCGGCCTGCGGCGGGTCTTCGGGCAGCCGGTCGGGCAGGGCGACGACGAGCGCGTACCCGCCGGTGCCGAGCCCCATCAGCAGCGCGCCGACGTTGAGCAGCACCCGGTCACCGGGCTCCGGCTCGCCGACCAGCTCCGGGTAGGCCAGCGCCCGCATGGTGGCCCCGTCGGGCAGGACCACGTCGAGTTCCGTCGCGCCGTGCCACCGGCGCCGTAGTGCCGTGACCGTCGCCGTCCGCCATCGCACCATGACGGGCACGCTATCGGCGTCCGGCCGATGGTCCACGCCCGGGTACCCGCCGTTCGTACCCGTGGCTGGTCAGGTCCCCGGCGGCGGCTCGTCGGGGTCCGGGGCGGGGTCGGCCGTCCCGGGGCGCGCCCGGGTCGGGTCGAGGAAGACGTACCGGATCTCGGGGTAGCGTCCGGTGAGTTGCCGCTCGGCCGCGTCCGCCGCGGCCTCGATGTCCGCGCCGGTCGCGTCGTCCGAGAAGTCGACCTTGGCGGCGACCAGCACGTCGGCCGGACCGAGCTGCATGGTGAGCAGGGTGTCGACCCGCCGCACCGTGGGCAGGCCGACGAGTTCGTCCTCGATCTCGCGCCGGATCCGCCCCGGCACCGACCGGCCGACCAGCAGGGAGACGTTGCTGTACGCCAGGATGGTGGCGACGACCAGGAGCAGCAGCCCGATCAGGATCGAGGCGATCCCGTCGTAGACCTCCTCGCCGGTCAGCTGGGACAGGCCCACGCCGAACGCGGCCAGCAGCAGCCCCACCAGCGCGGCGCTGTCCTCCAGGAAGACCGCCTTGACGGTGGTGTCCGCGGTCATCCGCAGGAAGTGGCGCGGGCTGGTACGCCAGCGGCGTGACTCCCGGCGGACCTGCCGCGCCGCGCGGGCCAGTGAGACCGACTCGATGACGAACGAGACGGCGAGCACGACGTACGACGCGAGGTAGTCGCCGCGGTGCTCGTGAACGAGGATCGTGGTGACCCCGTGGGTGACGGCGAAACCGGCCCCGGCCACGAAGGTGAACAACGCGGCGAGCAGCGCCCAGACGTAGCTCTCCTTGCCGTACCCGAAGGGGTGCCGGGGGTCGGCGGGGCGCGCGCCCCGCCGCAGGGCGGTGTAGAGCAGCACCTCGGTGGTGGTGTCGGCGAGCGAGTGGACGGCCTCGGAGAGCATCGCCGCCGAGCCGGACAGCAGCCCGGCGACGAGCTTGGCCACGGCGATGGCGAGGTTCGCGGCCCCGGCCACGACAACCGTGCCGACACTCTCGGTCCTGGCTGCGGCTTCCGCCATGGGCCCACCCTATGGTCGGCGCCCGCCCGGTCGCCGGCTGTCGGCCCGCGACGGTAGGAAGGGCCCCCTGTTACCGCTTTTCGATGAGGAGGGGTCCCCTGCTACCACCCGACGGCCCGGGACCGCCGCCAGCACCCGGGCGGGGCGACCGACGGCGCCGCGCCGCCCGTGTGGGTGCGCGGTCTGCGGGGGTCGGCGGGCTGCTAGCGTCTTGCACGTGTCGCGGACCCGTACCGAGCGCCTGGTCAACCTGGTGATCTGCCTGCTGTCCACGCGACGGTTCCTCACCGCCGCGCAGATCGCCGCGACGGTGCCCGGCTACGAACACGATCCGGACGACGTCCGCGACCACGAGGCCTTCCAGCGCAAGTTCGAGCGGGACAAGGCCGAGTTGCGGGAGCTGGGCGTGCCGCTGGAGACCGGGACCGCCAGTGTCTTCGACACCGAGCCGGGTTACCGGATCGCCCACCGCGAGTACGCGCTGCCCGACATCCCGCTCGAACCGGACGAGGCCGCCGCGGTGGGCATCGCGGCCCGACTGTGGCAGCACGCCGGGCTGGCCGCCGCCGCCTCCTCGGGGCTGGCGAAGCTGCGCGCCGCCGGCGTGGACGTGGACCCGCAGGCCACCCTCGGCCTGGAGCCGATGGTCACGGTGGACCCGGCGTTCGCGCCGCTGACCGCCGCCGCGCGGGACCGGCGCGAGGTGAGCTTCGACTACCGCACCCCCGACGGTGACGCGCCCGCCACCCGCCGGCTCCAGCCGTGGGGCGTGGTCTGCTGGCGGGGCCGGTGGTACGTGGTCGGCCACGACCTGGAGCGGGAGGCCACCCGCTGCTTCCGGCTCTCCCGGGTGGTCGGCGCGGTCCGGGTCACCGGCCGCCCCGGCGCGTACACCCCGCCGGAGGTCGATCTGATCAGCCACGTCGCCCGCTGGTCCGGGCCGGTGGAGCGGACCGGCCGGGCCACCGTCCTGGTCGCCCCGGGCCGGGCCGCCGGGCTGCGCCGCTGGGCGGTCGGGGGCAGCACCGGGCCGGACGGGGACCGGCTGGTCCTGCCGTACGCCGACCCGGAGTCGCTGGCCGGCCAGCTCGTCGGGTACGGCCCGGACGTGCGGGTGCTCAGCCCGCCGGAGGTGCGGGAGGCGGTCATCCAACGACTGAAGGAGGTCGCGGCCCGGCACGACGAGGTCGCGACGAGCGGAGGTGCCCGGTGAGTCGTACCGCCACCCGCCCGACCGGTTCGCGTGCCTCGGCCGACCGGCTGGCCCGACTGCTGAACCTGGTGCCCTACCTTCTGGCCCGGCCGGGCATCGAGATCGCCGAGGCGGCGGGGGACCTCGGGGTGACCGAACGGCAGATCCGGGAGGATCTGGAGCTGCTCTGGGTGTGCGGGCTGCCCGGCTACGGTCCCGGTGACCTGATCGACATGGCGTTCGACGGCGACCGGGTGACCATCACCTACGACGCCGGCATCGACCGGCCGTTGCGGCTGACGCCGGACGAGGCGTTGGCGCTGGTCGTGGCGTTGCGGATGCTCGCCGAGACGCCGGGGGTGGCCAACCGGGAGGCGGTCGAGCGGGCCCTCGCCAAGATCGAGGACGCGGCCGGGGACACTGTCGGCGCGCCAGTCGCCGTTCGGCTGCCCGGCGACAGCGAGCGGGTCGAGGCGCTGCGCGCGGCGGTGGAGGGCGGCCGGGCGCTGCGGATCACCTACTACACGGCGGCAAGGGACGAGACCACCGAGCGGGTCGTCGACCCGCTGCGGATGCTGATGGTCGGCGGCCGGGCGTACGTGGAGGCGTGGTGCCGCCGGGCCGAGGCGGTCCGGCTGTTCCGGGCCGACCGGATCGACGCGGTCACCGAGCTGGACGAGCCGGTGGCGGTGCCGCCTCAGGCCCGCCCGTACGACCTCACCGGCGGGGTGTTCCGCCCGTCGGCGGACCTGCCGCTGATCACCCTGCGGATCGGTCGCCGGGAGCGGTGGATCACGGAGTACTACCCGTGCGAGCGGGTGGAGGCGGGCGAGGGGGACCACTGGCTGGTCTCGCTGCGCGTCACCGACCTGGGCTGGGCCCGTCGTTTCGTGCTCGGGCTCGGCCCGGAGGCGACCGTGGTGGCCCCGGTGGAGCTGGCCGAGCAGGTGCGTGCCCAAGCGCTGGCCGCCCTCGACGCGTACGCCACCCCAGCGGTGGACGACGCGGCCGGCTCCCTCGCCGGGGCCGCCGGACCGGCCATCGACGTGCCGGACCCGGCCGCCGGGGTGCCGGCTTCCGCCGTCGACGTGCCGGCGGTGGTGGCCGGGGTGGCGGGCGCGGCCAGCCCGGCGGGTGACCCGGGCAGGCAGTAGGCTGACCGCCGTGGTGAAGTGGATCGTGCTCGCGGTGGTGCTCGTCCCGCTGGTCGTGCTGGCGCTGGCCGTCCGGCCGGTGCTGGCCCGCCTGCCCCGGCTGCGCCGGGCGGCGCTGGCCCTGCAACAGCGGCAGGCGCAGGCCGAGGCGCTCCAGTCGACCGCCGAGGTGCTCCAGGAGCGGGCCGAGGGATTGCAGCGGCAGATCGCCGTCGCCCAGCAGCGGGTCGAGCTGATCAAGGCACGGCGCGGCGACTGACCGGCACTCGACGCCGACTGACCGGCACTCGACGCTCACTCGTGAGCTGCGGAGAGGGTTGCCCGGGACGGTTGACGGGACACCGGGGGTTGGTCGAGACTTCACCGACCGGACCGCACAGCCAGTGGCCCGGCGGGTGGCGGAAGCTCGCAGCGCACGTACGATGGGCTGCGACACACCACCCCGACACACAGAGCGACTGGAGCTTCCCATGGGTGCCCTCAAGCCGTGGCACATCGCCGTACTCGTGGTCGTGCTGATCCTGCTCTTCGGCGCGAAGCGGCTCCCCGACGCGGCCCGTTCGCTGGGTCGGTCGTTGCGCATCATCAAGGCGGAAACCAAGAGCCTGCACGACGACAACGACCGCGACCTCGCCGAGAAGGCGGACGCCCAGGCCGGCTACCAGCCGCTGCCGCCGCAGGCCGCCCAGCAGGCGCCGTACGCCCCGCACCCGCAGCAGGCGCCCCACACCGGCCAGCCGTACCAGGCTCCGCCGCAGCAGCCGGTCGTCGACCCGGTGCAGCGCATCCGCGAGAACTGACCGGAAGGCCGGACAACCGTGCGCTTCGCCCTCCGCAAGCGCGGTCCGAGCAACTTCGAACGGGCCGCCGACGGCTCGATGACGCTGGTCGAGCACTTCCGCGAGCTGCGTAACCGGCTCTTCCGGGCGTCGCTGGCGATCCTGGTCGGCTTCGGCTTCGGCCTGTGGCTGGCCGGGCCGGTGTTGAACATCCTCCGCAAGCCGTACTGCGACCTGCCGAAGTTCCAGCAGGCCGGCGAGAGCTGCGACTTCGTCCAGTTGGGCCCGGCAGACCTCTTCCTGCTCAACCTGAAGATCGGTCTCTGGGTCGGCCTGATCATCGCCGCCCCGATCTGGCTCTACCAGCTCTGGGCGTTCATCGCCCCGGGTCTGCACCGCAACGAGCGGCGGTACGCGTACGTCTTCACCGCGTTGGCCGCTCCGCTGTTCGCGGCCGGCGCGCTGCTGGCGTACTTCGTGACCGCGAAGGGCCTGGAGTTCCTGCTCAACGTCGCGGGCAGCGAGATCCAGACGACGTTGGACATCACCCGGTACGTCTCCTTCGTCACCAACCTGATCCTGCTGTTCGGGGTGGCGTTCGAGTTCCCGTTGATCGTGCTGATGCTCAACTTCGTCGGACTGGCCAGCGCCCGGCGTCTGTTGGGCTGGTGGCGGATCGCGGTCTTCCTGTTCTTCGCCTTCGCCGCGGTGGTCACCCCGACGCCGGACCCGTTCGGCATGACCGCGCTGGCGCTCTGCCTCTGCCTGCTCTACTTCGCGGCGGTCGGGGTGGCGTTCCTCAACGACAGGCGCAAGGGCCGGGGCAAGGAGGTCTACGCCGGCATCGACGACGACGAGGTCTCCCCGCTGGAGTTCGACCGGGAGCCCGTCGCCGCCGGTGAGCGGGTGGAGGCGAGCGCGCCGATAGCCGCCCCGGAGCAGATCCCCGCGCCGGCGCCGATCGACCGCCGGTACGACGACATGACCTGACCGTCCGCAGCACGCTGAAGCGGTAGCAGGGGTCCCCTGTTACCGCTTTTTGCGTAACAGGGGACCCCTGCTACCACCAGGCTCTGGTCGCGCGGACCGCCGGTACGGGCCGACCGGCTGACCGCTGGGTCAGCCGGAGAGGGGCCGGCCGCGCTACCGTGCTCGCCGTGACCGCAGACGACCACCCGTCCGCCGCCCCGTCTCCCGGTGGCCCCGTCGCCGTCCTGGCCAACCCGACCGCCGGCCGGGGGCGGCACCGCGGGATGCTGCCCCACCTGCTGGACCGGCTGGCCACCGCCGGACGGCCGGTCCGGCTGCTGGAGGCGCGTACCGCGGAGGAGGCCGAGGCGGCGTGCCGCGCGGCGGTCGTCGAGGGCGTGTCGGCGCTGCTGGCCGTCGGCGGTGACGGCACCGTGCACCGCGCGCTCCAGGCGGTGGCCGGGACGACGGTGCCGTTCGGCCCGGTGCCCGCCGGCACCGGCAACGACTTCGCCGTCGACACCGGGTTCCCGGCCGACCCGTCCGCCGCCGTGGAGGTGGTGGTCGCCGCACTGCGGGACGGCCGGAGCCACCCGGTCGACCTGGCCCGGATGACCGGTGCCGACGGGGCCGTCCGTTGGTACGGGGCTGTCCTGGCCGCCGGCTTCGACGCGATCGTCAACGAGCGGGCCAACCGGATGCGCTGGCCCCGTGGCCCCCGCCGGTACGACCTGGCGATCCTGGTGGAGCTGGCCCGGCTGCGCCCGCGTCGCTACACGCTGCATGTCGACGGGACGGCGCAGGAGACCGACGCGGTGCTGGTGGCGATCGGCAACTGCGGCAGCTACGGCGGCGGGATGCGGATCTGTCCGGACGCGGACCCGACCGACGGTCTCCTGGACGTGGTGGTCGGCGGCCGTTTCGACCGGCGCACCCTGATGCGGGTGAAGCCGCGCATCTACCGGGGTACCCACGTGCGGCACCCGTTGGTGCGCACCTACCGGGCGCGGACCGTCGAGCTGGCGGCCGAGGGCATCACCACGTACGCCGACGGGGAGCGGTCACTGCGCCTGCCGGTGACGGTCACCGCGGTACCGGCGGCGGTACGGCTCCTGCGCTGACCGGGCACCCTGGCCCGCGTACTGCTGCCCGTCGCCCCGGACGCCACGCCAGGGCCAGCCGTCCTGGTCACCGGACGGGCGGGCGGTCAGGAGGGTGGGGCGGCGCGGACGATCCGGTCCAGCCACTCGGCCAGCAGGTCCCGCTCGGCCGGGGTCAGGTCGGCGGCCACCTCGGGCAGGACCGCGCGCAGCGCCACGGCGTGCCGTACCGGCCGGTCGACCCGGCGGGGCGCACGGGCGGCGACGGTGTCGGTGGCCACCGCGCCGACCACCGCCTCCCGGGCCACCGTGGACAGGACCGGGTCCCGCTGCGCGACCGGGGTGCGGAGCAGCGTGAGGGTGACCCCGCAGCACGCGGAGTGGACGAGGTCGGCGGCGCGGTCGACGTCGGTGCGTAGCCGTCCCGCCTCGGCGATCCGGGTGACCAGGTGGCGCAGGATGTCCCGGGCCACCCGGGCGGCGGTGGGGACCGGGTCCGGGCGTGGGTCGCCGTACATGAGGCCGTGCACGGCCGGGTGGGTCAACCCGAACTCCACCTGCATGTCCCAGCCGCGCCGCAGGTCGTCGACCGGATCGGCGGCGGGTGCCCGGGAGGCCTGGGCGTCCAGGTACGCGGCGAGACGGTAGCTGGCCGCCGCGTCGAGCAGGCCCCGCATGTCGCCGAACTGTCGGTAGATGGTGGGGGCCTGCACCCCGGCGGCCCGGGCCACCGCCCGGGTGGAGACGGCCTCCCGGCCGCCCTCGACGAGCAGGGCGGCGGCCGCCCGGACGATCCGGTCACGCGGGACCTCGGGGCTGGTCATGGCAGCGACGATAACGCCGACCTGTTAGCGATGACCGGTAACGCTGCTGTCATGATCGTGTTAGCGCTGTCCGGTTGGTCGGGTCAGCCGCCCAGGACCAGGTCGAGCACGGCGCCGAGCCCGTTCGGCCGCCCCACCTCCGCCGGGGGCAGCACCAGCACCGCGCAGCCCGCCCCGACCGCTCCCGCGTCCGCCGGGGTGTCACCCACCATCAGCGCCCGTTCCGAATCGACCCCGACCATGCCGCAGGCGCGCAGGAAGATGCCCGGGTCCGGCTTGCAGCGACCCACCTCGTACGACAGGACGAAGGCGTCGACCAGGTCGGTGAGCCCCCACGCGTCGAACAACGGGCGCAGGTCGAAGCCGATGTTGCTGACCACCGCCACCTTGACGCCGGCCGCCCGCAGCGCCGCCATGGTCGGGGCGGCGTCCGGGTAGGGCACCCAGCCGTCCGGACTCAGCACCCGGTCGTACAGGGCGTCGGCGAGGCCCTCGATCCCGGCGTCCACCGTCGCGGCCAGCCCGGTGTACGCCGCCCGGTGGGCGTGCGGATAGAGATCCCGCTCGGACCAGACCTCGGCCAGCCGGGGCGGCACCCGGTGGGGCAGCGGCCCGCCGGCCCGGCCGGCGGTGAGCAGCCGGTCGGCCAGCACCGTGGCCCGCATCCGTTCCAGCGTCGCTCCGCAACTCGCCGCGGCGGCCAGCACCCACTCCCGAGCGTCCTCCACCTGGGCCAGAGTGCCGTGGAAATCGAACAGGACCGCCTCGATCCGGCGGCGGGGAACCTCCCGGGGGTCGGTGGCGCGGTTGGCACGGGGGTCGGGCGCATGGGCATGATCCGGCACGGGTGCACCCTACCGACCGCCCCCGACGGGTCCGGCGGACGGCCTTGCCGGGGCCGTCCGCAGGACCGGGCGGGTGCGCTGGGTGGCCTTGGCGGGTGTGCCGGGCGGCGACGCATTAATCTTGGTGGCATGTCGAGCCCCGCCGAGCGGTACGCCGCGGCGCGCCGCCGGGCCGCGCAGGCCTCCCTCTTCCCGGCCCTGGACGAGTTCGCCTTCGACCTGGGGTTCGATCTCGACGACTTCCAACGCGAGGCGTGTCAGTCCCTGGAACGGGGCAGCGGGGTGCTGGTCTGCGCCCCGACCGGCGCCGGCAAGACCGTGGTGGGCGAGTTCGCCGTGCACCTGGCGCTGCGCGGCACCCCGGCCCGACCGGTGTCGCCCGACGAGCCCCGCCGCAAGTGCTTCTACACCACCCCGATCAAGGCGCTGTCCAACCAGAAGTACCACGACCTGGTCGACCGGTACGGCGCCGACCAGGTCGGCCTGCTCACCGGCGACAACGCGATCAACGGGGACGCGCCGGTGGTGGTGATGACCACCGAGGTCCTGCGGAACATGCTCTACGCCGGCTCGGCCACCCTCCAGGGCCTGGCGTACGTGGTGATGGACGAGGTGCACTACCTCGCCGACCGGTTCCGGGGCGGGGTCTGGGAAGAGGTGATCATCCACCTGCCCGCCTCGGTCACCCTGGTCTCCCTCTCGGCGACCGTCTCCAACGCCGAGGAGTTCGCCGACTGGCTGGTCACGGTCCGGGGCGAGACCGCCGTGGTGGTCAGCGAGCACCGGCCGGTGCCGCTGTGGCAGCACATGCTCGTCGGCAAGCGGATGTTCGACCTGTTCCACGACGCCGACGCGGCCCGCAAGCACGACGTCCACCCGGAACTGCTGCGCTACACCCGCGACACGCTGCGCCGCCTGGAACTGGGGGAGGTGCGCGGCACCGGCGCGGACCGGCGACGCGGACCGCGCTGGCGGGGGCCACTGCGCCCGGACATCGTCGACCGGCTGGACCGGGAGGGGCTGCTCCCGGCGATCCTGTTCATCTTCAGCCGGGCCGGCTGCGACGCGGCGGTGCAGCAGTGCCTCGCCGCCGGGCTGCGGCTCACCTCGCCCGAGGAACGTGCCGAGATCCGCCGGGTGGTGGAGAGCCGGGTCACCGCCATCCCCGGCGAGGACCTCTCCGTCCTTGGCTACTGGGAGTGGCTCGACGGGCTGGAGCGCGGCCTCGCCGCCCACCACGCGGGCATGCTGCCGGCCTTCAAGGAGGTCGTCGAGGAGCTGTTCGTCCGGGGCCTGGTCAAGGCGGTGTTCGCCACCGAGACCCTCGCCCTGGGCATCAACATGCCGGCCCGCTGCGTGGTGCTGGAACGGCTGGTCAAGTACAACGGCGAGGCCCACGTCGACCTGACGCCGGGGGAGTACACCCAGCTCACCGGCCGGGCCGGTCGACGCGGCATCGACGTCGAGGGGCACGCGGTGGTGGTCTGGTCGCCGGAGACCGACCCCCGGCACGTCGCCGGCCTCGCCTCCACCCGGACGTACCCGCTGCGGTCCAGCTTCCGGCCGTCGTACAACATGGCGGTCAACCTGGTCGGCAGCGTCGGCGCGGAGCCGGCCCGGGCGCTGCTGGAGTCGTCGTTCGCGCAGTTCCAGGCGGACCGCTCGGTGGTCGGCCTGGCCCGTCAGGTGCAGCGCAACACCGAGACCATCGAGGCGTACGGCGCGGAGTCGGTCTGCCACCAGGGCGACTTCGACGAGTACTTCGCGCTGCGGGTGGCCATCGGCGACCGGGAGCGGTCCCTGGCCCGGCAGGGGCAGACCCAGCGGAAGGCGGCGGCGATCGCCTCGCTGGAGCGGCTGCGGGTCGGCGACGTGATCCGGGTGCCGTCGGGGCGACGGGCCGGCCTGGCGGTCGTCATCGACCCCGCCACCGGCGGGTTCGGCGAGCCCCGGCCGCTGGTGCTCACCCAGGACCGCTGGGCGGGACGGCTCAGCGCGGGGGACTTCACCACCCCGGCCGAGGTGCTCGCCCGGATCCGGGTGCCCAAGCACTTCAACCACCGTTCCCCGGCGGCCCGCCGGGACCTCGCCGCCGAGGTCAGCGCCACCGGCCTGGACCGGCACGGCGGGCGGCGCGGCGGCCGGTCCCGGCAGGCGGCGGGGGAGGACCACCGGCTCACCCAGCTCCGGTCCGAACTGCGCCGCCACCCGTGTCACGGCTGCCCGGAACGGGAGGAGCACGCCCGCTGGGCGGAGCGTCGCCGCCGGCTGGAACGCGACACCGACGAACTGCGGCAGCGGGTCTCCGGCCGGACCGGCTCGCTGGCCCGTACCTTCGACCGCATCGTCGCGCTGCTCACCGCCCGGGGCTATCTCACCGCCGACGGGTCGGTCACCGACGCCGGTCGGATGCTGGCCCGGATCTGGACCGAGGCGGACCTGCTGGTCGCCGAGTGCCTGCGCCGGGGCGTCTGGGACGGGCTCTCCCCGGCCGAACTGGCCGCCGCGGTGTCGGTGGTGGTCTTCGAGGCCCGGCGGGACGTCGACGAGCGGGCCTCGGTGCCGCGCGGCGCGATTGTCGACGCGGTCGACGCGACGCTGAAGCTGTGGAGCGAGATCGAGGCGGACGAGGCGTCCCGGGGGCTCAGCGTCACCCGGGAACCCGACCTGGGTTTCGTCTGGCCGATCTACCGCTGGGCGCGGGGCGAGGCGCTGGCCAAGGTGCTGGCCAGCGGCCACCAGATCGACGGCGAGATGCCGGCCGGGGACTTCGTCCGCTGGGCCCGGCAGGTGGTCGACCTGCTCGGGCAGCTCGCCGACTCCGGTGGGGCGTCCACCGAGCTGCGCGCCACCGCCCGGCAGGCGATCGCCGCCGTCAACCGCGGTGTGCTGGCGTACCACGCCACCGCCTGATCATTACCGTACGTGATTGCCGTATGGCAATCGACGCATCGAACGGTCACCGCCACGGCACCCCCCGGATTTCCCGGGGGGTGCCGTTGTGGCTGGTAGGGACGTCCCCGATCATTGCTTCGGCGCTAGCTGCGCGCCGGTGGAGCTTTCCGGGGAGAAGGCCATGGCAACGATCAATCACTTTGAGTACGGATGGATCACGCCCGCGCTCAGCTACGCACTGTCCGTGCTCGGCTCGTTCCTCGGACTGGTCTGCGCCGGCCGTATCCGCACCGCCCGTACCGCCGGCCAGCGGGCCTGGTGGGGGATCCTCGCTGCCTGGGCGATCGGCGGAACCGCCATCTGGACCATGCACTTCATGGCGATGCTCGGGTTC
Source organism: Micromonospora echinospora (assembly GCF_900091495.1). Classification (NCBI taxonomy): domain Bacteria; kingdom Bacillati; phylum Actinomycetota; class Actinomycetes; order Micromonosporales; family Micromonosporaceae; genus Micromonospora; species Micromonospora echinospora. The sequence goes on along the minus strand of NZ_LT607413.1, from coordinate 7,101,148 downwards.
GCGGTCGAGGGCACGCGCATCCGGTACGACATCCCGCTCACCGTGGCCAGCGCGGTCATCGCCGTGGTGGCGGTCGGCGCCGGGCTGGCCATCGTCGGCACCGGACGGGTCTCCGCCCTCCGGATCCTGGCCGGCGGCCTCTTCACCGGGGCCGGGGTCGCCGCGATGCACTACACCGGCATGGCCGCGCTACGACTCCACGGGGACCTCGACTACGACCCCACCCGGGTCGCCCTGTCCGTGGCGATCGCGGTGGTGGCGGCCACCGTGGCGCTCTGGCTGGCGGTGACCGTCCGCCGGCTGCTCGCGCTCGTCGGCTCGGCGCTGGTGATGGGCGTCGCGGTCAACGGAATGCACTTCACCGGCATGAGCGCCCTCACCGTGCACCTGCACGACCGGCAGGGCCAGCTTCCCGGCGCGGGTGTGAGCACCCTGCTGGTGCCGATCGTGCTGGCGGTGATCCTCGTGGTGGTCGGGCTGGTCTACGCGTTGCTGGCCGCCCCGACCGAGGAGGACCGGGCGGGCGCGGCGTACCTGGACGCCCGACGGGACCCGGCCCCGGCCCCCGCCGAACCGGCCACCCTGCCGGACCCGGCCGGGCTGCGCGCCCACTCCGCCCGCACCACGCTCGGCCAGCCCGGCGGCACCCCGTTCCCACGCCGCCGCGACGACGCTCCCCGCTGACACCCACGCCACCGCCACCCCGGCCAAGAGGGCTGCGGTGGTAGCAGGGGCCCCCTACAGGGCAGAAACGACGAGCAAGGGTCCCCTGCAGGCACACCGGCCAGGCGGCACACCGGCCAGGCGGCACACCGGCCAGGCGGCACACCGGCCAGGCGGCACACCAGCGAGGCGGCACACCGGCGGGGCACACCGGCGGGCGCGGTGTACGGGCGGCGGGAGCGCCCAGGGCGTCAGGGGTGGTTGGCGAGGGCGTCGACCAGCCGTCGCACCGGGCTGGCCAGATTCCATCGCTCGGCCAGCTCCAGCAGCCGTTCCGGGTCGACCGGGGCCGCCGGCAGTGCCGTGGCGATCGGAGCGAGGGGCACGTCCCGGGCCACCCGCACCACCGTCGGCGCCACGGCCAGGTAGCCACGTGCCCCGTCGAGTTTGGCCCGCAGACCGGGGGCGAAGCCGGAGCCGGGCTCGTCCAGCGCGGCGAGGATGCCACTGACGCTGCCGTACCGCTTGACCAGGCGCGCGGCGGTCTTCTCCCCGACGCCGGGCACGCCGGGCAGCCCGTCGCTGGGGTCGCCGCGCAGCGCCGCGAAGTCGGCGTACCGATCGGCGGGGACGCCGTACCGGGTCCGCACCGCCGCGTCGTCGCAGTCCTCCAGTTTCGCGACGCCCCGGCCCACGTAGAGCAGCCGCACCGGCCGTGCGTCGTCGACGAGCTGGAACAGATCACGGTCCCCGGAGACCACCTCGACGGGTGCGGGTTCGGTGGTGGCGAGGGTGCCGAGCACGTCGTCGGCCTCGTAGCCGTCGGCGCCCACGGTCGCGATGCCGATCGCGGCGAGCACGTCGAGGATCACCGGCACCTGCGGGCTGAGCGTGTCGGGCACCACCTCGCCGTCGCCCTCGGGAGCGAGACGGTGCGTCTTGTACGACGGCAGCAGCGCGACCCGCCACTGGGGCCGCCAGTCGTAGTCGAGTGCGCAGACCATCCGGTCGGGCCGGCGGGTGCGGACCAGTGTGGCGAGCATGTCGAGGAAGCCGCGTACCGCGTTGACCGGGCTGCCGTCGGCGGCCCGCGCGCTGGACTCCGGGACGCCGAAGTAGGCGCGGAAGTAGAGGCTTGGGGCGTCGATGAGGAGGAGAGGTCGCTGAGCCACGTGGACAGCCTGGCACAGCCGTGCCGGACGGTGGTGGGCGGCGCACCGCCTCCCGCCCGGCACGGCGGGGCCGGCCGGGTTCAGTGCGCGGCGCCGGCCACCGGCACCGCGTCGAGCGCGCCGAGCCGGGCCGGACGGACCACGACCAGCAGGACGGCGAGCGCGCACGCCATGCCGCCCGCCACCACCAGCGCCATCGCCACGGCCCCGGTGCCGAGCACGCCGACCAGCGGCGCCGCGACCGCGCCCACGCCGAACTGCACCGCGCCGAGCAGCGCCGACGCGGTGCCCGCCGCCTCGCCGTGCCGGGACAGCGCCAGCGCGGGGGCGTTGGGCATGGCCAGCCCGGCCGCCGCCAGCACCACCCAGAGGGTGGCCAGCAGGGCGGGCAGCCCGCCGAGACCGGTGGCCGCGAAGACGAGCAGCCCCAGCGCGGCGGCGGTGCCGCCGACGAGGGAGACCACCAGGATTCGCTGCGGGGTGTACCGCCGCAGCAGCCGGACGTTGAGCTGCGTGGCCAGGATCAGACCCACCGCGCCCGCGCCGAAGGCCAGGCCGAACTCCTGCTCGTCGAGGCCGTACTGCTCCTGGAGCACGAACGACGACCCGGCGACGTACGCGAACAGCGCCGCCATCGCGAGACCGGCGACCAGGACCAGGCCGACGAAGACCCGGTCCCGCAGCAGCGTTCCGTACGTCCGCACGGTGTCGATCATCCGGCCGGAGCGCCGTAGCGCCACCGGAAGGGTCTCCCGCAGCCCGAAGGCGGCGACGGCGAGCAGGGCCACCCCGAAGATCGCGAGCACCACGAAGATGCCCCGCCAACTGGTCCAGCGCAGCACCTCGCTGCCGAGCGTGGGGGCCAGGATCGGCGCGGCGCCCATCACCAGCATCAGCCGGGAGAAGAGGGTGGCGAACGCGGCCCCGCTGAACAGGTCGCGGACCACGGCCATGGCGACGACCGCCGTGGCGGCCGTGCCGAGACCCTGCAACACCCGCAGCGCGCCGAGCACCTCCACGGAGGGCGCGATCACGCAGAGCAGCGACGCCAGCACGTGCAACGCGGTTCCGGCCAGCAACGGGGTCCGGCGGCCCAGCGCGTCGGAGAGCGGACCGATCACCAGCTGACCGACCGCGAGCCCGGCGAGCGTGCCGGTGAGGGTGAGCTGGACCGCCGCCGAGGTGGTGCCCAGGTCGTCCACGATCGACGGCAGCGCCGGCAGGTACATGTCGATGGTCAGCGGCCCGATCGCGATGAGGGACCCGAGGACCAGGACGAGTCGGAGCCGCTGCCCCGGGCTCATCAGCTCGCCAGGGGTCGGCGCGGGTGGTGCCACGGCCTCCCGGGTGATGCTCACCGGACACCGCCTGTCTGATCGAGTGCGCTCATGTCTGCGACCAAATGCCGACGGCGGCCCGGCATTCCCGACCAGGGCCGGATGGTGCGCAGGCTCACACCCGGCACGCTACCGGTCGGGACCGCCGCCGGACGCCGTCGACCCGCTGGGCTGACCCGACCGGTCACCCGGTCCGGCACTGGTAGCGGAAGATGGTCCGCCCCTGGGTGGGGGTGGGCTCGGTGATGTTGATGACGGCGGTCTCCGTCGTCGTGCCCGTTCCGCTGACCGCCCATTTCAGGTGCAGCGTCACCGTCCGCTGGCCCCGGGCCACCCGCTGGGTGAGCAGGCCGCCCGGCTCGGCCCCGCCGCGCAGCCACTGGTACCGGATGGTGCCGGCCCGGCCGTTGGTCTCCACGGTCGCCACCACGTCCACGGTCACGTCGCAGCGCTCGCCGGGCGGCTCGGCCACGGCCACCCGCACCGAGTGGACCTCCAGCGGGCTCAGCCGCTGCCAGAGGTGCAGGCCCACCGCGACCAGCAGGGCGAGGGTGAGCAGCGTCGACAGGACCGAGCCGATCAGCTTCCCGCGGGAGCGGCGCGGCCGGGCCGGTGGTGCCGGCGGACGCTGCCAGCTCGGCGCCACCGGTGGCCCGGCGGGTACTCCCGGCCCGAAGCGCACCTCGGTGCCGGGGGGTGGGGCGGAGCCACCGACCGGCTCGTACCGGCCGGTCGGCGCGTACCCCTCGGTCGCGGGGCCCGGGGTGGCGTCGGCGGCTGTCGGGTGTGGGGCGGCCGTCGGTTCCCCCGACCGGTACGTCCGGCCGGGCGGTGACGGCTGCCCGGGTAGGAGCGTCGGTACCCGTACCGACTCGAAGGGGTCCACCGGCGGTGACATCGACAGCGCGGCGGTGGGGGCGTCGTCGGGCAGCGTCGTGGTCGGCGCGCCGACCGTGAGCGCCTCGGTGGGTGGGGCGCCGCCGGGAGAACTGACCGGACCGGCCGGAACGACTTCGGTGGGCACGACGGCCGTGGGGAACGCCTCGGCCGGGGCGGCCCCGGTGGAGGTTGCCATCGTGGGGACCGCCTCGGTCGGCGCGCTGCCGTACCAGGCGTTCTCGGGCGGCAGGGCCGGCCAGGTGGCCACCGGGGCAGCCACGGTGGGGTCCTCCTGCGCGGTCCGGTGCCGGTGGGCGGCAACGGCGACGAGCAGCCCCGTCCGGCCGTCGGATCCCACCGGCAGCGGGGTGTCGCGTAGTTCCCGTACCGCCTGGGCCAGGTCCTGCTCGCCGCGCGCGGCGCACCGCAGCAGCAGGTCGGCGCCGGGCTGCGCGCCGCACCACCGGGCGACCAGCCAGCGGACCAGTTCCGCCCACGCCCGCCGGTCCGTCGCCAGGTCGGCGGGCGCGCCGTGCAGGGCCGGCAGCAGGGCCGCCTCGGTGAGCGTCACCGCGCCGAGGGCGGTGACCACCACCGTGCGGCCGTGCATCGCGCCGTGGCCGAGCCCGGCGGTGTGCAGCGCGACGAGGGTCCGGGCGGTCTCCACCGCGATCGTGGCGACCGCCGGCAGGTCGAGACCGGGGCCCTCGGTCTCGGCGAGCTCCGACAGCGTCACCCCGGACGCCCCGGTGGCGACCAGCCACAGCGCGCCGTTGTGCCGGATCGGCTCCGCGGAGCCGAGCAGGCCGCCGTGGCGCAGGGCGGCCACCGCGCGGGTCGCCGTGGTCACCCGCTCCGCCAGCGCCGGGTCGGGGGCGGCGATCCGCAGCACGAGCTGCTCCGCGCCGTCCGGCGTCAGCGCCCGCCACCACGTCCCGCAGACGCCGGCGTGCGCCGGCCCCACCACGCGCGCCCCGGTGGGCAGGGTCGGTTGGGTCATCGGGTACGACCTCCCGTGGTCGTCGGGGTCCGACCGGGCGACGTGGCGCGGTGCGGAGGGGGCACCACCGGTCAGCCCGGGGTGCAGTACGGCTGGAAGCTGACGTACACGCGGACCGGCTTGGCGGTGTTGCCGGCGGCGTCGGTGGCGGTGACGTCGACCGGGATGCGGGGGGTCGACCGGTCCACCGGCAGGCCGCCGAGGGTGCCCCGGTGGTGGCCGCTGCGGGTGTACGACATCGCCACGGTCGAGGTCTTCCCGCCCACCGTGTACCGGAAGCTCACCCGCAGCGACTCCGGCGGGGTGCGGTCGTCGTCGACCGTCGCGGTGACCGTGCTCGACGTCGGGCCGTACGGGCAGCCGGCCGGCTCGATCGTCTGCGGGCTGGCGGCGACCCGGCCCAGGGTCGGGGCGGTCACGTCCGGCGGCGGGGGTGGGGTGGTGCTCACCAGCGGGCCCGGCGTCGCGGACGGGGTCCGGCTCGGGGTGGCGGTCGGCGTCCGGGTGACGCTGGCCGTCGGCGCGGCGGTGGCCGACGGGGTGGTGGTGGCCGTCGGGCTCGGCGTGGGCGTGGGGGTCGTCGGGCCGGGCGTGGGGTCCTTGGGCTCGGCGGCCGGTGTCGCGACGACCGGGGTCGACGGGCCCGGCTCCACGGCGAGTTCGACCGCCGGCTCCTCGCGGGAGGCGTAGCTGTAGCTCATGCCCCCGGTCACGAGCAGCGCCGTGACGCCCCCGGCGACCAGGGCCTTGCGGCCCCAGCCCCAGGCCCGTCCCCGGTCGTCGGCGAGGACGGTGGCGGCGACGGCGGTGCTGCCGTCGCTCGGCTGGTGGGACGGGAAGAGCAGGGCCAGCAGGGCGGCCCGTTCGGCCAGCCGGCTGCGCCCGCGTTCCTCCCACTGCGGCCCGTACGCCCCGGCCGCCACCGTCTCCAGCCAGTCCAGGAACGTGGCGGCCGGCTGCGGGCGTTCCTCCGGCGCTTTGGCCAGGCCCTGCCGGAGCAGGTCGTGCACGGACGCCGGGGCCGCGTCGGTCGGGATCGGCGCGTGGGCGTGCTGGTCCCGCAGGTCGATCAGGCCCGGCCCGACGTACGGGGCATGCCCGGTCAGGCACTCGTAGAAGACCGCCGTGGCGGCGTAGATGTCCGACGCCGGGGTGGCCGCCGCCCCGCGCCACTGTTCCGGGGCCATGTAGCGGGGCGTGCCGGTGACCGAGCCACCCGCCTCGCGTCCGATCGGCATGGCGATGCCGAAGTCCGCGAGCTTGCTCTGACCGGCTGCGGTGACCAGCACGTTCTCCGGCTTGTAGTCGCGGTGCACGACACCACGGACGTGCGCGGCGTGCAGCCCGAGCAGGGAGCCCTTGAGCACGTACAGGGCGGACTCCGGCTCGGTCGGGCCGTTGGCGCGCAGCATCTGGCGGAGCGAGACCCCGTCGACGAGTTCCATCACGATGGCCGCGCCGTGTGCCGTCTCCACGTACTCGTAGAGGCGGGCGACGTGCGGGTCGTCGATCGCGGCGAGGAGTTCGGCCTCGGCCCGGAACGCGGCCCGGAACGACGGGTCGTCGCCGACCTTCCCGACCAGGTACTTGATCGCCGTCGGCGTGCCGGTGGCGTCGTGCACGGCGAGGACCACCCGACCCGACGCTCCCGAGCCGAGTTCGCGCCGGTGCGTGTAGCCGGAGACCTGCCAGTCGTGGGCGTTCACCGGGCTGCCTCCAGGGGAGCGCCGTGCCCGGGACGGCGGTACGGGCGACCGGCGACGCCGGTCCGGCCGGGCGTCCGCCGGAGCACGGGCGGCGACACCGGCGACGAGGGTACGCGGCGACGGACCGGCCGGGGTACGGCCGGTCCGTCAGTGCGGGCGAGCGGTTCGGGTGACGACACGACGACAGAGGTAGCAGAGCAGGGCAACACGGTGTGCCACCCCGCTCACCGGTGCCGTTCCGGCCAGCCGGCCGGGATCCGTTCCAGCACCCCGCCGGCGAACACCTGCCGCAGGCCGAGCGGCTTGAGGTGGACGTACCCGATGTGGCAGTCGCAGACGGCGTTGGGGCAGGCCCGGGGCATCAGGGCGGCCCGCCACGAGCCGTCGTAGAGGTTGCCGATCGGCGCGGCGACGAAGTGGCAGCGCCGGACCGTTCCGTCACCGTTCACCGACACCGCGGTCTCCCCGGCGTGGCAGGGCCGGTCCAGCGACAGGTGCGGGCGGACGCTGTACCCGAAGAGCGGATCCAGGGCCGTCCAGGTCGCCTCCTGCTCGGCGTCGTACCGGTGCCCGTCGGCGGCGTTGACCCAGAGGTAGACCTCGTCGGGCAGGGCGGCGCGCAGCGCCCGCGCCTCGGCCAGGTGCTCGGGCAATCCGACCACCCCGACGGAGAAGCGCACGCCCAGCTCGCGCAGCCGCTCGCAGCGGGCCAGGAACCGTTCCCGGGTCACCTGGCCCGGGTGGTAGGTGGTCCACAGGGCTACGGTCGCCGGGTCGGCCTCGACCAGCCAGTCCGGCCGGGCGGCCAGGTTGGTCTGGATCGCCACCCGGTCGACGTGGGCCAGGTGGGACAGGCGGACCATGGCGTCGCGGTACCAGCTCCGGGTCAGCCCCTCGCCCCACGGGGTGAACAGGACCGACAGTCGGACGTCGTCGGTGGCCTCGACCCAGTCGGTGAACCGGGCGAGGGCGGCCCGGTCGGCGCGGAGCAGTTCCGGCGGGTCGTGCCGCTTGGCGAACGGGCAGTACGGACAGTCGTAGTTGCAGCTGGCCAGGGGCCCTCGGTAGAGGATCGACAGGTTCACCGGATCGCGTACCCCGTCATGGCCTGCCGCACCGGCGCGGAGACCAGCCACGACCCGATCGCGTCGGAGCGGGCCAGCCCGGCGGCGGTGAGTCGGATGCCGTCGTCGGTGGCCCAGCCGCGCCGGGCCAGCTCGGCCAGCTCGGGGAAGTCGTCGGTGTGAGCGCTGCCGAACCGTTTCCGGTACGCCCCCGGATCGACGCCCTCGGCGCGCAGCAGCGACTGGATCAGCCAGCGTCGCCGCTGCTCGGCGGCGTCGAGGTGGTAGCCCACCTCGGCGTGGTCGAAGTCGTCCGCCGGGCGGGCGAGGTAGTCGTCGAGGACCGCCCGGACCTCGGACACGCTGACCGCGTAGTCGAAGGAGTAGTGCAGCGCGGTGGTGTACGACCGCGCGCCGCAGCCCAGCCCGACCATGCCGTCGTCCTGGCAGCAGTAGTCGGGGCCGTCCGGGGTCGGCACGTCGGCACGGCGGAACTGCCGCATCGACTCCTGTCGGTAGCCGGCCGCGCCGAGCAGTTCCACCGCCTCGGTGTAGCGGGCCAGGCGTTCGGCGTCCCAGTCGGCGCGGGTGTGCGCCCGCCGACCCAGCCCGGTCAACGGCCGGACGTAGAGCGGGTAGAGGTACAGCTCCTCCGGCCGCCAGCGCAGCGCCGTCTCCAGGCTGGTCCGCCAGGTCTCGGCGGTCTGCCCGTCGATGCCGTAGATCAGGTCGACGTTGAGCACCGGCGCGCCGGACGCCCGGATCGCGTCGAGGGCCCGGTCGACCTCGGCGCGGCGCTGGGGCCGGCCGGCGGCGCGGGACTCGGCGTCGAGGAAGCTCTGCACCCCGATGCTGACCCGGGTGACGCCCCGCTCGGCGAGCACGGCCAAGCGGTCCGGCGTGGCGGTCGCCGGGGACGTCTCCACCGAGATCGGCAGCCCGGCCAGCGGCCCGCCGGCGGTCTCCTCGGCGATGTCGAACAGCTCGGCCAGCTCACCGGCCTCCAGGTAGGTGGGGGTGCCACCACCGAACGCCGCCCGGACGAACCGGGCGTCGCCGAGGGCGTCCCGGACCCGCCGGGCCTGTCGGCGCAGCTGCCGGAGGTAGGCGGCGACCTGCTCGGCCGGCGGGTTGGCCCGGGTGAACAGGTTGCAGAAGCCGCAGCGCATCTCGCAGAACGGCAGGTGCAGGTAGAGGAAGAGCGCGTCGCGGGGCTGGGCCGCCCAGACCTCCCGCAGCGCCGGGCGGGGTCGTAGCGGCCGGTACGCGGTCTTGTGCGGGTACGCGTAGAGGTAGCCCTGGTAGGGCGAGCCGTCGAGGGTCACGAGTCTCCCGGGTCGAGGGTGAAGTGGGCGTACGGCACGGTCCAGACCACCTCGTGGCCGAACCGGTGGCCGGTGTGCCCGTCCTCGCCGTAGGCGGTGCCGTGGTCCGAGCACATGATCACGAAGGTGGGCCGCCCGCGCCCGCCGACCAGCGCGAAGAGCCGGTCCAGGCGGCTGTCCACGTACTCCAGCGCGGCGGCGTGGCTGGCCCGGTCGTCCGTCTCGGCCCCGGGCAGGTAGTGCCGGTTCGGCTGGTGCAGCGCGGCCACGTTGAGGAAGGTGAACAGCGGCCGGTCGACCGGCGTCCGGTCGACCACCTCGGCCAGCCGGTCCAGTTGCGCGTCCAGGCAGTCGGGTGCGGTCACCCCGAACCCCGGCTCCCAGTACGCCTCGGCGAACAGCCCGGGCAGCACCGCCCCGAGCGGACTGCGCAGGTTGAAGAAGCCCACCCCGCCGAGGCAGACCGTGTGGTAGCCCTCGACGCGCAGCGCGGTGGGCAGGTCGGGGGCGTCGAAGACCCAGGTGTCCGCCCCGGCCGACTCGCTGCCGGGAAAACGGGCGGCGAAGAGCCGTTCGTGCGGCCCCGGGCCGGTGGGGGTGGGCAGGAACCCGGCGAAGAACGCGTGGTGGGCGGCGTACGTGAAGCTGGCCGGGCTGTGCCGCCGCTCCCACCGTCCGCCGGGCAGCACCCGGGCCAACGTCGGGGTGCGCCCGGCGCGGACCAGGTCGTCGGCCACGTCGAAGCGGAGCGTGTCCAGCGTGACCAGCAGCAGGTCGTGGGAGCCGATCAGGTCGCGCACGACGCCTCCCGTCCCGCCCCGCCGTTCGGGACGAGCGGCCCGCCGGCCGTCCCGGACGCGGACCGGTCCCCGGCGGACGCGGGCCGCCCGCCGCCCGGACGCCAGCCGCCGAGCAGCGCGTGCACCTGGGTGGCGTAGGTGTCCCGGCCGTCGGCCAGCACCCCGGGCAACAGGTCACCGAAGGCGTTCACCTCGGCGACGGCGTGCCGGTTCCAGCCGAGAAGGAACATCAGGTCGACGCCGACGTGCAGGGTGTCCGGGAAGCAGGCGGCGGCCCGCGCGCAGGTCGCCATCGCCGCCGCCCAGTTGGCCGGCCCGGCCGCCGCCCGCACCGCCGCCAGGTCGCCCCGGGCGTTGCCCAGGTGCAGGTTGGTGATCGGACCCCGCCCGGCCCGGACCACGGCGTGCGTGGGGCGACCGGCCACCACCACGACCCGCAGGTCGACCACCCGCTCGGCCAGCCCCGCCTTGGGCAGCCACCGCTCGACGTGCAGCCCGTCCGGGGCGAGCCGGTCGACGATCTCCGCCACCTCGGACTCGTCGGTGTACCGGCGGACCCGCAGCGAGTTGAACAGACGTCCGTCGTCCCGCTCGACCGGGGTGGTGGCGAGCACCCGGGACCCGTCGGCCGCGAGGGCGAGCACCCCGGACGCCGACGAGCCGTGCGCCGGTTTGACGAACACCCGCGTCCAGCCGGCCCGGCGCATCGCCGCCCGCAGCCCGGCGTAGCCGGTGACCTCGCCCAGCGCCGCCGGCACCGGCACCCCGGCGGCGTCGAGCGTCGCGTGGCAGCGTCGCTTGTCGCACATGGCGACGATGTCGGCGGGCTGGTTGAGCAGGGTCGCCCCACCGGAGGCGAGCCGGTCCAGCGCCCGGCGCAGTCCGGCGTGCGCGGCGGCCAGGCCGACGATCTCGCCGTGCCGGGCCGGCTCGGTGGCCCCCCGCAGCAGCCGGTCGACCTCGGCGTCCTCGCCGGGGGAGTCGACCCGCACCAGCGTGCCCGCCGGGGGCGGGGCGGCACCGGTGAGCAGGTCACGCCAGGGCAGCACGGCCGGTCGCGGCAGGCCCGCCCCGACCGCCGCCCCGGCGAAGAGCCGGACCCGACGGTTGTCGGGGTTGCCGACCACCGTCAACGGCAGGCTCCCGCCCCGGCCCTCTCCCCGGGACGTGTCGGGCACGGGCTACTCCCCGACGGCGGTGTAGCGGTACACCTCGTCGTCGTCCTCGTCGGGCTCCTGCCGGTCGGAGACGTCGACCCGCACCCCGGGCAGCCGCGTGACGAGCCGCTGGGCGGCCTCGTCGGAGAGGTAGTGGTGGTGGAGGTCGAGCCGGTGCAGGTGGGTCAGCGGCTGACCGGCGAGCAGCGCGTCGACCCCGGCGTCGGTCGTGATGCCCTTGGACAGGTCGAGCACCTCCAGCCGGGCCACGACCGGCGCGGTGGCGACGGCGGCGGCGACCTCGTCGGCGATCTCGGCGTTGCAGAGCGCCAGGTGCCGCAGGGCGGGCAGGCGCTCGCCGGCCAGCACCGGGGCGAGATCGGCCACGGTGGCGTCGCCTCCGTAGTCGTCCACCCCGAGCCACAGCTCCAGGTGGGTCAGGGCGGGCAGGTCGCAGTCACCGACCGCCCGGACCAGCGCGGCCGGCAGGCCGCCGGACTCGAACGCCAGCTCGCGCAGGGCCTCGTGCCGCACCGGCTTCAACGCCAGCCCGTCCGCGCCGCGCACCCGCAGCACCTCCAGCGCCGGGTAGGCCTCCAGCAACCCGGTGATCTCCCGGTGCCGGATCCAGGAGATCTCGCACTCCTCGAAGGTCATCTCGCCGAGGAAGAGCGCCCGCAGCCCGGTCAGCCGGGGGGCGAGGGAGACCAGCAGCTCGACCGGGGCCGCCGTCTCGTAGGCGCTGCCCCACTGCCCGACGACCAGCGCGCGGACCGCGTCGGCCGGCACCCGCGACAGCAGCGCGTCCAGTTCCGCCGCCAACTCCTCCGGCGCGGAGTCGTAGTCGGGGGCCTCCACCCGCCAGGCCACCGCCGACGGGTCGGCCGGCAGTTCCGCCTCGCGGCTGAACCGGACGATCGGCAGACCGTCGAACGTCGTCACATGGGTACTGATGGTCACGCCAACCTCCGGCTCGCACATCCACGGCGACGGCACCGTAACAGTCGCCGCCGACAGCCGGCCGGAGTCGGTTCGCCGCCCCCACCTGCTGAGCCGCGTGTCAGGGTCGCCCCTGCCGGAGGCCCGGGCCGCCGGCTCGTATCCTGTCCGGCGACACCTGTCAAGGAAAGGAGTCGCCCGTGAGTAACGGGGTCGAGACGCGCGAGTTCCAGGCCGAGGCACGCCAGCTGCTCCAGCTGATGGTCCACTCGATCTACTCGAACAAGGACGTCTTCCTGCGGGAGCTCGTCTCGAACGCGTCCGACGCGCTGGACAAGCTGCGGTTGGAGTCGATGGTCGACAAGGAGCTCAACGTCGACACGTCCGACCTGCACATCGCCATCGAGGTCGACCGGGAGAAGCGGACGCTGACCGTCCGGGACAACGGCATCGGCATGTCCCGCGACGACGTCGTCACGCTGATCGGCACGATCGCCAAGTCCGGTACGGCCGAGCTGCTGCGGAAGCTGCGGGAGTCCAAGGACACCTCCGCCTCGCAGGACCTCATCGGTCAGTTCGGGGTGGGTTTCTACGCCACGTTCATGGTCGCCGACCGGGTGGAGCTGGTCACCCGTCGGGCGGGGCAGGCCGAGGGCACCCGGTGGGAGTCCACCGGTGAGGGCACCTACACCATCGAGTCGGTCGACGACGCGCCGCAGGGCACCTCGGTCACCGTGCACCTCAAGCCGGAGGACAGCGAGGACAACCTCTTCGACTACACCGCCGACTGGAAGATCCGCGAGATCGTCAAGCGGTACTCCGACTTCATCGCCTGGCCGATCCGGATGACGGTGGAGCGCACCGACGCCGAGGGGAAGACGACCACCGAGGTCCAGACCCTCAACTCGATGAAGGCGCTCTGGGCCCGTCCCCGCAGCGAGGTCGACGAGGCGGAGTACAAGGAGTTCTACAAGCACCTCAGCCACGACTGGGTCGACCCGCTGGAGACCATCCACATGCGGGGGGAGGGCACCTTCGAGTACGAGGCGCTGCTCTTCCTGCCGTCCCACGCGCCGTTCGACCTGTTCGCCCGGGAGGGGCGGCGCGGCGTCCAGCTCTACGTCAAGCGCGTCTTCATCATGGACGACTGCGAGGCGCTGATGCCGGACTACCTGCGCTTCGTCAAGGGCGTGGTGGACGCGCACGACCTGTCGCTGAACATCTCCCGGGAGATCCTCCAGCAGGACCGGCAGATCCGGGTGGTCCGCCGTCGTCTGGTCAAGAAGGTGCTCGCCACGGTCCGCACCATGATGACCGAGCACCCCGACCGGTACCGCACCTTCTGGGCCGAGTTCGGTCGCGCGGTCAAGGAGGGGCTGATCGACGACACCGAGAACCGGGACACCCTGCTGGAGATCACCTCGCTCGCCTCGACCCGGGACGAGACCGAGCTGACCACCCTCGCCCAGTACGTCGAGCGGATGAAGGACGGTCAGAGCGACATCTACTACATGACCGGCGAGTCCCGGTCGATGATCGAGAACTCGCCGCACATGGAGGCGTTCCGCGCCCGGGGCTACGAGGTGCTGATCCTCACCGACCCGGTGGACGAGGTCTGGGTCGAGCGGGTCGGCGAGTTCGACGGCCGGCCACTGCGCTCGATCGCCAAGGGCCAGGTCGACCTGGACACCGAGGAGGAGAAGAAGGACGCCGAACCGGAGCGGGAGCAGCAGCGCAAGGACTTCGAGGCGCTGCTGACCTGGATGGGCGAGCAGCTCTCCGAGCAGGTGAAGGAGGTCCGCCTGTCGTCCCGGCTGACCACCTCACCGGCGTGCATCGTCGGCGACGCGCACGACATGACCCCGACCCTGGAGAAGATGTACCGGGCGATGGGGCAGGACGTCCCGTCGGTCAAGCGGATCCTCGAACTGAACCCGACCCACCCGCTCGTCACCGGGCTGCGCGCGGCGCACGAGCAGGACGGCGACAAGGAGGTGCTGACCGAGACGGCCGAGCTGCTGCACGGCATGGCACTGCTCGCCGAGGGCGGGGAGCTCGCCGACCCGTCCCGGTTCACCCGGATCCTCGCCGACCGGCTCGCCCGGACGCTGTAGCGACCGTACGGGCGGGGTGGGCCACACCCACCCCGCCCCCGGTCAGCGTGGGGAGACCATGGCCGCGTAGTCGGCGGCGGTGAGCGGGCCGGTGGAGAGCGAGCCGTCGGCCCGGGGCACCCCGAGTCGCTGGCCGCCCTGCACGAAGGCGACCCGGTCCACGTCGGCGCGGCTGGTCAGGGTGCAGACGATCTGGCCGAAGGCGAGCACCTCGTCGTTGCGTCCGGTGCCGGCCAGCCGCTCACCGACGGCGACCGTCGCCTCGCCGTCGGCCACCCGCACGTCGGTGACCACGTTGACCCCGGTCAGGGCGCTGGTCAGCCGGTCGCCCTGCTCGCCGGCGACCGGCCCGTCCAGCAGCAGCTCGATCTGCTCCCGGGCGGTCGGCAGGGCCCGGACCCGGCGGTTGACCACCACCAGCCGGTCGTCCCGGACGTAGCAGAGGCGCTGGACCACGGTGCCGCTCTCGGTGGCCGCCGGGGCCGGGGAGCCGACCGCCGGGAACGGCCCCTGCGGCGGGGTCACCTCCCGGGGCACCCGCTCGGCGGAGACCCCGCAGCCGGCCAGGACGAGCACTCCGGCCGCCGCGACCAGGGCCGCCCACCGGAGTGGCCACCCGGACCACCCGGCTCCGCCGGGGGCGGGCCGTCGCGCGTCGGCGCTCAGCACCGGGGCTCCCGCAGGTCGACCCGGAAACGTGCGCCGCCGCCGGGCCGGTCCACCACGTACGCCCGTCCGCCGTGTGCGGCGGCGTGCTGCGCCACCAGCGCCAACCCCAGGCCGGTGCCGTCGCCGCCGCCCCGGGCGTGGGCCCCGCGCCCGCGTACGAAGCGGTCGAAGACCACCGTCCGGTCCTGCGGGTCGACACCCGGCCCCTCGTCGTCGACCTCCACCCGGTACGTCCCGTCCTGCGCGGTCAGCCGGACAGCGCATGGACCACCGCCGTGCCGGACCGCGTTGTCCAGCAGGTTGCCCAGCAGTTGCTCGACCCGTCGCCGGTCGACCAGCCAGGTGCCCGGCCCGGTGACGCGCACCAGCGTCTCGGGCAGCCCCCGGCCCCGGCACACCTGCCGGGCGAGGTCACCGACCGCCACCGGGGTCCGCTCCGCCGGCTGGTCGCTGCGGGCGAGTTCGATCAGGTCGTTGACGAGGGTCTGGAACCGGGCGATCTCGTCGGTGACCAGGTCCGTCGCGGTCCGCGTCCGGTCGTCGAGGTGCTCCCGCCGCCGGTGCAGGACGCTCGCCGCGGCGGAGAGCGTCTGCAACGGCGACCGGAGTTCGTGGCTGACGTCGGCGGCGAACCGGCGGTCCCGTTCCAGCCGCCGGGACAACTGGTCGACCATGTGGTTGAAGGACGTGGTGAGCCGGGCCAGGTCCGGCTCGGTCGCCGGATCCAACCGGGCACTGAGGTCCCCGGCGGTGATCTCCTCGGCCGCGTCGCCGACCCGGCGCAGCGGGCGCAGCACGTACCGGGTCATGTGCCAGCCGATCCCCGCTCCGGCCACGGCCGTGGTGACCGCGACGGCGGTCAGCACCAGGGCCACCGTGCGCAGCGTCTCCTCCAGTTCCTGCAACGAGTCGACCTCGTAGTAGGCGGTGGTGGGGGAGAGCGGCACACCGACCACCACGGCCGGCTGCCCGTCGGCGCGGATCCGCTGCACCGCCGGGGTGCCGGCGGCGACCAGTCGCTGCATCCGCTCCGGGATGCCGGTGGTGACCCCGGCGTCGACGTTGCGGGCGTACCAGATCCCGTCGCGGCGCAGCACGGCCCGCCGGTCGCCGCCGGTGTCCAGCGACCGCAGCACCTCGATGATGTCCGGCCGCTCGCCGGTCAACCCGGCCTGCACGATGGTGGCGTCGAAGTACGCGGCCCGCACCGCCGTACGTTCCCGCTCGGCCAGCAGCGAACTCCGGGTGAACTGGTACGACGCCAGCGCGATCGAGGTGGACAGGGCCAGCGCGCCGGCGGCGAAGCCGGCGGCCACCCGAGTCCGTAGCCCGGCCCGTCTCATCGCTGCAACTTGTAGCCGAGCCCCCGGACGGTGACCAGGTGGCGGGGCGCGGCGGTGTCCCGCTCGATCTTCTGCCGGAGCCGGCCCACGTGCACGTCGACCAGACGTTCGTCGCCGACCGTGTAGCCCCACACCCGTTCGAGCAACTGCTGCCGGGACAGCACCCGACCGGGGTGCTGGGCCAGCTCGCAGAGCAGCCGGAACTCGGTGCGGGTGACCGCCACCGGCTCGCCGTCGAGCCGGACCTCACCACCGTCGGGCCGGATCTCCAGGTCCCCGAAGACGAGCGTCGGGACGGTCGTGGTCACCCCGGCGGCGGCCCGCGCGCGTCGGCGCAGCGCCCGGAGCCGGGCGGTCAGCTCCTTGATGGCGACCGGCTTGACCAGGTAGTCGTCGGCTCCGGCCTCCAGCGCGGCGACGATGTCGTGGGTGTCGTCCCGGGCGCTGACCACGACGATGGGCACGTCGTCGGATCGGCGGATCTCCCGGATGCACTCGAAGCCGTCCACGCCGGGCAGCATCAGGTCCACCAGGACCGTGTCGGCGGGCTCGGCGCGCTGCGTGCGCAGCCCCTCCTCGGCGGTGGCGGCTCCGCGTGCGGCGTAGCCCTCGTCCTCCAGCGCCAGCACCAGGGACAGCCGGATCCGGTCGTCGTCCTCGATCACCAGCACTCCCGTCATGCCGGCCATCATGACCCGCCCGACCGGGTCGACCGCAATCTGGGCGGGGGCCGGGGATGTTTGTCATCGATCCGTCACATGTTCGGGAGACGACCGCCACACCTCCCCGGGAGGCTGGGCCGTGGCTGACCCGCGACGAGCACTCGGGAGGTGCGATGAACGGGAACGGGCGGGGCGCGGAGGGCGACCACGACACGGATCACCTGGAGATCACCGTCACCGAGCCGCTCGACCTGACCGGGGTGCGGAGGCTGGGCCCGGTGGTCGACGCCGTCGTCGCCCGGCGGCCGGCCCGACTGGTGATCGACATGGCGGCGTGTGCGCACGTTGACGCGGCCGGCATCGGCCTGCTGCTCGACACACACCGGCGGATGTGGCGACTCGGTGGAGCGCTCACCCTGCGCTCCCCGTCGCCCCGGATCCGGAGGCTGCTCCAGGTCGCCCGGGTCGACCAGGTCTTCCACGTCGTCGCCGAGTCGGACCCGGTCGACACTTCCGGCTCCGAGACCGTCCCCGGCTCCGACGGCCCGCGCGTCGCCGGCACCACCCCGGTCGGTGCTCCGTCGTCCGCCACGGCCGTCCCGGTCGCGCCGGTCCGGGCCCGCGCCACCGTCCCCGTCCGCGTCCGCGCGCGGTGAGGGCCGTCACGACGTCCGGCCACCGGCACCGTGGCCGGACCCTCCACCCCGAGGGGCGGGCATGACCGTCGTACCCGGACTGCGCTCCGGCACCGTCAACCTGATCTGCGACCGGTGCGGCAACTCCGTCGAGGCGGTTCCCGCCGTCCTCCCGGAGCCCGAGGTCGTCTGGACCGTGCTCAACGACCACGGTTGGGAGGGTTCGCCCTTCGCGGTCGGCCCGCACCGCTGCGCCGGCTGCACCGTCGCGTCCCTGGTCGCGCCGCCCCCGGACGCCGACGGACCGGCGGACCCGACGGTCGGGCCGCGAGCCTGGCGGGTGGACGTCGAGGAGCTGCCGGAGGCGGTCGTGCTCACCCCCAGCGGCGACATCGAGGTGCTGGTGGCGGACGTGCTGCGGGAGGCGCTCGCCGCCGCGCTCTCCGGGGACCGGGACGTCGTGCTCGACCTGTGCCGGGTCGGGATGCTCGACTCCACCGGTCTCGGCCTGCTGGTCCGGGCCCATCGGGAGGCCCGGCAGCAGGGCCGGTCGTTCTGCCTGGTGGCGCCCTCCCGGTTCGTCCTCACCGTGCTGCACACCATGCGGCTGGAGTCGGTCTTTCTCGTCTTCGACCACCGGTCGCAGGCGCTGGCCTGCCTGGCCGCCGACCGTCCGGACCTGTCCACGTCAGGCCGGTAGGCTCCGCCCCGGGCACCGCACGCGGGTTCCGGGCGGTCGAGCCGTCGGTGGCCACCGCTGGCGTCCGGGTGCGTGTCGGACCCCTGCGCTAGACATGTGCCGGCAGGGGTGGTGGACACGGGGGAGACATGACGGTGGAGTTCAGCACGCGCGACGCGCTCGGCTGGCGGATGGCCAGCCTGTTGCTCCGGCCGGGCCAGGTGTCCCCGCCGCGGGACGTCGCCGGAGTGGTCGAGTGGTTCGGCGCGATGCAGGCACAGGACGTGGCCAGCGGCCTCTGGTCGCTCGGCGTACGGTTGCCCGGCTCCACCGTCGCCGACGTGCAGGAGGCGCTGGAACGGCGGGAGGCGCTCCGCACCTGGCCGATGCGGGGGACGGTGCACCTGGTGCCGTCCCGCGACGCGCACTGGATGCTCTCGGTGCTGGGCGAACGGGCTCTGGTCGGCGCGGCGCGTCGCCGGGAGGTCCTCGGGCTGAGCGAGCAGACCGCCGACCGGGCCGTGGAGGTGCTCGGCGCGGCGCTGGCCGGTGGCGGCCGGTTCACCCGGGAGGAATGCCGCCACGCGCTCACCGAGGCCGGCGTCGACGGCGCCGGGCAGATGCTCTACCACCTCCTCTGGTACGCCAGCCAGCGCGGCGTGCTCTGCATCGCCCCGCACGTGGGCAACGAGCAGACCTTCGTGCTGCTCGACGAGTGGGTGCCCGACCCGCACCGCCCGGAGCGCGACGAGGCGCTGGCCACCATCGCGTTGCGCTACTTCCGCAGCCACGGCCCCACCACCCTGCAGGACTTCGCCGGCTGGACCGGGCTGACCGCCGCCGACGCCCGACGGGGCATCGCGGCGGCTGGCGACGCCCTGACCACCGTGCGGGTCGACGGCGTCGAGATGATCATGACGCCCGAACTGCGCGACGCCGGCCCTCCGCCACCCGTCGACGACCTGTGGACCCTGCCCGGCTTCGACGAGTACCTGCTCGGCTTCAAGGACCGGTCGCTGATGGTCGACCGGGAGCACCTGTCGGCGATCATCCCCGGCGGCAACGGCGTGTTCCAGTCGACGGTGGTCCGCTCCGGCCGCGTGGTGGCCACCTGGAAGCGCACGACCGGGCGCAAACAGACGGTGGTGCGGATGACCCCGTTGGTCACCCTCGACGCGGCGGAGCGGGTCCGGGTCGAGGAGGCGTTCGGGCCGTACGGGCACTTCGTCGGGCAGCCGCTGCGGATCGACTGGCCCTGACCTCCGGCTTCGAGGCGGGCCGGGTGCCGTCCAGCATGGGGCGCGTCGGTGAACCGGACCGGCCCGGAGGGTCTGTCAGACCTCCAGAATCGGCCAGCCTTCGCCGAGGACCTTCCGGATCTGGTCGGCGCGTGAGGTCACGACACCGGCACCGCTGGCCAGGGCGGTGTAGGCGGCATGCCCTGCGCCGAGGCGCCCGGTGTGCCGAGCCAGCCCACCGATCATCGGACAGTCGTCAGCCTGGTCGACCCGTAGAGCCGGTGAGGTGACCCGAACCGTGTCGTTGCGGCGCAGCATCGCCAGATACTCGTGCTCGGTATGGTCAAGCAGGCTGTATGCCTCGAGGAGACACACGAGAGGCACCTCCACGAGGCCCACGGCGTCGGCGACCTCGACCAGCGCCTCGCCGACTGCGGGCACCCCATGGGCGTACGCCATCAGCGCACCCGTGTCGAGCACCCAGTAGGGGCGGCTCACGCCGCCGCTCGCCGTTCCAGCTCCGCCCGTACGTCGTCGGTGGGCCGGTCGAGCAGTTCCGCGATCCGGGCGATCGCCGCCTCCCGCAGTTCGGGGGTCACCTGTCGCGCGGCCAGCCGCTGCGCAGAGCCAACCGGATCATACGGAAACTCGCCGTGACCGGCTGCCCGCAACACGGCCCGCAGGTCGTCGGCGACCTGACGGCGACGTAGCGCCTCGGTGACGTAGGCGGAGACCTGGCGGGCTGGGATCTTGTCGAGCTGCTCGGCCACGTCGTCCGGTACCGAGATGGTGACTCGCCGACTCATACACGAGAGCGTACCCGAGTATGAATGAGCAGGTGGAGACAACACACCCGCGAGCGTTGGGCCGACCCGTGGTCCGCGATGCCTTCGCGGAGCGGTAGACCGCGTCATGCATGAACGTGAAGTGGACGCTTCCGGGCGGCTGATACGAGCAGGGCCTACACGCTCTCGATGGCGGCGACCGGTTGGTGCCCTACACGCAGGCGACGCCGCTGAACCGCCACCCTTGCTTCCAAGCTCGACGCCTTATGGGGAGCTTGCAGACAGGTTTGCGCACTGAGGGCCACCAGTAATTGACAATATGCAATCATGCATAATGAACTTCTCTGCGCGACGGCCGTTTCTTCATTCGCCTCTGACTATTTGGCGGGAAGCATTTTGAAGGCCAATTACCCCTTATGTCGGCCATCATCGCAGCTACCGGATTTTTGTGGCATCGGGAGTTGCTGGTGCGGCGCTGAGCGACTGTGCTACCAACAAGATGTGCCTCTGGGGCAACAACGACTACCTGTGGATGATCGACTCGCGTGATACGGGAGGTTCCACCATTGCCAACCTGAGCGGTGACGCGAACGACGAGATGGATTCGTGGGCGAACAAGTCCAACACGTACGCCGGGTGCATGTGGTCGGACGCGAACGGATCCGGAGACCGTCAGGCCCTGGGTCTCAACAGCAGCGACAACAACGTCTCCCCGGCCAACAGTGACGAGGTGTCGTCCTGGCGGACTGCGCACGCCTGCTGATCTAATCAGGGTCATGTCGACTCCACTCATCCGGGTTCGTGATCTACGCAAGGCCTATCAGTCCGAGGTAGAGACCGTGTGGGCTGCGCGGGATGTGCGCTTCGAGGCGCATGCGGGTGAATTCGTTTGCGTCTATGGCGCGAGTGGATCAGGCAAGTCGACTCTGCTGAACCTGATCGCCGGCCTGGATGTCGCCGATTCCGGTGACATCCAGGTCGGCGACGTGAATGTCAGTGAGGCCGACGAAAAACAGCGCGCCGAGATGCGACTGAACATCGCGGGTGTGGTGTTCCAGGACCACAACCTGATCGATGAGTTCACCGCTGCGGAGAACGTCGCCCTTCCACTGGAGGTACGTGGCGTACCCGCCAGCGTCGCGCGCGCCGAAGCGTCCGACCAGCTCGGTCGGGTTGGCCTGACCGGGATCGGCGACCGCCTTCCCCGTCAGCTTTCGGGTGGACAGCGTCAGCGGGTGGGCATCGCCCGAGCGTTGACCGGACAGCGGGCGGTGCTGCTCGCCGACGAGCCGACCGGGGCATTGGACTCCGTGGCCACAGTCGACGTGTTCACGGTCATCCGCGCCCTGTGCGACGAGGGCGTGACCGCAGTGGTGTGTTCGCACGACACCCGGTGTCGTGACTTCGCCGACAGCCGTTACGAGATGGTCGACGGAAGGCTGGAGCGTCGTCCGTGACTCCTACCGCATCCCCGGCTCTCGTCGCTCAGGTCCGACTCGGTCTCCGTCTCGCCCGGCGTCTCGCCCGGTCGAGAGAGCTGGCCCGATCGGCATCGATCGTGCTGGTGGCGGGCCTGTTCGTCATGGCGATGTTCGTCAGCCTCCGCGCCCTCTCCCTCTCCGGCGAACAGGTCGCTCAACGCGACCTGGGCCGGTTCGGCGCGTCGATCGGTTACGGCAGCATCGTCCTGCCGCCGGGCGAGAGCCGATTCGTGCCGGACCTGCGGGGCCGTGCCGCCGGCGCCGGTCTGACCGACGTGGAGGTCATGCTCAGCGCCTCCGGCATGCAGATCGCGACCGTGCCCGCGCGAGACGTGAGCATGCTGGAAACCGCCTGGCAGTTGTCGCCGTACCCCGATCGCTACCAGCTGCTGTCGGGGCGTTGGCCCAGCCAGCCCGGCGAGGTCGTGGTCACCGAGCCCGCGGACCTGGCGGCGACTGTGGGCGGTGACCTGCCCGTCCTCGGTGGAAAGGCGTCGCTGCGGGTGGTCGGCACCGCCGACGACCGGTTCGCGCGGACCTCGAACCTGCTGGTCGCGCCGGGCACCTGGACGGCCCTGGACGCCAACCTGGCGGAAGGATTTCCGCTGCTCGGCGCCCAACCGATCCTGCTCTGGTCGGGTAACGACGTGCTGGGTGCCGTGGCCGCCTTCAGCGGTGCGGTCCGGGACGCGAAACCCCGGCTGCCGGACACCGCCAGTGCCGATCTCGGCCTGGTCGAAGACACCCAGCTCATCCGGGCGCAACTCGTGCTCCAGCCGGAACGCACCTGGATCGCGCGAAGTCCCGCCGGTTACACCCTCCCCTCGCTGCTGCTCCCGGTGGCGATGGTGCTGCTCGTCTTCGGGCTCAACGACCGGCGTTTCCGTCGCACGACGGATCGGCTGGTCGCGGTGGGCGTGCACAGGTCAACGGCGACCGCCGCCATGACCCTGGCGACGCTGGCCTGGTGCACGGCAGCGGCGGCCGCAGGGGCGCTGGCCGGCACCGGTATCGGCCTGGCAACCAGAACGTTCATCGCCCGCGTACGAGACATGCCGTCCGCCCCGCTCGACGGGCTCGCCGCTCCCATGCTGCGCCTTCTCGCGATGGTCGTCGTCACCTGCGTGTGCACCGGGATCGTGACAGCCCTACGGAGCAGGCAGGGCAAGGTGGCACGGCGCCCCCGGAGTGCAGTCAAGCTCGCATGGGCGGGCAAGCTGCTCAGCCGCGACACCCGGCACATCGTGGCCGTCATCGCGTGGTGCGCGACCGTCGCGTACGGCGTACGGGTCGACTCGCCCGCGCAGGCGATGATCCTCACCGGCCTCATCACGATCGCGGT
Organism: Micromonospora echinospora; assembly: GCF_900091495.1. Classification (NCBI taxonomy): domain Bacteria; kingdom Bacillati; phylum Actinomycetota; class Actinomycetes; order Micromonosporales; family Micromonosporaceae; genus Micromonospora; species Micromonospora echinospora. The sequence continues at coordinate 7,078,158 of NZ_LT607413.1, read as the reverse complement.
ACTGCTCTCCGTACCCGACGTGGTCGATGTGATGCTGCGCGTGTTCCCGGAACACGGGCCACGCCGTCGCCTCGCACGACGGCAGCTGACCGGCGACCGACGCCGCGCCGCAGCGGTCATCGCCGTGCTCACCGTCCTCATGGGCGCGTCAACCAGCTCCCTGGTGCTGCTGGACACGATGATCCGCACCCTCGACGCCCAGGCCTACCCCGAGGTGCTGCCCGGCCAGGTGATGCTCGCCGACCGCGCCAGCATCACCTGGCCGGCACCCACGCCGGTGCTTCGCGCACTCGAAGCCTCCGGCAAGGCCGACCAGTTCCCCCGTGCCGAGCTGCGCTACCTGTTCACCACCGATGCCAGAGGCGCCACGACCCGCTCGGTCACCCGCGACAACCACCACGGCAGCCTCCTGGCCGTCGCCACCGCACAGGACGTCGAGCAGATCATCGGCCACCCCCTCGAATCGGCACAACGCACCACCCTCAGCAACGGAGGGCTGCTCATCTGGGCCGACGCTCCCCATCCACCGGTTGAGGGAACGACCATCCACCTCACCGTGAAAGAGGGGGACAAGCCGATTGGTCGAACCCCCGGGGTGCCGGTCGCCGTGGTCGACGTACCACTGGTGGAATGGCGCGTTGGCACCGACGGGATCATGCTGTCCTCCACCGCCCAGACGTTGCAGCTCCCGGCCCCACCGGCCGGGCCACAGATCATCAGCGGCGTCACCGAGGCTCAGGCCAAAGCAATCCAGGAAGCCGTTGCCAGCGCCGGACTGGACGCACGGATGGCACGCATCCACACCCCGCCGTCGCCTCCTGTCCCAGCGGTCGCCATCGTCGTCACCGCCGTCGGCTTGGCCTTCCTCGCGCTGGCCGGCGTACTCATGGCCACCCGGGCCCAAACCCGGACTCTGCGCGGCTACCTCGGTCGGCTCATCGCCATCGGTGTGTCCCCCACCTGGGCACGCCACGTCCTGCTGATCCAGTACGGCAGCATCGTCGCCACGAGCACCCTGCTCAGCGTGGTGATCGCTCTGCCACCCACGGTGGTGCTGGCCATGCAGGTGTCCGGTTTCTCCTTCGCCATCCCCTGGAGCCAACTGGCCACCCTGCTCGCCACCATCTACCTCGCCGTGCTGCTGGCTGTGCTGCGATCAACCCTCAGCCTCCGCGCTACCTGACACAGGAAGAGTGACCCTCAGCTACCGGTTCGAGTCCGGTTCGTAGTTCCCGAAGACGCCGCCGGGAGCCCGGTGATCACGTTCCCCGTCGTGCAGACCCGAACGGTGCTGCGCGTCCGGTAATTTGCCTGACCTAGGTCAGATAATCTCGGCGGGGTGGAGAATGACCTGATCGAGCGGGTGCGCGACTTCAACCGCTTCTACACCGAGCGTCTGGGCCTGCTGACCGATCGCTACCTCGGTCTCGACCGCCCTCTCGGGCCGTCCCGGCTGCTCTGGGAGATCGGTGACCGCAGCGCCGTCCGTGAGTTGCGCGACCGTCTCGGTCTGGATTCCGGGTATCTGAGCCGGCTGCTGCGGACCCTCGAAGAGCAGGGCCTGGTCCGCGTCGTCCCGCATCCCTCCGACGGTCGTGCCCGGGTCGCCGAGCTCACCGACGCCGGCCGACGGGAACGCGGGGTCCTCGACGACCGGTCCCGTGCCGGCGTCGTCGCCCTGCTCGGCGGGCTCAGCCCACGCCAGCAGGAGGAACTGGTGGCCGCCCAGCAGCAGGTCCGGCGGCTGCTGCGGCTGGCGGCGGTCACGGTCAACCCGGTCGCGGCGGACGACCCGCAGGCCCGGTGGTGTCTGCGCCGCTACGCCGCCGAGCTGGCCGGACGCTTCCCGGAGGGCTACGACGAGGCGACGTTGACCCCGCCCGAGCACCTGGACGGGAATCTCCTGCTCGCCCGCGAGCACGGCAGGGCCGTCGGGTGTGGCGCGTGGATCCGGCTGGCTCCGGGCGTGGCGGAGATCCGTCACCTGTGGACCGACACCACGAGCCGTGGCCTCGGCCTGGGCCGACGTCTCCTGGAACACCTGGAAGCCGACGCCGCCGCGCACGACGTGGGTATCGTCCGGCTGGGCACCCACCGCTCACTCGGCGAGGCGACTGCCCTGTACCGCAGCAGCGGATACCGGGAGATCGCCTCCTACAGTCCCTCGCCGTACAACCAGCTCTGCTTCGAGAAAAGCCTGTGATCGCGCAAGAGCTGGAAAAGGGGCCCACGCGGTCGAACGGTTCGGTTCCCACGTGTCCCGCCGGGCGTCGATAGATCCCACGTTCCACACCCTCGAAGATCTCCAGCACTCTGCCGTCCGCCAACGGCGTCCGGTGGCGGGTGCCCTCGAGTTGAAGCCCGTTGGTAGGGAAAGCGATCGAGCGGTGCCCTGTGTCCACGTACTGTCCAGGTCGACGCAGCAGCTGACCGAATCCGTCCGCGAAAAGGACCCGATCGACCCCGAGGACTACGTGCCGGCGGTTCGCCGGCCGGTCACCCAGGTCACCTCGGACGACGAGGCGCTCCAGGCCATGCCCGGTGACCGGCTCGGCGGCGCGGTGAGGATGATGCTGGTACTGCTGGCTTGGCGGGAGGGCGAGCCTGCCGGCGGGACTGCGGTCGCGGCGGGCTCTCAGCGCAGGACGGAAGGGCAATCGAACCAGATGTCCCCGCTGGCGGTCTCCGCTCCACTGGTTACCGTCACGCGCGCCCCGTGGGTGTGGTACGCCGTGCAGTATCCGTTGACCAGTGGGCCCTCGTAGACTTCGAACTCGACGATCGGCGTCAGGCCCTGCCAGGAGTAGTGGTAGTCGCCGGTGCCACCGGACGCCCATGCGGAACACGTGAACTCCCGCCAGTGCCCGATGCCGAACGGGCTGTCGCAGTGGCCGCCGACTCTCAGCGAGGACGCGCTGGCCGGAACGGTGCCCAGCGTGGCACCGAGCACGGCTGCGACCGCGCCGACGGCAACCTTCGTGAACTCACCCATGATCACTCCTTTCGACAGCGCCGAGCTGGTCGGCGTGACGGGTGGTGCCGGCCGTCGCCCTGCACCGCTGCGGACGTTCCGAGTGCTCTCCCGTGCCCGGTGCTCCGCCCGCGCGGCAGGGACCCGGAGTCGGCCGGCGACGGCGGCCGAGGCGCACGAGTTGCTGTGCACGGCGGCGCTCAGTCGTGCCGCAACTCCCCGATGATCTTCTTCATCAGGTCGACGGACTCGCCCTCGTCCAGCGCGAGCCGGTCGATGCCCTGCCAGGTCTGCTCGTAGGCTGCCAGGTCGTCGGGCTTGTCGAGGTAGAACGCGCCGGTGAGCGACTCGCTGTAGACCACCGACGGCTCGGCGGCGGTCCGGCCGCCCCGGGCCGCCGGGAAGTCCAGGATCACGAAGGAGCCCGCCGCCGCGCCCGGTGGCGGCCCGGCGGCCAGCGGAAGGACGCGGATCGTCACGTTGGGTAGGGCGCTGACGTCGATGAGCCGCTGGAGCTGTGCCGCCATCGGCGCCGCCCCGCCGACGACGCGCCGGAGCGCCGCCTCGGAGAGGATCTGGCACACCCGGGGTGCTTCGGGGGTGCGACGGTTCACCAGCGACTGCCGGTGCAGGCGGAACTCGACCGCGCGTGCCCGTTGTTCCTCGCTCGCCTGTGGTCGGTCGAGCCGGTGGACCTCCTGCGCGTACTGGCGGGTCTGGAACAGGTCGGGGATCAGCGACTCCTCGTGGCAGCGCAGGTGGGCGGCGGCGGACTCCAGGCCGACGTACAGCTCGAACCAGCTCGGCACCACGTCGCCGTACGTGTGCCACCAACCCTTGGATCGGGTCTCGACGGCCAGTTCGCGCATCGTCTCGGTCATCTCCGGCGACACTCCGTACAGTTCGCACATCGCCCTGACGTCGAGAACCCGGACCGATCCCATGCCGGACTCGATACGCCAGATCTTCTGCCGGCTGTATTCCAGTGCCTCGGCGGCGGCGTCGAGTGTCACGCCCGCCTCGGTACGGAACTGGCGCAGCAGTCGACCGAGCTGTCGACGCGGCACGGTCGACCCGATGTCTTCCGGCATCCGGATACTCCTTGATTCTGTCTGGCGACACTGCGTGACGTTGCCCTGCAACGTGTATAGGCTCGGGAAAGGTAAGTCAAGACGCGCTGCCACGACGCAGCGACGGAGTGTCGTGCTGCTGCGCCGAGCTGTCATCGCGCGCGGGCGACCACCTCCTCGTGTGTGAGTGGAGCCGGCGGATGGTGGGTGAGGCACATCGGCGTCCGCACCTTCACGAACGAGAAGCCCTCCCCGGCGGCGTAGAACTCCCCGCTGCCCAGCAGCCCGATGTCCGGTAACCGTCCGCCCTTGGCGTGGGCCAGTCCCCGGGCCGCCTCGATCTGCGCGGGAGAGTTCAGGAGCCCGAAGAACTGGGTGGTCGCGTTGCCGGAGATCTGGTTGTGCAGCCCCTTCGGCGCCTGGGTGGCGAAGACCAGCCCCAGCCCGTACTTACGGGCCTGCGAGGCGAGCGCGATCGAGCTGGCCGTGCACGGTGTGTGCCCGGTCGACGGGGCGAGCGTCTGCGCCTCGTCCATGACGAACAACCCACCCAGCGGCCGGTCCCCGGCCGGGTGGCGGCGGATCCACGCGAACAGCGCCATCTGGAGCTGGTTGACGAAGCTCTGCCGCTGCGCGTCCGAGACGAGCCCGACGAAGCTGATCACCGACACCCGGGCCCGCCGACCCGCCGACGGCGTGAGCAGCGTGCCCGGATCGGCCGGGGTACCGGCACCCCCGAACAGCGGGTCGGTCACCATGGCCGCCTTCAAGGTCTCGGCCACCTCGTGGGCCAGCTTGTCGGCCCGGGCCATCCGGCTCACCCCGTCGGGCAGGGCGGCGAGGAACTCGGTGAAGCCGGGCAACCCCACCAGACCGCTGCGCGCGTACGCCTGCAACGCCTCGGTCAGCACCGCCCTGCCCTGCTGGGCGAGCTTCGTCGTGCCGGCCACCCCGGCGCGGGGCGCGAGTGCCTCGACGGTCGAGCGGATCGCCTGGTCGAACTCGTCGGGGGAGTCCCGCAGCGGGGCGAAGTCGGGCAGCGGCTGGAAGCTCAACGGTCGCCCGGCGGTGACCCGGGGCGTCCAGACGACCACCTCGGTCTGCTCCAGGTAGTCCCGGGCCCGTTCCCGGTCACCGGGCAGCCAGCCGGCCGGCGGGTGCGGCCAGGGGTCACCCAGCCGGGCCAGGTCGTTGTTCGGGTCCAGCACGATCGCCGAGACCCCCTGCCGGGCACACTCCTCCACCAGGCGGCGGATCAGCACCGTCTTGCCGGATCCGGAGCCGGCGAAGACCACACTGTGCCGCCGCAGTGAGGCGAGGTCCACCTCGAACGGACGTGCGCCGTCCGTCGTGTGTCCGAGCCGGACGGCACGGGCAGCCCGGACGTGCGTCCCCGTCCGGCCGCTGTCGGCCGGCACCGGTCCGTCCCCGCCGGTGACCGGCCCGCCGGGGTCGGCCGCCTGCGCGGTGTCCGCCGGGCCGCCGCAGTCCGCCGGCTCTGCGGTGTCCGTCGACTCCGCGGTGTCCGTCGGCCGGTCGGGGTCGACCGGCCCGGCGGCATCCGACGTCGCCCCGGCAGCGTCCGGCGAACCGACGACATCCGGCGGCCCTGTCGCGTCGGCCGGCCCGCCGCCGTCCACCGACCGCTCGGGGGCGGGCGGTCCTTGCGGGTGGTCCGGTCGGCCGCCGCCCGGGTCGCCCAGCACCGCGCCGAACAGCGCCGTGCCGCTGGCCGGTCGCCGGGCGAGCAGCCAGTCCGGGTACGCCGGGTCCGCCTCGGCGGCCAGTGTCCGCAGCGCGGCCAGGACCCGCAGGTCGGCCTCACCGACCGGGTGCGTGACGCCACCGGCGGCGTGGAACGCGTCGAGCACCTCGCCGGTGCGCCGGCCGCTCGGCCACGGACCGTTGCGCAGCAGCACCAGTCGCCGCTGCGGCACCGCCCGGTCCAGCCCCGCCAGGGTGCAGGCGGCCCGGATCCGGCTGAGCACCGCGATCGCGTTGCCGCTGCCGATCGCCCGGAAACACCAGTGCGCCTCGTTCTCGGTGGCCTCGTCGAGCACCTCGACCAGCCGGCCGTGCAGCGCCGGTTTCCGTCCCGGTGGCGGGTCGTACCGGTACGTCGCGCCGGTCGTCGCCTGCTCGCCGATCCAGGCGGCGAGCCCGGCCCCCAGCAGCTCCGGCATCCGGATGTCCTCGGTGGCCGGGTCCAGCGCGCCGTCGACGCCGGCCGTCCGCACCAGCTCGGCGAAACGTTCGTCGAGCCGGTGCAGTCCGACACGGGCGACCCGCGTGGGGGCCGGCGGCGGAGTGGGTCCGGCCGCCGGCACGTCGATCAGCCGGGTCAGCTCGGTGACCTCGTCGCGGTCCCGGCAGGCGGTGACGTGCCGGTCCACCCGGCGCAGCAGGGCCCGTGGGGTGAGGTTCGGCGCGTCCGCGAACGCCTCCGGCGCGATCGGCCAGGTCGGGTGGGGCGGGGTGAAGCGCACGTCCCGGTACGCGGCGGTGAACCGCTTCTCGACCAACGCCCGCCCGATCTCCGGGCTGGGGATGCGGTCGGGCAGGACGGCGGTGCGGAACCGGTCGGCGACCGGGGTCGGCGCGCTGCGGGTCAGCAGTTCCCACGTGTCGGGCAGGCAGGAGAGCACGGTCAGGGTGCGACGGGTGACGTCGCGCAGGGTCAGCAGCCCGTCGGCGACCGGCCCGACCGTCCGGGCGTGCGCGTCCTCCAGCCCCTCGTGCCGGGCGAACAGCGAGGTGCTGGTCTGCGCGAAGAGCGTGTCGAGCTGGTCGACGGCGATGACCGTCGGCTCCAACGTCAGGGCGGCCAGCCGGGAGATGTCCTGCACGATCTGCTGGGGCGAGCGGACCGCTCCGCCGAACCCCCAGAACGCCCGCGCCGCCGGATCCCCGGGCTCGGAGATCAGGTGGGCGTACCCGACGTCCTGGGCCTCGTAGTCGAGGGAGCCGTGCAGCACCAGCGCCCGGGCGGTGTCCTGGGTGTCCCGACCCACCTCCCGGTCGTAGGCCCGCAGGGCCCGGACGAACGTGTCCAGGTCGGCGCGGGTGACCGGCCGCCGCCCAGCGACCGCGTCCCGCACCTCGGCCGGGATGCCGAACTGGGCGGTGAGTCGGCGCAGGAGGGTGGTGAGCTGGGTTCCCCAGCCGAAGGCGTCGCGGCCCATCCCCTCCACCAGGGCGAGCGCGACGCTCTCCCAGAACGTCCTTCCGTTGATCATGCTGACCAGGAAGAAGTAGCCGCCCCGGCGCTGGATCTGGTCGCGTACCGCACCGAGCAAATGGGTCTTGCCCGAGCCGGCGCGTCCCTGCATCGCCACGCCGAGGGGCTGGCCGACGTCGGCGGTGCGCGCCCGACCCACGCCGTGCAGGATTTCCCGGACCACCCGTTCGTGCAGTTCCGGCACGTCGTAGGGGGAGGGCCGCCAGACGTCGTCGGGGGTGGCCGCCGGATTGAAGCTCAGGGCCTCCAGGGCGGCCTGTTCCGCCGCGCCGATCATGCCGGCCCGATCGACAGCGCGTGGTTCGCCTCGTTCCCGATGAGCACGGCCGCCGCCCGGTCCCGGGCGGTCAGCGACTTGGAGTTGGCCACCGGGATGATCCGGACGTCGTCCTGGCGCACCAGGGCGCGCAGCGCGGCGTCCACCGTCTCCCGGTCGTACTCGTCGAGCAGCTCGCGCAGGTCGGCCAGGCCGACCCAGGCCCCCGGGGTGACCGCCAGCTCCCGGTAGGCCGTCCGGACCAGGGTCTGCGCGTCGTCGGCGGCCGACTCGGGCCCGGCGGTCGCGGCCGGGTCGGCGGCGTGCGGGGCCGGCACGGTGTCGGTCGACGTGGTGGTGCCCGCCGGTGGCGTCGTGGTGGAGTCGTCGCCCCGGGCCGGGTCGTCGGCGCCCACGTCGGGGGCGTCCTGGCGGAAGAAGTCGGCCTGGCTGGTCCGCAACCGGTTCAGCCCCCGGTCGACGTTGGCCAGGACGGTGAGCAGTGACCGGGTGGCCGACCCGCTCTGGCGGGGCGGACGTGCGGTGTGCAGCCGTCGGGCGACGTGCCAGCCGTGCTCGGTCAGCTCGTGGGAGAAGGGCCGCTGCGACCGGTCGGTGCTGACCAGGCCGAGCTTCACCAGTTTGGTGTTGTCCGCGCCGGTGAGCGGGAAGCCGGCCAGCTCCCGCAGCTCGGTGTTGGTCAGCTCGCGCGCCTCGACCATGAGCACGACCAGGGCGTTGATCTGGTTCGGCGTCAGGTGGGGCAGGGCGTCAGCGGTGGACATGGTGCCTCGTCTCCTCGTTTCGCACTCCGGCCGGGCGTCGTCCGGCCAGCAGGTCGCGGATGGTGCCCACGACGGCGTCCACGTCGGAGAGCACCTGGTCGTTGGTGAACCGGAGCACGTCGTGCCCGAGCAGTTGCAGCTGGGCGTCCCGGTGGCGGTCGTCGGCGTAGCGCAGTCGTTCCCGGTGCTCCGGGCCGTCCACCTCCACCACCAGGCCCTCCACCGGCCAGAACAGGTCGAGCCGGTACGGTCGGGCCAGGGTGTGCCAGGTCAGGGTGTGGTTCCAGCGGCGTCCACCCGCCCAGCGGTGCCGGGCCAGGGCACGCTCCAGCGCCTGTTCGGCGGCGCTGTCGGCGCGGGGCAGGCCGGAGGTCGGCGGCACCCGCAGCATGGGCGCCGACGGTGGGACGGTCGGGCCCGGCGGGTCCGACCACCGGCCGGCGGGGCCGGTCGGCGGGTCGACGGGCGCGGCGGCGAGCCGGGTCAGCACGTCGGGCAGGGTGATCCGCACCGTGCGGACCCGGTCCACCGTCCGCAGTGGTGCCCCGGTCAACCAGACCGCGCACCGGCCGTGCTGCGCGAACCACTCGGCGGCGGCGGTGACGGCCCGCTCGTCGGCGGGGGTGAGTCCGTCGGGCATCCGGGCCAGCAGGACGACCGACCGGCGGTGGTAGGCGTCGGCGAGGACCCGCACGAGCCCGGCGGCTCGCACCTCCGCCGGGAAGCGGGTGCCGGCGTCGAATCGCCGGTCGGTCGTCGCGCCGTCGAGGGCGCGCTCGGCCAGTTCGGTCAGGAACGGACCGAATCCGCGGGAGCGGGCGGCCACCCGGGCGGTCAGGGCGCGGACCGCCCCGGCCCCGAGCGCGCCGGGACCGTCGAGCCGGTCGGCCCCGGGCAGCCAACGGGGGAACAACGCGACGGCGGCCCGGTCGGCCGCGTCGAGCAGCGTCGCCACCTGCGCGGCGGCGGACACCCCGGTCACCGGACGGAACCGCAGGACCGCCGGGGCGTCGGCGGGCAGCGGGTCCAGGGCGAGGTCGACCAGTTGCGGGTCCGCCCCGGCCAACTGGCTGACCCGGTACGCCGGCAGCGCGGTCCACCATGGACCATCCACCGTGTACGTCATGTCGTGACGATACGTCCGCGTCCGGATGCGTGCGGTGGCACCCCGGTCGTCGGTGCGTGCCCGGCGGCGGACGTCTGCGTCCCGTCCACCGCCGGGCGTTCCCCCACCGCCGGACGGGCGCTCCAGGGCCGCCCGGCAGGACCGAGGCCGCCCCGGGCCGGTCATGCCGGTCCGGGACGGGTCGGGCGTCGGCCGGTCAGCCCTGCCGGAAGGACTGGCGGACGACGCCGCCGACCACCGCGCACCAGGTGCCGGTGTCGACCTTGCCGTGGCTGGGCAGGCCGTGCAGTCGCTGGAGGTCCTGGAGCGCCTTCTTGGTCACCCAGTCGTACTCGCCGGTGACGGTGACGTCGGCGTACCCCTTGACGTTGAGGATGTACTGCACCGCGCTGATCGGCAGGCCGGTCGCGTCCCGGCCCAGTTCCGGGGCGAGGGTCTCCCAGGTCGGGCCGGTCAGGGTGGCGTCGACGTCGACCGGGATGCCGTTGCGGGCCTGCCAGTCCTGCACGGCGGCCACGGTGGCGGCGTCGAAGGTGCCGGTGACCGTGACCGGGTAGCCCCGGTGGCCGAGCAGGTACTGCGCGACCCGGACCACCGGCCCGCCGACGAACCGCCAGATGTCCGGCCACCGCCGGGCCGGCACGTCGGCCAGGTCGGTGCCGAGCGCGGTGAAGACCCGCCGGCGCAGGGTGGGGAACTCGCGGTAGAACATCGCCCCGGGGCAGAGGGTGGCGCGGAAGTCCCAGTGGCCGAAGATGTCGTGGGCGTGCAGCCCGTACCGCTGGCAGATCGCGGTGCAGAGCTTCACGAGGGAGTCGAGCAGCGCCTGCGGGGGCGTCTCGGTGACGTAGGTGCCCTCGTTCTCGATGCCGATGGACCGGCCGTTCTCGCCCGGGCAGTGGGCGGAGACCATCTGTCGCTCACCGGCCCGCAGGGTGTCCAGGCTGCCGCGCCGTCCCTCCAGGACGTACCCGCCCCGGCTGACGGTGAAGTGCTGGCCGGTGTCGGACCAGCCGTTGCCGTCCATGTGCAGGTCCTGGCAGCTCTTGGCCAGCCGGATGGCCTGCTCCTGGGAGAAGTCCGGGGTGTTCGGGTAGGCCATGTGGTGGACGATGATCTTGTTGGTGGGGATGGCGCTGACCACCAGCGGGTCCTTGGGCGGGCGGGCGCCCCACTCGTCGCAGCCGAGGATCCAGTCCAGGTCGTCGCCGGGAGCGGCCTGCGCGGCGGCCGGCAGCGCGAGTTCGCTCCCGACCACGGCGACCGCTGCCGCGCCGAGGCCGGCCCGGAACAGTGTCCGGCGGTCCAGTTCGGGGTTGTCGAAGTACATGGGCATCTCCCTCGCAGCCGGTGACGGCACGAGGCATGTAAAGGAACTCCACAACCCTCGCGCGAGATGGAGAATATTGCCGGGCCGTCGGCAGCGCTAGTACCTGTTTCGAAGTGGAGATCGCCTGACCCGGCGTCGGCGTGTCGGGGATGGATGGACCGCGAGGTCTCCGGTGGGCGGCCCGACGACCAGCAGGAACCCTTCCGGAGACCTTCGGTGGCGAGTCGCGGGTCCAGTCGCCGGGCAGGGGCGATGACGAACCCGACGGTCACGCCCTGAGGTCCTGGACCCCCGCCCCTGCGGACGAGGGGGTCGATGACTCCGCTCGGCGCTCATCCGTGTCGACCGACAGCGTGGCGACGGCATTCGGCGTGGCGGCCTCGAGGCGTACGGTGCGCTCGGCGAGCGCGGCCTCGGCAGGGTCGTGGCTGGCGATGACCACCGCCGCACCGGTGAGGACGCGTTCGGCGAGCAGTTCGTGGACATGCTGCCGGTTGCGGGTGTCGAGGGCGGCTGTCGGCTCGTCCAGGACGTAGATGTCGGCGTCCTGGACGAGCGCCTGCGCGACGAGGGTGCGCTGCCGCTGGCCGCCGGACAGTTCGCGGAGCCGCCGGCGGGCCAGGTGGGCGATGTCCAGCCGTTGCATGATCCGCGCCACGGAGGCGCGATCGTCGCGGCTGAGGCGGCGGCGCAGCGTGAAGCGTCCGATCTGCACGCATTCGGCGACGGTCAGCGGAAGGGCGTCGATGTCGCTGGTGCGCTGGGGTAGCAGGGCGAGGCGAGCCCCCGGTCGGCGGCGGACGCTGCCTTCGGTCGGTTCCTCGACACCTGCCAGCAGGTGTAGGAGCGTGCTCTTGCCGGAGCCGTTCGCGCCGGTCAGGGCCAGCATGGACCCGGATTCGACGCGCAGGTTCACGTCGTGCAGTACGGGGATGCCGGCGTATCGGAAGCCGACGTGCTCGGCGGCCAGGACGTCGAGGCTCAACCCGCCCCCCTTAATGGTAGTCGTTTTCAGTTTCAGTATAGTCGGCCGAGTGATGCCGTCCCTGGTCGAACCGTTCACCGTGTCCTTCGTCGTCCGTGCGCTCGTCGGCGGCGTGCTGCTGGCCGCGGTGTGCGCGCTGGTCGGCGTGTGGGTGATCGCGCGTGGAATGACCTTCCTCGGGGAGGCGATGAGCCACGGCATGCTGCCGGGAGTCGCGATCGCGTCGATCCTCGGCGGCAACCTCGTCGTCGGGGCTGCCGCCAGCGCGTTCGCCATGGCGGTCGGTGTCAACGCCCTGCGGCACAGCCGCGAGTTCGGGCGGGACACCAGCATCGGGCTGCTGTTCGTCGGGATGCTGTCGGTCGGGGTCATCGTCGTGTCGCACTCGCGGTCGTTCGCGACCGACCTGACGGCCTTCCTCTTCGGCGACGTGCTGGCGATCCGCTGGCCCGACCTGCTGATGCTGGGCGCCGCCGTCGCCGTGGTCGCGGCGGTCTCCGCCGCGTGTCACCGGCCGTTCCTCGCCCTGACCTTCGACGCGCGCAAGGCCCGGACGCTCGGTCTGCGCCCGGGTCTCGCCAACGCGGTGATGCTGGCGCTGCTCACCATCACGATGGCGGTCGCCTTCAGCGTCGTCGGCACCCTGCTCGCCTTCGGCATGCTGATCGCACCGTCGGCGGCGGCCATGCTCGTGGCGCGACGGCTGCCCGCCCTGATGCTGACCAGCTTCGTGATCGGCTCGGCCGCCACCGTGATCGGCCTCTGGATCTCCTGGTACGCCGCGACCGCCGCCGGCGCCACGATCGCCGCTGTCGCCGTACTGATCTTCTTCGTGATCCTCGGGGTACGCCGGGTCACGACCGCGGTGCTGCGTCGGCGGTCGGCGGCTCCCTCGCCCCCCGCTGTCCCCTCGCTGGAAGGAAGTTCGTGATCATCACCAGCGTCAGGCGCCTCGCCTGCACTGCCGCCCTGAGCATCACGCTCGCGATGTCCGCGTGCGGTTCGACGAACGAACAACAAGCCGCCGAAGAGAAACCACACGGCTACGTCGCCGGCGCCGAGGAGTTGTCCGAGGCACAGCCGGCCATCGCGTACGCGACCCGCGGTGCACGGCGGCTGCACCTGCTCGACCTGGCCACCGCGTCGGAGCGGGAGATCAGCCTGTCGCATGGCGCCGAGCGGGTCACCGAGGACGGCCGTTTCGTGTACGTCGGCGACGGCCAGCGCAGACTCGACATCGTCGACGTCGGGGTGTGGACGGTGGACCACACCGACCACGTCCACTACTACCGTGCGCCGGCCCGCCCGGTCGGCGCCCTGACGCTCGACGCCCCGATCACGACGGTCGCGGGCTTCGAGGCCCACACCACCATCGGTACCGCCGACGGGAAAGTCACCGTGCTCGACCGCCGCGAACTCGAAGCGGGCAAGGTCGCCACCCTGGCCACGATCGACTCCAGCAGCTCGACGGCGCTGGCCGTGCCGTACGCGGGCCAGCTCCTCGTCGCCGTCGGCGACGATCCGGCCCGGCCGGCGAACCGCATCACCGCCATGAACGAGCGGGGCGAACCGACCGGTGCCTTGGAGGTTCCGTGCCCGGCGCCGCGCGGCTGGGCGGTCCTGCGCGGCGGCGCGGTCATCGCCTGCGAGGGCAATCTCGTACGCGTCAAGATCGAGGGCGAGAAACTCACCGCCACGGTACTGGGCAGCCCACGCACCCCGGTCTCGGCGGGCACGTTCGGGTACCGCCCGCGCAGCAACGAGGCCGCGGTCGCTGATCGCGCCGGAATCTGGTCCGTGAACGCCGCCAAGGCCACCCTGCGGTACCTCCCGGCCACCGGGCGCGCGCTGGTGGCGGCGGCGTCACCGGCGGACGGCAGCACGGTGCTCGCCATCGACACGTCCGGCACGCTGATCAGCTACGACCTCGCGACCGGAAAGCTCCTCGCGCAGAAATCCGTGTCGGCCTCGAACCTGACGCTCGATGCCGATCGTGCCTACCTGGCCGAGCCGGCCGCCCGGATCATCCATGAGATCGACTACCGCGACGGCCTGCGCACGGCCCGCACCCTACGGGTGGCCGGGCGACCGGATCTTGTCGTGGAGGTCGGCCGATGAGGGCACCGAAACTCCTGACGGCGCTCGCCGCCGCGGTTGTCCTGCTGGCCGGTGGAACCGCCTGCACCTCGCCGGACCGGGCGCGCATCGTGGTGACCACGAACATCCTCGGCGACGTCGTCGCGGAGATCGTCGGCGACCAGGCCGAGGTCAGCGTGCTCATGAAGCCGAACGCCGACCCGCACTCGTTCGCCGTCTCGGCACGGGAGGCGCACGCCATGCAGACGGCCGACCTGCTCGTCTACAACGGTCTCGGGCTTGAGGAGGGCGTGCTGCACCATGTGTCGGCCGCGAGATCCGAGGGCACCCCCACCGTCGAGGTGGGTGCGAGGATCGATCCGTTGACGTACCGGGACGGCGACGCCGTTGGGCTTCCCGATCCGCACTTCTGGACCGATCCGGCACGCGTCGTCACCGCCGTGCGGCTGCTGACCGACGAGATCATCACGCATGTCGACGGCGTGGACGCCGACGTCGTCCGTCAGCGTGCCGACTCGTACACGGGCGAAGTGAGCGAGTTCGACGCGAAGCTGGCCGAGCGCTTCGCCGGTATCCCGGCGAAGCGCCGGGTCCTGGTCACCAACCACCACGTCTTCGGCTACCTCGCCGAACGCTACGACCTCACGGTCGTCGGCGCGATCATCCCGAGCGGGACGACCCTGGCGTCGCCGAGCGCCTCCGACCTCGCCTCGCTGGTCACTGCCATCAAGACCCACCAGGTGCCGGCCATCTTCGCCGACACCGCCCAACCCGCGCGCATCGCCGAGGTCCTCGCCGCCGAGGCCGGCATCACGGTACGGGTCGTCGGGCTGTACTCGGAATCACTGAGCGACGTGGACGGCGACGCCTCCACCTACCTGGACATGATGCGCTTCAACTCTGAGGCGATCATCGGCGGCCTGAGCGGCTGACCCCCGGTGGCACCCGTCCGGGCATCCCCCCGTACCTTTATCGAAAATGATTTCCAGTTCTATGAGAGGAAGTAGTGGTGACTCGACGCAGAAGTCATGGTCTGGCCGCGCTGCTGGTCGCCTCGCTGGCGCTCACCGCCTGCGCGTCCGAGACGAAGGATGAGAGTGCGTCCCCCTCCGCGTCGTCCACCAGTGCCTCGGTGAAAAAGCCGGTGGCGGTCACCTACGAGGGCGGCATCTATGTGCTCGACGGCGAGACCTTGCAGGTGGCGCACACCGTCGCCCTCGACGGGTTCAACCGGGTGAACCCGGCCGGCAACGACACGGGTGTCTTCGTCTCGACCGAGGCCGGCTTCCAGGTGCTCGACGCCGTCGCCGGCAGGATGACCGACATCACCTACCCCGGCGCGAAGCCCGGCCACGTCGTGCTGCACGGCGACCGCACCATCCTGTTCACCGACGGAACCGGCGAGGTGCACAGCTTCGACCCGAAGGACCTCGTCGACGGCAAGCCCGCCGGACGCCAGTACAAGACCGCCCAGCCGCACCACGGCGTAGCGGTCGAGCTGGGCGACGGCACCCTCGTGGTCACTCTCGGCACCGAGGAGTCTCGTCCCGGCGCGATCGCGCTCGACCGGGACGGCAAGGAGATCGCCCGCAGCGAGGAGTGCCCCGGCGTCCACGGTGAAGCCGTCGCCCAGGGCGAGGTCGTCGGGTTCGGCTGCAAGGACGGGGTCCTGCTGTTCAAGGACGGGGCCTTCGTCAAGGTCAAGAGCGACCGCGCGTACGGTGCCGTCGGCACCCAGGTCGGCAGCGACGCCTCGGCCGTCCTGCTCGGCGACTACAAGATCGAACCGGACGCGGAGCGTGAGTTCCCCGAGCAGTTCGCGCTGATCGACACCGCCGCGAACTCGCTCAAGGTGGTGCCGATGCCTGAGGGCGTCAGCTACAGCTTCCGCTCACTGGCCCGCGGCCCCAAGGGTGAGGGCCTGATCCTCGGCACCGACGGCAAGTTGCACGTGATCGACCCCGTCGCCGGGAAGATCACCAACGCATGGCCCGTGGTCGCTGCCTGGAAGGAGCCGATGGACTGGCAGCAGCCGCGCCCGGCCCTGTTCGTCCGGGGTGACGCCGCCTACGTCACCGAGCCCGCCACCAAGAAGGTGCACCGGCTCGACCTCACCACCGGCAAGCTCGTCGGCTCGGTGGAACTGGCCGCGACTCCGAACGAGATCAGCGGAACGCTGGCGGCCCACTGAGTTCCCGGTTCCCCGGCGGCCGGGGCGGTCCTCACCCGGCCGCCGGGGAACCGGGCCGAATCAGTCTGTATCTGGTCACGAATGCCCCACGATCGCAGAGTCGTCTTCGGGTGCCCGGCGAACCGCCCCCGGGGCGGGGCAGGCCGCCCTGACAGGTCAGGCCGCCCGTAGTCCTGACCCCGGCACCCGCTGGGGCATCCGCACCTCGTCGGAGGAGGAGTCGTCGGCCGGGGAGGACTCCCGGAGGGTGTCCTGCTGGGCCAGCCGCATCGCCCGTTCCGCCTGACGCAGGGCCGGGCACGGTCCGGGCTCGTCGGGGCAGCCGAGGTTCCCGCACCGGCCGGACGCGTCGAGTTCGTGGGCACGCGCCACGTCGAAGCCGAGCCGCCACAGCAGCGGATCGGTCACGTTTTCGGGCAGGCCGACCTGCTGGCTGGGATAGTTGTGGGAGGCGCTGGGCACGGGTACCCCTCTCGTCGACGTCCACCTGATGGTTCACCACCTCCACCAAAGCTAAACCCCGCGCGCACCGGGGGTGTTGCGAGCTTGATCACCGGTCCGAGCGGGAGCGCGGCACAGCCGGCTACACCGCCACCAGCCGGGCGGCAGCTATACCCGCACCCGCCAACCTCTGGTCGCACCACCGAAGCCGCCCACCCACCGGGTCGGGCGGCTTCTCCACGTGGGAGAGCCGCGTGCCGGTCGCTGGACAGGGGGGACTGCCGGGGTGACCAGGAAGGCGCAGGCGCCCACGCCTGCTCGACGAGCTGGCGGAGACGTACAGGTGGTGTGATTCGGTGGTCACGGTCAGTATGTGTTTGTCGACAACGGGAAGGTGGCCGCCTGATGCCCGATCGTTCCGCCTCGACCGTCTCCGGTCAGCGTGACTGTGCCCTCTACAGGTTCTGGGTGCGCCATCCCGAGACCGGTGGACGTGCCCTCGGATACATCGGCGAAACCGGCCGGCTGCCGTTCCAGCGGCTGATGGAGCACATCTACCAGCAGCCGTGGGCCGACACCATCATGGCCTGGGAGGTCGACCCCGTCACCTTTTCGGACAAGACCTCCGTGCTGGCCGCCGAGCGCAGAGCCATCGAGACGGAGCTGCCGCTGTACAACGTCGACGGCAACCTGGCGAACCCGGGTCGGATTCCGCCCGGCCGGGCCGTCCTCCAACGGCAGGCCCGAGACCCAGGCTGGATGCAGCCTCAGCGCAACGTGCGAGTGCCCCGTCAACGGGCACCCCGAGCAGCCAGCCCACGGGCACCCCGAGCAGCCAGCCCACGTCCCGCTCGCCGCACCGCGCCCCCGTCGCAGCTCGTCCGCTGGTGGACGAGACACCGGACCACCGTCGCCGGGTGGGCCGGGCTGTGGCTGTCGCTGTGGGCCTTCCTGTGGTGGCTCGGCCGGAACGCCTGGGCGGGATGGGACGAGCCGCGTAACGCCGCCGCCCTCGCCTCCGTCGCCTGGGCTCTCGCGCTGTGGGGCCGTCTGCGCACCGGCAACCGCCGCCCCCGTCGCCGTACCCGATCCCGGAGCAGGAACCGCCGGTGACCCCCCGGCCGCCGGGCGGCAGGAGTGGCCGGCGGCGCACCGGGTAACCGCCGGCCCGGGGGAGTGGGGCCTGCCGGAACCGGAGGGGACATGGGAGTCGCCATCATCGGCCTGGTCGTCGTCGTCGGAGTGACGGTCCTGCTGGTGGCGAGCGTCCGGGTGGTGCAGCAGCACCAGCGGGGTGTCGTCTTCCGCTTCGGGCGGGTGCACGACCGGATCCGTCAGCCCGGCCTGCACCTGATCGTGCCGGTCGCCGACCAGATGGTCCGGGTGAGCGTGCAGACCGTGCTGACCCAGGTCCCCGCGCAAAGCGCGATCACCCGGGACAACGTGCCCCTCACCGTCGACGTGGTCGTGCGGCACCGGGTGGTCGACCCGGTGAAGGCGCTGGTGGACGTGTACGACTACCCGTCGGCTCTGCTCCAGGTGGTGCGGACCGCCCTGCGGTCGGTGCTCGGCGGGGTGGATCTCGACACCGTGATCGGCGACCGGGAGCGGGTCAACGCCGCACTGGGCGCGGCCGTCGACGGGCCGTCCGGGCGGCCCTGGGGCGTGCTGGTCGAGCGGGTCGAGGTGCGGGACGTGGTCCTGCCCGAGTCGTTGACCCGGGCCATGTGCCGCCAGGCCGAGGCGGAACGGGAGCGGTGGACCCGGGTGATCGCCGCCGACGGCGAGGTCCCCTTGTACCACCGGGGCGGCCCGGCCCGCTGAGCGCCGGTGCCGGTCGGGTCAGCCGTCGTCGGTCTGCCCGTCGAGGTAGACCCACGCCCCGTCCTCGCGGCGGAACCGGCTGCGTTCGTGCAGCGTGCCGGGGCGGCCCCGGTGCCGGTAGTGG
Source organism: Micromonospora echinospora (assembly GCF_900091495.1). NCBI lineage: Bacteria > Bacillati > Actinomycetota > Actinomycetes > Micromonosporales > Micromonosporaceae > Micromonospora > Micromonospora echinospora. The sequence goes on along the minus strand of NZ_LT607413.1, from coordinate 7,059,720 downwards.
GCCCGGAACTCCACCGTGCCGGTGGTGTCGAAGAGGCCGCCACCGTCGGTCGCGAGCACTTCGAGCCGGGTCCACCGCAGCCGGGGGTCGAGGTTCAGTTCGGCTGGCCGGGTGCGGGGATGCCAGCTGCGGAGCAGGTGGCCGACGTCGCCGACGGCGAAGGCGGAGAACCGGGACCGCATGAGGGCCTCGGCCGTCGCCGCGCTGGTCTCGGCGCGGTGCAGCGGTGCGCAGCACTCGCCGTAGCCGCGTCCCGTGCCGCACGGGCACGCCGAGGTGTCCGTCGTCTTCCGCTCCGCGCCACGCCCGCCCACCGGGCCATTCTGTCCGAGCGGCCCGTCCCGTCGGACACCGGGCGTCGGTCCGGCGGACGGACGGTAGGTTGCCGGGCATGGTGGAGACGACGGTCGACCCGGGCGGGGCGACGACCGGCCGGGTCGTGGAGATCTGGACCGACGGGGCGTGCAGCGGAAACCCGGGGCCGGGCGGCTGGGGCGCGGTGCTGCGCTACGGGGCGCACGAACGGGAGATCAGCGGGGGTGAGGCGACCGCGACGACCAACAACCGGATGGAGTTGATGGCCGCCATCCAGGCCCTGGAGAGTCTCACCCGCGCGGTCACCGTACGGATCCACACCGACAGCACCTACGTCCGGAACGGCATCACCGGCTGGCTGGCCTCGTGGAAGCGCAACGGGTGGCTTACCGCCGCCCGCCAGCCGGTCAAGAACGCCGACCTGTGGCAGCGGCTGGAAACCGCCTGCGGTCGACACGAGGTGACCTGGCACTGGGTGAAGGGGCACAGCGGGCACCCGGAGAACGAGCGGGCCGACGCGCTGGCCAACCGGGGCATGACCGAGGCCAGGGCGGCGTCGCGCGACGGTTCACGCTGAGCCCGCCCGGGATCCCGGTGCCGACCGTGGCCGGCTACTCGTACCGCGCCGGGTCGGCGCTGCCGGAGACGTCGTCGACGTCGTAGCCGGCCCGGCTGGTCGTGGTCGCCGGCTGCCCCTCGTCGGGCGCCGGCCCGCCGAGGTCGTCGCCGGTGTCGTCGGTGCTCCGCAGCGATTCGCCCGGCGGTCGGAGCGACGCCTCGTACGCGGTGGCGCCGTCCGGTTCGTCGGTGGCCGCGCGATCTGTGTGCTCATCGGTGCCCATACCGCACTCCTGCCCGCGCCGTCGCGGCGCAAACGTCGACCCACCGACCGGTCCGCCGGGCGGTCGCCGTCAGCGTTGCCGCCGGTCGTCGATCTCGGTGTGGTCCTCGCCGGGCCGGGCGCCGATCGCCTCCTCGGCGGCCCGACCGTCGGTCGCCTCGTCGCCCAGGTCGAGGTCGCTGCGGGGCATGTCCTCGACACCGGTCACCGTGCCGCTGCCGCGTCGGGGACCAGACTCGCGGGAGTCGCCGGTCCGGCCCGGTCGCACCCCCGTCGCGTCGACCCGGCCGCCGGCGGTCTCGCCGGGCAGGTGGTCGGCGCGGGACCGGGCCACCCGTGGTACGTCGTCGCTCATCTCACCCTCCGTCCACTCGACGGGTGCGTCGACCGTGCGACGCCACCCGTGACGGCCTTGCGGGGCGGGTTCCCGTCGGGCCGGCCCGGAAACCACCGGACGTGCCGCCGAAGGCGTCCCGTACGTCTGTCGTGCCGCGATAATTGACCATTCGGCTGACAACGGAATCGCATCGTAATTCGACGGTGCCGGCGGCGATATCGAATCGTTGCCGATATACGACAACCGATCCGGCCGTTACCGGAACGATTCATTCGCAAGCCGGAAAGAGCTTTATGGTCGGACCCGGGCGTCCCGATCCCCCGGGGCAGGCCGACAGAGGAGGCGTCGGCCTGCCCCGGGTCTCCGGTCACCCGGACCGCCACTCGTCCGAGGGCAGATGGGATCCGGCCTGTGGCCCCATCATCAGCATTCCGCCGTCCACCGGCCAGGACGCCCCGGTGACGTACGCCGCGGCCGGGGAGGCGAGCAGCGCCACCACCGCCGCGACCTCCCGGGCGTCCCCCGGCCGCCCCACCGGCACGCCGGGACGCTCCCGGGTGAACGGGTCGACGTCCTCCTGCCCGGTCATCGGAGTGGCGATCTCGCCCGGGGCGACCGCGTTGACGGTGATCCCGTCCGCTGCCAGTTCCTGCGCCATCACCTTCGTCAGCAACCCCAACCCGCCCTTGGCCGCGCAGTACGCCGCCGAGCCGACCCGGGGCGCGTGTTCGTGCACGCTGGTGATGTTGACGATCCGCCCACCGCGTCCGGCGGCCCGCATCCGCCGCGCCGCCCGTTGACCACAGAGGAACGGTCCGTCCAGGTCGACCGCGAGCACCTCCCGCCACTGTTCCCACGCGGTGTCCACGAAGGGTGTGGACGCACCGGTCCCGGCGTTGTTGACCAGCACCCCGATCCCACCGAGCCGGTCGGCCAACTCGTCGACGACCGACGCCGCCTGCGGTAACCGGGTGAGGTCCAGGTGGGCGGTCTCGGCCCGGCGGCCGGCCGCGCGTACCTCCTCGGCGGTGCGTTCCGCCCCCTCGGCGTCGGAGTACCAGGTGACGCCGATGTCGAAGCCGGCCCCGGCCAGGGCGGCGGCGCAGGCCCGACCGATGCCGGAGTCGCCGCCGGTGACGACCGCGATCCGGGGATAGTTTTCATAACGGTTTGGCATGCGCTACCCGTACCCCCGGCCACCACACCTACTCCCACCTGCGCGGGACGGATCGTCGACGGGCCGCCGGGGCAGGGCCACCGGCCGGGGGATTGTCTGCCGAGATCCGCTCTGAGATCCTCCACACCGGACGCTGCCAGTGGCGGTCGCCAATCCGGCGCCGGACCCGGGCGGCAGGAGGGACCCCTCGTGAAGCGCAGACGTCGCCACCTCTTCGTAGGACTCGCGGTCGCGGCCCTGGTAGCCACGACCGGCGCCGCGGGCATCCACCTCGCCGGCGCCGAGGTCGCACCGGCGGCCGCCCCGGTCGGTGGGGAGATGCCCGGCCGGCTGGGCGCCCACCTCCAGCGGCTGCACCAGTCCGTGCCGGGCAACACCGGCATGGCGCCCGAAGGCCCCGGGTACGCCGCCCAGCAGGAGTTCCTGGAGCGGGCCTACCCGGCCGCCGGGATCACCGTCGCCCAGATGGACCGCTCGCGGGACGCGTACGCCCGGGCCGAGCGGCGCGGCGGCGCGGCGCGGGGCGGTCCCACCAGCCGGTGGACCAACATCGGCCCCAGCGAGGCGCTCTACCCGTTCACCGAGTTCCGCAACGCGTGGAACTACGTGCCGAACGAGTACGTCGCCGGTGGCCGGGTCACCTCCATCGACATCGCCCCGGACTGCAAGCCGCTGCTGTGCCGCGCGTACGCCACCCCGGCCGGCGGCGGCGTGTGGGGCACGCTGAACATCCTCGCCCCCCAGCCCAACTGGATCTACCTCGGCGGCCCGCTCGGCATCAACGCCGCCGGCGCGGTCGTCATCGACCGCAACGACCCGACCGGTCTGACCGTCTACGTCGGCACCGGCGAGGCGAACACCTGCGCCTCCGGCTGCGTCGCGGGCGTCGGCCTGTACAAGTCCACCAACGGGGGTCTCACCTGGCAGGGCCCGTTCGGCAAGGACTCCCTCGCCGGCAAGGGCATCGGCGAGATCACCATCAAGCCGGGCGACCCGAAGACCCTCTACGTCGCCACCACCACCGCGCTGCGTGGCATGTCCAGCTCCTGCTGCACCGGGGTGACCCGTCCGGTGCCGGACGCCGCCAAGTGGGGCCTCTACAAGTCCACCGACGGCGGCAAACGGTGGACGTTCCTGCACAACGGCTCGGCCAACGCCACCGAGTGCACCGGCAACGCCGCCGAGTACAACAACACCACCGCCTGCTCGCCGCGCGGGGTCCGCTACGTCAAGCTCGACCCGCGTGACCCGCAGGTCGTCTACGCCTCCTCGTACGCCCGGGGCGTCTGGCGCTCGCCGGACGGCGGCACCACCTGGACGCAGATCAAGGAGTCGCTGAACCGGGCCGTCTTCCAGACGCGCGCCGCGATCGACGTCACCGCGCTGCCGAACGGCAAGACCCGGATGTACGTCTACGAAGGCAACATCGGCAACCCGTACTCGCGGCTGTTCCGCAGCGACGACGTGGCCGGCGCGACCCCGACCTTCACCGACCTGACCAGCTCCAACCCGGCCGACCCGGGCTACGCCACCTACAACCAGTGCACCGGCCAGTGCTGGTACGACGTCTTCGTGCACACCCCCAAGGGGCACCCGGACATCGTCTACACCGGCGGGTCGTACGTCTACGGCGAGACCGTGGCGAACAAGCGCGCGGTGGTCCTCTCCACCGACGCCGGGGTCAGCGGCACCGACATGACCTACGACGGCACCGACGAGCTGCACCCCAACGGCATGCACCCCGACCAGCACGCGCTCGTCACCAATCCGCGCAATCCGTACCAGTTCTTCGAGGCCGGCGACGGCGGCCTGGTGCGTTCCAGCGGCCAGTTCGTGGACCGTTCGGCGTGGTGCGACAACCCGGACCGTGGCCTGGTCACCGACGCGCAGAAGGCCCGGTGTCAGCAGATGCTCTCCCGGATTCCCACGAAGATCGAGGGGATCAACAAGGGCATGACGACGTTGCAGTACATCAGCCTCTCGGTGAGCCCGCACGACCACACCCTGTTGCAGGGCGGCACCCAAGACAACGGCACCTGGGAGAACAAGGGCCAGCGCAAGCAGTGGGTCAACACGATGATCGGTGACGGTGGCGCCTCCGGCTTCGACGTCGGCAAGCCCGAGTTCCGGTTCCACACCTTCTACGACGCCACCCCCGAGGTGAACTTCGCGGGCGGGGACATCGGTAGCTGGATCTCGGTCTCCGACCCGATCTTCGGCCACCCGGGCACGCTCTTCTACGCCCCGGTGATCAGCGACCCGAAGGTCAGCGGCACCATGTTCGCCGGCACCGGGCGCACGGTCTACCGCACCAAGACCTTCGGCCTGGGCGACCGGACCGTCGAGGAGGCGAACCGGATCTGCAACACCTGGACCGGCACGTACGAGGCGCAGTGCGGTGACTGGGCGGAGCTGGGCACCACCCGGCTCACCGACGCCGCCTGGGGCGACCGGGCCGGCGGCGCGGTCTCGGTAGTCGAGCGGGTCGCCGGCAACTCGTCGACCGCGTACGCGGCCACCAGCACCGGCCGGGTGTTCGTCAGCCACAACGTGGACGCCGAGCCGGCGTCGGCGGTGACCTGGACCCGGATCGACACGGCGAACACCCCGAACCGCTTCGTCACCAGCATCCACGTCGACCCGGCGAACCCGAACCGGATGTGGATCTCCTACAGCGGCTTCGGATCGAACACGCCGAGCACGCCGGGGCACCTGTTCGAGGTGACCGTGGCCGGTTCCGGGGCCACCTGGGCGGACCGGTCGTACGACTTCGGCGACCAGCCGGCCACCGACCTGGTTCGCGACGACGTGACCGGCGACCTGTACGCGTCCACCGACTTCGGTGTGCTGCGGCTGGCCCGGGGCGGCACGAGCTGGACCCCGGCCGCCGCCGGCATGCCGAACGTGGAGGTCGCCGGGCTGACCGTCGTGCCCGGCAAGCGGATCCTCTACGCCGCCTCGCACGGGCTCGGCGCCTGGCAGCTCACCCTCCGCTAGGCGGTGGACGATCATCGGTGACAACCGGGTGAGGGGCCGCGGACGCGGCCCCTCACCGCTGCCCGAGGGTGCGCTGCGTGTCTGGCGCACCCTCGGCGCCGCCTTCGTCCTCCTGGTCTTCGTGCCGCCCCTGGTGCTGCTGGTCTCGGGCTCGCTGACCCAGCCCGGCCTGCCCCCGTCGCCCACGCCCCAGTTGGTGCCGGACCCGCTGGCCACGGTCGGCTACGAGCAGGCCGTCGAGCTGGGCGGGTTGCTGCGGGCCTCGCTCAACTCGGTCCTGGTCGCGGTGGTCGCCGTGCCGCTGAGCGTGCTGGTGGCCTCGCTGGCCGGCTTCGCGATGGCCCGGCTCGCCCCGCGTACCACCGGTGCCGTGGTCGTCGCGTCCCTGGTGGCGCTGATGGTGCCCGCGACCGCGCTGCTGGTGCCCCGCTTCGCGATCTTCCGGGTGCTCGGGCTCACCGACACCCTGGTCCCGCTGGTCGCCCCGGCGCTCGTGGGCACCTCGCCGCTCTACGTCCTGGTCTACTACCTGGCGTTCCGGGCACTGCCGGCGGAGTTGTACGACGCCTGCCTGGTGGAGGACCTGAGCCCGGTACGGACCTGGTGGCGCGTCGCGTTGCCGCTGGTCCGCCCGGTGACCGCCGGCCTGACCGCGCTGACCTTCGTGCTCACCTGGTCCAACTTCCTCGACCCGCTGGTCTACGTCTACGACCGTGACCTGTTCACCCTGCCGCTGGCGTTGCGCTCGCTGTCGGTGCTGGACCCGACGAACTTCCCGGTCTTCCTGGCCGGCGCGGTCGTCGCCACGGTGCCGGCGCTTGTGGTGTTCGTGCTCGCCCAGCGGCGTTTCCTGCACACCCCCGACCGGAACGGACGATGATGCGACCGAAGGCGCTGCTCGCGCTGCTGCTGTCCGCCCTGCTGCTCACCACCGGGTGCGGCTCCGGCTCCGACCCGTCCGAGGGCGGGCCGGTGCGACTGCTCGTCTTCGGCGCGCCGGAGGAACTCGCCGCCTACCGCACCCTGATCGGGGCGTACGAGAAGAAGCACCCGGACGCGGATGTCCAGCTCGTCGAGGCCAGCGACCGCAAGGACCTGCTGGCGCGGCTCTCCACCTCGGTCGCCGGGGGCGCGCCGCCGGACCTGTTCCTGATGAACTACCGCTTCTACGGCCAGTTCGCCGCCAAGGGCGTCATCGAACCGCTCGACGACCGGATCGCCGGTTCCCAGGAGCTCGATCCGGCCGACTACTACCCGGTCGCGATGGACGCCTTCAAGTGGGACGGCAAGCAGCTCTGCCTGCCGCAGAACGTCTCCAGTCTCGCCGTCTACTACAACCGGACGCTGTTCACGAAGTACGGCGTGCCCGAGCCGAAGGCGGGCTGGACCTGGAACGACCTGGTCGGCACGGCCACCATGATGACCCGCGACGCCAACGGGACGGTGGTCAAGGGCACCGAGAGCGAGGGAGCGGCCCTGCGGCCGACGGTGCACGGGCTCGGCGTCGAACCGTCGATCATCCGGCTCGCCCCGTTCGTCTGGTCGGCCGGCGGCGAGATCGTCGACGACCCGGCGAAGCCGACCCGGCTGACCCTCGAAGGACCGGCCGCCCGGGAGGCGCTCAAGAACCTGGTCGACCTGCGCCAGGCGTACGGCGTGACGCCCACCGACGAGGAGGTGGAGGCCGAGGACGACGAGTCCCGCTTCGCCAACGGACGGCTCGCCATGCTGATGACCTCCCGGCGGGCGACCACGAACTTCCGTACCGTCACCGGCTTCGATTGGGACGTCGCCCCGCTGCCGGTGTACGGCAAACCGGTCGGCGTGCTGCACTCCGACGCGTACTGCATGCCGACCGGAGCGAAGAACAAGGCTGCCGCGTGGCGCTTCCTGGAGTTCGCCATCGCCGAGGAGGGGCAGCGGATCATCGCGGCGACCGGGCGTACCGTCCCGTCGCACGTCGAGGTGGCCAACTCGCCGGCGTTCCTCGACCCGACGAAGCCGCCACGCAACGCGAAGGTCTTCCTGGACGCCATTCCCACCGTCCGGGCCCTGCCCACCGTCTCCACCTGGCCGGAGATCGAGGACGTCAGCTACGGCATCCTGGAGAACGCCATGTTCCGGGGCGACCGCCTCGACGACGTGATCCGTCAGCTCGACACCGAGACCCGGCCGATCTTCGCCCGGGGCGAGCAGGGGTGAGCGCGACGGGTGTCGCCCTGGCCGGCGTCTCGGCCGCGTACCGGGGCACGGAGGTGCTGCACGCCGTCGACCTGGCGGTGGCGCGCGGGGAACTGCTGGTGGTGCTCGGCCCCTCCGGCGCGGGCAAGTCCACGGTGCTGCGGGTGGTGGCCGGACTGGAACCGGTCACCGGCGGGCGGGTGCTGATCGCCGGTCGGGACGTCACCGCCCTGCGGCCGGGGCGGCGCAACGTCTCCATGGTGTTCCAGTCCTATGCCCTCTTCCCGCACCTGACGGTCGCGGAGAACATCGCCTTCGGCCTGGAGGTGCGCGACGTGCCCCGGGCCGCCGCCCGGGACCGGGCCCGGGCGGCGGCCGAGACGGTGGGCTGTGCCGACCTGCTCGGCCGCCGTCCCGGGCAGCTCTCCGGCGGGGAACGGCAGCGGGTGGCGCTGGCCCGTGCCCTGGTCCGGGAACCGGACGTGTTCCTGCTCGACGAGCCGTTGTCCAACCTCGACCAGGCGCTGCGGGTGGAGATGCGGGCCGAGCTGCGGGCCCTGCACGACCGGCTCGGCGCGACCATGGTGCACGTCACCCACGACCAGACCGAGGCGTTGGTGCTCGCCGACCGGATCGCGGTGCTCCGGGACGGCCGGGTCGAGCAGGTGGGCACCCCGGACGAGATCTGGCACCGCCCGGCGAGCGTGTTCGTGGCCCGGTTCGTCGGCTCCCCGGCGATGAACCTGCTGCCCGCCGACGCGCTCACCCCGACCGGCGACCCGCCACCGGGAGTGGGCGGTGACACGCGGCTCGGCTTCCGTCCCGAGGCGGTCGGCCTGGCCGATCTGGCGTCGACCGGCGACGGTGGCGCGGCGGTGGTCGACCGGGTCGAGGTGATCGGCGAGGACGCCTACGCGTACCTGACCGTGCCGGGCGGACACCCGGTGGTGGCCCGCGTCCCGGCGGCCCGGCGTCCCGCGCCCGGCGCCGCCGTCCGGGTCACCGTGCGCTGGCCGGACGTGCACGTCTTCGACGCCACCTCCGGGCGACGGGTCGACCCGGCGTGAACCCCGACACCCGCTCCCGTCGGCAGTTGCGGCTGATGCTGGTGCCGTACCTGGTCGGTCTGGTCGGCCTGGTGCTGCTGCCCGCGGCGGTCACCCTGGTCCTCGCGTTCACCGAGTACGACCTGCTGCGCGCGCCGCGCTTCGTCGGGTGGGACAACTTCACCGAGTTGGTCGACGACCCGGTGTTCTGGGTCTCGCTGACCAACTCGCTGGTCTTCGCCCTGGTGGCGGTGCCGCTGCGGCTGGCGCTGGCGCTGGGGCTGGCGCTGCTGCTGCACCGGCGCGGCCCCGCCGTCGGCTCGGCCCGCACCGCGGCCGTGCTGCCCACGGCGGTGCCGGAGATCGCGTACGGGCTGCTCTGGCTCTGGCTGCTCAACCCGCTCTACGGCCCGATCAACCAGGTGCTCCGGCTCGGTGGGGAGAACGGGCTGACCGTGTTCGGCCGGACCCCGCCGCAGTGGCTCACCGACCCGACGGACGCGCGTGCGGCGATCGTCCTGATGAGCCTGTTCACCATCGGGGAGACCTTCGTGGTGCTGCTCGCCGCCCGCCGGGCGTTGCCCGCCGACGTGTACGAGATGGCCGCGATCGAGGACGCCACCGGCTGGGACGTGTTCCGCCGGATCACGCTGCCGCTGATGGCTCCGGTGCTGGGGCTGCTGCTGGTCCGGGACGCGATCGGCAGTCTCCAGTTCTCCTTCGTCCCCGCGTTCGTGGTGACTGACGGCGGACCGCCCCCGTACGCCACCACCTACCTGTCGCTCTTCGTCTACCGCAACGCCTTCGAGTACCTCCGGTACGGCTACGCGGCGGCGGCGACCCTGGTGATGATCATGCTGACCGTCGCCGCGGTGGTGCTCCAGTGGCGGCTGATCCGCCGCTACCGGGGCTTCTACCGAATCTGACGCCCACCCGCCCAGTCGTCCGGGGCCACCCCCGCTCCCGTCGATCATGGACTTCGGGCACCACCCAAAACTCGCAATCGCCACAAACGAGGCGCCACAACTCCATCATCGACGGAGTGGGCGGGGCGTCGGGCGGGGCGGGAGGGGCGGGGGAGAGGGGCAGGGGGTGGGGGTGCGGTTCGGGTGCGACGTCTCGGGGCAGGGGACGTCGGCCGCGAAGCGCTGGAGGGCGGCGGTGAAGGCGGGCAGGTCCGACGTGCGCAGGTGGTCGAAGACGTGCCGTCGTACGCTCGCCAGGTGGGCCGGCCAGGCCTGGCGCAGCCGGTCGAAGCCGGCGTCGGTGAGCACGGCGTGGTAGCCGCGCCGGTCGTTCGGGCAGCGTTGCCGGCGGACCAGGCCCTGTTCCTCCAGGCGGTCGACGATCCGGCTCATTCCGCTGAGCGACAGGGCGCCCGCGACGGCCAGGTCGTTCATCCGCAGCCGTCGGTCGGGTGCCTCGGAGAGGAGCCGGAGCGCGGTGTACTCGCTCATCGACATGCCCTGGTCGCGCAGCAGGTCCGCGTCGAGGGCCCGGGGGACGGTGAGGATCGTCCGGGCGAAGGCGCGGAGGAAGGCCTCCTCGTCGGCGGTCAGCGGGCCCTGCCGGGGCGGCTCCTCGGTCGTCACGGCCCCACCCTACTTGCTTGACAAAGCAAGTACCACCCTGTTTGCTTGTCGCGGCAAATACGAGGTCGGTTCCGGCCGGCCGCCACGAGTGTGCAGGAGACTTCCTCATGGCCCGCATCGGGATCATCATCGGCAGCACCCGCCCCGGCCGTAACGGCGAGCAGGTCGCCAAGTGGGTGTTCGACATCGCCGCGCGCCGCGACGACGCCGAGTTCGAGCTGGTCGACCTGGCCGACTACCCGCTGCCGCACCTGGACGAGGCGATCCCGGCGTCCCTCGGCCAGTACCAGCAGGAGCACACCAAGCGGTGGGCTGCCAAGATCGCGTCGTTCGACGGCTTCGTGATCGTCACGCCGGAGTACAACCACAGCACCTCCGGCGTGCTGAAGAACGCGATCGACTACCTCTTCGCCGAGTGGAACAACAAGGCCGTCGGCTTCGTCTCGTACGGCTCGGCCGGTGGCGCCCGCGCCGTCGAGCACCTGCGGCTGATCGCCGGCGAGCTCAAGATGGCCGACGTCCGCCAGCAGGTCGTGCTCTCGCTGATGACCGAGTTCGAGAACTTCAGCGTCTTCAAGCCGGGCGACTACAACCTTCCCGCGGTGAACACCCTCCTCGACGAGGTCGTCGCCTGGAGCAAGGCGCTCGCTCCGCTGCGCGCCACCGCCTGACCCCTTCCGTTCGGGCACGGGGCCGAACCGCAGGGAAGCCCCGGTGATCCGCACCAGGTCGCCGGGGGAGGGGGAGTGCCGGCCGCGGGACGGACGCGGTCACCGGTGACCGGTGACCGGTGACCGGTTGTCGGCCGGCGCTCCCCGATGCGGATCGTCCCCGCCCCGCGGGCCCTTCCCACCGCCCGTCACGTCTGCCGACGGCGGATCTCCCGCCCTGCGTCTTCCTTCCCTGGGCTCTCCTTCACCTGCGCCTTCCTCCACCTGACGGGTATCCGACTCGTCGAACAGGGGGCGGTCCGTCGACGATCCGATACCGTGACCGCCTGCCCTGTTCTGATTCCTTCTCGTAACGGTGGAGCCGTGGGGGTGCTGCATGGCGCCGAGCAGGCGTTGGGCTGTCGTTATCGGGGTCAACCAGTGCGGCTACGACGTCCAACTGCCCGCCCTGCGGTACGCCGAGAGCGACGCCGAAGCGGTCTGTGGCGTACTGCTCGACGAGCAGATCGGCACCTTCGACGACGGTGACGTCACCCTCTACACCGGCGCGAACGCCCGGTGGCGCGACGTCAAGGCCCGGCTGCGGGAGTTGGCGCTCGACTCGACCCCCTCCGACGTGCTGCTCGTCTACTTCGCCGGGCACACGCTCGTGCCGGAGTGGAGCAGCCAGCTGGACGCGTACCTCGTCACCGCGGACCTCGACGCGGAGGCACTGCGCCACGAACCGGACAACGGCCTGCGCATGACGTTCCTCAAGCGGGACGTCTTCGACGTGTTCGAGGGCACCTCCTTCCTCATCCTGGACTGTTGCCACGCCGGTCTCTACAAGGACTCGCACCTGCGGCACGTCGAGGCGATGCAGGCGTACCGGAAACCGGTCGACCGGCACAGCGCCCTGCTCGCCTGCCCCAAGGGCGCGCCCGCCCGGGAGAGCGAGGAGCACCGGCACGGGCTCCTGACCCACCACCTGCTGCGCGCGCTGCGGGGTGAGGCGGGTGACGGCGGTCGGGTGTCCTTCATGCAGATGGTCAACTTCGTCATGGAGCAGACGCTCCAGCCGGAGCCCGTCCCACTGCTGGGCACGTGGGGGCCGACCACCGCGCTGGTCCAGCCGCCGGTCTCCCGGCACGACCGGCGGTCCCTGGGCGCCCCGGCGAACCCGGGGGCCACGCGGCCGTGCAAGAACCCGCTCGACGACCACGCCAGCTCGATCACCCAGATGCTCGGTCGGGTCTTCCGCACCGACGCCCGGCTCGGGCGTCGGTCGCACCAGACCGACTCCGCCGAGCGCGTCGAGATCATCCGGTACGCCCTGGACGCGGGATCCGTCGCGGTGGTCGACCTGTCCAGCGAGGTGATCCGGGTGGTCAGCGCGACGGACCGGTTCAACAAGGAGGAACTGCGGCCCCTGCTGGAGCTCACCGCCGCCGACGCCGCGCACTCGCCGAACGCCATCCCGGGGCAGATCGTCACCAACGACACGGGACGTCGGCTGCTCTGCGTGCCGCTGCCCCACGAGGACGACCGGACCGTCCGGCTGATCGTGGTCGACCCCGCGCTCGCCCTGCTGGACATGGGCGAACCGCTGGCCGTCATGCTGCGCTCCATCTGGGAGTCCGACCCGCTCGACGACCCGCTCCAAGCCGAGATGCAGGTGTTGACCGCGCTGCGCAGCACCTTCGGCCGGCTGCCGATGACGCTCTACCAGCACGCCTTCAGCCTGTACCAGAAGCTGATCGGCTCGATGACCATGGTGTTCCAGCCGGTCGTGGAACTCGACCCGCGCCCCTCCGGGGTGAGCATCCACAGCTACGAGGCGCTCGCCCGACGCCGGGCGGACGAGGCCCGCGCGCCGGTCGCGGCGTTGCAGATGGCCCACGAGTGGGGTGACCGCTTCATCATCGAGCGGGACGCGCTCCTGCTCGACAACGCGATCCGGTCGTACGCCGAGGCGGACGAGGAGTCGGCCGTGCAGGGGACCAGGCCGCTCTCCGTCAACGTCGCCGTGCGCTCGCTGCTGAGCGACTCCTACATCAGCCAGGTGGGCAACACCCTCGCCGAGGCCAACCTGACGCCCCGGATCGTCACCCTGGAGATCTCCGAACAGGACGCGATCCAGCCCGGACCGGGCGAGCGGTGGCCGCAGAAACCCCTGGCGTACTTCCACCGCCGGCTCACCAGCCTCGCCCGCGACCTACGCATCAACTTCGCGGTGGACGACTTCGGCGTCGGCTACTCGTCTCTGGCCCGGATGGCGGAACTGCCGCTGACCCAGATCAAGGTGGACCGGGCCGTCCTGCACCACCCCCTGGCGGTGCGGGAACTCGAACTGGTGGTCCAGGTGGCCCGTTACGCGTGCGACCTGGGGCACGCGCCGAGCGCCCGGCCGGTCATCGTCGAGGGTTTCGACGACGAGGCCCCGGTGACGCTCAAGCAGCTCCACGATCTCGGCATCCATCACGTGCAGGGGCACTTCTTCGGCGACATCACGTCGACGTCGCTGCGTCCGTTGGATCCCGATTTACAGGCCCGGATCGCCACGTTGGTGAGAGGTGAGGTGCATGACGAGCGTCAGGCTGTTGCTGCCGGCGGAGGTCTTCGAGGAGGTGGACCTGCCGTACGAGGGCGTCCGTGACCTCTCCGCCCTGACGATCGCGATCGAGGGCGTCAGCGTGGTCGCGAACCTCGCCACGCTGGCCACGTTGCAACCGCACTGGAACGACATCGTCGCGGCGATCCGTAACTGGCGCCTGCGCGACCCGAGCCCCTCGGTGCTGCTCACCGTCCGGGGGCCGGGGATCGACCTGAAGCTCGACCTCCCGCGCAACGTCAGTCGGGCGCAGTTGCTGGACCAGTTGCGTCCCCTTCTCGACCACGACGACGTCTGACGGCTCGGCCCGGCCTCAGCGCGGCCAGCACGCCCATGGGCAGGTGGCCGGCGTGGAGCAGGCCGCATCCGCCTCGCCCACGGGTCGGCCGCCCGGCAGACCCGCGGCGAACCCCGCCACCGCGCCACCCCGCCACCGCGCCACCCCGCCACCGCGCCGCTGCACCGCCGCGCCGCCGCGCAGCGGCACCGGGCCAGGAGGCGACCCGGCCCGTGCCGGCGGCTTCCGGGCAGGGGCTGTCGAAGCGCCGGAAACCGCCGTGCCGGCCCTCGTGAGCCGCGATGATGGGGCCATGACCGTGGATCTCCGGGCGCGCTCCGCGCGTGAGGTGCTCGACGACCACCTGCGGCTCGCCGCCGAGGGTCGGTTCGCCGAGGACATCGAGCGCAATGTCGCGCCGTACTGCGTGGTCCTGGAGCGGCGGGGCGTGTTCCGGGGGCGCGACGGTGCGGGCACCCTGGCCCGGTGGCTGGCCGAGGAACTGCCGGACGCCCGCTACACCTACACGAACGTGCTGGTCGAGGGGCGGGTCGGCTTCCTGGAATGGACGGCCGAGGCCACCGGCTTCCAGGTGCGCGACGGCGCGGACTCCTTCCTCGTCGAGGACGGTTGGATCGTCGCGCAGACCATTCACTACACAGTGGAGCCGATGTCGCCCAGCGGCGTCTCGTAATCGTCTCAGAAGTGTCGCAGAATGTGGATCACTATTCGTTGCCCAGGTGCCGGTAGACGGTGGCCCGGGAGACGCCGAGGGCGGCGGCGATCTCCTCGACCGAGTGCCGGCCGGCTGTGTGCATCCGCCGGGCGGCGGCGATCTGGGCGCTGTTCATCGCCCGGGGCCGGCCGGGTCGACGGGGCGCGGCCGGCACCTCGGGGGCGGGCGGGCCGTCGAGCAGTCGGTGCACCCCGTCGAGCATGTCGGCACGCAGCACGGCCGGGGGGACGTCCAGGAAGAAGACCACCGGGTCGGAGCACATCGCGATCGCCTGGCTGGCCCGGATCCGGTCACGCCGGTCGCCGGCCGGTCCGGCGATGATCTCGTTCGCCCGCAGGGCGAACTGCACCAGTCGCTGGTACGTCGGGCCGCGGGCGACCAGCGTTATGTCGTTGAGGAGCATGCCCAGCGGCCGGCGGTGCGCGAGCATGGTGTCCACGAACCCCTCGATGAGCGCCCACCGACCCCGTTCCGGTGGAAGCCCGCCGGCCGTGGCCAGAAGCGCCTCCAGATCGGTCATGAGGGGTTCGACCAGGGCCGCGAGCAGGTCCTCCTTGGTGGGAAAGTGGTAGAGGATGGCCGCCTTGGTCAGCCCGAGCCGCTCGGCGATCTCGCGCAGCGAGGTCCGCTGGTAGCCGCGTGTCGAGAACAGGTCCAACGCGGCGCGCAGGATCCTGCCCCGGGTGTCGCCCGACTCCTCGTCATCCACGGTCGCCAGCGTAGCGGTGGCTGACCGATGCAGGGTGGCGGCGGGTGGATACGCTGACCGGCGGTCAGTACAGTGTGCACTGGCCGGCTCAATGAGCGACAGGAGGCGTCATGGCCGTCATCTCGGTCAACGACCTGGTCAAGACCTTCGGCAGCACCCGGGCCCTGGACGGGCTCGACCTGCGCGTCGAGGCGGGGGAGGTGCACGGGTTCCTCGGTCCGAACGGATCCGGCAAGTCCACCACCATCCGCGTCCTGCTCGGCCTGCTGCGGTGGGACTCCGGGGAGGTGCGGCTGCTCGACGGCGACCCGTGGCGCGACGCGGTGACGCTGCACCGCCGCCTCGCCTACGTCCCCGGCGACGTCAACCTCTGGCCGAACCTTTCCGGCGGCGAGGCGATCGACCTGCTCGGAACCCTGCGCGGCGGGCTCGACCGGCGTCGCCGCGACGAGTTGCTCCAGCGGTTCGACCTCGATCCGACGAAGAAGTGCCGCACCTACTCCAAGGGAAACCGGCAGAAGGTGGCGATCGTCGCGGCGTTCGCCGCCGACGTCGACCTGTACGTGCTCGACGAGCCGACCTCCGGCCTGGACCCGCTGATGGAGGCGGTGTTCCAGGACGAGGTCCGGCGGATCCGGCGCGACGGCGGCACCGTGCTGCTCTCCAGCCACGTGCTCGCCGAGGTCGAGGCGCTCTGCGACCGGGTCAGCATCATCCGCGACGGCCGCACCGTCGAGTCCGGCACGCTCGCCGAGCTTCGCCACCTCACCCGCCTGTCGGTCACCGTCGAGACCGCGCGCCCGGTGACCGGACTGGACCGCCTCGCCGGGACCCAGCTCGTCGGCGAGGCCGACAACCGGCTCCAGCTGGAGGTCGACCCCGCCCACCTGGACGACCTGCTCGGTCACCTGGTCCGGTTCGGCGTGCGGTCACTGACCAGCGCACCGCCCACCCTGGAAGAGCTGTTCCTGGCCCACTACGGCGACCGGGTCACCCCCGCCGCGACCGTGCCGGCAGGGCAGCGGTGAACGCCCTCACCGGCACCGGCAGCCTGGTCCGGCTGGTGCTGCGCCGCGACCGGGTCCGGCTGGCGTTCTGGGTGCTCGGCACGCCGCTGCTGACCGCCGCGCTGGCCGCCAGCGTCGCCGGCATCTACGCCGGGGAACGGGACCGGACCACGTACGCCACGACGGCGGCGGCCAGCCTGGTCGCCCGGGCGTTCAACGGGCCGGTCGCCGGACCCTCCATGGGCGCGGTGGTCTTCGCCGAGTCGTACCTGACCCTCGCGGTGCTCACCGCGTTGCTGAGCACCTTCACCGTGGTCCGGCACACCCGGCAGAACGAGGAGACCGGCCGGTCCGAGCTGCTCGGCGCGTCCGTGCTCGGCCGGTACGCCCCGCTCACCGCCGCCCTGCTGGTCACCGTCGCGGCCAACCTGCTCACCGCCGCGCTGCTCGCCCTCGCCCTGGCCGGCGCGGACCTGCCGTTCGGCGGATCGGTCGCCACCGGCGCCGCGGTCGCCACCGTCGGGATCTCCTTCGCGGCGGTCGCCGCGGTGACCGCCCAGCTCTCCGGCACCTCCCGGGGAGCGAACGCCCTGGCCGCCGCCGTCGTCGGGGTGGCGTTCGTGCTCCGCGCCGCCGGTGACGTCCTCGGCACGGCCACCCCGGACGGGCTGCGTGTGGTCAGCGCCTGGCCCGCCTGGCTCTCTCCGCTGGGCTGGGCCACCCAGATCCGCCCGTACGGCGGGGAGCGGTGGTGGGTGCTCCTGCTGCCCACCGCCCTGCTGGTCGCGGCGATCGCGGCCGCCCACCTGCTGACGAACCGGCGGGACCTCGGGGCCGGCCTCCTTGCCACCCGACGTGGTCCGGCCCGGGCCCCCCGGGGGCTGCTCAGTCCGTTCGGCCTGGCGTGGCGGTTGCAGCGCGCGGCCCTGCTCGGCTGGGCGGTCGGTGTCGCGGTGCTCGGCTTCGGCATGGGGCTCGCCGCCGACGAGGTCGAGAACATGATCGGGGAGAACGCGGCGGCGGCCGAGGCGATCAGCCAGCTCGGCGGCGGGGCGAACCTCGTCGACGCGTACCTGACCGCGATGATCGGCATCTTCGCGTTGACGATCGGCGCGTACGTGGTCCAGGCGGTGCTGCGCACCCGCACCGAGGAGACCGACGGAACCTTGGAGGCGCTGCTGGCCACCGCCGTCAGCCGGCCCCGCTGGCTGGTCGGTCACCTGGCCACCGCGGTGCTCGGCGCGGTCGGCCTGATGGTCCTGGCCGGGGTCACCACCGGGCTCGGGTACGCCACCGTCGCCGGTGACCCGGTCGGTCGGGTCACCGAGTTGACCGGTGCGGCGCTGGTCCGGACGCCGGCGTTGCTGGTGCTGGCCGGGGTGGTGGTGCTGTTCTTCGGGCTGCTGCCCCGGGTGGCGGTGCCGCTGTCCTGGGCGACGTTGACCGTGTTCCTGCTGTTCGGGCAGCTCGGCGCGGTGCTGGACCTGCCGTCGGCGGTGCTCGACCTCTCGCCGTACACCCACGTGCCGGCCCTGCCGTCGGCCGAGCTGACCGTGCTGCCGCTGGCCGTCCTGTCCGGGGTGGCGGTGGTGCTGCTCGCCGTCGGCGTGGCCGGGTTCCGCCGCCGCGACCTGGCCGGCTGAGCGGACGGCCGGCGGTGGACCGGCCCCGGCGGGGGTCGGCCCGCCGCCCCGGTGCCCCGTCCGGGCTGGTCAGTGCGTGTGGGCGGGGTCGTCGAGGATCGCCCGGAAACGTTCCTCGGCCAGGTCGAGCTGGGCGAAGATGTGCTCCTTGACCTCGGGCGCGAGCGGCGTGTCCGGCCGGGCGACCAGTTCCCGCAGCACCGGGACCAGCGGTCGGTACTTGCGGGCCGAGGAGAGGACCTTCGGCCCGGTCGTGTGGATCACCCCGACGCCGTTGTCGGTGAAGTCGGAGATCTTGATGACCCGCGCCCACGGGTCACGGTCGAGGCTGGCCGCCACGTGCTCCCGGTACTGCGCGTGGCGGTCGCGGTCCGGATCCCATGTCGGGTTGGTGACCGCCGCGACCAGCCCGGCGACCCGCTGACCGAACCGCGCGGCGAGCACGGCGAGCGCGGCCGGCACCGGGTCCGCGCCCTCGCCGACATCGCCGGCCAGCTCGGCGGGGTGGTCCTCCACCGCGTCGTGCAGCAGGCCGGCGACGATCACGTCCACGTCGCGGACCCGGTAGTGGTGCATCATCCGGATCGCCACCCGCAACAGGTGGTTCAGGTACGGCTCGCGGACCCGCCGGTCGTCGCGGTGCAGGTCGGCGGCGAGGTCGAGCGCCTCGGTGAGCCGGCTCCGTGCCTCGTCGTCGAACGTGGCGATCTCCAGGCGGAAGCGTTCCAGCAGGCCGGGCTCGCCATGGATCTCCGTGATCGCGTGCATCGGCATGCTGCCCAGGTACGGGGGGAAATCCATGGGTCACTTATAGCCGATCACCCGTCGTCTCCACCGTCCGGACCGGCTCCGGGAAGGGTCGAGCCCCCGACAGCCGGTCCCGGGCCGCGATCACGAGGGCGGTTCCACGTAGCGACAGCTTCCTATAGTTGGAATATCGACATTCGACGAAGGGTAGGCGGCCCCGACAGGGGCGCCGCGCGGATCGGACCGGACTGGGCCGCGGTCGGGGCGTTCGGTGCGGTCGCCGCTGCCGTCGTCGCCTTCCTCACCTACGCGTGGCCGCGCAGCCCCGCCCCGGCACCTCCGCTCCAGGCTCCGCCGGTGGTGTCATCCCCGGTGACCGAGCCGGCCGCGCCTGCCGTACCGGACACGACGTCACCGGAGACGACAGCGCCCGAGCTGGACGCGACGACTGCTCGACCGACCAGGACGACGCCGCCCGTCGCGAGGCCGTCGTTGTCGCTGGAGCCGCTGCTTCCCGCCGGGTGCCGGGAGGCGCTCGCGGTCGTCGACAGGTACTACCGGACGGCGGGGTCGACCGAGCTGAGTCAGCAGGCCGCCGCGACGGAGGCGTACCAGGGGATGATGCGGGCGAGCGTGAGCGCGGAGGGGGCCGTCCACGCGGTGGCGGTGGCCTTGTCGCAGGATTTCTCGCACATGCGTTTCATCCTGTCCGGCATGGTGTCCGGAGACTACGCGGCGGCACAGGCCCGGACGAACCGGGACGCCCAGACTCTCCGGGACGTCTGCGGCGGGAGCTGACGGGACACCGCCCACCGACACACCCACCGCCTCGAGAACGTGGCCGGGGCCACCGGCGAGCAATGCGCCGGTGGCCCCGGTTGGTGGGGCGGGGGACGGGAGACTCCACCCCACCGTCGTCGTCAGACGGTGATCCGTCCGGCGCCCGCGCCGGCCGTGACCGACGCCTTGACCCCGGTGGCGTTCTCCACGGCGTACGGGTACGGGATGGCCGCCACGTCGCCCGCGCTCTCCGGGGTGCCGGAGTTGACGAAGTGGTTGTTGCGCTGGACCAGGTCACCCGGGCCCGAGTCGGCGTAGCCCACCGCGGTCGGCCGGGTCACGTTCTCGAAGTAGTTCCCCTCGACCAGCACGCCGGCCCCCATGGTGGAGGCGACGCCGTAGTCCGCGCCGTTGTAGTAGTTGTTGAACACGTGCACCGGGTCGCCGAAGCGCACCCGGGGGTGGCGCTCCTTGCTTCCGTCGAACCAGTTGTGGTGGTAGGTCACCCGCAGGTGGCCCCGGTCGGCGGTGTGCCCGTCGTCGTGGCCGAGCAGCATGCTCTTGGTGTGGTTCATGACCCGGTTCCACGAGATGGTGACGAAGTCGGACTCCCGCTTCACGTCGACCGCGCCGTCGTAGCCGCCGTCGAAGGTGTTGTGGTCGACCCAGACGTTCGTCGAGCCCTGGATGTTGATCGCGTCGTCGTCCCAGCCCCGGAAGGTCAGGTTGCGGATGATGACGTTGTGCGCGCCGCTGACGTTGAACCCGTTGTCGACGACGGCGTTGCCGACCCCGAGCACCGTCTTGTTCGACCGGACGTCGTTCATCTTGTCCGGCATGGTGAGCGAGCCCTGCACCCGGATGACCAGCGGGGACGACGACTCCAGCGCGTCGGCCAGGGCCTGGCCGCTGGTGACCGTCACCGTCTGGCCGCCGGCCCCGCCGGTGGTCCCGCCGTTCTGGGTGGCCCAGCCGACCAGGTCACCGGTGGGCGGGTTGGTCGGCGGCGGCGTGGTGGCCGGGGGCGTGGTCGCCGGGGGAGTGGTCGGCGGGGTGGTGGTGGGCGGGTTGCCGGGCAGCCCGACCTTGCCCACGCCGGCCTGGGCGGTGACCACGGCCTTCTGGTCGCAGGCCGTGCCGACGGTGTACTGGTACGGCGGGTTGCTGACGCTGCCGCCGGTCTGGCCGGAGCCGGAGTTGACCAGGCAGTTGTTCCGGGCGACCAGTCGCCCGTCGCCGGAGGAGCCCTCGCCCAGGTGGTACGGGTCGTCGACGTTCTCGAAGTGGTTGCCCTCGACGATGACCCCGGCGTCCTCGGTGGAGGCGACGCCGTAGTTGCCGGTGTTCAGGTAGTAGTTGTTGTAGACGTGCACCTGGTCGCCGAAGCGGACCCGGGGGTTGCGCTGGTTGGTGTTGTCGAAGAAGTTGTGGTGGTAGGTGACCTTGAGCCGGCCGACGTCCTGGGCGGCGTTGCCGTCGTCGTGGCCGAGCAGCATGTTCTTGTCGGTGCCGTCGGCGTGGTTGTAGGAGATCGTCACGTACGACGAGCCCCGCTTGACGTCGACGCCGCCGTCGGCCCCGGTGGTCCAGGTGTTGTGGTCGATCCAGATGTGGTGGGAGAACATCTGCACGTTGATCGCGTCGTCCGCCCAGTTCCGGAAGTTCAGGTTCCGGACGATCACGTTGTGCACGGCGTTGGCCGGCGGCGAGGTGATCGCGTTGTCGATCGGCAGGCCGATGTTGAGACCGCCGCCGGTGAAGCCGGAGTTCGCCCCGACGCCGACGATGGTCTTGTCCGAGGTGACCTCGTGCATCGGGCCGGGGAGGGCGATCATCCCGTTGACCTGGATGATCTTCGGTCCGGCCGAGGCCGCCTCGGTGATGAACTGACTGGCGCTGGTCACCGTGACGGTCGGCCCGCCGGCTCCACCGGTGGTGCCGTTCTGGCCCCACGCGTCCACCGACGCCCAGCCGTCGGCGACGTTCGTGCCCGGGTTGCCGGTCGGGCCGGGGGTCGGCGTGGTGGGCGTCGGGCTCGGGGTGCCTCCGCCCGAGGTGACCTGTACGTTGTCGAACTCGGCGCTGGAGTAGAAGGTCGCCAGGCCGATCCGGCCGCTGGCGTACCGGCTGTCCGACGCCTCGGTGAGCAGGTTGCCGTCGACGTACCCCTTGAGGGAGCTGCCGGCGACGTCGAGCCGCAGGGTGTAGGTGGTGCCGGCGGAGACCGGGACGCTGGCGGTGTCCAGGGTGGTGGACGAGCCACCGGCCAGGCTCTTCAGCTCGACGGTGTTGTTGCTGCGCAGCGCCAGGTAGTAGTAGCTGGTGCTGCTCTGCGCGCGGGCCACCAGCGCGACGAAGCGGTTGCTGCCGTTGAAGGCGGTGGGCTTCACCGTGGCCTGCACCGAGTAGTCGGTCCAGCTCGACGTGCCGGCCAGCGAGCGGGCGTCGCTGCTGGTGCCGGTCTGCCGGTAGGTCTGCGACGCCACCGACCAGCTCCCGCCGGAGGGGGTCCAGCCGGAGGAGTTGCCGTCGGCGAAGTCGTCGGAGAAGAGGGTGTCGGCGTAGGCGGTGGCGCCCATGCCGAGGGCGAGGGTGACCGCGCCGAGCGCGGACCCGATCGCGAGCAGGAGACCGCGGCGTCGTCTGCGCCGCGTGTCGGTCCGGTTCACGGAACCTCCCAGTGGTGGAGTGATCGCCCGGTACGGGCTATTCATCGATCAAGATCGATGTCTTGGGGACGGGGCGGCCCCGGTTTCGGCAGGATCGCCGGGGGTGCGGCGGGGCCGGGTGCGCCGGGACGGGCGCGGTGGATCGGACTGCGCCGGGACGGGCGCGGTGGAGCCGGGTATGGCGGATCGGGTGCGCCCGGCGGGCGCGTGGAGCGGGTTGCGCCGGGACGGGCGCGCCCCGGCCCTAGAAGTTGATCTTTCCGGTGCCGGCGCCGGCCATGACCACGGACTTCACGCTGGCCGGGTCGGTGAGCTGGTACGGGTAGAAGGTGCGCGGCTCGGTGACCGTGCCTCCGGAGTCACCCGGCTCGCTGGTGCCGGACAGGACGTTGTCCCGGGCCACCAGGCGACCCCGGGAACCGGAGTAGCTGATCGACCAGGGCACCTCGACGTCCTCGAAGTGGTTGCCCTCGACCACGCAGCCCGAGTTCAGCTGGCAGGCCACCCCGACGTCGGTGTTGTAGACGAAGTAGTTGTTGAACACGTGCACCGGGTCGCCGAACCGTACCCGGGGGTTGCGCTGCGGGGTCCGGTCGTACCAGTTGTGGTGGTAGGTGACCCGGAGGTGGCCGGTGTCCTGCGCGCCGTTGTTGTCGTCGTGACCGAGCAGCATGTTCTTCGTGTGGTGGTGGGTGTGGTTCCACGACACCGTCACGTACGACGACCCGCGCTTGATGTCGATCAGCCCGTCGTAGCCGTTCGACAGGTCGTTGTGGTCGATCCAGACGTGGTGGGAGAACATCTGCACGTTGATCGCGTCGTCGACGGTGTTCCGGAAGTTCAGGTTCCGGATGATGACGTTGTGCACGGCGTTCGCCGGCGGCGTGGTCACGTTGCTGACCGGCAGACCGATGTTGAAGCCGCCGCCGGTGATCCCCGAGTTCGCGCCGACCCCGATGATGGTCTTGTCCGAGGTGACGTCGTGCATCGGGCCGGGCAGGGCGATCATCCCGCTCACCTTGACGGTCAACGGTCCGGGCGTGGCGATCGCGGTGAGCAGTTCGCTGGCGGTGTCCACGGTGACGGTCGGCCCACCCGCCCCGCCGGTGGTGCCGTTCTGCCCGAGGGCGTTGACCGAGGCGAAGCCGATGGGCGGCGCGCCCGGGTCGATCGGCGGCTCGGTCGGCGGCAGGGTCGGCGTCGGCCCGCCGGTCGGGGTGCCGGTCGGCGGGGCCCCGGTGGCGGTGGCCACCTCCACGTCGTCGAAGGTCGCGCTGGCGTACGAGGTGGCCAGCCCGGCCCGGCCGGCGGCGAACGCGGCGTCGGTGGCCTGCACCAGCAGCGCGCCGTTGACGTAGCCGCGCAGCGAGCTGCCGACCGCCTCCAGGCGCAGCGTGGCCCAGGAGCCGACGGTCACCCCGGCGGTGGCCGAGCCGAGCACCACCGGGTCGCCGCCGGCGCGCTTCACCAGCTGCACCCCGCCGCTGGCGGTGGCCACCAGGGCGTAGTAGCTGCTGCTGCTCTGCGCCCGCGCGACCACCCCGACGTGCCGGGCGGAGGTGGCGAACGCGGTCGGCTTGACCCGGGCCTGCACCCCGTAGTCGGTCCAGCTGCTCTGGCCGGTCAGGACACGGGCGTCGCTGCTGGTGCCGGACTGCCGGAACGCCAGCGAGCCGTCGGTGACCACCGACCAGCTGCCGCCCGAGCGCGACCAGCCGTTGGCGTCACCGTCCTCGAAGGTGTCGGTGAGCAACGTGTCCGCCCACGCCGAGGACGTGGTGACCAGCACCGTGCCGGCGACCAGGGCACCGGCCGCCAGCACGGCGGCGAGTCGTCCGGCGGGGCGACCCCGGATCGGGAGTCGGTTCATCGGAACCTCCTGTGGTGGTAGGGGGGTGAGGGTTGCGGTGGGCCGCCGCGTGAGCGCGGACGTGGCGACCCACCCTCCCCGGGCGGTACGTGGGGACGGGACACGCACCGCCCGTGGCTTCTACAGCGGCAGCCGGTCCGCCCCGGCCAGCACCCCGACCACGAGCGGGACCGCCGGGGCCGGCAACGGACGACCGGTGCGCAGCGTCGGCGTCCAGCCCGCGTCGGCGCCGAGGTCGGGGTCGTGGGTGGCGTTGTACGCCGCCACCAGGTCGACCGGGCGGGGCAGCGACCGGTGGGCGTGCACCCAGTTGCCGCGCGCGGTGATCGCGGTGCCGCCCCAGTCGTAGAGCAGGTCCTCGACGGCGATTCCGGCGCCGAGGGTGAAGTGGTTGTTCTCCGCGTACACCGCGGACTGCACGCCGACGCCGATCGCGTAGTCGAAGCCCGCGTCGAGGCGGTACCAGTTGTTGTAGATGTCGACCTGGCCGAACCGGACCCGGGGCAGTCGCTGGACCACCTGGTCGAAGAGGTTGTGGTGCAGGGTCACCTTGAGCCGGCCGACGTCCGGGCCGACCGTGTTCGACGAGCCGATCAGCATCAGCTTGTCCCGGCCGGTGAACCGGTTGTACGAGGCGGTCACCAGGCTGGCGGTGTGGGTGACGTCCAGCGACCCGTCGTGCACCTGGTACGGCCGGCCGAAGTGCACCGGCTGGGCGCTGTCCGGGTTGTCGCCGTCGGTGAACGTGTTGTGGTCGATCCACACGTTCTCGCTGCGGCGTACCGAGATCTGGTCGTACTGCGAGTTCCAGTTGCCGGCCGAGCCGTCCGTCGGCGACCAGGCCGGGAAGCAGTCCCGGGCGTCGTCGAAGGTCAGGTTCCGGACGATGACGTTGCTGGCCGTGTCGATCATCAGGGTCAGCCCGGTCAGCCGGGCCCCACGCATCCCGACGATGGTGGTGTTCGGGCCGACGTTGATCTGCGTGTACCGGGTCTGGTTGGTCACCGAGCGCGTCCGGGCCGCCTCCAGCGGTCCGCTCGGCGCGACCATGCCCCACACCGCCGGGTCGTACGCGGCCAGGTACGCCGGCAGCGAGTACTCCGGGTCGGCCAGGTCGGTGCAGTCGAGCAGGCTGCCGTCGGGGCCCTCGAACCCGTCGACGACCCCGTCGACCACGATCACCTTCGGGGTGGCGTTGGCGCGGTTGGTGGCGTTGTCCCCGCCGAGGGCGCGGATCAGGTCGGCGCGGCTGCGGACCAGGTGCACCTGGTCGGCGGTGGCGGACGAACCTCCGGTGGTGCCGGGGCCGGCGGCGGCCCAGCCGTCACCGGCCGCTAGGGGTTGGCGCGCGAAGCGCTCCACGTGCCGGGGGATGGAACCGTCGTCGCTCGCCGGCGCGGCGGTGACCGCCGCACCGGGGACGAGGAGTAGGGAAAGGGCGACCAGGGCCGCCCCGGTTATGCGAAGACGCATGGGACTCTCCGAAGTGGTCTGTCGTGCGGCGGACTCCGCATCCGAAGCGGAATACCGATGATTCGACAGTAAGGAAAATCACTCAAGAGAGTCAATGAACACAATATGCAGCTATTTTGCAGTTAATTGTGGCAGGCGGTATTCGCCCGACCGGTGGTCGTCGGGAACGTGGTGGTCACGTCCGTTTTCCGGGGAACGCTGTCACCCCTCGTTTGCAGTGGTTTGCCGGTGACCCCGCTTCGGGCCCTCCGCCTCAGCCGCCCTCCCTCTCCGCCAGCGCGGTCCGCACCGGCGGCACCGCCCACGGCACCGCCAACTCCGACAGGAGCGCACCCGTCTCGGCCGCCCTGCGGAGCACCTCGTTGATCCCCCGGATGGTGACCACCCGGTCCGGGCCCGCCCCGGTCGTGGTGACCAGGTCGCCGCCGAGCAACGTCGGCTCGGGCGCGTTCTGGATCACCTCCAGCACGGCGGTGAACGGCGCGGTCCGGGCCAGCGGCGCGATCAGCGGCGTGCCGGTCGCCCGGTGGTCGAGCAGGTTCTCCAACAACCCGACCCGGCCGGGCACGCTGCGCGGTTCGGCGTCGCCGGGGAGCAGCAGCCGGTCCGTCGGGTACTCCAGCACCGCCCGGCCGGCGGTGCCCTCCACCAGCACCTCGCCCCGCACGAAGTCCTCCCCGGCCAGGGTCACCGCCGCCACGACGGGCGGCGCGCCCCGGAACTCGACCCGCATCGCGGCGGTGTCGTCCACCTCGATCGGGCGTACCCGGTACCGCTCCAGTTCCACCACGGTCGGTGTCACCGGCCGCCCGGCGACCGCCTCGGCGACCGCCAGGCACTGCATCCACGCGTGCGCGATCGGGTTGGCCAGCACCCCGTCCAGCACCGGACGGCCGTCGAGCGTGCGCCTTCCGGCCCACGGCGCGCGAGCGTAGTAGCCGTCCGGGCGCTGCCAGGCCGCCACCGTCGAGATGCCGAGGACGGTGCCCAGCCGGCCCTCGGCAACGGCCGTCACCAGCTCGCCGAGCGCGGCCGACCCGAGCGCCTGGAACCCGACCTGGCAGGCCCGGCCGGTCTCGGCGAGCACCGCGCTCAACGCGTCGTGCTCGGCTAGGGAGAGCACCGGTGGCTTCTCCAGCAGGACGTCCGCCCCGGCGGTCAGCACGTCCCGGGCGATCGGCAGGTGGGTGTGCGGGGGCGTGCAGACCACCACCGCGTCCGGCCGGGTCGCCCGCAGCATCTCCCGGTGGTCGGTGAACACGCCCGTGCCGTCGGGCACCGGAGCGTCCGGGTCCGGCTCCACCGGGCGGACGTCGACTAGGGCGACCAACCGCAGCCGCCCCGTCGCGTGCAGCGGCGCGATCACCCGCCGGTGCCACCGGCCGTGCCCGTTGGCACCGATCACCGCGACCCGGGGGACCGGGCCGCCCGCCGTGGACACCGGCCGGTCCGCAGCGGTCACGCCGCGCCCGCCAGCGTCGCCGCGACGCCGTGCCGGTCGAGGTCGGTCAGCCAACCGGTCACCGCCGCCCGGACCTCCTCGTCGCCGCCCAGCTCGGCCGGGAACACCTCGGTCAGCCCGAACAGGGCCTCGGTGACCCCGGCGGGGGTGTCCGGGTGCGCGGCGAGGGCGGCCCGGATCCGCTCGGCCAGCGGATCGTCCAGCGGCAGCGCCGTACCGTCGTCGGCCCGGCCCCGGACGAAGCGCATCCAGGCAGCCACCACGAGCGTGGCCCACCGCGCGTCTCGGCCGGCGGCGCGCAGGTCGGCGATGGTGTGCAGGACGCGCTGCGGCAGCTTCTGCGAGCCGTCCATCGCCACCTGGATGGCGCGGTGCCGGATCGCCGGGTTGGCGAACCGGGCGAGCACCTGGTCACCGTAGTCGACCACGGAGACCCTGTCCGGTGGGGTGAAGCTCGCCGCGACGTCCTCGGCGACCAGCCGGCGTAGCACCGGCTCCAGATGCGGCAGGGCGAGCGCGTCGGCGATGGTCTCCCGCCCGGCCAGCGCGCCGAGGTACGCGGCGGCCGAGTGCACCCCGTTGAGCGCGCGCAGCTTCAGCCGTTCCCAGGACCCGGCGTCGTCGGTGAGCACCGCCCCGGCCGCTCCCCAGTCCGGCCGGCCGCCCGGGAAGACGTCCTCGATCACCCACTGCGTGTACGGCTCCGCCGCGACCGCCGCGAGGTCGGCCACGCCCAGTGCCCGGCGTGCCTCGGCGAGGGTCTCCTCGGTGCTGGCCGGCACGATCCGGTCCACCATCGTGCCCGGGAAGGTGACGCAGGCCGCGACCCAGGCCACCGCCCGGTCCGGCACCCGGGCGTACGTCAGTGACTGCTCGACCAGGCCGCGCAGCCGGCGGCCGTTGGCCGGCAGGTTGTCGCAGCTGACCAGGGCGACCGGTCCGGCGTCGGCGGCGGCGCGGGCGAGCAGGCCGCGCACCAGCAGCCCCGGCACGGTGCACGGCGGCCGGTCGGTGGTCAGGTCGGCGACGACCTCAGGGTCGGGCCGCAGACGCCCGCTGACCGGGTCGAGCTGGTACGCCTTCTCCGTCACGGTGAGCGTGACCACCCGGACACGCGGGTCGGCCAGCAGGGCGACCACCGCCGCCGGGTCGCTGGCCGCGTGCCGCACCCCGGCGAGCGCGCCGACCACCTGCGTGTGGCTGCCCTCGGCGGAGGTGGTCGTCACGCTGAACAGCCCGTCCTGCGCGGCGAGGGTGGTGACCAGCCCGGTGCTGCGTGGCGCGACCCCGACGATGCCCCAGTCGCCACCGGAGCGCGCCATGGCCGCCTCGGTGTAGACCGCCTGGTGGGCCCGGTGGAACGCGCCGAGTCCCAGGTGGACGATGCCGACGTCGACCGTGCCGGGACGCACCAGCGGCCGGCTCGCCTCGGGCAGTCGACGCAGCGCTCCCAGCCCGAGCTGGCCGGTGCCCACGGTCATCGCCACACCGGGCCGTCCGGGAAGCGGAACTCGGCGATCGACTCCGGCTTCATGGTGGCGCTGTAGCCGGCTTCGGTGGGCAGCAGGTAGCGCCCCTCGCGGGTGCGGACCGGGTCGACGAAGTGCTCGTGCAGGTGGTCGACGTACTCGACCATCCGGCCGTCCAGGCTGGTGCCCACCCGCAGGTAGTCGAAGATCGCCAGGTGCTGGACGTACTCGCAGAGGCCGACGCCGCCGGAGTGCGGGCAGATCGGCACGCCGAACTTCGCGGCCATCAGGATCTCGGCGAGCACCTCGTTGACCCCGCCGACCCGGCACGAGTCGATCTGCATCACGCCGATCGCCTCGGCCTGGAGGAGCTGCTTGAAGATGACCCGGTTGGCGGCCACCTCGCCGGTGGCCACCCGGCACCGGCCGCCGGTCAGCTCGGTCACCGCGCGCGCGATCCGGGCGTGGCCGAGGATGTCGTCGGCGTGCGTCGGCTCCTCGATCCAGTACGGGTCGACCTCGGCCAGGGCGGT
This sequence comes from Micromonospora echinospora, assembly GCF_900091495.1. Taxonomy (NCBI): domain Bacteria; kingdom Bacillati; phylum Actinomycetota; class Actinomycetes; order Micromonosporales; family Micromonosporaceae; genus Micromonospora; species Micromonospora echinospora. The sequence goes on along the minus strand of NZ_LT607413.1, from coordinate 7,030,598 downwards.
CATGTTGGTGATCGCCTCGTCGACGTCCCAGACCTGGTTGGCGTCCATCATCAGCAGCGCGTCCGGGCCGATCTCCGCCCGGATGATCCGCGCGCGGCGCAGGTCGTCGGCGGGCGGGCCGCCGACCTTCATCTTCATCGCCCGCCAGCCGGCCGCGTACGCCTCGCGGGTCAGCGCCCGCACCTTCTCGTCCGGGTAGCCCAGCCAGCCGACCGAGGTGGTGTACGACGGGAAGCCGTCCCGCTCCAGCAGGGCGATCCGGTCGGCCATCCCGTCGCGCCCCTTGTCCAGGATGGTGGCCGCCTCGTCCGGGGTGAGCGCGTCGGTGATGTGGTGGAAGTCGACGCTGTCCACGAGTTCCTCGGTGGACATCTCCGCCAGGAACCGCCACATCGGCTTGCCGGCGAGCTTGGCCCGCAGGTCCCACACCGCGTTGACCACCGCGCCGGTGGCCATGTGGATCACGCCCTTCTCCGGGCCGAGCCAGCGCAGCTGCACGTCGGCGCTGAGCGACCGCCAGAACGTCACCTGGTCGGCGGCGATCTCCTCGACCGTCTTCCCCTCGACGTGGTGCGCCAGCGCGCGCACCGCCGCACAGGTGATCTCGTTGCCCCGGCCGTTGGTGAAGGTGAAACCCGCCCCGGTGACGCCGGCGTCGGTGCGCAGCTCCACGTAGGTGGCCGAGTAGTCGCCCTTGTTGATCGCGTCCGAGCCGTCGCCGGTGCGCGCGGTGGGGAACCGCACGTCGTGCACGTCGACGCCGGTGATGGTGACGGTCATTGCTGTACCCCGATCTTGAAGACCTTCTTCGGCAGCCGGTACGCGAGGTCGACGATGGTCTCGGCCGCCTCGTCCTCGGCCAGCCGGTGCTCGGCGACCAGCCGGGCCAGGAAGGCCGCGTCGACCCGACGGGCCACGTCGTGGCGTACCGGGATGGAACAGAACGCCCGGGTGTCGTCGACGAACCCGGCGGTGTTGTAGAAGCCGGCCGACTCGGTCACCGACTCGCGGAACCGGCGCAGCACCTCCGGGGAGTCCAGGAACCACCAGGGCGCGCCGAGGTAGAGGGCGGCGTAGCCACCGGCGAGTGGGGCCAGTTCCCGGGTGAAGGTGTACTCGTCCAGGGTGTAGACCACCACGGTCAGCCGGGGGTCGTTGCCGTACGCGTCCAGCAGCGGGGTGAGCGCGTGCAGGTACTCGGTGGCCTGTGGGATGTCACCGCCGACGTCCCGGCCGTGGGTGGCGTACAGCCACTTGTTGTGGTTGCGCACGGAACCCGGGTGCAGCTGCATGACCAGGCCGTCGTCCAGCGACATCCGGGCGAACTCCACCAGCATGTGGGCCCGGAACGCCTCCGCGTCGGCCGCGTCGGCCTGTCCGCGTCGGCCCCGGTCGTACAGCGCCGCCGCCTCCGACTCGCCGAGGTTCAGGGTCAGGGCGGTGGGGTGGCCGTGGTCGGAGGAGGTGGCCCCGGCGGCGACGAAGGCCGCCCGCCGTTGCCGCAGGGCGCGCAGGAACCCGGCGTACGTGCCGGTGTCCTCCCCGGAGATCTCGGCGAGCTGGTCGACGTTGGCCGACCAGTTGTCGAACTCCATGTCCACCACGTTGTCCGGGCGGAACGTCGTGATCACCCGGCCGCCCGGCCCGCCCCAGCCGTCGGCGGCGAGCTTGGCGTGCCGGCCCAGGTCGTCCAGGGGCGACTCGGTGGTGGCGAGCACCTCGATGCCGAACCGCTCGAACAGCGCCCGGGGGCGGAACTCCGGCCGGGTCAGCTTGGCCGCGACCGCGTCGTAGACCTCGTCGGCGGTGGCCGGGGAGAGGGCGGTGTGCACGTCGAAGACCTCGCGGAAGGTCTGCTCCAGCCAGAGCCGGGACGGGGTGCCCCGGAACAGGTGCCAGTGGTCGACGAAGCGCCGCCAGATCCGTCGGCCGTCGCTCTCCACCGGGCTGCCGTCGACCGTCGGGACGCCCAGCTCGGCCGGGCGGACCCCCTGGCTGAGCAGCATCCGGGTGAGGTAGTGGTCCGGGACGATCAGCAGCCGCGCCGGATCGGGGAACGGCTGGTCGTCGGCGAGCAACGCCGGGTCGACGTGCCCGTGCGGCGAGATGATCGGCTGGCGGGCCGCCAGGGCGTACAGCTCCCGGGCCAGGGCGCGTTGTCCCGGTTCGGCGGGGAAGAGCAGGTCGGGATTCGTCGGCACGGGTGTCGCTCCTCGGGCGTTCGGCGGGCGGATCAGGGCAGGGTCAGCAGGTCGGCGACCCGGACCGGCTGCCCGGTGTCGAAGGATCGGTTGGCGGCCAGGCCGGTGAGCAGCGCCAACGCGCCGTCCTGGGCGGTCGCCGCGCGACCCATCGGGTCGGCTTCGCCGCCGAAGAGCACCCGGGTCATCCGGGCGTCCGCGCCGCCGTGCCCCGCCCGGGTGTACCCCTCGACCGGCACGGTCTGCGGCGGGGACCAGAACGGCCGCAGGGTGATGGTCGCCGAGCCGGCCTCGGCCGCGGCCTCGTTGCCGTGCAGCGCGGCGCCCTTGAGCGCGCCGGCGGCCTGCGGGCTGACGAAGTCGCTCTCCACGACCTCCAGCTCCAGCCGGCCCCGGCTGCCGTTGACCATCACCCGGTAGCCCTCCCACGGGGCGTACGCGGTGAGGTGGTAGGTCATGGTCGCGCCGCTGGAGTAGCGGGTCAGCACCGCCATGTCGTCCTCGATGGTGACGCCCGGGGCGAACACGTTGCGGTCGCGGTGGTAGCCGTCCTCGCCCTCGGCGTCGAGGTACAACTCCCGCAGCCGGGGGTGCGCGGCCAGGTGCAGGGCGAACGGGTCGTCGGACGCGGCGGGGGAGCCGTGCACCCGGTCGTAGTCGCGGGCGTAGCCGTGGCGGCGGCCGTGCTCGCCGTAGAAGAAGAGCCGGCCGGCGGCGTAGACCTCGACCGGGGTGGCGTCCAGCCACCAGTTGACCAGGTCGAAATGGTGGCTGGCCTTGTGCACCATCAGCCCGCCCGAGTTGGCCCGGTCGCGGTGCCAGCGGCGGAAGTAGTCGGCCCCGTGCCGGACGTCGAGCAGCCACTCGAAGTGCACCGAGCCGATCTCGCCGACCGCCCCGTCCGCGAGCAGCTGCCGCACCTTCTCGTGCAAAGGGTTGTAGCGATAGTTGAACGCAACCCGCACCTGCCGGCCGGTTTCCGCCACCGCGTCGAGGATCCGCTGGCAGCGGGGGGCGTCGACGGTCATCGGCTTCTCGGTCACCACGTCGCAGCCGGCGCGCAGCGCGGCCACGATGTACTCGTCGTGGGTGACGTCGACGCTGGTCACCAGCACCACGTCGACCCGCTCCTTGGCGAGCATCGCGGTGAACTCGTCGGCCCGGTAGGTCGGCACGGCGGGGTGGCCGAGCTCGGCCAGCCAGCGGTTGTGCGCGTCCATCCTGGCCTGGTTGACGTCGGCGAAGGCGACCAGTTCGGCGGTTTCGGCGTGGTCGAGCACCAGGGCCCGGACGAACATCTCGGCCCGGGCTCCGGCGCCCACCAGGGCGTGCCGAACCCGCGGTCCGGTTCCGGATGACATCACGATCGCCTCCCGGCGGCTGCAAAGGTTTGCAGCGAAGTAACCATGCCGGTTACGCCTGCGTCAACGGTCGATGTCAAAGCGGCGGTATACATCCTGGTTTGCCCTAGTAGTTCCGGGCAATGGGAGCGCGGCCGAAACCGAACCGACATCGAAGAACCCGTTGACAGCAACACAACCGTTTGCATTAATTGGCGACACCCACGTGACCACAGCCACACCCGCAACCAAGGGGTCGCCGTGCCAGCCACCATCCGAGACGTCGCGCGGGCCTCCGGCGTGCACATCTCCACGGTTTCCCGCACGTTCTCGGCCCCGCACCTGGTCAATCCGGAGACCCGGGTCCGGGTCCTCGCCTGCGCCGAGGAACTCGGCTACCGGCCGAACCGGGCCGCCCGGGCCCTGATCACCGGACGGACGCACAACATCGGCCTGATCATCGCCGACATCGCCAACCCGTTCTTCCCGCCTCTGATCAAGGCGGCGGAGAGCCAGGCCCGACACCGCGACTACCACGTCTTCGTCGCCGACACGAACGAGGACCCGGTCGCCGAGGAGGAACTGGTCCACGCGCTGGCCAAGCAGGTGGACGGCGTCCTGCTCTGCAGCCCCCGGATGAGCAACAGCCTGATCGAACAGCTCAGCCGGGAGGTGCCGTTGGTGGTGATAAACCGCCAGGTCGCCGGCCTGCCCTGCGTGATGATGGACGTGGGTCAGGGCGCCCGGGCCGCGATCGAGCACCTGCTCGACCTCGGCCACCGGAAACTGGCCCTGCTCAGTGGCCCCCGTGGTTCCTGGACCAGCCGGGAGATCCGCCGGTCCGCCGTCGCGGCGGCCCGCAGCGGGGGCGCGGAGCTGACCGTGCTCGGCCCCAACCCGCCCACCGAGACCGGCGGCGCCGGACTGGCCGACCAGGTCCGCCGCAACGGGGTCTCGGCGGTGCTCGCCTACAACGACCTGATGGCGATCGGGCTCATCGAGGGCCTCGACGCGTACGGGATCCGGGTGCCGCAGGACGTCAGCGTCGTCGGGATCGACGACATCACGCTGAGCCGGCTCACCCGACCCAAGTTGACGACGGTGGCCACGCCTACCTCGGCCGCCGGCCGGACGGCCGTGGACATGCTCCTGCAACACGACACCGGCGTTCGCGCGCGCGGTGTCCGCAGCGGCACGTCCGACGACCGTCGCACCACCGCACAGGTAATGCTCCAGACCGAACTGGTCATCCGCGACTCGACCGCACCCGCAACCCCGGACGGTCGAAGCCGTTCCGGTGCCGTCGCCGACCCGGACCCGCACTGTCCTGCGGGCCCGGGTCACCCGGTGGCGGCCACCGGTGGCGTCGTCGCCTCCTAACGCCAAGGAGTGAGCGCACATGCACCCCGCAACCACCCCCACCGCCGGCCCGCCCCCCGGGCCTTCCCACCGTACTCCCCGCCGTCGCCTGCTTCGCGGCCTGCTCGCGGCGGTCGTCGCCGCGCCGCTGGTGCTCGGTGCCGCAGCCTGCGGCGACGACGAGGCGCCCAGCTCCGACCCGAACGCCCCGGTCAAGCTCTCCATCTTCTGGTGGGGCGGCGAGGCCCGGGCGAAGCTGACCGAGGAGGCGCTGGCCCTCTACACCAAGAAGCACCCGAACGTCACGTTCGAGAAGACCTGGCAGGCCAACCAGGGCTACTTCGACAAGCTGGCCACCCTCACCGCGGGCGGCAACCCGCCGGACATCTTCCAGATCGACGACAACTACCTGTCGGAGTACGCCGGCCGTAACACCACCCTCGACCTGACGAAGTACAAGGACGACGGGGACCTCGACGTGTCGAAGTTCCCGGAGAGCCTCTGGCAGTACGGCGTGGTGGACGGCAAGCTGGCCGGCATGGCCGCCGGGGAGAACACCCAGGGCCTGGTCTACAACAAGACCCTCCTCCAGAAGAACGGCCTGCCCGAGCCGACCACCGGCCAGAGCTGGGAGGAGCACATCGCCTGGGCCGAGCAGGTCGCGAAGAAGACCAAGCTCGGCACGCAGGACCCGAGCGCCGACTACAAGGCGTTCTGGGTGTGGCTGCGCCAGCAGGGCAAGGACCTCTACAACGGCTCCGACCTCGGCTTCACCGTCGAGGACGTGACCAAGTGGTTCGAGCTGTGGAAGGGCGCCCGGGACCGCAGGGCGACCCCCACCCCGGACGTCATCCACGAGGGCAACGCCACCGACATCACCAAGCAGCTCGTGGTGACCGGCAAGGCGGCGACCTCCTGGGTCTGGGTCAACCAGATGCCGGAGCTGAAGAAGAACACCAAGGACGAACTCGGCGTGATCGCGTACCCGGGCGACCCGAGCGCCCAGTGGGCCCGCGCCTCGATGTACTGGTCGGTGTTCCGGGGCAGCAAGCACAAGGACGTCGCCGTCGACGTGCTCAACTTCCTCGCCAACGACCCGGAGGCGGTCAAGATCCTCGGCACCGACCGGGGACTGCCCTCCAACCTCGACCTGCGCAAGCAGGTCAGCGACGCGGTCTCCGACCCGGCCATGAAGCAGTCCATCCAGGTCGAGTCGGACCTCGCGCAGAAGTTCGGCGCGGCACCGCAGGTGCCGATCAAGGGGCACAGCAAGGTCCGGTCCGAGCTGACCAAGGCCGCGGAGAACGCCCAGTACGGGCGGGCCACCCCGGCCGAGGCGGCGAAGCAGTTCGTCGACGCCTGCAAGTCCGCCATCGCCTGACCCGCCAACGTTCGGAAGGAGTCGGCCCGTGGCCCTGACCACCGCGCCCGACCCGACCCGCCGCGGCACCGGATCCGTCCGGCCCCACGCCAACCGGCGCGGGGCCGGCGGATTCCGGAACAGCGAAGGTCTGGCGGGTTACGTCTTCCTGTCGCCCTGGCTCATCGGTCTGATGGCCGTCACGGCGATCCCCATGCTCCTGTCGCTCTATCTGAGCTTCACCAACTACGACATCCTGACCCCCTGGTCAGAGGTCGAGTGGGTGGGGTTCGCCAACTACGAGCGCATGTTCACCAGCGACCCGTCCTACTGGCACGCGGTCCAGGTGACCCTGAAGTTCGCCCTGATCGCGGTCCCGCTCAAGCTGGCCGCCGCGCTCGGGGTGGCCCTGCTGCTCAACCACGCCTGGCGCGGGGTCGGGCTGTTCCGGGGCCTGTTCTACCTGCCGTCGCTGCTCGGCGGCAGTGTCGCGCTCGCCATCGTCTGGGTGAACATGTTCAACCGGGACGGCGCGTTCAATTCGCTGCTCGGCCTGTTCGGCATCGAGGGCAAGCCCTGGGTCAACGACCCCGACTGGGCGCTGGAGACCCTGATGGTCCTGGCGATCTGGCAGTTCGGCGCGCCCATGGTGATCTTCCTGGCCGGCCTCAAGCAGGTCCCGACCGAGCTGTACGAGGCGGCCTCGGTCGACGGGGCCAACAAGTGGCGGCAGTTCCGCAACGTCACCCTGCCCATGCTCTCCCCGGTGATCTTCTTCAACCTGGTGCTGGAGACCATCAACGGCTTCCAGGGCTTCACCGCCGCGTTCGTGCTCAGCAACGGCACCGGCGGGCCGGTGGACTCGACCCTGATGTACACGCTCAACCTCTACATCGCCGGGTTCACCGACCTGAGCATGGGCTACGCCTCGGCGATGGCCTGGGTCTTCCTCATCGCCATCGCCATCATCACCGTGGTCTTCTTCAGCACCGGTCGGTTCTGGGTGCACTATTCGGACGGGGAGGACCGGTGACGGCGATCGCAACCCCGGCGGCCGTCCGGCGGCGCGGTGGCGCCGGCCGGCAGACGGTACGCCTGCTCGTGCTGGTCGCGATCCTGGGCGTGGTGCTCTACCCGCTGTTCTGGATGCTCGGCACGTCGGTGAAGTCCCAGCAGGAGATCGTCAACAACATCGGCCTGCTGCCGGAGGTCTTCACCCCGGGCAACTACCGGGACGGGTGGACCAACTTCGACGTCAGCTTCGGTCGGTTCTTCCTGAACAGCGCCATGGTCAGCCTGCTGTCGGTGGTCGGCAACGCGGTCTCCTGCCTGCTGGCCGCGTACGCCTTCGCGCGGTTGCGGTTCAAGCTGCGGGGCGTCTGGTTCGCCGTGATGATCGGGACGCTGCTGCTCCCCGGTCACGTGCTGATCGTGCCGCAGTACATCCTCTTCCGGAGCATGGGCATGGTCGGCGGCGACTGGCCGTACCTGCCCCTGCTGGTGCCGCAGTTCCTGGCCACCGAGGCGTTCTTCGTATTCCTCATGGTGCAGTTCATGCGGGGCATCCCCCGCGAGCTGGACGAGGCTGCCAAGATCGACGGAGCCAGCTCCTTCGGCATCTTCCGGCACGTGATCCTGCCGCTGAGCCGACCGGCGCTGGTCACCACGGCGATCTTCTCGTTCATCTGGACCTGGAACGACTTCTTCCGGCAGTTGGTGTTCCTCTCCGAACTCCAGGACTACACCGTCCCGGTGGCGCTGACCCTGTTCATCGACTCCACCAGCCAGAGCGCGGTCGGGCCGATGTTCGCCATGTCGGTGCTCTCCCTGCTGCCGGTGTTCCTGTTCTTCGTCGCCTTCCAGCGGATGCTGGTCGAGGGCATCAACACCAGCGGTTTGAAGGGGTGAGGTGATGAGCGTCGACGCGCCCGCCCGGCGGGACTGGCGGGACACCGCCCGCGACGCCAGCGACCTGGCGGTGCTCGGCTTCGCCCTGGTCCTGGCCGCGCTGCCGGTGCTGACCGCCGGGGCGGCCGTCGCATGCGCCAGCGCGGCGGTGCACGACTGGCTGACCACGGGAACGTGGCCGTCGGCGCGCGACAACCTGCGCCGGTACGGCCGGGCGCTCCTGCCCGGCGTACCGGTGACCCTGCTGGCCCTGGCCGTCGCCGCGCTGGTGGTGCTGGACCTCACCGCCCTGGCCCGGGGCGCGGTGCCCGGGGGCCCGCCGATGATGCTGGTCACCGCCGTGGTGGTGGCCGCAGCCCTCGGGTACGCCGCGGTGGCCGTGGTCGAGGTCGGCCGGACCGGCGGTCGGGGCTGGCGGGCGGCGGCCCGGACCGCCGCCCGGTCCTGCCTCGACCGGCCGGCGCTCTGGGCCGGCACCGGGGCGGTGGCGGCGATCGTCCTGCTGCTCACCGTCCTGGTCCACCCGGTCGCGGTGCCGGTCCTCGCCGGGTACGCCGTGGCCGCCCTGCACGCCGTGAGCCGTCGTCTTCCGGCGACCCGATGGGAGCACCCGTGACCGGAACGACCAGAACGCCGCCCGGCGACCATCTGTCCGACCCGCGCCGGCCGACCCGGCCGGACGTCGACCCGGGGAACCCGGACGACCCCCGCCTGCTGGTGGGGGAGCGGGAGGTGGCCCGGTACGTCCTCGCCCCGGCCCTGGACGCCACCCACGGCCCCCGTCCCTACCTGCACCCGGTGCGGACCCTGGCCGGCACGGCGGTCACCGACGCGCTCCCCGCCGACCACGTCTGGCACCTCGGGGCCTCCCTGACCGTGCAGGACGTCAACGGCACCAACCTGTGGGGCGGGCGGACCTACGTCCGGGGCACCGGCTACACCTGGCGGGAGGACCACGGGCGGATCCGCCACGTCGACTGGGCGCTGCGGGACCCCGACCGGCTGGAGCACCGCCTGCAGTGGTGCGACCGCGACGGCGGGGTCCTGCTCACCGAGCGACGCCGGCTCGCCGCGCGGGCCCTCGACGACGGCTGGGTGCTGGGCCTCGACTACACCCTCACCGCTCCCGACGACACTGACGTCACCCTCGGTAGCCCGGCCACCAACGGTCGCCCCGGCGGGGCCGGCTACGGCGGGTTCTTCTGGCGGGCCGTCGCCGCCACCCCGCCCCGGGTCTTCACCGCGCTCGCCGAGGGGGAGGAACGGGTCAACGGCAGCGCCGAGCCCTGGGTCGCGCTGGCCGGCAGCACGGCGGAGGGCGCGGCGTACACCCTGCTCTTCGCCGGTCTCGCCGACGGCGACCGGTGGTTCGTCCGCAGCAGCATGTACCCGGGGGTGTGCGCGGCGTTCGCCTTCGACACGCCCCGGGTGATCCCGGCCGGCGCCTCCCGGTCGGGCCGGCACCGGATCGCGGTGCTCGACGGGCACCTCGACCGGGAGGCCGCGACCGCGCTGGCCGCCCGGCTGGACCGCCCGTGACCGGCGGCCCACCGGCCCCGGAGGTGGTCACCGTCGGGGAGACCATGGTGGTGTTCAGCCCCGACGGGCCGGTCCCGCTGGACCGGGCCGAGCGGGTGGCGGTGCACGTCGGCGGCGCGGAGTCCAACGTCGCCATGTACCTCGCCGCGCTCGGTCACCGGGTCGCCTGGGCGAGCCGGGTCGGGGACGACCCGTTCGGCCGGATGGTGCTGCGGCACGTCGCCGACGCCGGGGTCGACGTCACCGGGGTCACCGTCGACCCGGACGCGCCGACCGGCGTCTACGCCAAGGACCCGACCCCCGACGGGACCCGCGTCCACTACTACCGGGCCGGCTCGGCGGCGTCCCGGCTTGATCCGACGCTGCTCGACCACCCCGGTGTCGCCGGTGCCCGGCTGCTGCACCTCAGCGGCATCACGCCGGTGCTCTCCGCGTCCTGCCGGGCGCTGGTCGAGGCGGCGCTGGTGGCACGGGCGCTGCCCGGTGCCACGGTCAGCTTCGACGTCAACTACCGGCCCCGCCTGTGGCCGGTCGAACAGGCCGCGCCGGTCCTGCGGGACCTCGCCGACCACGCCGACGTGGTCTTCGTGGGGCTGGACGAGGCGTGGACGCTGTGGCGTACCCCCGACCCGGCGGCGGTGCGCCGGCTCCTGCCCGGACCGTCCGTGGTGGTGGTCAAGGACGGGGCGGTGGGCGCGACCGCGTTGGCCCGCGAGGGCCGGGTGAGCTTCGTGCCGGCGCTGCGCGTCCCGGTGGTCGAGCCGGTCGGCGCGGGCGACGCGTTCGCCGCCGGCTACCTGTCCGCGCTGCGGCGTGACCTCGACCCGGTGACCACCCTGCGCTGGGGCCACCTGGTCGCCGCGCACGCCCTGCGGGTGCCCGGGGACCAGGCCCCGCTGACCGCGCGGGCGCACCTCGACGACCTGGCCGGCGTGCCGGCCGACCGCTGGCCGACGGTGCGCCTGCCCGAACCCCGCCACGAGAGGACATGACCATGTCTCCGCACGACTTCGCCCCGGTCTTCGGCCGCGCGCGGGTGATGGTGATCCTGCGCGACCTGCCGGCGGAGGAGACCGTCCGGCTCGCCGGCCGGGCCTGGGACCTGGGCATCGACGTGGTGGAGGTGCCGGTGCGCACCCCGGACGCGCTGCCCGCCCTGCGGGCCGCGGTGAAGGCCGGCGCGGAGCGGGACCGCCGGGTGGGGGCGGGCACGGTCTACACCGTCGAGCAGGTACGCGAGGCCGCGGACGCCGGGGCGGCGTTCACCGTCGCGCCGGGTTTCGACCCGGCGGTGGTGGACGCCGCCACCGGGTGCGGCCTGCCACACCTGCCGGGGGTGGCCACCCCCACCGAGGCGCAGCGGGCCCGGGACCACGGGCTGCGGTGGCTCAAGGCGTTCCCCGCCGCCAGCCTCGGTCCGCAGTGGTTCCGCGCGGTCGCCGGGCCTCTGCCCGAACTGTCCTTCGTGGCCACGGGTGGGATCGACGCCGGCAACGCCGGTGACTTCCTCGCCGCCGGGGTACGGGTGGTGGCGGTCGGCTCCGCGTTGGCCGACCCGGCGCAGATCGACCGGCTCGCCGAACTGGCCCGTGGCTGAGCCGCCCCGGGGCCGGGGGAGCCGTCCGGACGCGGCGGCCGTGGACTGCTGCCCGACCACACCGGCCGGCCGTCGGTCGGCGAGCCCGCCGGTGCCGAGCGGCCGGTCAGGCGGGTGCCGGCGCGGTGCTGTCGCGCAGGACCACCCCGGCGTCGAGCACCTCGATCCGGTCGCCGACCTTGCCCGGCTCCAGCGCCAGGGTCATCGCCCGCGCGCCCATCTCGACCAGCGGAAGCCGGACGGTGGTCAGGGTCGGCGTGACGTCACGGGCGATCGGCATGTCGTCGAAGCCGGTGACCGAGACCTGGTCGGGCACGGCCACGCCCCGGACCCGCAGCAGCGACAGCGCGCCGACCGCCATGGAGTCGTTGAGCGCCACGATCGCCGTCACGTCGGGCACCGCGTCGAGGAGACTGGCGGTCGCCTCGGCTCCGCTGTCCCGGTCGAACTCGGCGTAGCGGATCTGCTCCTCGGGCAGGGACAGATCCTGTTCGGCGAGGGCGCGGCGCAACCCGACCAGCCGGTCGGTGGTCGTGGTGAGCAGCCGGGGGCCGGCCACCACCCCGATCCGCCGGTGACCGAGTGCGAGCAGTTCCCGGGCGAGCAGGTAGGCGCCGTTCTCGTTCGCCGGCATCACCGCGTCGCCGGCGTGCTCGTGTCGTCCGATCACCGCGACCCGGCCGCCGGTCGCCTCGTACGCGGCGAGCTGCTCGTTGAGGCGGGTGGTGAAGCTCGGATCGTGGTAGCCGGAGCCGGCCAGGATCATCGCCGCGACCTGCTGACCGCGTAGCAGGTCGACGTACTCCAGTTCCCGTTCCGGGTCGCGGTAGCTGTTGCAGATGATCAGCAGCTTGCCGCAGGCGGTCGCGACCCGTTGCAGGCCCCGGGTGATCTCGGCGAAGTACGGGTCGGAGACGTCGTGCACGATGACGCCGACCACGCTGCGCTGGGGACGGGCCAGGAGCTGGGCGTGGGCGTTCGGGACGTAGCGGAGGTCGGCGACCGCCCGCAGCACCCGGTCGCGCAGCTCCTCGGTGACGGTCTTGCTGCTGCCGTTGATAACCCGCGATGCGGTCGCGGGGGAGACCCCGGCCCGCCGGGCGACGTCGGCCAGCGTCGCCATGGCCACCCCCGAGTTGCTCTGCTGATGTGGTCGCGCCGTGAGGCGCGGCCCCAGGTTACCGCAGCGCCCGGGACGGTCCCAGCCGCGTGAGCTCCGGCACGCCGGGGCAACGGGCCGGGGAAAGGCCTTGCCCGGCGGGTCGGCGGCCCATACCCTGCTTGGGAAAGCGCTTGCCTGAGGTGGAAGGAAGATCATGACCCGCAGGCCGATCGGCATCATCCTCAACGGCGTCACCGGCCGGATGGGGTACCGCCAGCACCTCGTCCGCTCCCTGCTCGCCATCCGTGAGCAGGGCGGCGTCCCGCTGGACGACGGCACCACCGTCTGGCCGGAGCCGGTGCTCGTGGGCCGGAGCGAGACCCGGCTCCGCGAGATCGCGGAGCGCCACGGTCTGGCCGACTGGACCACCGACCTGAGCGCGGCGCTGGCCCGCGACGACGTCAAGATCTACTTCGACGCGCAGGTGACCCAGCAGAGGGAGAAGGCGATCCGGCAGGCCATCGACGCCGGTAAGCATATCTACACCGAGAAGCCCCTCGCCGAGACCAGCTCCGGCGCGCTGGAGCTGGCCCGCGCCGCGAGCGCCGCCGGGCTGCGCACCGGAGTGGTCCAGGACAAGCTCTTCCTGCCCGGCCTGCGCAAACTCAAGCGGCTCATCGACGGCGGCTTCTTCGGCCGGATCCTGTCGGTACGCGGCGAGTTCGGCTACTGGGTCTTCGAGGGCGACTGGCAGCCCGCCCAGCGTCCCTCCTGGAACTACCGCGCCGAGGACGGCGGCGGCATCGTCGTCGACATGTTCCCGCACTGGCAGTACGTGCTGGAGGAGCTCTTCGGCGAGGTCAAGGCGGTCACCACGGTCATCGCCACGCACATCCCGCGCCGGGTCGACGAGTCCGGCAACTCCTACCCGGCCACCGCCGACGACGCCGCGTACGGCATCTTCGAACTGGCCGGCGGGATCGTCGCCCAGCTCAACTCCTCCTGGTGCGTCCGGGTCAACCGCGACGAGCTCGTCGAGTTCCAGGTCGACGGCACCGAGGGCAGCGCGGTCGCCGGGCTGCGGGGCTGCAAGATCCAGCACCGGGCGGTCACCCCGAAGCCGGTCTGGAACCCGGACCTGCCGGTGACCGAGGACTTCCGGTCCCAGTGGACCGAGGTGCCGGACAACGAGGAGTTCGACAACGGCTTCAAGGTGCAGTGGGAGGCGTTCCTGCGGCACGTCGTCGCCGGCGAGCCGTTCCGCTGGGACTTCCTCGCCGGGGCACGCGGGGTGCAGATGGCCGAGCTGGGCCTGGTCTCGGCCCGCGAGGGCCGCCGGGTCGAGGTGCCGGAGCTGGACCGATGACCGTCGAGGTGCGGCTGCCGGGCGGCGAGACGTACCGGCTCGGCGGCGGGGCCGGGTTCGCCCGCCCCGCCGGCCCACCGACCTCCCGGATCGCGTACGCCGCCGCGCACGTGGTCGCCGACCCCACCGCCGAGAACGTCCCCGGCGCCCCGGCCGCCCTGGACTGGGAGACCACCCTGGCCTTCCGCCACCACCTCTGGGCCCACGGCTTCGGGGTCGCCGAGGCGATGGACACCGCCCAGCGGGGCATGGGACTCGACCACGCGGCCACCCGCGAGCTGATCCGCCGCAGCGCCGCCGAGGCCCGGTCCGTCGGCGGGCGGATCGTCGCCGGGGTCAACACCGACCACCTCCCCCCGGGCAGCTACCCGGTGGCCGAGCTGACCGCCGCGTACCGCGCCCAGCTGGAGGAGGTGCTGACCGCGGGGGCCCGCCCGGTGCTGATGTGCAGCCGGCACCTCGCCGCGGCGGCGACCAGCGCCGACGACTACCTGACCGTCTACTCCGAACTGCTGGCGGCCAGCGACGAGCCGGTGGTGCTGCACTGGCTCGGCGACATGTTCGACCCCGCGCTTCACGGCTACTGGGGCGCCACCGACCTGGACCTGGCCGCCGACACCGTGGTCCAGCTCGTCAAGGACCACGCCGACAAGGTCGACGGCATCAAGGTCTCCCTGCTCGACGCCGGCCGCGAGATCGCCCTGCGTCGCCGGCTGCCCGCCGGGGTGCGCCTCTACACCGGCGACGACTTCCACTACCCGGAACTGATCCGGGGCGACGAGCAGGGGTACTCCGACGCCCTGCTGGGGATCTTCGCCGCCATCGCCCCGGCCGCCGGAGCGGCGCTGGCCGCCCTGGACGCCGGGGACCTCGACACGTACGAGCGGATCATGGCGCCGACCGTGCCGCTGGCCCGACACCTGTTCGGTGCCCCCACCTGGCACTACAAGACCGGGATCGTCTTCCTGGCCTGGCTCACCGGCCACCAGGAGCACTTCACCATGGTCGCCGGGCAGCAGGCCGGCCGGTCCCCGGCGCACCTGGCCCGGCTGCTCGTCCTCGCCGACCGTGCCGGACTGCTGCCCGACGCCGAACGGGCCGCCGCGCGGGCCCGGGCCTTCTTCACCGTCGCCGGAGTGGCCCAGTGACCGCCCCGCAGGTCGTGCCGGACGTCGGCCACGCGGCGGGGCTGGCCCGGTTCTCCTTCAACCAGGCGACCGCCAAGCACTGGCCTCTCGAAGAGGCGGTCGCCGGCTGTGTCGACGCGGGCGTACCCGGCATCGGACTGTGGCGCGAACCGGTCGGTGAGTACGGCGCGCAACGGGCCGCACGCCTCGTCCGGGCCGCCGGACTCACCGTCACCTCGCTCTGCCGCGGCGGGTTCTTCACCGCCGACGACTGGCGGACGGAGAACCTGCGGGCCATCGAGGAGGCGGCCACCCTGGACTGCCCGGTGCTGGTGCTGGTCGCGGGCGGGCTGCCCCCGGGCAGCCGCGACCTCGACGGCGCCCGGCAGCGGGTCGCCGACGGGATCGCCGAGCTGGCCCCGCACGCCGCCGCGGCCGGGGTGACCCTCGCCATCGAACCGCTGCACCCGATGTTCTGCGCGGACCGGTGCGTGATCGCCACCCTCGGCCAGGCCCTCGACATCGCCGAACGGTTCGAGCCCGGCACGGTTGGGGTGGTGGTGGACGCGTACCACGTCTGGTGGGACGACACGGTCTACCACCAGATCGCGCGGGCCGGGGACCGGATCGCGGCGTTCCAGGTGTGCGACTGGACCACCCCGTTGCCGGAGGGGGTGCTGCTCGGGCGGGCCCTGCCCGGCGAGGGCTGCATCGACCTGCGCCGGCTGCGAAGGGCGGTGGACGCCGCCGGCTACACCGGCCCGATCGAGGTGGAGGTCTTCCACGCCGACGTGTGGGCCCGCCCCGGCCGGGAGGTGCTGGACGCCTCCGTCCGGGGCTACCGGGAACACGTGCTCTGACGCCGACCGCCGCCGCCCGGTCCCCTCCACCGGGCGGCGGCGGTGGCGGGTCACACCGGCGTGCGGACGTCGACCTCGGCTCCCCGGTCGTCACCGTGTACCGCCAGCACCTCCGCGCCGCCGTGCAGAATGTCCGCCGGCAGCGCCTCCCGCAGGATCCGGCGCGGGTCGACCCGGTGGACCCCGAGCGCGCGCAGCGCGTTGGCCATCATGGTGAGCCCGGCACCCACCCTGCCGGCTTCTGCGGCCCGTTCCAGGATGGTCACCCGCCATCCGGCCCGGAGCAGCCCGACCGCCGTGGCGAGGCCACCGATGCCACCACCGACCACCACCGCCTGAGAACCTCTCACGCCCGCCACCCTTCTACAGGTGTAGAAAGCCATACTACGGCGACGGACCACCAGGGAGGGGGCGCAGTGATAGGCCGGGCAAAACGGGTTGAACTGCTGGCGGACGCGGCCATCGCGCTGATCGCCGAGCGGGGGATGCGCGGGCTCACCCACCGGGCGGTCGACGCCCGGGCCGACATGCCGGCCGGCACCACGTCGGCGTACCTGCGGACCCGCCGCGCCCTGGTGGAGGCGGTGGTGCAGCGTCTGGTCGACCTGAACCGCGTCGACTTCGCCGCCCGCCGGCTGCCGGTCGACGCACCCGCCGGAGAGCGGCCGCCGGTCACCCCGGCCGACCTCGACCGCCTCGCCACCGGCATCGCCGCGCTCTTCGACACCTGGCTGAGCGCCGGCCGCGCCCGGGTCCTGGCCCGGTACTCCTGCCAACTGGAGGCCACCCACCACCACGAGCTGCGGCAGATCCTCGAGCACGGCACCGTCATGCGGGAACAGGCGCGCGACATCCTCGCCCGAGCCGGTGCGGCGAACCCGGACCGGCAGGGCGACCAGTTCCTCGCCTTCGTCGACGGCCTGCTCTTCGACCGGCTGGTCGGCACCGGCGGGCTGAGCGCGCCGACCCCCGGCACCGAGGAGAGCCGCGCCGACCTGCGCGACGCCATCCGCAGCCTGCTCCGCGCGCTGACCGGCCGCTGATCCGCAGCGGGTGTCCAGCCCGGACGCCCGGGCCGGGCCGCCGGTACGCGCGGCCGCCGCCCGGCCGACGTCCGCTGCGGCATCCGGCGCGCCGGTCGTCCGCCGTGGACCGATATGTCGATCATCGGCGTGGCGTTCGTCACCGTGACACTCCGGAGGAGCAAGGGCTACTGTGACGCTGCCGTGGTGCTCGGGAAGCCGGTGAGATGCCGGCGCGGCCCTCGCCACTGTGATCGGGAAGTCCGCGACCCTCGTCGTCAGAGAGGCCACTGGGCGTACGCCTGGGAAGGCCGGCCACGGACGCACCACCCGTCAGCCAGGAGACCGGCCACGGCACTGTGACGAACCGTCCACGAGGTGCTGGAAGGCGATCCCGATGCGCGAGCGTGCTGTCTGGTCCACCCTGTCCCGGCGTGCCGCCGCGCCCCTGACCGCCCTGGTCCTCCTGCTCGGCGGCTGTGCCGGCGCGGACGACGACCCCGCGACCGCCCCGACGTCGGCCGCCCCGGTGCGCGTGACCAACTGCGGCACGCCGGTCACCGTGGCCGCGCCGCCGAAGCGGGCGGTGACCCTGAACCAGCCGGCCACCGAGATCATGCTGGCCCTGGGCCTGGCCGACCGGATGGCCGGGACGGCGTACCTGGACGACGCGATCCTGCCCGAGTACGCCGACGCGTACGCCACGGTGCCGGTGCTGGCCAAGGAGTACCCGGCCCGGGAGAAGTTGCTGGAGGCGGAGCCGGACTTCGTCTACGGCTCCTTCCAGAGCGCCTTCGGCGACGAGGGGGCCGGTGACCGGGCCGAACTGGCGAAACTCGGCGTCGGCTCGTACCTCTCCCCGGCCGGCTGCCCGGCGCCGCACCGGCCGGCGAAACTCACCACCGACCACGTGTTCACCGAGATCCGCGACATCGCGGCCATCTTCGGCGTCCCCGAGCGGGCCGAGAAGCTCATCGCCGACCAGCGGACCCGGCTCGCCGCCGCAGCGGACCGGATCGACGACGCCGCGAAGCTCTCCGTGCTCTGGTGGGACGCGGGCATCGACGCCCCGAGCGTGGGAGCCTGCTGCGGCGGCCCCGGCATGATCATGTCGGCGGCCGGCGTCACCAACGCCTTCGCCGACCTGACCGGGTCGTGGGCGGACAGCGGCTGGGAGACGGTCGCCGACCGCGATCCCGACGTCATCGTGCTGGTCGACGCGACCTGGGACACCGCCGCCGCGAAGCGGACCTTCCTGACCGGCCACGCCACCCTGCGGCACCTCGGGGCGGTGACGGGGCAGCGGTTCGTGGTCATCCCCTTCTCGTCCACCTCCGCCGGGGTGCGGATCGTGCTCGGTGTCGAGGCGCTCGCCGAGGGCGTCGCCGGGCTCGGCGAGGGGGCCGGACGCTGACCACCACCACCGCCCCGACCCTTCCCACCCCGGCCGGGGTCCGGCCCCGCCACCCGGCCGGAGCGGCCCTGCTGGTGGGCGGGCTGCTGGTGGCGCTGGTGGCCTCGATCGGCGCGGCGGTCACCGTCGGTCCGGCCGACATCTCGATCGGTACCGTGTGGACGGTGGTCGGCGACCGGCTGGGCCTGGTCCACTCCGACGTGCCGCTGCTGCGCGAGCACATCGTCTGGCGGCTGCGGCTGCCCCGGGTGCTCGGCGCGGCGGTGGTCGGGGCGGGACTGGCGGCGGTCGGCGCGGTGATGCAGACCGTCACCCGCAACCCGCTGGCCGACCCGTACCTGCTCGGGGTCTCCTCCGGGGCGTCGCTCGGCGCGGTCGCGGTCCTCGTCGTCGGGCTCGGCGGCGGGATCGCCTCGCTGACCGGCGGCGCGCTGGTCGGCGCGCTCGCCGCGTTCCTGGCGGTGATCGCGGTGGCCGGCCTGCGCGGCGCCCTGGATCCCACCCGGGTGGTGCTCGCCGGGGTGGCCGTCGCCCAACTCTGCGCCGCCGCGACCTCGTTCGTCATCATCTGGGTCGCCGAACCGCACGCCACCCAGAGCATCACCTTCTGGCTCTCCGGCTCGATGGCCCGGGTCGACTGGTCGGCGCTGGCCTGGGCCACCCCGATCCTGGTGGCGGTGCTCGCCCTGGTGGCGGCGTACGCCCGGCTGCTCAACGCGTTCGCCTTCGGCGAGGACGCCGCCGCCGCCCTCGGCGTGCCGGTCGGCCGGGTCCGCTGGCTGCTGCTGGTGGCGACCGCCCTGCTCACCGCCGTGCTGGTCGCGATCAGCGGAGCGATCGGCTTCGTCGGGCTGATCCTGCCGCACGCCGTCCGGTTCCTCACCGGGGCGGACCACCGGCGGCTGCTGCCCGCCGTGGTGCTGGCCGGCGCGATCTTCCTGGTCTGGGTGGACACCGCCGCGCGAACCCTCTTCGCGCCCCGGGAACTGCCGGTCGGTGTGCTGACCGCGCTGCTCGGCGTGCCCGCGTTCGTGGTGCTGCTGCACCGGCGGAGGGCGCGCGGCTGATGCTGGACGTCACCGGTGTGTCCTGGACCGTCGCGGCCCGACGGATCCTCGACGACGTCACCTGCGCGGTCCCGTCGGGCAGCCTGGTCGGACTGCTCGGACCGAACGGCTGCGGCAAGACCACCCTGCTGCGGATCGTCGCCCGGCTCACCGCCGCCGACCGTGGGCGGGTCGTCGTCGACGGCGACGATCTCACCACCCTCTCCCGGTCCACGCTGGCGCGTCGGGCCGCGCTGCTCGCCCAGCACGCCGACACCGACCTCGACCTCACCGTCGCCCAGGTGGTGCTGCTCGGTCGGATCCCGCACCGCCGGTCGCTCTGGTCGGACACCGCCGCCGACCGGGAGGCGGCGGCCGAGGCGCTGGCCCGGGTCGACCTGGCCGGGTACGCCGACCGTCGCTGGCACACCCTCTCCGGGGGCGAGCGGCAGCGGGCGCAACTGGCCCGCGCGCTGGCCCAGCAACCCCGGTTGCTGCTGCTCGACGAACCCACCAACCACCTCGACATCGGCCACCAGTTGCACCTGCTGCACCTGGTCCGCCGCTCCGGGGTCACCACGCTCGCCGCGCTGCACGACCTGAACCTCGCCGCGATGTTCTGCGACAGCGTGGTCGTCCTGGCCGGCGGGCGGGTGGTCGCCACCGGCCCACCCGCCGAGGTGCTCACCCCCGGGCTGCTCGCCGAGGTGTACGGCGTCCGGGCCGACGTCGCGGCGCACCCGGTCACCGGGCGGCCCACCATCACCTACCACCCGCCGCTGTCATGACCCACGTGCTGTTGGTGGCCCGCGCGGTCGTCCACGTCGGCGGTCAGGACACCGTGCACCGGCTCGCCGACGAGGTGGCGGCGGCGCTCGGCGTGCCGGTGGCCGCGTGTTTCCTGGACGGCGCGGCCCCGTCCCTGCACGCCGCGCTGGACGCGGCCGTGGCCGCCGGCGTCGACGAGGTGCTGCTGGTCCCGACCCACCTGCCACCCGACCGGTACCTGGAGACCTGGATCCGCCGCGCCCACGCGCACTGGGCCGCCGGACGCGACGATCCGCCCCGGGTCTCGGTCAGCGCGCCCCTGGCCGACCAGCCCGCCCTGGTCGGCGCGATCACCGAGGCGGTGACCGGCCCACGTCAGCCGCTCGGCGGCACGCCCGGTCCGTTCCGCAGCCCGGCGTGGTCGCACATCACCCCGCACCGGCACCACGTCCTGGTCTGCCGGGGCCCGCGCTGCACCGCGTACGGCGCCAACGAGGTGGCCGAGCGGCTCACCCGGGGACTGGCCGCGCACGGTCTGGGCGACCAGGACGCGCTCGTCACCGCGACCGGCTGTCTCTTCCCCTGCAACCTGGGCCCGCTCGTGGTGGTCCACCCGGACGACGTCTGGTACGAGCGGGTGGACCCGGATCTCGCCGGGCGGATCGCCGAGGAACACCTGGGACGGGGACGGCCCGTCGACGACCGACGCCCGAGGAGTCGACCATGACCGATCCGTCCGGCTGCCTGGTGACCGTGTGCCGGGACTGCTGCTGCGGGAGCGCGCGCAAGCACCCGTCGGTCGACCACGACGCGCAACTGCGCCGGCTGCGGGCCGGCCTGCCCGCGCCGCACCGGCTGCGGGTCAGCGCCTGCCTCGACCTGTGTGCGCAGTCCAACCTGGTGGTCGTGCACCCCGCGCCGAGGGCCCGGCGGGCCGGCGCGCGACCGGTCTGGTTCGGTCTGGTCCTCGACGACGAGGTGGTGGACGACATCACCCGGTGGGTCCGGGCCGGCGGGCCGGGGGTGGCGCCGCTCTCCGCCGCCCTCGAACTGTCGGTGGTCGCGCCCGGGCTGCCCGAACCGGGCCGCCGCCGTTGACTCAGCGGGCGGGGCGGACGGCGTAGTCGCCGAGGGCGGGTTCCAGCGCGGCGAAGGCCGTCCGGGTGCAGGCGGTGACGCGCCGCGCGATGTCGTCGTCGGCGTGCCCGTCGAGAGTGAGGCGCAGGGTCTCCTCCAGCAGCAGCCGCAGGACGCCGCCGAGCTGGGCGGCCACGACACGCGGGAGGAAGTCGTCCGGTGCCGCGTCGGTCTCCTCGGCGAGCGCGCGGGCCAGGGCCCGCTCACGGTCGTCGTGGAACTCGCGCAGCCGGGCGACCAGCGCGGAGCTGCCGGTGACCATCCGGGCGAACTCCGGCCCGGAGAAGCCGATGACCGGGTCGTGCGCGGCCACGGCGGCCAGGTAGGACCGGCGCAGCGCGGCCAGGGCCGACTCCCCGGGCGCCCGATCGCGGACGGTGGTGGCCGGCCCGTCGACGAACGCGTCCCGCAGATCGAGGGCGAGATCCTCCTTGCGGGGGAAGTAGTTGGTGACCGTCATCTTGGCCACCTGGGCCGCTGCGGCCACCTCGGCGATCGTGACGTTGTCGAAACCCCGCTCCAGGAACAGCCGGGTGGCGTGCTGCGAGATGGTGTCCCTGGTGATGCGCTTCTTCAGAGCCCGCAGCCCGGGCGTCTCTCCGCTCATGGCGTCATCGTACTTAGGCCGATACCAAATTTATAGTTGACATATTTTTGGGTCGGGTCTAAGTTCGTCCCCTGTCCGGAGCGGCGGGCCGTCCACGACCAGGAGGAGCCACTGTGCGCAGCGTGACCATCGACGAGTTCCCGGTATCCGAGCCGGACGCCGGGCCGTACGCGCTCGTCACCGGCCCGGACGGCGCGCTCTGGTACACCCTGGTCCACCGGGGCGGGATCGGCCGCCTCGTCCCCGGGGAGGCGCCGACCGTCCATCCCCTCGACCCGGACTGCGGCCCGACGATGATCACCCCGGGACCGGACGGCGCCCTGTGGTTCACCGAGTACCGGGCCGACCGCATCGGGCGGATCACCACCGACGGCGCGGTGACCGAGTTTCCGCTCCCCACCCCGGGCTGCGGGCCGTACGGCATCGCCGCCGGACCCGACGGCGCGCTCTGGTTCACCGCGACCGCCGCCGACCGGATCGGCCGGATCACCACCGACGGCCGGGTCACCGAGTTCCCGCTTCCGACCACCGGCGCCTTCCCCTCCATGATCGTCGCTGGCGGCGACGGTGGCATGTGGTTCACCCTCAACCAGGCCAACGCCGTCGGACGCATCGGCATGGACGGGGCGGTCACCCTGCGACCCCTGCCGACTCCCGCCGCCGCGCCGGTCGGGATCACCGTCGCCCCGGACGGCGTCCTCTGGTTTGTCGAGATCGGCGCCGGCCAGCTCGGCCGGATCACGCCCGGCGGTGAGGTCGAGGAGGTCGCGCTGCCCGACCGGACCGCCCGCCCGCACGCCGTCACCACCGACCGCACCGGCGCCCCCTGGTTCACCGAGTGGGGCGCCAACCGGGTCGGCACCGTCACCCGCGACGGCACCGTCGTCGTCCACGACCTGCCCACGCCGGGCTCCGAACCGCACGGCATCACCTGCGGCCCGGACGGGGCGTTGTGGGTGGCACTGGAGATCGGCGCGCTGGCCCGGGTCGCCCCCGTTCCCGCCTGACCGCCCCGTCCCCGTTCCGGCAGGCCGTCGACCCGGCCCACCGGCGGGCGTCCCGACCGGCCCTACCCGAGAGGAACCCATGACCCAGCAGCCCTCCCACGACCCGGGCACCGAGTTCGACCGGCAGGTCCGCACCCTCCTCGACCTCGACTACCCGGCCCTGGCCGGTCTCGCCCCGCAACGGTTCGCGGACTCGCTCGCCCCACTGCGGGAGGCCGCCGTCGGTCACGGCGACACCCCGCCGGACCCGGTGGCCGGCCGGGTGCCCTTCCTGCTCGTGGTCACCCGTCAGCTCGCGCCGATCGAGCAGACCATGCCCCGCACCACGCTTCCCGGCGGACGCAAGCCGGGATTCGTCGACGGGTCCTTCGAGCCGGGCTCCCTGGAACGCTTCGTCGCCCCCGCGAGCACGGTCTTGCCCGACCGGAACGCCTACCTTCTGCTCGACGTGGAACGCGGCGAGGAGTTCTGCGGCGTCGTACCCAACGACGCGATGGACACCATCGCCGGGCGGGGCCGGACCCTGCTCACCATCGAGGAGGGGATCGCCCTGATCACCCACTTCCCGCAGGTGCTGGTGAAGAACAAGTGCTTCTCGCTCGGCGGCTCCCGCTCGGGTGACCGCCGGGTGCCGGCGATCTGGATCAGTCAGAGGTCTCCCAAGCTCGGCTGGTGCTGGGCGGGCAACCCGCACACCTGGCTCGGGATGGCCTCCGCCGGCGCGCGCCGGGCCGCTGGCACGAACGACGGATGAGCCCCGACACCGCCACCCGCGTCGCGGTCGACGAGCTGACCGCGTCGATCGTCGACGCGCTCGGCACCGGGCTGCGGTCGGTGATCCTGCACGGGTCCCTGGCCACCGGTGACTTCCGCCCGGGCCGCAGCGACGTCGACGTCCTCGCCGTCGTGACGGACGGATTGACCGACCGGCAGGCGGAAGCCCTGGCGGAGTTGGTGCGCCACGCCCGACTCGGCGACGCGACCGGCGTGGACCTGCACGTGGTCACCGCCGACGTCGCGGCCACGCCGACCCGGACCCCACCGCTGGAACTGCACGTCGGCCGCTACGACCACACCTCGGTCGGCGTCGAGGTGGCCCGCCGGGTGCCCGCCGACCCGGACCTGCCGGCCGAGTTCTCCACGGCCCGCGCACACGGGCGGTCGCGGTACGGCGCCGGGGCCGGCGAGGTCCTCGGGCCGGTGCCGCCCGGCTGGCTGCACGAGCGCGGTCGACACTGGCTGACCACGTGGCGGTCGCTCACCGACGACGTGGAGAACGCCACGTTCATGGTGTTCACCGCTGCCCGGATCTGGCGGTTCGCGGTGGAGGGCACGCACTGCGGGAAGACGCGGGCGGCCCACTGGGCGCTGGCCCGGGACCCGTCCCTGACCGTGCTCCGCGAGGCGCTGCACCGCGACGAGGTCGACCCGGCCGCCCCGGTCGGCGAGGAGGGCATGCTCCGGTTGTTCGACACCGTGCTGCGGCAGACCGCTCCGCCCCGGTGACCGTTGGCGGTGCTGCCGTCCGGGCCGGATAGGCTTGCCTGCCGTGCCCACCGACCGCAGCCCCACGCCCACCACCCTGCCCCGCACGGCGGACCTGCGGGCGGACTGCGCGCGGTGCTTCGGGCTCTGCTGCTACGTACCGGCGTTCGCCGCGTCCGCCGACTTCGCCGTCGACAAGCCCGCCGGCACACCCTGCCCGAACCTGGGGGACGACTTCCGCTGCGGCATCCACGATCGGCTGCGGGACCGGGGCTTTCCCGGTTGCACGGTCTTCGACTGTTTCGGGGCGGGACAGCAGCTCGCCCAGGTCACCTTCGGCGGTCGGGACTGGCGTGCCCACCCCGAGCTGGCCGAACCGGTGCGTGCCGTCTTCCCGGTGCTGCGCGCCCTGCACGAGCTGCTGTGGTACGTCAGCGCGGCGGTCGCGCTGCGTCCCGGCGACCCGCTCGACGGCGAGCTGCGACAGGTGGGGGAGCGGCTCACCGCCCACACCCGGCTGGGCCCGGACGAGCTGCGCGCGGTCGAGGTGGACACCCTGCGCGGCGAGGTCAACCCGGTGCTGACCCGGGCCAGCGCCCGGGTGCGTTCCCGGGGCGGCCGACCGGGTCGCGACCACCGGGGCGCGGACCTGGTCGGGGCGGACCTGCGCCGGGCCGACCTGCGGGCGGCGAACCTGCGCGGGGCGTACCTCATCGGCGCGGACCTGCGTGGCGTGGACCTGCACCTGGCCGACCTGACCGGTGCCGACCTGCGCGGCGCCGACCTGCGCGGTGCGGACCTGACCGGCAGCATCTTCCTCACCCGCGCCCAGCTCGACGCCGCCCGGGGGGACGCCGCGACGGGGGTGCCGGTGTCGCTCGGCCGTCCGGCGCACTGGTCGCCGACCCCGGTCACCATCGCCCGACGCCCCACCGGCGGCCGGCGCGCGGATAGCCGGCGCGGCCCCGCCGCGAGGTAGCAGGGGTCCCCTGCTCATCAAAAAGCGACTGCAGGGGACCCCTGCTACCACCCGGGCGCGGCGGGCGGCGGGCGGCGCGTGGGGGGAGCGGCGGGCGGCGGCGGTGGTGGTGGTGCGGTGGGGCGGTGGTGGTCAGGTGGCGTACACCTCCAGGCGGGAGAGCTGCCCGGCGGGCCACCCGGTGTTGCCGGTGACCTGGATCCGGACGTACCGCGCCGTGGTCGCGGCGAACGTGACGGCCATCTGGTTGCCGGCGGCGGGGTCGAAGACGCGACCGGCCGGTGCGACGATCGTGCGCCAGGTGCTGCCGTCGCTGCTGGCCAGGACGGACAGGGTCTGGGTCCGTGCCGACCAGGCGGTCGAGGGCGGCAGGCCGAGCACCAGCCGACCGACCGACGTGGCGGTGCCGAGGTCGACCTGCACCCACTGCGGGAACGCGCCTCCGGCGCTCTCCCAGTAGCTGTGGGCGTCGCCGTCGACGACGTGTCCGCTGACGTACCCCTGGCTGTGGCTGCTGGTCGCGGTCGGTCGGCCCCGGGCCAGGTCGGTCGTCGGTGGGGCGGTGGTGGTCGCGTACACCTCGACCTGGGCGAGCTGCGCCGCCGGCCACGCGGTATTGCCGGTGACCGTCACCCGGACGTGCCGGACGGTGGTCGTCGGCACGGTGACGGTCGCGGTGTTGCCGGTCGCCGGGTCGAACCGGATTCCGGCCGGCGTGGCGAGTGTGGTGAAGGTGGCGCCGTCGGTGCTGCCCTGCACCGACAGGGTCTGGGTGCGGGTCTCCCAGCCGGCCGGCAGGGCGAGGACGATCCGGGAGACCGGGTGGCCGGCGCCCAGGTCGACCTGCCACCACTGGGGGAAGACGCCGTTGGCGGCCTCCCAGTAGCTGGCCCGGTCTCCGTCGACCGCGTTGCCGGCGACGAAGGGACCGTTCTGGCTGCTGGCGCTGGTCGGCCGGCCGGCGGCCAGGTTCCCGCCGGCCGGTGGGCCGCCGACCACCGGCGGGGTGGGCCGGACCGGGGTCAGGGCGAGTTGGCCCTTGAGCATCCGGCCGCCGTCGGCGGTGATGCGCAGGTAGTAGTCGGCGGAGCATCCGGTGCCGTCCTCGTCGAGCGAGCGGATCCCCACCCCGGCCGGCGTGGTCGCCTGCGTCTCGGTGGTCTTGGCGATCTGGTTGCCCTCGTTGTACTCGTCGAACATCGAGACGTAGAGGCCCTGCGCGCCGAGCCGCACCATGTTGTAGAGGTGCCGCCAGTAGAAGTCGCCGTGCCGCCGGTGCCCGGCCGACAGGTCGCCGGGCATCACGCAGGGCTGGTAGTCGATGCCGTGCGCGGCGCAGTCGGCCAGGTCGGGGAGGTTGACGTTGGTGTGGAACCAGTCGAGCCCGTCCAGGGTGCCGGTACGCCCGACCATCCACGGGGAGATCATGTGGAAGGCGTGGTAGACCTCGGAGAAGCCCGGTCGTGAGTCGTTGATGCCCTGCCGCCAGTAGGTGGGCACCCCGCCGATGACGTAACAGCCCTGCGCCTTGAGCCACTGCACGACGTCGAGGCACGCCGCCGGGGCGAACGGACGGCCGTCGTCGTTGAACCCGAAGCCCCAGACGCAGACGGCCGGCTTGCCGTTCTGCCGGGCGTACGCCGGGGAGGCGGTGTGCGCCGACATCTTCGTCGTCCAGTCCTCCTTGAGCTGCGACTGCATCGCCGTCCAGCCCGTGACGTCGTACATGATGTAGAACTTGCGGCCGTGCCGCTCGGCCGCGTCGCGGACCTTGACCGTCATCGCGTCCCGGGTGGGTCCCTCGTCGCCGAACGGGTTGAACCGCTGCAACGCGGCGGTGTCGCAGCCGTGGTCCCGCATCCAGCGGAAGTGGGTGTCGACGGTCTGCTGGTCGTAGGAGGAGAAGAGCCGTGCGGGCTGGCCGTTGCCGAGCGCCGGGTAGGCGGTGGCGTAGCCGTTGGTGTACTCCCGCATGTCGGGCCAGGACACGATGGTCGTGTTGCCCGGTGACGGTGGCTGGAAGCGGTCCCGGCTCCAGTGCCACCAGCCGCCGATCGGCGCGCCGTCGCCCGGGCAGCTGAACCAGCCCTGGTAACCGACGGTGATCTTGCCGACCACGTCGCCCGGCGGACTCGCCGCGGCGGCCGGCGGGGTGTCTCCCCGCACCAGGTCGTCGGGTGACACGGCGGCGAGCGCGGTGCCGGCCGCGACGGATCCGATGAGCGTACGGCGAGAGAGTCCCATGGTGATCC
This sequence comes from Micromonospora echinospora, assembly GCF_900091495.1. Lineage (NCBI taxonomy): Bacteria > Bacillati > Actinomycetota > Actinomycetes > Micromonosporales > Micromonosporaceae > Micromonospora > Micromonospora echinospora. The sequence continues at coordinate 7,003,122 of NZ_LT607413.1, read as the reverse complement.
TCCTCGTGGGGGATGACGAGAGTCGGCGGTGGGCGGGTGGAGCGAGCAGGGTCCTCCGGGATGTCACCGCCGCTCGCGGGTCGGCGACATCCCGGAGGGTCGCCGGGCGTCAGCCGCCGGTGATGGAGAAGGTCGAGCCCGGCTGCCGGACGATGTCGCCGTCGGCCGAGTTGGTGATGGTGACGTTGGTCAGCGTGGCGTTGCCACGGGCACCGCTCATCGCCAGGATGCCGGCGCCGTGGTTCGACTTGTCGATCTTCACGTTGGTGATGGCGACGTTCGGCATGGTGCCGCCGCCGGTCTTGAACTGGATGCCGTCGTAGGTGGAGTCGTGGATCTCGGTGTCCCGGATGGTGACGCCGGGGATGTCGCTGCCGGCGGCGAACAGGGTGATCGCGCCGAACTCCTGGTCCTCGTTCCAGAACACACCGCCGCACCGGTACAACCCGTTGTTGGCGATCAGCGTGGTGCCGGAGAAGGGCAGTGGACTGTGGTCGGTCGCCAGCATGATGCCCGGGTAGTTCATCGTGTCGGAGATCAGGTTGTTCTCGATCGTGTTGCCCGAGCCGCCGTAGATCGCGATGCCGTTCGCGCGCCAGGGAAGCTGGACGGTGTTGTTGACGAAGTGGTTGTTGCGGCCGACGTCGACCGTGGGGTCCTTGACGCGGGGGTTGGCCCAGACCGCCAGGGCGTCGTCGCCGGTGGTGCGGAAGGTCGAGTTGAAGACCCGGGAGTTGCGGGTGCCGTTGGAGAAGTTGATGCCGTCGGCGTAGGTGTTGCGGATCCGCATGCCGGAGAAGTCGAGTCCGTCTCCGGGGTTCCAGTACGCGGGGGTGTCCGAGTAGTCCCGCCCGACCCAGGCGCCGACGTTGACGTGCTCGATCCACACGTTGCTGATCTTCGTGTTCCGGCCGAACCGTCCGTTCAGGCCGTGGCCGCGGTGGGCCCGGTTGGTCGTCATGCCGAAGATGGCGATGTCGGAGATCTGGGTGTTGTCGTCGATGTCGAAGCCGACGTTGCCCTCGTGCGGGTGGTTGATGTTGCCCACCACGTTCTGCGGCTCGGTCTGGGTGTACAGCTGCGCGTGCCACATGCCGGCGCCGCGGATGGTGACGTTGCGGATCCCCTGCTGGTTGTACTGCCCCCGGGTCGGGTCCGGCGAGAGGATCTTCTGCTCCTGCCGCCACTGCCCGGCCGGGATCCAGACGCAGGCGATGACGCCGTTCTGGTCGTCCGTCACGGCGCGTTGGATGGCGGCCGAGTCGTCGACGCCGTCGTCGGGCACCGCGCCGTAGGCCGTGATCGAGGTGCACTCGGCCGGTTTGGTGGCCGGGGGCGCCACCTGCTCCAGGTTGATCAGGTCGATGACGTAGAACGACGCCGTGTCGGAGGCGTCCCGCTGGAGCTTGAACCGGGTGCCGGCCGGGTAGGACCGCGCCAGCAGCGCGTGCGACTCGTCGAAGAGCCGGCGGGCGTCGGCCTGGGGCGTGTTCGTCAGCGACTCGGTGTCGTCGGTGGTGCCGTAGAGCCAGCTGTGCCGCGACGAGAGGGTCACCTTCTGGACGAAGACGTCGTTGGCGTAGAGGCTGATGGTGGCGTTGATCCCGCCGCCGTTCGGGGCGTCGGGGATGGAGTTGCGCACCACGATCGAGTTGGCCTGGTTGGTCGAGGTGAACTCGACGAACTGCCCGGTGTTGTTCAGTCGCACCGACCGGCGTCCCGACGACTCCGTGCCGAAGTTGGTGTGCCCGAAGGTGCGCAGCGGGTCGGCCTCGACCAGGGTGCCCTGGTAGCGGGCGGCTTCGGCCTCGTACTCGACCCACGGTGTCGCCGCGCCCCGCCCGACCACGATCGTCCGGGAGAACGCGTTGTTGGACTCGTTGGTCTCTGCCACGACGTTGGTGGCGTCGGCGGTGGCGGTGACGGTGGCCCCGCCGGCGGCGGCGGTCCACTGGCCGCTCATCGCCACGTTCACCGTCGCCCCGGCGGCCACCGTGGCGGTGGTGGTGTTGAGCGTGGTGCCGCCCACCACGAGTCGGGTGACGGTGGCGGCGGTCGTTCCGGTGGTGCCACGGTTGCGTACCGACACGGTGAACGTGACCGCCGCTCCCACCGCCGGGTTCGACGGGTTGGTGGCGATGCCGACGACCTGGAGGTCGGGGCCGGGCGCCTGGGTGACCACCAGCGGCGTGGCGGCGGTGAAGCTGTTGTTGTCGTTGTTCTGCTCGGGAACCGTGTTGGCCGGGTCGACCACCGACGAGACGCTGTGGCTGCCCATCGGCTGCGTCCCGACGTTCGCCGAGACGGTGGCCGAGGCGCCGGCGGCGAGCGCGCCGACCGGGGCGCTGCCCACCACCGTGCCGCCGATCCGGAAGTCCACCCGGGTCGCACCCGCGGCGGCGGTTCCCGCGTTCCGGACCGTGGCCGACAGGGTGACCGGGGTGGTCTCGTTCACCGAGGTCGGGCTCCAGTTCGTCGCGGTGACCACCAGGTCCGGATTCGGCGCCCACGCGCCCCGCACCTCGAGGTCGGCGACCTGCCCACCGGGCGCGCCGGTGTTGCCGGTGAACCTCAGCTGCACGTCGGCGACCCGACCGGTGATGGGGATCGTCACGGAGTTCTGGTTGCCGGACGGGCTGAACGCGTAGTCGGCCGTCGCCTTCAGCGAGGTGAAACCGGTGCTCGCCGTGGCCCGGCCCAGGATCTGGAGGCTCTGGGTACGGGGTCCCCAGACCGGGTCCGGGTTGAGTTTGACCACGACCGCCGTGACGTCGGCATCGGCGCCCAGCTTCACCGTCAGGGTGGAGGGGAACCCGGCGGACTCCCAGTACGAGGTGGGGCTGGTGTCGTTGGCGTTGGCCGCCACGAAGGTGAAGATCGACGACGACGCCTCGATCGGTTTGCCGCCGGCCAGGTTCGTGCCGACCGGTGGGTCGACGGGTCCACCACCGCCGTCCACGCCGTAGATCTCGAACTCGGAGATCTGGGCGGCGGGCCACCCGGTGTTGCCGGTGACGTGCAGCCGTACGTACCGGACGTTCGCGGCGGCGAAGTCGATGGTGACGGTGTTGCCCGAGGCCGGATCGAACACCCGTCCGGCGGACGCGGAGAGGGTGCTGAAGGTGCTGCCGTTGGCGCTGCCCTGCACGGCGAGGGTCTGTGTCCGGGCGCCCCACTCGGCCACCGGTGGCAGTTTCAACTTCACCTGGTCGACGGCGACGCTGCCGCCGAGGTCGACCTGCACCCACTGCGGGAAGGCGTGGGACGGGCTCTCCCAGTACGTGTGCGGGTTGCCGTCGGTGACGTTGGCCGCGACGTAGGGACCGTGGGATCCGCTCGCCGAGGCCGACTTGCCGGACGACAGGTTGGGGCCGCCGGCGGCGAGCGCCGGGCCGGGCGAGATCGCCACCATGCCGACCAGCCCGGCGGCGAGGAGACCGCCGACCAGTCGTCGGCTGTGCTTCTTCCGTTTCATGACGCCCTTCCTGGGATGCGACAGAGCACGTGGCGCCGAGACCGTGGGACCCGGACTCGGGGAGGAGCGGGTGCGGTTCGACGAGCCCGGATTCCGGTACGGGGGAGTCGGGGAGGAGGGCCGGAACGACCGGGGCGGCGCAACCCACACGTATTTCGTCGGTTGGCACGGAGATTTCATCGCCCCGTCTAGTTCTTGCAGGGTGATGGTCCTCAATGTTTCAGATGTGCTACCGGTTCGTCAACGGTTCCGGCGGACCCCGCCTGAGCCTGCGCCCGGGCGCGGGGTGACGTCGGCGGGCCGACGCCACGGGCGGACCCGTCGACGAAGGGTGGCGGCGAGGATCTCCACCCCGTCTCGACTTGACGTGACACGTCAGCCGGCAGCCCATTTCTTGCAGAACCGGTGCAGTACCATCGCGGCGTGACGAAGCGACTGACCGAGGTGGCGAGGAAGGCCGGCGTCAGCGAGGCCACCGTCAGCCGGGTGCTCAACGGTCGTGGTGGTGTCTCCGAGGCGACCCGTACCGCGGTGCTGACCGCCCTGGACGTGCTGGGCTACGAGCGGCCGACCAAGCTGCGCGGGGAGCGTGCCCGGCTGGTCGGGCTGGTGCTCCCGGAGTTGCAGAATCCGATCTTCCCGGCGCTCGCCGAGGTGGTGACCGGGTCGCTGGCCCAGCGCGGCTACACCCCGGCGCTGTGCGCCCGGACGATCGGTGGCGTCTCCGAGGCCGACTACGTCGAGATGCTGCTGGACCACCAGGTCTCCGGGGTCATCTTCGCCGGCGGGTCGTACGCGTTGGCCGACGCCCCGCACGAGCACTACCGACGGCTGACCGACCGGGGCCTGCCGGTGGTGCTGGTCAACGCGGGGGTGGACGAGCTGAGCTTCCCCCGGGTCTCGACCGACGACGCGGTCGCGGTGGAGCAGGCGTACGGGCACCTGCGGTCGCTCGGGCACAGCCGGATCGGCATGGTGCTGGGCCCGGAGGGGCACGTGCCCTCCCGGCGCAAGCTGGACGCGATGGTCCGGGCCGCGAACTGGGCCGACGACCGGGAGTGCGTCGAGCGGTCCAGTTTCTCCCTGGAGGGGGCGCGCGTCGCCGCGAGCCGGCTGATCGAGCGCGGCGTGACCGGCATCATCTGCGCCAGCGACGTGCTGGCCCTCGGCGCGATCCGGGCCGCCCGGCGGTCGGGTCGCGCGGTGCCGGCCGAGGTGTCGGTGGTGGGCTTCGACGACTCCGCGTTCATGACCTGCACCGACCCGCCCTTGACCACGGTGCGGCAGCCGATCGAGACGATGGGGCAGGCCGCGGTGGACCTGCTGGTCACCCAGATCGAGGGGGCCGGCGTGCTGCACGACGAGCTGCTGTTCGAGCCCGAGTTGGTGGTACGGGGTTCCACCGCGCCCGCCCCGGGTCGCTGACCCGCCCGGTCGCCCCCTCGCCGGGTGGCCGGACGACCGCCGCGTTCCCGCCGTCGACCTGACGCCCGGACCGGAAGCTGACCCGCCCACCGCAGCCCCACCCGTCGCCTGACGTCGGTCATGGACTTTGGGCACCCCCCAAACGTCACGATCAGCACTGACCAGGTACCACGATTCCATGATCGACGGGATGTCGGTCGTTCGGAGGACTCCGCGTGCCGGCGAGGCGGCGTGCCCCGGTGTGGCGAGGGACGGACCGCCGGGTGGCAGATCCGACTACTTCGGACAGTCGACAGGATCAGGGTGCTCTCTGTTGCCCCTGGGTCGCGTCCTTTCAGATTTCAGTCGACACCTTGCTGAAATTAGTTCGCCTCGTTACAGTGACCCCACTCACACCTGACACCACCCAGCTCCAGGGCCTGGTCACCCGGCGGGAAGCAGCAGAGCCCGGTCACGGGGCGATCCGGTGGATCGGCGACGGTCACGGAGCCTCACGTTCCCCGAAGGGATGGACAGATGTCCGTACCGCAGTACCGGAAGGTCGCGGCGTTGACGCTCGCGGCCGGCCTGGGGCTCGGCCTCACGGCATGTTCCACGAAGAGCGACGACACCGACGCGACCGCCGGCGGCAAGGTCACCATCACCGTCGACTGCCAGCCGGTCGGCTCGCAGAAGGAACTGTTGAAGAACTGGAACGACGACGTCGCCGAGTTCCAGCGGCAGAACCCGGACATCGTCGTCAAGAGCGTGAGCGTCGGCGAGCAGTGCAACAACCCGCCGGACTTCACCGCCCGCCTGGCCGGCGGCACGGTGACCGACGTGTTCTACGGGTACATGACCGACCTCCAGCAGGTGCTCGACTCCGGTCAGGCGATGGACATCACCGAGTACGCCACCAAGGACACGATCCCGACCTGGGACAGCGTCGACCCGGCGCTGAAGGAGGCGTTCACCGACGGCGGCAAGCTCTACGCCGTCCCGGTGAAGAACTACTCGATGGGGCTGGTCTACAACAAGGTCCTGTTCCAGCAGGCCGGTCTCGACGTCAACAACCCGCCCAAAACGTGGCCCGAGGTCCGGGACGCGGCCAAGAAGATCTCCGCCCTCGGCAACGGCGTCGCCGGCTACGCCGAGTACAGCGCCGGCAACACCGGCGGCTGGCACTTCACCTCCCTGCTCTACTCGCAGGGCGGCCGGGTGCTGACCGAGGACGGCAAGAAGGCCGACTTCAACAACGCGACGGGTCGGCAGGTCCTGCAGAACCTCAAGGACATGCGGTACGGCGACAACAGCATGGGCGCCCGTCAGCTGTTGCAGTGGGGTGACCTGCTGACCAACGCCGGGGCGGGCAAGGTCGGCATGTTCGTCGGCGCCCCGGACGCCACCCAGGCGATCGTCAGCCAGTTCCAGGGCAAGTTCCAGGACTGGGCGATGGGTCCGCTGCCCGGCCAGGACGGCCCGGCCAAGGGGACGCTCGGCGGTGGCGAGGGCTACTTCTTCAAGAAGGGCCTCACCCCCGAGCAGGTCGAGGCCGGTCTGAAGTGGATCGCGTACCAGAAGCTGACGCCGGGCAAGGGCCAGTTCGACTACGTCCGGGCCAAGCCGCAGAACTACCCCGTCGGCCTGCCCCAGCCGCTGCTGTTCGCGAACGGCAGCGAGGCGCAGAAGCAGGAGCTCGAACTGCGCAAGGCGAACGCGAACGTGGACACCGCGAACTTCGCGGTCTTCGAGGCGAACCCGGTCCCGATCAAGGGCGAGCCCCGGAACGCGCAGGCGATCTACGCGGTCCTCGACGCCGCGATGTCCGGGGTGCTGACGAACCCGAACGCGAACATCGACGACCTGCTCAAGACGGCCGAAGACAAGGTCAACAAGCTCCTCGCCGCCGAGGGCTGATCCGCGACGCGGGGGCCGGTTCCCCGGCCCCCGCACCCTCCGCGCCGCACCGTCGGTGTCACAGACTCAGGCAGGAGTTGCCTTGGCGATCACCACCGTCCCGGGGACCAGGAGAGAACCGGGTCGTCCCGCGCCGCCGTACCCGTCGGGGCCACGGCGTGCCAGTCTCGGCCGGAAGGTACGCGACAACCTCACCGGGCACGCGTTCCTGATCGGCGCGGTGATCTGCTTCGCGTTCTTCTCCTGGTACCCGATGATCCGCGGCGTCGTGATGAGCTTCCAGCGCACCCGGCGCGGCGTCACCACCTGGGTCGGCTGGGACAACTACGAACGCATCCTCGCCGACCCCAGCTTCTGGGCGGCCTGGAAGAACACGTTCTCCTTCACCCTTCTCGCGCTCGTCCTCGGGTACGCGGTGCCGTTCTTCGTGGCGATCCTGCTCAACGAGTTCCGCCACGCCAAGGGGTACCTGCGGATCCTGGTCTACCTGCCGGTGATGCTGCCGCCCGCCTCGGCGCTCTTCCTCTTCAAGTTCTACGCCTACGACCCCAGCGACGCGGGCCTGTTCAACTCGATCCTCACGGCGCTGCACCTGCCCACGTCGCAGTGGATGCAGAGCGCCGGGATGACGATGCCGGCGATGGTGATCGCGTCGACCTGGATGAACATGGGCGGCGCGGTCCTGATCTACCTGGCCGCGTTGCAGAACATCCCCGGTGAGCTCTACGAGGCGGCCGAACTCGACGGCGCGGGGATCTGGCGGCGGATCCGCCACGTGACGATCCCGCAGACCCGGCTGATCCTGGCGCTGCTGGCGATGTTGCAGATCGTCGCCACGATGCAGTTCTTCGTCGAGCCGCTGATCCTCGCGAACGGCACCGGCACCCAGGACTCGGCGACCTCGGTGGCGTACCTCATCTACCAGCACGGCTTCTTCCAGAACGACCTCAACGGCGCGGCGGCGCTCGGCGTGATCATGCTCGTGGTGCTGGCCGGCTTCTCCGCCGCCTACCTGCGGCTGACCGCGAAGCAGGACCAGGACTGAGGCGGACGATGGCACACGACACCGGAACCCGGACCCTCATCTCCCACGCCCAGCTCAGGCGGGGGCGCGGCAGGATCGTCTACTGGACGCTGCTCGCCGTCGTCGTCGTGGGATTCACACTCGTCTTCCTCGGGCCGCTCTACTGGATGGTCACCGGCGCGCTCAAGTCCGGCCAGGAGATCGCGCAGACCCCGCCCTCGCTGTTCCCGAAGGACCCCCAGCTCGCGAACTACGCCGACGCGTGGCACCACCTGGACCTCGCCAAGCTGCTGTTCAACACGTTCTACTACGCGGCCGGCGCGCTGGTCTTCCAGGTCGTGCTCGACACCGCCGCGGCGTACGCGCTGTCGAAGCTGCGGCCGGTCCTCGGCAACCTGATCCTCGGTCTGATGCTGGCCACGCTGATGATCCCGGCGATGGTCCTCATCGTCCCGCAGTACGTGACCGTGATCGATCTGCCGATCCTGGGCGTCAACCTGCTCGACTCGCCGTTCGCCATCTGGCTGCCGGCGGTGGCGAACGCGTTCAACATCTTCCTGCTGAAACGGTTCTTCGACTCCATCCCGGAGGAGCTGATGGCCGCGGCCCTGATGGACGGCGCGACGCCGTTGCGCACGCTGTGGTCGATCATCCTGCCGATGTCGCGTCCGATCCTCGGGGTGGTCTCGATCTTCGCCGTGACGGCGGTCTGGAAGGACTTCCTGTGGCCGAAACTGGTCATGCCGTCGCCCGAGACCCGGACGGTCAGCGTCGGCATCTACGCCTTCTCGGGTGGCACGCCCATGAACGTGGTGATCGCCGCCTCGGTGATCGCCGCGATTCCGACCGTCCTGGTCTTCCTGGTCTTCCAGCGGAACATCATGTCCGGTCTGACCACGGGCAGCCTCAAGGGCTGACCCACTCCGACGCAGAAAGCAGGGTGCTCGTGACCACAGCAGACGGTCGTCCGTGGTGGCGTGGAGCGGTGATCTACCAGGTGTACCCACGGAGCTTCGCCGACGGCGACGGTGACGGCATCGGTGACGTCGCCGGGATCCGCTCCCGACTGGACCACCTCGCCGCGCTCGGCGTCGACGCGGTCTGGTTCAGCCCCTGGTACCCCTCGCCGATGGCCGACGCCGGCTACGACGTGGCCGACTATCGCGACATCGACCCGGTGTTCGGCACGCTGCCCGAGGTGGAGGCGCTGATCGCGGAGGCACACGCGCGCGGTATCCGGACCATCGTCGACGTGGTGCCGAACCACTGCTCCGACGCGCACCCCTGGTTCCAGGCGGCCCTCGCCGGCGGGCCGGGCGCGCCCGAGCGGGACCTGTTCTGGTTCCGACCCGGCCGGGGCCCGGACGGCGACCAGCGGCCCACCGACTGGGTCGGCGAGTTCGGCGGCGAGACCTGGACCCGGACCACCAACCCCGACGGCACCCCCGGCGACTGGTACCTGCACCTGTTCACCGCCCAGCAGCCGGACTTCAACTGGGACCACCCGATGGTGCGGGCGGAGTTCGAGGACGTGCTGCGGTTCTGGTTCGACCGGGGCGTGGACGGCATCCGGATCGACTCGGCCGGGCTGCTGGTCAAGGACGGGACGCTGCCGGAGACCCGACCGGACCAGCCGCACCCGTTCCGTGACCAGGACGGGGTGCACGAGATCTACCGGTCCTGGCGACGGATCGCCGACGGGTACCCCGGCGACCGGGCGCTGATCGGTGAGGTGTGGATGCCGGACCGGCAGCGGTTCGCCAACTACCTGCGTCCGGACGAGTTGCACGCGGCGTTCAACTTCGACTTCCTCGGCTGTGCCTGGGACGCCGCCGCGATGCGGGAGAGCATCGACGGCACGCTGAGCGCGCACGCCCTGGTCGGCGCGCCGGCCACCTGGGTGCTCTCCAACCACGACGTGACCCGGCACGTCACCCGCTACGGCCGGGCGGACACCCGGTTCAGCTTCGCCACCAAGCGCGAAGGCATCCCCACCGACCTGGAACTGGGCACCCGCCGGGCGCGGGCCGCCGCGCTGCTCTCGCTGGCGTTGCCCGGCGCGGCCTACGTCTACCAGGGCGAGGAGCTGGGGCTCTACGAGGTCGAGGACATCCCGTACGCGCTGCGCCAGGACCCGATGTGGGAACGCTCCGGCCGGGTCGACCCCGGTCGGGACGGTTGCCGGGTGCCGCTGCCGTGGACCGGCGACGAGCCGCCGTTCGGGTTCAGCCCGGACGGGGCGGCGGCACCCTGGCTGCCCCAGCCGGCGGACTGGAAGGACCGGACGGTCCAGGCGCAGACCGGTGACCCGAACTCGATGCTGGAGCTGTACCGGGCGGCGATCCGGGCCCGGCGGGCCGAACCGGCGCTCGGCGACGGCGAGTTGAGCTGGCTGCCCGCCCCGGACGGGGTGCTCGCCTTCAGCCGGGGCGGGGGTTTCCGCTGCCTGGTCAACCTCTCCGACGCGCCGATCCCGATCCCCGCCGACGGGGAACTGGTGCTGGCCAGCGGGCCGCTCGACCACGGTCTGCTACCCGCGGACACCGCCGTCTGGCTGCGTGCCGCGCCGCACGGGTCCGACCCGAGCTGACCGTCCGGCTGCCGGTGGCGTCCGTCCCCGCCGCCGGCAGCGCGCCGTCCCCCGCGACCTGGTCGAGCGGGGAGCAGGAACGGAGGGAACATCACCGCACCGCACACGGGGGACCTGGCCACCTGACGAAAGGGATCGCTCATGGCCGACCACACCGTCCCGCCCCACCGTCCACCACGACACCGCCTCCAGGCCGGCCTGGCCGCGCTCGCCGCGACCGCCCTCGCCGCGGCCTCGATCACCGTCGTCGCGCTGACCTCCACCGCGACCCCGGCCCGGGCCGCCGGGCTCTCGCCGTTCGACATCCCCGGCCGGGGGGCGACCGTCCCGTTCGTCGAGCACGAGGCGGAGGAAGCCGTCCACACCGGCACCCGGATCGGTCCGGACCGGCGGTACGGCACCCTGCCCTCGGAGGCGTCCGGCCGGGAGGCCGTCACCCTCGACGCGGTCGGCGAGTACGTCGAGTTCACGCTCACCGAGCCGGCCGACGCGGTGACCTTCCGGTACAGCCTGCCGGACAACGCCGCCGGCACCGGCCGGGACGCCACCATCGACCTGCGGGCCAACGGCGCGCTGGTCAAGAGCGTGCCGGTCACCTCCCGGTACGGCTGGTACTACGGCGGATACCCGTTCAACAACAACCCGGGCGACACCAACCCGCACCACTTCTACGACGAGGCCCGCACCTTCCTCGGCGCCACCTACCCGACCGGCACGAAGATCCGCCTCCAGGTCTCCTCGACCGCCCAGTCACCGACCTTCACCATCGACCTCGCGGACTTCGAGCGGGTCGGGGCGGCGATCGCCAAGCCGGCCGGCGTGCTGGACGTGGTGACCGACTTCGGCGCCGACCCGACCGGGGCGACCGACTCCACCGCGAAGTTCCAGGCCGCGGTGGACGCGGGGAAGGCGCAGGGGCGGGCGGTCTGGATCCCCACCGGCACCTTCACCCTCTGGGACCACGTGGTGGTGGACGGGGTGACCCTGCGCGGCGCGGGGCCGTGGTACTCGGTGCTCGGCGGCCGGCACCCCACCGACCGCAAGCGGGCCGCCGGCATCTACGGAAAGTACGTCCCCGGCGGCGGATACTCCGGCGAGATCCGGCCGCACGAGGCGAACGGGCCGAGCCGGAACGTGACCCTGCGGGACTTCGCCATCATCGGCGACATTCGCGAGCGGGTCGACGAGCACCAGGTCAACGCCATCGGCGGGGCGATGAGCAACTCGGTGGTGGACAACGTCTGGATGCAGCACACCAAGGTCGGGGCGTGGATGGACGGCCCGATGGACAACTTCACCATCCGCAACAGCCGCATCCTGGACCAGACCGCCGACGGGGTGAACTTCCACACCGGAGTCACCAACTCCACCGTCACCAACACGTTCGTCCGCAACACCGGCGACGACGCCCTCGCCATGTGGGCGCAGAACGTGCCCAACGTCAACAACTCCTTCACGTTCAACACCATCGGCGTGACCATCCTCGCCAACCACCTGGTCAGCTACGGTGGCCGGGACATCAAGATCACCGACAACGTGACCGCGGACTCGGTCACCAACGGCGGTGGCATCCACGTCGCCAACCGGTACCCCGGGGTGCAGGGGCCCACCGCCGTCCTGGGCACCTGGACGATCGCCCGGAACACCCTGATCCGTAACGGCAACTCCGACTACAACTGGCGCTTCGGGGTCGGCGCGATCTGGTTCTCCGCCCTGAACGAGCCGTTCCAGAACCCGACCGTCAACATCACCGACACCGACATCCTGGACAGCTCCTACGCGGCGCTGCACTGGATCGAGGGCGAGACCAACGGGATCAACCTCAACAACGTCCGCATCGACGGGGCGGGGACGTACGCCCTCCAGGTGCAGGCCGCCAGCCGGGTCTCGTTCACCAACGCACGGGCCACCCGGATCGCCCAGGCCAACCCGATGCACAACTGCGTGGGCAGCGGATTCCAGATCACCCAGGGCGCCGGCAACTCCGGCTGGTACACCGCCACCCCGTACTGCGGGCCGTGGCCGGAGCCGCAGTGGGGCAACGGCCCGACCAGCCCGCCCGGCCCGACGCCGACCACCCCGACACCGAACCCGACCACCCCGCCGCCCACCGGCGGCAATCTGGCCCTCGGCCGGCCGGCCACCGCGTCGGGCAGCAACCAGACCTACACCGCCGGCAACGCGGTGGACGGCAACACCGGCAGCTACTGGGAGAGCCCCAACAACGCCTTCCCGCAGACGCTGACCGTCGACCTCGGCGCCGTCCGCCGGGTGGACCGGGTGGTGCTCCGGCTGCCCGCCGGCTGGGAACGCCGTACCCAGACGGTCGCCGTGCTCGGCTCCACCGACGGGGCGGCGTACGCCACGCTGGCCGCGTCGAGCGGGCGCGTCTTCGACCCGGCCAGCGGCAACACCGTGTCGATCCCGCTGCCCGCCGGGGACCGCCGGTTCGTCCGGCTCAGCGTCACCGGCAACACCGGCTGGCCCGCCGCCCAGGTGGCCGAGTTCGAGGTGTACGGCGACGGCACCACCACACCACCGCCCACCACGCCACCGCCCACCACGGCTCCGCCGACCACCCCGCCGCCGTCGGGGAACCTGGCCGTCGGCCGTCCGGTCACCGCCACCAGCCACGCCGACGTGTACGTGGCCGCGAACGCGGTGGACGGCAACGCGGGCACCTACTGGGAGAGCGCCAACAACGCCTTCCCGCAGTCGCTCACCGTCGACCTGGGCGCGACGCAACAGGTGTCCCGGGTGGTGCTGCGGCTGCCCCCGTCGGCGGCCTGGCAGACCCGTACCCAGACGGTCGCCGTGCTGGGCTCCACCACCGGGTCGACGTACACGATGCTGAAGGCATCGGCCGGGTACACCTTCGACCCGGCGACCGGCAACACCGTGACCGTCACCTTCCCCGCCACCGGCCAGCGGTACCTGCGCCTGACCGTCACCGGCAACACCGGCTGGCCGGCCGGCCAGCTCGCCGAGTTCGAGGTCCACCGCTCCTGACCCGGTCGGCCCCCGCCCACGGGTGGGGGCCGACCGCGCACCCCCACCCCCGTCCACCTCTCCATCCCCCGGGAAGAAGGTGTCGCCTCACCATGTCCAGACTCCGTACCAGAGTCGTCGCGGCGCTCGCCGCGATCGGGCTGGTCCTCACCGGGCCGGCCCCGACCCCGGCCGCCGCGGCCGGCGGGCCCAACCTCGCCCTCGGCCGCACCGCCACGGCCAGCAGCACCAACGCCCCGTACGCCGCCGCGAACCTCACCGACGGCGACCCGAACAGCTACTGGGAGAGCAGCGGCGCGCTGCCCCAGTGGGCCCAGGTCGACCTGGGCAGCGTGCAGTCGGTCGACCAGGTGGTGCTGCGGCTGCCGGTGAGCTGGGAGACGCGCACCCAGACCCTCTCGGTGCAGGGCAGCACCGACGGCAGCGGCTTCGCCACCCTGGCCGCCGCGGCCGGACGGGTCTTCAGCCCGGCGGGCGGCAACACCGTCACCGTCAGCTTCCCGGCCACCCCCACCCGGTACGTGCGCGTGGCGGTCACCGCCAACACCGGCTGGGCGGCGGCCCAGCTGGGCGAACTGGCCGTGCACGGGGCGACGGCCTCGTCGACCAACCTGGCCGCCGGCCGGACGATGAGCGCCAGCAGCCACGCCGACGTCTACGGCGCGGGCAACGCCAACGACGGCAACCCGGCCAGCTACTGGGAGAGCGCGAACAACGCCTTCCCGCAGTGGCTCCGGGTCGACCTCGGCGCCACGGTCGGGGTCAACCGGCTGGTGCTCAAGCTGCCACCCGGCTGGGGCGCCCGGACCCAGACGGTGGCCGTGCAGGGCAGCGCCACCGGGTCGAGCTTCACCGACATCCTGGCCGCCGCCAACCACGCCTTCGACCCGGCCAGCGGCAACACGGTCACCCTCACCTTCCCCACCGCCAGCACCCGCCACCTGCGGCTGATGTTCACCGCGAACACCGCCTGGCCGGCCGGGCAGCTCTCCGAACTGGAGGTATACGGTCCCGCCACCGGGGACACCCAGCCGCCCAGCGCCCCCGGCAACCTCGCCTTCACCCAGCCGGCCCCAGACCAGATCCGGCTGACCTGGACCGCGTCCACCGACAACGTCGGCGTGACCGGCTACGACGTCTACGCCAACGGGGTGCTGCGCACCAGCGTCGGCGGGTCCACCCTGACCTACACCGACACCCAGCCGGCGAGCGCGACCGTCGCCTACCACGTCCGGGCCCGGGACGCGGCCGGCAACGCGTCCGCCAACAGCAACACGGTCACCCGGACCGGCAGCACCGGTGACACCGTCGCGCCGACCGCTCCGGGGAACCTCGCGTACACCCAGCCCGGCACCGGGCAGGTCCGGCTGACCTGGACCGCGTCCACCGACAACGTCGGCGTCGCCGGCTACGACGTCTACGCCAACAACGCGCTGCGGGGCAGCGTCGGCGGGTCCACCCTGACGTACACCGACAGCCAGCCGGACAGCGCGACGGTCTCCTACTTCGTCCGGGCCCGGGACGCGGCCGGCAACGTCTCCGCGAACAGCAACACGGTCACCCGGACCGGCAGCACGCCGGGCGGCAGCAACCTGGCCGTCGGCAAGCCGATCACCGCCTCGTCGACGGTGCACGTCTTCCAGGCGACCAACGCCAACGACAACGACGTGGCCACCTACTGGGAGGGCGCGCCGGGGGCGTACCCGAGCACGCTGACCGTCGCGCTCGGCGCGAACGCCAGCATCAGCGCGGTCGTGGTCAAGCTCAACCCGGATCCGGCGTGGGGACCCCGCACCCAGACCTTCCAGGTGCTCGGCCGGGAGCAGTCGGCCTCGTCGTTCGGCAACCTGGTCGGCTCGGCCACGTACTCGTTCAGCCCGGGCAGCAGCAACACGGTGACCATCCCGGTCACCGCCACCGCCGCCGACGTGCGGTTGCAGTTCACCGCCAACTCCGGCTCGTCCAACGGGCAGGTCGCCGAGTTCCAGGTGCTCGGCACTCCGGCGCCGAACCCGGACCTCACCGTCACCGCGCTGACCGCCAGCCCGTCCGCCCCGGTGGAGACCGACCCGGTCACCCTGTCGGCGACCGTGCGCAACGCCGGTCCGGCCGCCGCCGGAGCCTCCCGGGTCGCCTTCAAGCTGGGCGACACCACGGTCGGCACCGCCGCCGTCGGCGCGCTGGCCGCCGGGGCGCAGACCACGGTCACCGCGAACATCGGGGTCCGCAACGCCGGCAGCTACCAGGTCACCGCGGTCGCCGACGACGCGAACGCGGTGATCGAGCAGAACGAGTCCAACAACAGCCGGACGGCCGCGCTGACCGTCTCCCCGGTGGCCAGCTCCGACCTGGTGGCCGGCGCGGTCACCTGGTCGCCGGGCACCCCCACCGCCGGCCAGAACGTGACCTTCTCGGTGTCCGTCCGCAACCAGGGCAGCGTCGCCTCGGCCGGCGGGGCACACGGCATCACCCTCACCGTGCTCAACGACACCGGGGCAGTGGTCCGCACGCTCACCGGCTCGTACACCGGCGTCATCGCGGCCGGCGCGACCAGCCCGGCGGTGAGCCTGGGCAGCTGGACGGCGGCCAACGGCCGGTACACGGTGCGGGTGGCGCTCGCCGCCGACGCCAACGAGCTGCCGGTCAAGCGGGAGAACAACACCAGCGAGCGTCCGCTCTTCGTCGGGCGGGGGGCGAACCTGCCGTACGACATGTTAGAGGCCGAGGACGGTCGCATCGGCGGCGGTGCGCAGGTGGTCGGGCCGAACCGGACCATCGGCGATCTGGCCGGCGAGGCGTCCGGCCGGCGGGCGGTCACCCTGAACAGCACCGGCGCGTACGTCGAGTGGACCACCCGGGCGGCCACCAACACCCTGGTCACCCGGTTCTCCATCCCGGACGCCCCGAACGGCGGCGGCATCGACGCGACGCTGAACGTCTACGTCAACGGGACGTTGCACAAGCCGATCAACCTGACCTCGAAGCACATCTGGCTCTACGGCGCCGAGGCCAGCCCGAGCGACTCGCCGAGCGCCGGCCCGCCCCGGCACCTGTACGACGAGGCGAACGTGATGCTCAACGGCACCATCCCGGCGGGCGCCACGATCCGGCTCCAGAAGGACCCGGCGAACACCACCACCTACGCCATCGACTTCGTCAACACCGAGCTGGTGGCGCCCCGGGCCAACCCGGACCCGGCCCGTTACCGGGTGCCCACCGGGTTCAGCCACGCCGACGTGCAGAACGCCCTGGACGCGGTGCGGATGGACCCCACCGGCACCCTGGTCGGCGTCTACCTGCCTGCCGGCACCTACACCACCGCCCAGAAGTTCCAGGTGTACGGCAAGGCCGTCCAGGTGGTCGGCGCGGGGATGTGGTACACCCGCTTCCAGACCCCGACGGACCAGCAGAACACCGACGCGGGCTTCCGGGTCGAGCCGTCGGCCAGCGGCTCCACCTTCGCCCACCTGGCGTTCTTCGGCAACTACACGGTCCGGCAGGACGGGCCGGGGAAGGTGTGGGGTGAACTGAAGGATGTCGACGACCTCACCCTGGACAACGTCTGGGTCGAGCACACCGTCTGCGCGTACTGGGGGGTGAGCGTCAGCGGCCTGAGCATCACCAACAGCCGGTTCCGCAACACCTTCGCCGACGCGGTCAACATGACCAACGGCAGCACCGGCAACCGGGTCGCCAACTCGGAGGGCCGGTCCAACGGTGACGACGCGTTCGCGCTGTTCTCCGCCACCGACCAGGGAGCCGCCACCGGCAACCACGGCAACGTGTTCGAGAACCTCTCCGCGACGCTGACCTGGCGGGCCGCCGGGGTCGCCGTGTACGGCGGCTACGACAACGTGTTCCGCAACCTCTACATCGCGGACATGCTGACGTACTCCGGGATCACCATCAGTTCGCTGGACTTCGGGTACCCGTTCGTCGGGTTCGGGGCCAGCCCGCCGACCCGGTTCGAGAACATCTCGCTGATCCGGGCCGGCGGCCACTTCTGGGGGCAGCAGACCTTCCCGGCGATCTGGGTCTTCTCCGCCTCGAAGGAGTTCCGGGGCATCCGGGTGTCCGACGTCGACATCGTCGATCCGACGTACTCGGGAATCATGTTCCAGACCAAGTACCGCGCCCCGGGGCAGCCGGAGTTCCCGGTCACCGACACGGTCTTCACCAACGTGTCGATCTCCGGGGCCCGCAAGAGCGGCGACGCCTTCGACGCCAAGTCCGGTTTCGGCATCTGGGTCAACGAGATGCCCGAGCCGGGGCAGGGCCCGGCGGTCGGGTCGGCGACCTTCGTCAACCTGCGGCTGACCGACAACCACCAGGACATCCGGAACACCACCTCCACCTTCACCATCAACCGGAGCTGACCGTCGGTACGACACCGCCCCCGAAGCCCCGGCTCCGGGGGCGGTGTCCGTCCGAAGGCCGGTGGGCGGCGACGACGGCCGGTCACGCCGGTCGGAGCCGGCCGTGGGCGACCAGTTCGACGGTGACGACCACGGCGACCGCCTCCACCGCCAGCAGGCCGATCAGGACGAACAGTTGCGTGACCCCGGCGGTGAGCGGGTCGGCGCCGCCGAGCAGCACCCCGACGAACGCCCCCGGCAGCGTCACCAGCCCCACCGTGCGGGTCTGGTCCAGCGCCGGGACCAGCGCCTGCCCGGCCGCCGGACGGCACACCAGCAGCACCGCGTCCCGGGGGAGCAGGCCCAGCGCGAGCCCGGCCTCCACCTCGCCCCGGCGGGTGGCGAGTTCGTCGAGGGCCCGGCGGCCGGCCAGCGAGGTGGCGGTCATCGCCCCGCCGATCAGGATGCCGGCCACCGGGACGACCGCGATGCCGCGTGGCGGAAGCAGGCCGACCGCCAGCAACGCCGCCACGACCGGCAGGCTCCCGGCCCCGATCGGCACGGCGGCCCACCAGGTGCGTCCGCCGGTGATCCGCCGGCCGGAGGTCGCCGCCGCCACCGCCCACATGAGCAGGACGAAGCCGGCCGTCGCCGGGGCCGACCCGACGATGACGACGATGAGCAGGGACACGGCCGCCAGTTGGAGCGTGGCGCGGACGGCGGCCACCACGATCTGCCGACCGTGGCCGAGCCGGCCGAGCGTCACCACCGCCGCCGCGACGGCGGTCAGCGCCACCAGGGCGACCACCAGCCTCGGCCCGGTCACCAGCATCGTCGACGTCATGCGGTCCATGCCTACCGGACACCGGACCCGACGTGGATACCCAGGTCGGTCGAGTTAGGTTACCCTCGCCTAACTAATTCGACCGGGAGGACGAGTGGAACACGTTCGGGACCGATCGGCGTCCGGCCGGCTGGGTACGCTCACGGCGCTCTACGTCACCCAGTACCTGGGCATCGGCTTCATCACCATCGGCCTGACCGCGATCCTCCGCGACGGCGGCACCTCGCTGGAGACCCTGGCGCTGTTGAACGTCGTCGGTCTGATCTGGCCGGTCAAGTTCCTCTGGGCCCCGATCCTCGACCGGTACGGCTCCCGCCGCCACGGCCACTACCGGTCCTGGCTGCTCGTGCTCCAGGGCGGTCTGGTGCTGTCCCTGCTGGCGCTGCTGCCGTTCACCCGTCCCGCCGAGCGGCTCGGCCCGGTCGTCGCGATCTGCGCGGCGTACGTGCTGCTCTCCGCCACCCAGGACGTCGCGGCCGACGCGGTGGCCGTCCGGCTGCTCTCCGGGCGCACCCGGGGCACCGGCAACGGGATCCAGGTCGCCGCGAGCTACCTCGGCAACCTGCTCGGCGGTGGGGCCTGCGTGATCGTCTACGACCGCTTCGGCTGGGTTCCGGCGATCCTGCTGCTGGCCGTGCTGACCGCCGTCGGCCTGGTGGTGGTGTGGCGGTTCCGTGAACCGCCCCGCACGGACCGGGTGGCCCGCACCGGCCAGGCGTACCGGGCGCTGCTGTCGACGTTCGGCCAACCCGGCTGCCGGTGGTGGACCTTCGTCGTGGTGCCGCTGGTCTACGTGGGCGCCGGTGCGGCGTACGCGCTGGTCACGCCGGCGCTGGTCGACGCGGGCTGGACCCTGGAGCGGGTCGGTCTGGTCACCGGTGTGGTGATCAGCGTGCCGGCGATCCTGGCCGGACTGCTGGCCGGAGCCGGGATCGGCCGGTTCGGCCGCAGCGGCGTGCTCGTCGTCGGCGGCGTGGCCCTGGCCGTCTCCACCGTCCTGCTGCTGCCGCTGCTCAACGGCCACGCCCCGCTCGCCGGCACGGTCGCCGCGCTGGGCTGCTTCATGGCCGCGTACACCATCCTCAACGTGGTGCTCTACACGGTGAACATGGACTACTCCCGACCGGGCACCGGCGGCACCGACTTCACCGTGCTGTCGTCGTTCGGGCTGATCTGTTCGTTCGTCGCCGCCTCGATCGGCCTGGCCGGCGCGGACCGGGTCGGCTACCCGGCGGTCGCGGTCGCCTCCGTGGTGCTGGTCGCCGCCGGGGTGGTCGCCGGAATGCGGCACCAGCGGCGGTTCCACGGCCGGATCCGGCCGGACACCGTCCCCGACGACGTCCCAGCGGTGGTGGTCCCGGAAGAGGGTCGAACCGTCGTGGCGTGAGCCCGGCCGCCCCGCCGGTCGGCGCGTTCCGTCGCGACACGCCGGGCGTGGCGGGCGGCGACGCGTCAGCCCGGAAGGGCCGGGGTATAGGGGCCGCATGGACGATCGTGTGATGGTGTTCGCGCCAGCGCCGTTGTTGACCGTGACCATCGAACAACAGGCCGACGCGGTCGAGCTGCACCTGCACCCCGGCGGGCAGGGCGTCTGGCAGGCGCGGATGATCGCCTCCCTGGGCGTCCCGGTCACCCTCTGCGTGGCGCTCGGCGGGGAGGTCGGTGACGCGCTGCACAAGCTGCTCACCGAGGAGGACGTGACCGTCCGGTCGGTGTTCCGGCAGTCCGGCAGCGGCTGGTACGTCCACGACCGGCGGGACGGCTCGCGGGCGGAGATCGCCGAGTTCGCCGGAGCGCCGATGGTCCGTCACGACATCGACGAGCTGTACACCGTCGCCCTCACCGAGGGGCTGCGCGCCCCGGTCAGCGTGCTCAGCGGCCCGGCGGACCCGTCGGTGGTCGACCCGGACATCTACCGGCGGCTCGCCGCCGACCTGACCGCGAACGACGCGGTGGTGGTCGCCGACCTGTCCGGGGACTACCTCACCGCCGTCGTCGAGGGCGGCGTGGCCCTGCTCAAGGTCAGCCACGAGGAGCTGCTGGACGACGGCCTGGCCGAGGACGACAGCGTGGAGTCGCTGCTGGCCGCCGGGCGTCGCCTCCAGGAGCAGGGCGCGGCGTCGGTGCTGATCAGCCGGGCCGGTGAGCCCAGCCTCGGGCTGCTCGACGGCCACGGCACGGTGGAGGTGCACGTCCCCCGGTTGGAACTGGCCGACCACCGGGGCGCCGGTGACTCGATGACCGCCGGCATCGCGGCGGTGCTCGCCCGGGGTGGGGACCTCGACGAGGCGGTGCGGACCGGTGCCGCCGCCGGGGCGCTCAACGTCACCCGGCACGGGCTCGGCACCGGCCGGGCCGAGGCGGTCCGCGAACTCGTCAGCCGGGTGCGTCTCGCCCCGCTGGACGACAGGTAGGGGAGGGCAGCGGTGGAGGATCGTCGGGTACGGGTCCTGGTGACCAACGACGACGGCATCCGTGCGCCGGGGCTGCGCCGGCTCGCCCAGGCGGCGTACGAACGGGGCCTGGACGTGGTGGTGGCGGCCCCGAGCGAGGAGGCGAGCGGGATGAGCGCGGCCCTGTCGGCGGTGACCGACGACGGGCGGGTGGTCCTCAGCGGGGCCGGACTGGACGGCCTGCCCGGCGTCCCGGCGTACGCCGTCGCCGCCTCGCCGGCCTACATCGCCGTGCTGGCCGGGCTGGGCGCGTTCGGTCCGCCCCCGGACGTGGTGCTGTCCGGGATCAACCGGGGCGCCAACGCCGGCCACGCGCTCCTGCACTCCGGCACGGTCGGCGCGGCGCTCACCGCCGCCAACCAGGGTGCCCGGGCCATGGCGGTCTCCCTCGACGTGCTCTCCCCGGCCGTGGCGAGCGCCGGCACCGGCGGTGCCGCGATCGCCGTGCTGGACACGGTCGACGACGAGGCCCGCAACTGGGCCACCGCGGCGGAGCTGGCCGGATGGCTGCTGCCCTGGCTGGTCGGGGCCGACCCGGGCACGGTGCTCAACCTGAACGTGCCGGACGTGCCGGTGGCGGAGGTCGCCGGGCTGCGGCAGGCCACCCTCGCCCCGTTCGGGCAGGTCCAGATGACGATCGTCGAGAGCGGCCAGGACCACGTCCGGACGGCCTTCGAGGAGAACGGCGCCCAGCCGGTTCCCGGCTCCGACCTCGCCTGGCTCGCGGAGGGGTACGCCGCCGTCACCGCCGTCCGGCCGCCGGGGCACGCCTCCGACGTGACGGTGCCGACCGGCTGGCCCGCGCCGGGCGGTGCGGGCCAGCCGGAACAGCCACGTGGTCAGCGGGAGTAGTGCTCCACCACGAGCTGTTCGTCGCAGATCACCGGCACCTCGGCGCGGGCGGGCAGGCGGGTCAGACGCGCGGTCAGCCCGGACAGGTCGACGTCGAGGTACGGCGCCGGCCGCTGCGGGGCGTGCGCGCCCGAGGCGGCGACGACGAACGGGGTCTTGGCGCGGCTGTTTTCCGCGACGGCGAACCGGTCGCCGGGACGCAGCCGGGCCGACGGCCGGTCCACCCGCCGGCCGTTGACGGTGACGTGCCGATGGGTGACGGTCTGGCGGGCCTGGTAGATGGTGCGGGCGAAGCCGGCCCGCAGGACGAGCGCGTCGAGCCGGGTCTCCAGGTCGACCACCAGCTCCTCACCGGTCTTGCCCGGCCGGCGCAGGGCGCGGTCGAACGCCCGGCGCAGTTGGCCCTCGGCGACGTCGTACTGCGCCTTCAGGCGCTGCTTCTCCCGGAGCCGGACCTTGTAGTCGGAGTCCTTGGTCCGGGCCCGGCCGTGGTCGCCGGGCGGGAACGGACGACGCTCGAAGTACCGGACACACTTGGGGGTCAGGGGGATGCCGAGACGTCGGGACCGTTTGATCTTGGGACGGGACTGGTTCATCGTCACCTCTCGTGTAAGGTAAGGTTAACCTAACTTGGAGGCGACGTGGTGGGCAAGACGGTGGTGGCCGACCGGGCTGCCGAACGGCTGTGCACCCTGCTGGTCGGCACGGAGTCGCTGACCCTGCGGACCCCCGACCACCGCGCCGACCTGACCGGCCGGCACACCGTCGACCGGGACGGCCGGCTCCGCCTGGCGCTGCCCGCCGACAGCCGCATCGCCCGGCACCTCCTCGCCGCCGGCGAGGTCGCCGCACAGGTCGAGGTCACCGGTCTCGCCCCGGTCCCGATGCGCGACCGGGTCCGGTCCCGGGCGACGCTGGCCGGCTGGCTGGCCGTGGTGGACCCCGGCGACACCGACGTGGTCGTCCGCCTCGACCTGGTCACCGCCGAGCTGGTCGACGCCGACGGGGACGCTCCGGTCGACCCGGAAGACCTCGCCGCCGCCCGGCCCGATCCACTCGCCGCCGCCGAGGCGGACCTGCTGAGGCGGCTGGGCGACCAGCGCCAGCAGACCCTGTCGACCCTGGCCCGGCTGGTTCCGGCGGCCCTGCGGCGGGAGGCCCGACGCATCCACCCGCTCCGGTTGGACCGGTGCGGGCTCGTCCTCCGGCTGGAGTCCGCGACCGGCCACCGCGACGTCCGGTTGCCGTTCAGCAGGTCGCTGCGCGGCCCGGACCAGGTGCCGGCGGAGATCGCCCGGCTGCTGGCCCGCTGCGGCTCCCGCTGACCCGGCCGGTCCCGCGCCGGCCGCCGGGTCGCCCGATCAGGTCGCGGAGCTGCCGGTTTCACCGCGTGACCGGGCGGTCCCGTCGTCGGGCGCGGCGAACGCCCGCCGGTGGTCAGCCCCGGACCGGGAGAGGACCGGTGGACTCGCGGACCACCAGTCGGCACGGTTGCCGGATCACCCCCGGGGCGAGCCGCCCGTCGAGGGCGGCGAACAGGTGCGTCACCGCCGTGGCCCCGAGTTGTTCGAGGTTGAGGTCGACGGTGGTCAGCGGGGGGTGGCAGTCGGCGGCGAACACCTCCCAGTTGTCGTAGCCGACGATCGCGACGTCGTCGGGGACGGACCGGCCGAGGGCGAGGACGGAGTGGGTGACCCCGGCTGCGATCTGGTCGCTGCCGCAGAAGATCGCATCCACCTCGGGATGGGTGGTGAGCAGCGTCCGGGCGGCGTGCCGGCCCCAGCGCTGGGTCCACTCGCCGTACCACGGCCGGCCGCCGGCCAGCGGGAGCCCGTGCTCGGCCAGCACCGCGCACAGCCCGGTGAACCGGTCCCGGGCGGCCCGGTAGCTCTCCGGCCCGGTGATGTGCGCGATCCGGCGGCGGCGCAGCGCGACCAGGTGCTCGGCGGCGAGCCGTGCGCCGCCCTCGTCGTCGGCGAGCACCGACAGGTCGCCGGGGTCGCTCGACTCGCCGTACACGTAGACCACCGGGACCGGGATGTCCCGGGTGAGGGACGGACGGACGTCGTTGCTGTCGCCGAGGATGATGAACCCGTCGACCTGGCGGGCCAGCAGCGCCCGGATGTAGTGCCGACGCCGGATCGCGTCCCCCCGGGCGTCGCAGAGCAGCACCGACATCTGCTCGTTGCCGAGGGCGTTCTCCGCGCCGAGCAGGATCGGGATGGAGAACCGACCGCCGAGTTCGTCGGTGAGCAGCCCGATGGTGCGGGTGCGGCCCGAGATCAGACCACGGGCCAGCACGTTCGGCTGGAACGCCAGCTCGTCGGCGGCTTGGAGCACCCGTTGCCGGGTGGCCGGCGCGACCTCGGCGCGGGCGTTGAGGGCCTTGGAGGCGGTGGCGACTGAAACGCCGGCGAGTCGGGCCACGTCGCTGAGGGTCACCGATCGGGATCGCTGTCTGCCCACCGAAATCCTTTCGACTGCGTTTCGACCAGCCTGGTCAGAGGAGAGTAGTGCCCGGATTCCGGAAGCGCCAGCAGTCGATATTAAGATCCATGTGGGTGAATGTATTGTCGAAAAGCTTTTCGTAGTCCATCGTAGCCTCAACACCCCCGGTGACTCCGGTCACTTACGAGCTGGCGGAGGGGCAATGACGAAGGCTTCGCCCGGTACCGATCCCACCGGTGGCCGTCCCGTGGTGCCGTCGCGTGGTGCGCTGCGACCCCTCGGCCTCGGCGAGGTGCGGGTCGTGGACGGCTTCTGGGCCACCCGGCAGCGGGTCAACGGTGGCGCGACCCTCGACCACGGGCGGTCCTGGATGGACAAGCTCGGCTGGACCGGCAACTTCACCGCCGCCCGGGCCGGTGCCGGCGAGGTCGACCGGCGGGGACGGGAGTTCTCCGACTCGGAGGTCTACAAGCTCGTCGAGGCGATGTCCTGGGAGGTCGGCCGCACCGCCTCGACCGACCGGGACCGCGAGGTCGCCGAACTGACCGAGCTGATCGCCCTGGCCCAGGCCCCCGACGGCTACCTGGGCACCGCCTTCGGCGGTCCGGGCCAGCGGCCCCGCCACAGCGACCTCGCCTCGGGGCACGAGCTGTACTGCACCGGCCACCTGCTCCAGGCCGCCGTCGCGCGGACCCGGACCGGAGGCGCCGGGCCGCTGCTCGACATCGCCCGCCGCGCCGCCGACCACGTCTGCGACACCTTCGGCCCGGACGGGACGTGGGGCATCTGCGGCCACCCGAACATCGAGCCGGCCCTGGTCGAGCTGGCCCGGCTCACCGGCGAGCAGCGCTACCTCGACCAGGCCGGGCTGTTCGTGCGGCGACGCGGGCACCGGAGCCTGCCCCAGCACCACTTCGGCTGGGCGTACTACAGCGACGACGTCCCGGTGCGAGACGCCACCGTGTTGCGCGGGCACGCGGTCCGTGCCCTCTACCTGGCCTGCGGGGCGGTGGACGTGGCGGTCGAGACCGGTGACGATGACCTGCTCGCGGCGGTCGCCGCCCAGTTCGACCGGACGCTGGCCCGGCGTACCCACCTCACCGGCGGGATGGGCTCGCGGCACATGGACGAGGCGTTCGGCGAGGACTTCGTCCTCCCGCCCGACCGGGCCTACTCGGAGACCTGCGCCGGGGTCGCCGCGGTCATGCTCGCCTGGCGGCTGCTGCTGGCCACCGGCGTCAGCCGGTACGCCGACGTGATCGAACGCATCCTCTACAACGTGGTCGCCACCGCGGTCAGCGACGACGGGCGGGCCTTCTTCTACGCCAACACCCTGCACCAGCGCGTCCGGACGGTGGACGTGCCGACCGACGAGCAGCAACTCGGCTTCGGCGGGGGACCGCGCGCCCCCTGGTTCGAGGTCTCCTGCTGCCTGCCCAATGTCGCCCGGCTGCTCGCCAGCCTCTCGGCCTACCTGGTCACCGCCGACGACGAGGGACTGCGGATCCACCAGTACGCCGACGCCGACGTCGACACCCGGCTGCCCGACGGCCGGCGGGTGGCCCTGCGGATGCGTACCGGCTACCCCGACGACGGCGTGGTGACCGTGCGGGTGACCGCGACCGACGGCGGCGGCTTCCCGCTCACCCTGCGGGTGCCGGAGTGGGCCACCGGGGCGGTGCTGGTCACCCCGGCCGGCCGCCGACCGGCCCCGCCCGGCCCGGTCACGGTGCGGCACGCCTTCGTCGTCGGCGACGAGGTCCGGTTGGAACTGCCGCTGCGTCCCCGGTTCACCCACCCCGACCCCCGCGTCGACGCGGTGCGCGGCTGCGTCGCCGTCGAGCGGGGACCGGTGGTGTACTGCGCCGAGGCGCTCGCCGACGAGGATCTCGACACGCTGCGTGTCGATCCGGGGAGCCTCCCGGTCGACGTCGACGGCGGGGTCCTGGTCCGGGCCCGGTTCACCGCCCCGGGGGAGCGGGCGTGGCCGTACGGGCCGACACCCCGGCGTGCCCCCGGGGCGCCCCTGACCGGCCTGCGACTGCTGCCGTACCACCGGTGGGCCCGGCGTGGCCCGGCGACCATGCGGGTCTGGTTGCCGGTGACCTGAACCGGCCCGGCCGCCCCCGGACGTGTTCGTCTACCCCGCTTCCGGCGGAAGGAGAGACCGATGGGACCGCGAGGTCTTCGAGTTGTCGCCGTGCTGACGGCAGCGATCGTGGCGACGGCCGTGGCGGCCTGCGGCGGCGACGACCCGCCGTCGGCCACCGGCCCGTCCGGGGTCGACGACGGCGCCACGTTGACCCTCTGGACCAGGGCGGCCACCGAGTCGGTCTCCCGGGCGTACGCCGAGGCGTACAACGCCACGCACCGGAACAAGGTGCGGGTGACCGCGTACCCCAACGAGGAGTACCCGGCGAAGCTGGCCTCGGCGGCCGGTGCCCGGGCGCTGCCCGACCTGTTCGCCGCCGACGTGGTGTTCGCCGCGCAGTACGCCGCGCAGGGGCTCTGGACCGACCTCACCGACCGGTTCGCCGGGCTCGACGTGCGGGACCGGGTGGCCCCGGCGCACGTGCGCGCCGGCACCTGGAAGGACCGCAACTACGCGGTCCCGCACACCATCGACATGTCGGTGATGCTCTACAACAAGGACCTCTACCGGCGGGCCGGACTCGATCCGGAGCGACCCCCGACCTCGCTGCGGGAGTTCGCCGAACACGCGCGGGCCATCGACCGGCTCGGTGGTGACGTGCACGGCACCTACTTCGGCGGCAACTGCGGCGGCTGTGTGGAGTTCACCTTCTGGCCGTCGGTCTGGGCGGCGGGCGGCGAGGTCCTGGACGCCGAGGGACGGACGGCCCGGATCGACTCCCCGGAGATGGCCGACGTGTTCGCGCTCTACCGCTTGCTCTACGAGGAGGGCGTCGCCGCGCCGGCCTCCCGGGACGAGGCCGGACCGACCTGGCTCGGCGCGCTCCAGGCCGGCCGGGTCGGCATCGCCCCCGCCCCCTCGGTCTGGCTCGGCATGATCGAGTCGAAGGGCGTGTCGATGGGGGTCGCGCCGATCCCCGGCCTGACCGGCGGGGCGTCCACCTTCGTCGGCGGGGACGCGATCGGCATCGGCGCCACCAGCGACCGGGCCGCCCAGGCCTGGGACTTCCTGGCCTGGACCATGTCGGACGAGGCGCAGGTCGAGGTGGTCGCGAAGAACAAGGGGGTGCCCACCCGCACCGACCTGGCGGCGAACCGGTACTCCGCGACCGACCCGCGACTCACGCTGATCAACGGCCTGGTGGCCCGAGGCCGGACGCCGTACGCGGAGAACTTCAACGCCTCGTTCAACGACCCGCAGAGCCCCTGGCTCCGCACCGTCCGTGGCGCGTTGTTCGGGGACGCCCCCCGCGCGCTCGCCGAGGGCAACACGGCCATCACCAGGTCACTCCAGCAGGGCTGACCCGCCACGCGGTCCCGGCCGTCGGCGTCCGGCGTCGCGGGTCCGCCCTCCCCGGACCGGAGGAACAGATGCCCACCACGGTGCTGCCCCCGTCGACCGGCGTCGACCGGCGCGGGGCCACCACGTCCCGCCCCGGGGGCCGGTCGCGCCGTGGCTGGTCGCGCTCGCGGCGGGAGGCCCTGACCGGCCTCGCCTACGCCACCCCGACGGCACTCGTGGTCGGCATGTTCTTCCTCGTCCCGCTGGTCCTGGTCGGCTGGATGTCGCTGCACCGGTGGCCGCTGCTCGGCACGCCGACCCGCAACGCTCCGGACAACTACACCGCCGTCGCCGACGACGAGCTGATCCGGTCGGCGGCCTGGTTCACCCTCCGGTACACGCTGATCATGACGGTGCTGCTCTTCGCGGTCGCGCTCGGGCTGGCCCTGCTGCTGCAACAGCGCCGACGCGGGGTGGGCTTCCTCCGCGCCGCGGTGGTCCTGCCGATGTCGGTCGGTTTCGCCAGCGCCTCCCTGCTCTTCCTGGGCCTGCTCAGCGACGAGATCGGCCCGGTCACCGACCTGCTGCGGTGGCTCGGGCTGGTCGACGGGCACGTCTCCCTCACCAGCGGCAGCGCCGGCTCGGCGCTCGGCTCGACGGTGCTGCTGGTGCTGTGGCGGTTCGCGGGGTTCAACATGCTGATCCTGCTGACCGGGTTGCAGGCGATCCCGCTGGAGGTCTACGAGGCGGCCCGGCTCGACGGCGCGTCCCGCTGGCAGACCTTCCGGCGGATCACGCTGCCGCTGCTGCGGCCGTCCGTCGCGCTGGTGCTCACCCTGATGGTGACCGGCTCGCTGCTCGCCTTCGACCAGTTCTGGATCCTCACCCGGGGTGGGCCGGACAACAGCACCACCTCGCTGGTGATGGTGATCTACCGCGAGGCGTTCGTCCGCCTCGACCTCGGTTCGGCGGCCGGCATCTCGGTGGTGCTGCTCGCCGTGCTCCTCGTCGTCAACGTCGTCCAGCTCGGCGCGCTGCGCCGACGTTCCCGATAGGGGGCGCAGGGTCATGACCGGTTATCCGACGGCCACCCGGTGGGGCTTCCCCGTCACCGGCGCGGCGCTGGCGATCCTGTTCCTGTTCCCGCTGCTGTGGAGCGGGTGGGCGTCGGTGCGGACCGGCACCGGGTTCGGTCTGGAGAACTACGACCGGTTGTTCACCTCCGACCACGGCATCCGCCCGTACCACCTGGTCAACAGCGTGACGGTCAGCGCGTTGACGGTCGGCGGCACGCTGCTGGTCGCGACGCTGGGCGGCTACGCGTTCGGGCGTTTCCGGTTCCCCGGTCGGGACCTGCTCTTCCTGCTCACCCTGGCGATCCTGATGGTGCCGTACGCGACCATCCTGATCGCGCTCTACGTGCTGCTCGGCTGGATCGGCCTGGAGGACTCGCTGGTCGGGCTGAGCCTGGTGCTGATCATGTTCCAGCTGCCGTTCTCCGTCTTCATGATGCGCAACTCGTTCGAGGCGGTGCCCCGGGAGCTGGAAGAGTCCGCGCAGGTCGACGGGGCGGGCAGCGTGGGCGTGCTGCTCCGGGTCCTGCTCCCGGCGGTCCGCCCCGGGCTGGTCACGGTCGCGCTGTTCGCGTTCCTCACCTCGTGGAGCGAGTTCTTCGCGCCGTTGATCCTGCTCAACTCCACCGACCGGTTCACCGCCACGCTGGCGGTGGTCAACATGCGTACGGCGAGCCACGGATCGATCGACTACGCCGCGCTGGAGGCCGGCGTGGTCTTCATGGCCGTGCCGTGCCTGCTCCTCTTCGCGTTCCTCCAGCGCAGCTACGTCCGGGGGTTCGCCTCCGGTGCGGTGAAGGGCTGATCCCGGACCACCCGCGATGGGCCGCGGGACCTGGGCGGGTCCGGGACAAATAAATCGACAAACTTCGATCAAGGGGATCAGATGAGACAGTGGTGGAGACGAATCGTCGCACCCGTGGCGGCCGGGCTGATGGCCGCCGGCCTCGGCCTCGTCGCCGTCGGGGCGACCGGGGGCGTCGCCCAGGCGGCGCCCGGGGACAACCTGGCCTGGACGGCGACGCCGAGCGCGTCGTACACCTCGCCGTGGGAGGACGTCGCGGCGATCCGGGACGGCATCGACCCGACCTCGTCCAACGACACGGCCAACCCGCGCTGGGGGACCTGGCCCAACCAGGGCCAGCAGTGGGCGCAGCTCACCTGGACCGCGAACCAGACGATCCGCGCGGTCGAGGTCTACTTCTTCGACGACAACGGCGGGGTGCGGCTGCCCGCCGCCTGGCGGGTGCAGTCCTGGAACGGCAGCTCCTACCAGGACGTCACGGGCGCCTCCGGATATCCGGTGGCCGCGAACCGCTACAACCTGGTGACCTTCACCGCGGTCAGCACCAGCCGGCTGCGGGTGCTGCTCGACAGCGGCGCGGGCTCGGTCGGGCTGCTGGAGGTCAAGGCGCACGCCAACCCGCCCGGTGGTAACCCGCCGACCGGCTGGAACCCGCCGGGCAACCTGGTCACCCCGCTGGGCGAGGTCTGGGCCCACCAGGAGGCGACCTATCCCAACCTGTACGGCTTCCGCAACTACGGCTGGGACCAGGTCTTCGCCAACCGGGGCAGCCTGAACTTCTGCGTCCGCTGGGACTCCCCGGCCAGCGTCTCCGCCGCGTTGCGTGACCAGATCCACGCCACCCTGGCCCGCCAGTACAAGAAGTGGATGGACGTGATGGTCGGCCACAACAACTGGCCGTACGCCACGGTGCCGATCAAGGTGGTCGGCTGGGCGGTACGGGACCGGGCCCAGTTGCAGTGGTCGGACACCTCCGTCGACATCTACGTGAACGACATCCGGGAGAACGCCCCACAGTGCGCCGAGGGGTGCGGGCGGTTCTTCAACCAGAACGGCCAATACCCGAACTGCCCCGGCGGCGCGGCCCGCCACTACGACCAGTCGCTCTGGCTGACCGCCGGCATGGGCGGCGGCGCGGGCGGCGACTGGGGCCAGCGGATGGGCAGCGAGTACTTCGTCAACAACATCAACGCCGAGAACATGACCATCCTGCTGCACGAGATCGGCCACACCTTCGGCCTCGACGACTTCTACGACTGGTCGCCGAGCGGTGTCGGCGGGTTCCTGATGAAGGCCGGCTCCGCCAGTGCCATCACCGAGTTCGACGCGTGGATGTTCCGCGACTGGTGGCGGCACCTGAAGAGTCGCTACGGGCTGTGAACCACCGGCCCGCCGGGCACCCGCCCGGCGGGCCGCCGCACCGCACCCCCTCCCGAGAGAGGCGACGCCCATGTTCCGTCCACCCGAGTCCCGGCGTGCCGTCCACTGGGCCGGCGTGGCCACCGCCGTCACGCTCGTCGCGCTCGGCGCGGTCGTGCCCGCCGCGCCCGCGCCCGCCGCCAACCCGATCGTCACCCACGTCTACACCGCCGACCCGGCCCCACTGGTCGTCGGCAACACGATGTACGTCTACGCCGGCCGGGACGAGGCACCCACCGGCACCAACAACTTCGTCATGCGCGAGTGGCGGGTGCTCTGCTCCACCGACGCGGCGACCTGGACCGACCACGGGGCGCGGGCCAACGTCGGCACCTTCCCCTGGGCCGGCGCGGACGCCTGGGCCAGCGAGGTCGAACCTCGCAACGGCCGGTACTACTGGTACACCTCGGTCAACGGACGCGGCCCCGGCTGGATGGACATCGGCGTGGCGGTGGGCGACAGCCCGCTCGGCCCGTTCACCGACGCCAAGGGTGGCCCGCTGGTCAGCGACAGCACCCCGAACTCCTCCGGCCTGAACATCGACCCGACCGTGTTCACCGACGACGACGGCCAGGCGTACCTCTACTGGGGCGGGTACTGGGGGGTTCGGGCGGCGAAGCTCAAGTCGAACATGGTCGAGCTGGACGGGCCGGTGGTCACCCCGCAGGGGCTGACGAACTTCTGGGAGGCCCCCTGGATGTTCAAGCGCAACGGCCTCTACTACCTGATGTACGCCGCCAACGACACCGGCGGCTGCGTCACCGACTCGGCCTACGCCTGCCAGCGCTACGCCACCGCGACCAGCCCGCTCGGCCCGTGGACCCACCGGGGCGTGGTGCTCGACCGGGTCTCCTCGACCACGAACCACGCCGGGGTGGTCCAGTTCAACGGCCAGTGGTACATCGTCTACCACAATGCCGACGCCCCCGGCGGCGGCAACTTCCGCCGCTCCGTCGCGGTGGACCTGCTGCACTTCAACGCGGACGGCACCATGCGCAAGGTGGTCCAGACCGCCACCGGCCCACCGCCCAACCCCGGCGGCCCTCAAGGACCCCCGGCCGGCACCAACCTCGCCCCCTCGGCCACCGCCACCACCTCGTACGTCTCACCGTGGGAGAGCGTCGCCGCGCTCCACAACGGCGGCGTGCCGGCCAACTCGGCCGACCGCAGCAACCTGGCGTACGGCAACTGGCCCCAGCAGGGCACCCAGTGGGTCGAGTACACCTGGCCGGCAGCCCGCCAGGTGAACCGGATCGCCACCTACTGGTTCGACGACGACCAGGGCATCGACCTGCCCGCCTCCTGCCAGGTGCAGTACTGGAACGGCAGCGGCTACGTGCCGGTGCCCGGCCAGTCGTCCTGCCCGGTCGCCGGGAACACCTACAACGTCACCACCTTCGGCACCGTCAGCACCACCCGGCTGCGGCTGGCCGTCACCGCCCGCTCCGGTCTCTCCACCGGCCTGCTGGAGTGGCTCGCCTACCAGCCCTGACCGTCCCCCTCCACCCCGTCCCTGGAGGTGTCCCCGTGTTCCGCACCCGCACCCGAGGCCGGGCGCCGACCGCACTGGCGCTGGCCGCCGTGCTCACCGTCGGCGCGCTGGCCGTCCCCGCCGCCCCCGCCCACGCGGCCCAGACCATCGGCTACCCCACCTTCTCCGGCCCGTCGGTGCCCGCGCCGCCGGTCGGCTACACCACCGGCAACATGATGAAGGCCATCTACGACGCCGAGGCCGGCGGCACCGACTTCTGGATGGACCGGCTGCTCGCCCGCCCCGGCAACGACCCCGCCGGCCCCTGGCTGATGACCCGGGGCCGGGGGTTCTACATGAACACCCACAACCCGGCCGTGATCGGTTTCGGCGGCAACGCCGCCTACTGGGACAACATCAGCAGCCAGAACGCCTACGCCGTGGCGGTCACCCCGGGCACCTTCACCGAACAGGTCGGCAGCCGGTGGCAGTCGCCGAGCCACTGGAAGGGCGTCTACACCAGCGGCGCGGTCCGTCTCGACCTGACCAAGTTCGTCACCCACCAGAACGTCGCGGTGACCAACCTGACCTTGACCAACACCGGCGGCGCCGCCACCACGCTCCAGCTCCGGGCCACCTCGCCGTACGCGACCAGCGGCACCGGCGGCGAACTCACCGGCAGCCGGCAGGTGAAGAACAACCTCACCACCATCCACCCCCGGCTGGCCGGGGACGGCTTCACGGTCAGCGGCGGCGGACTCGACCGGTCGGTGACCCTCGCCCCCGGGCAGAGCGTCACCACCAAGGTGGTGATGGGCTTCGTCACCACCGAGATCCCCGAGTCGCTGACCGAGTACCAGACGTACCGGGCGTACACCCCGGCGACCGCCTTCGCCACCCACGTCCGCGACTACAACCGCTGGTGGGCGGAGAACGTCCCGTACGTCGACGTGCCCGACCCGGCGATCAAGAAGAACGTCTACTACCGCTGGTGGCTGATGCGCTACAACTACCTCGACGTGGACATCCCGGGGCAGGACTTCCAGTTCCCGGTCTCCATCGAAGGGGTCACCGGCTACAACAACGCCATCGCGCTGACCCAACCGATGCACATCGACGACCTGAAGTACCTGCGCAACCCGATCTACTCGTACGGGCCGTGGCTGTCGGTGGGGCAGACCTCCAAGGGCGGCCGGTTCATGGACAACCCCGGCGACCCGGAGAACTGGTCGAACTCCTACACCCAGTACATCGCCGAGGCGGCCTGGCGCAGCTACCAGATCCACGGTGGACAACCGGTCATCGCCGGCCACCTGGCCCGCTATGCCGAGGGTGACGTCAAGGGACAGCTCGCCACCTACGACACCAACGGCAACGGCGTCATCGAGTACGACTGGGGCGCGATGACCGGCAACGACGCCGACGCGGTGTCGTTCCACTGGCGCGACGGCAACCTCGACCGGGCCGAGACCGCGTACGTCTACAGCGGGGCGGTCGCCGCGCAGCAGGCGTACGCGCTGGTCGGCAACACCGCCAAGGCGGCCGAGATGCAGGCGCTGGCCGAGCGGATCCGCTCCGGCGTGCTCACCACGCTGTGGAACCCGTCCCGGCAACTGCTGGAACACAGACACGTGGCGACCAACACCCACGTGCCCTGGAAGGAGATCAACAACTACTACCCGTACGCGGTGGGCCTGATGCCGAACACCGAGCAGTACCGGCAGGCGCTACGCCTCTTCGACGACCCGGCCGAGTACCCGGTCTTCCCGTTCTTCACCGCCAACCAGCGGGACAAGGCCGCCGCCGCGGCGGCCGGCAAGCCGGGCAGCAACAACTTCTCGACCATCAACTCCACCGTGCAGTTCCGGCTCTACTCCTCGGTGCTGCGCAACTACCCCAACCAGTGGATGACCGCCGAGCACTACAAGAAGCTGCTCTACTGGAACGCCTGGGCGCAGTACGTCGGCGGGAACACCCAGTGGCCGGACGCCAACGAGTTCTGGAGCGACTGGAACGCCACCACGAAGACCATCACCTACCGGTCCTGGATCCACCACAACATCCTCGGCAGCAGCAACTGGACGGTGATCGAGGACGTGGCCGGGCTGCGCCCGCGCACCGACGCGCGGGTGGAACTCGACCCCATCGACATCGGCTGGTCGCACCTGGCGGTGAACAACCTGCGGTACCGCAACATGGACCTGAGTATCGTCTGGGACGACCCGGCCGACGGCGTCACCCGCTACCCGGGCGTGCCGCAGGGCTACTCGATCTACCTCGACGGCGTCCGGGCGGTGACCGTCGACCGGCTGACCCGGGTGGTCTACGACCCGGCCACCGGCACGGTCGAACTGCCCGAGGGCGGCACCGCCACCCACCGCACCGCGGTCCCCGGACTTCGCACGCCGCAGGCGGTCACGCACACCGCCGACCGGATGGTGGACATCTTCGCCAAGGCCGGCGCCGACCTGACCGCCACCCTGCCCAACCTGGCCCGGGGCGCGGCCACCTCCGCGTCGTACACCGCGTCGGGAACCTCGACGGCGGCGGCGGTGGACGGCTTCCCGATCAACGAGCCGATCTGGGGCAGCCACGGCTCACCGAACGCCACCGACTGGTACGAGGTGAACCTCGGGCAGAGCCGCACGGTGGACGACGTGTGGCTCTACTTCCGCAACGACCGGGCCACCAACCGCTACCGTCCGCCCAGCTCGTACACGGTGCAGTACCTCGACGGCGGCACCTGGGTCACCGCGCCGGGCCAGGTGCGGACCCCCGGCGTCGTCCGGTCCAACTACAACCGGGTCCGGTTCGCCCCGGTGACCACGTCGCGGCTGCGGGTGCAGTTCACCCACGCCGCCGGCTTCCGTACCGGGCTGACCGAGGTGCAGGTGTACCAGCGGGGCGGCGGTGGCGTCCCGGATCCGGGGACGAACCTGGCCCGCACGGCGACCCCGTCTGCGTCGTACACCTCGCCCTGGGAGAGCGTGGCCGCGATCAGCGACGGCGTCGACCCGCCCTCGTCGAACGACACCGGCAACCCCCGGTGGGGGACCTGGCCCGAGGTCGGCCAGCAGTGGGCCGAACTGACGTGGGCCTCCGCGCAGACGGTCCGCTCGGCCCGGGTCTACTTCTTCGACGAGGGTGGGGGCGTACGGCTCCCGGCGTCCTGGAAGGTGCAGTACTGGACCGGCGCCGCCTGGGCCGACGTGACCGCCGCCGGCGGGCACCCGGTCGCGGCCGACCGGTACAACGACGTCGCGTTCACCCCGGTCACCACGACCCGGCTGCGCGTCCTGCTCGCCAGCGGGACGGCCTCCGTCGGCCTGCTGGAGGCGCAGGTCTTCGGCTGACCCGCCCTGGTACACGCCGGGCCGGCCCTGCGGGGGTGGGGGCGACCCGGCCGGCGGGAGGCCCGGAGCGGACCGCCGCTCCGGGCCGCTGCGGCCCTCGCTCCTGGCCGACTGGGACCCGGTCTGCGGGTTCTGACCCGGCGGGTGGCCGGCGCGCCGATGCCGGCGCGCGACGCTTCCGGGGCCGTCGGGGCGCCTGGCCCCTGCCCGTCCGGTGCCGTGTCGCAGCGGACGGGCAGGGGACTTGCCGTCACCGTGATTGCCCGCCACGACTAGGGTTCGGCGGGGCGACACATGGTGGAGGCAGAGTTGAGCCAGGAAGAAGACGGCCCGCGCGAGTCCGCGGCCGACACCCCGAGGAGCGGTACGGGTGCCCCGGCGGCGCCACCCGTACCGGCACTGTCACCCGGGCGGGGTCCCCGGGTGCGGGCCGCGATCCGCCGGGTGGCGGTCGTCGCGGCGCAACTGCTCGTCATCGCCGCCGCGCTGGTCGGACTCGGTTACCTGCTCGGCCGGCTGTGGGTCGTCCTCTTCCCGGTGGTGCTCGGCCTGCTGCTCACCACGGTGCTCTGGCCGACCGTGCGGTTCCTGCGCGCGCACCGGTGGCCGCCCGCCCTGGCCGCGGCGACGGTACTGCTGGCGTTCCTCGCCCTGCTGACGGCGCTCGGCATCCTCGTGGTGCCGCCCGTGGTGGGCCAGATCGGCGAGCTCACCGACCAGGCGACGGCCGGACTCGAACAGGTGCGCAAGTGGCTCACCGGCCCACCGCTCAACCTCGGCGAGGACCAGATCGGCGAGACGATCGACAACGTCTTCACCGCGTTGCAGTCCAACGCCCAGAACATTGCCGGCTACGTGCTGACCTGGGCCACGTCCGTCGGGTCCGGCGTGGTCAACGCCGTGCTGGCCCTGGTCCTGTGTTTCTTCTTCCTCAAGGACGGCCCCCGCTGGGTGCCGTGGCTGGCGGCGCAGACCGGCCCGCGCGCGGCGGTGCACGTCGCGAGTTTGTCGGATCGGAGCTGGCGGACGCTGTCGGAGTTCATCCGGCAGCAGGCCCTGGTCGGCTTCATCGACGCCTTCTTCATCGGCATCGGCCTGTGGGCGTTCGGGGTGCCGCTGGTCCTGCCGCTGGCGGTGCTGACCTTCTTCGCCGCCTTCATCCCCATCATCGGGGCGTTCGTCGCCGGGGCGTTCGCCGTCCTGATCGCGCTGGTC
Source organism: Micromonospora echinospora (assembly GCF_900091495.1). Classification (NCBI taxonomy): domain Bacteria; kingdom Bacillati; phylum Actinomycetota; class Actinomycetes; order Micromonosporales; family Micromonosporaceae; genus Micromonospora; species Micromonospora echinospora. Next base: position 6,965,982 of record NZ_LT607413.1, on the reverse strand, counting down.
GACCAGGGCCCGACCACCGCGTTGATCATCCTTGGCATCGTCGTGGCGGTGCAGCAGGTGGAGGGCAACGTCCTCCAGCCGCTGCTCCAGGGGCGCGGGCTGAGCCTGCACCCGGCGGTGGTCATCCTCGCCGTGGCCGCCGGCAGCAGTCTTGCCGGGATCACCGGCGCCTTCCTGGCGGTGCCGGTCGCGGCGATCGTCGCGGTCGCCTACCGGTACGCCCGCGACCACCTCGACAACCACCCCTCGGCCGTCGACCCGTCGGGTACGCCGGCCGAACCGCCGCCGGCGGGGCCAGGTGCCGCCCGCGAGGCGGACGACCGGGGGTAGGCGGACGTCCGGCCCGCACGCGTGACGCGGCGGGCTGGACGGGACGGCCGTGACTAGCAGCGCGGCACGTTCGGGATGTAGCCGTCGTACCCGGTGTACAGGTAGGCGTCGGAGACGTAGCGGTTGGTGCCGATCCGGTGCCAGATGCTGGAGGTGCCGTAGGGGCCGGTGACGGCGGTGCCGGTGGCCTGGCAGTAGACGCTCACCGCCGCGCCCCCGCTCAGCGAGCCGACGACGGCGTACCCGGTGCCGGGCCCGGAGCGCACGTTGAGCACGGCGGTGCCGCTGTGCACGGTGCCGGAGCCGATGCCGGTGACGCCGTTCACCAACTGCATGTAGTAGGTCCAGTTCCAGTGCGGGCCGGGGTCGGTGTGGGTGGCCCCGGGCACCTCCTTGTGCGCGATGATGTTGCTGCGGGTCTTGGGGATGCCGTACTTGTTCGCGAGGTTCCGGGTGAGCGCGGCGGACGCGCGGTACATCGCGTCGGTGAACCAGGCCGGGTTGTCGACCCAGCCCTCGTGCTCGATGCCGATCGACTGGGTGTTGTAGGTCCAGTTGCCGGCGTGCCAGGCGATGTCCTTCTCCCGCACGGACTGGGTGACCGCGCCGTCCGAGGAGCGGAACGTGTAGTGCGCGCTGACCTTGGACGCCGGGTTCTGGAACCAGTTGATCGCGCTGGTGTACGAGCCCTGGGTCACGTGGATGACGACGTGGGTGATGGGCTGGCCGGTGGGCCGGGTGGCCACCGTGTAGTTGCTCGTGCTGGCCGGCACCCAGGCCGCCGGTCCGTAGTCGGTGCTCAGGATGGTGGTGTCCGTCGCGGCGTCCGGAGACGGCGCGGGCACGGCCGCGTGCGCGGACGGGGCGGTGCCGAGGACGGCGCCCTGGAGGACGACCAGGGCCAGGGACACGCTCGCCCATCGCCGGAGTCGCATCGGTTCTCCCATCGACAAGGATCAATGAATATCGATGGGGTGACGATAGGGCCAGGAAGCGAAGCTTGTCTACAAGCTGTTCGTCCGGAGTGAAGGATTCCCCCGTGACCGGTTCAGCGTAGTCGGACCGGCCCGGCGTCGACAGGGATCCGGAACAGGGCGTACGGCCGGCGACGCCGGTCCTCGCCGCCCTGGTACCTCGCCTGTCGGTGCAACTGGTTCGCGGTGACGTAGAGGTGTCCGTCGGCGGCGACCGACAGGGTGTCCGGCCAGAGCAGGCGGGGGTCGTGCACCAGGGTCTCGAACCCGCCGTCCGGCAACCGGCGCAGCACCGCGTTGTGCTCGTACGAGGTGAGGTAGAAGCGGCCCGCGTCGTCGGTCTCCAGGCCGTCGGAGCCGCCGCCCTTGTCGCCCTCGTCCACCACCGTGGCGGCGACCTCGTCGTCGCTGCGGGACCGGTCGGCGAGGGCATCGGTGGCGACGCTGTACCACCGGCGCGAGGCGAGCGGGCAGTAGTACAACCGGGAGCCGTCGGCGGAGATCGCGATGCCGTCGGAGCCCATCGCCACCGGTGTGGGTGCCCCGTCCGCCGGCCGTTCCAGGAACGGCCGTCCCTCCACCACCGGCCGGAACGTGGCGAGGGGTTCGGCGCGCGTGGAGGGATGGTCGTGCAGCCGCCGCCAGGACGCCCCGGAGGCCAGGTCGACCACGACGATTCCGTTCGGGCCGGAGTCGGCGGAGTCGGTGACGTAGGCGATCCCGGCCGCGCCGCGCCGCAGGTCGAAGCGGACGTCGTTGAGGTACGTCGAGGGCAGCGCCACGTCGGCGGGGAAGGTGACCACCTGACCGACGGTGTCGGTGTCCAGGTCGACGCGGACGAGTTTCGGGCCGCCGGGTCGGGTGGGCCGGAACATCGGGCTTCCGGTGTCGAGCACCCAGAGCCGGTCGGCCGGGTCGACCACGACGCTCTGCACCGAGACGAACGCGCCGGTGTCGTCGTCGCCCGCCGGGTCGTTCCACTCCTGGTCGGGGAAGGGCGCCTCCCGCCCGTCCCGCAGCTCCACCACCGTGGCGGGCACCTCGTCGCCCCACCTGGGGAAGTTGACGAAGATCCGACCGCCGGCCGAGACGCTGACGCCGGTCGGCATCGGCCCGGTGAAGGTGTGGACGAGTTCGAGCCTGCCGACCGCTTCGTCGCCCGTCGGGCCATTCATCGACACTCCTGCCTGTGCGGTACGGGGCGTCCCGTGCGTGCGGCGTTCTTCCCGCTGGTCCGGGTGGCAAACGTCGTGGTGGCTGCGGCCCGGTCGCCCGGTGGTGGCCGGGAGTTTGCCGGACCGGCAACGATGTTTGCGGTTCCGAGGGGTCTCGCGCATGGTTGCCGCAGCGGTGGGGTCGACGCCGGTGGACCATGGAGGGAGCGTCATGCCCGTGGAGTTCGACGGGGAGTACTGGGCGGAGCACTACGGCGGTCGCGCCGCGCACGGCGGGCGGCAGCCCACCGTGCACCTGGTGACCGAGGTCGGGGACCTCGCGCCCGGCCGGGCGCTGGACGCCGGTTGCGGAGAGGGCGCCGACGCCGTCTGGCTCGCCGCGCGCGGCTGGCGGGTGACGGCCGTGGACATCTCGGCCACCGCGCTCGGGCGCGGGCGGGAACACGCCGAGCGCCTCGGTGCCGAGGTCGTGGACCGGATCGACTGGGTGCGGGCCGACCTGACCACGTGGACCCCGCCGGGGGACGCCTTCGACCTGGTCTGCTCGCACTACGTGCACTCCACCGCACCGACCGGGACGCTGGTGCGCCGGCTGGCGGCGTCGGTCGCGCCGAACGGCACCCTGCTGGTCGTCGGCCACCACCCGTCGGACCCGCACCACCACGGTCAGCCCCCGAGGGCGGCGCAGGCGCAGGTCACCGCCGAGGAGATGGCGGCCGGTCTCGGCCCCGGCTGGGACGTCCTCGTCGCCGGCACCCGTACCCGGCCGGCCGGTGGCGGCCCACACGGGCCCACCTCCCGCGACGCGGTGCTCCGGGCCCGACGGCGTCCCTGACCCGCACGTCCCGCCGACCGGTGACCCGTGCCTTCGTCGGCCTTGCCACCGGGCACCCGTCCCGGTGACCGCGCTCACCTCCACCGCCGGGCGGCGTGAAGAACGCGTCAAGAAACGCCGGGCCGCCGTCATGGTCGCGTTATGGACCCTGTCCACGCGGCGGGTGGGGCGTTGTGATGGCTCGGCGCGACCGCGTCGGCGGTCGCCGGTGACGTCCCTGGTGAGGAGCCGAGCGTGTCCGACCTGGTGTTCGTGGTGGTGACGGTGGCGCTGTTCGCGGCGCTCGCCCTGGTGGTGAGAGGCGTGGAGAAGCGGTGAGCGCGGTCGACGCCGTCGGTCTGGTCCTGGCGATCGGCCTGGCCGTGTTCCTGGTGGTCGCGCTGCTGTTCCCGGAGCGCTTCTGATGACCCCGACGACAGCCGGCGCGTTGTTCGTCGGATCGCTGGTGGTGGTGCTGGTCGCCGTGCACCGACCGCTCGGCGACCACCTGTACGCGGTGGTCTCCGGCCGCCGTTCGTCCCGCGTCGAACGGGGCGTCTTCCGGCTCGTCGGGGTGGACCCGGCGACGGAGCAGACCTGGGGGGTGTACGCCCGCAGCGTGCTCGCCTTCTCCGCCGTCTCCGTGCTCTTCCTGTACGGCCTCCAGCGCCTCCAGCAGCACCTGTGGCTGTCGCTGGGGTTCGACCCGGTGGTCCCGCACGGCGCCTGGAACACGGCGGTGTCCTTCGTGACCAACACCAACTGGCAGTGGTACGCGGGTGAGTCGACCATGGGTCACCTGGTGCAGATGGCCGGGCTGGCGGTGCAGAACTTCGTCTCGGCGGCGGTCGGCATCGCGGTCGCGGTCGCCCTGGTCCGGGGCTTCGCCCGCAGCCGCAGCGGCGAGCTGGGCAACTTCTGGGTCGACCTGATCCGGATCACGTTGCGGATCCTGCTGCCGATCTCGGTGCTCGGAGCGCTCGCCCTGATGGCCGGGGGAGTGGTGCAGAACCTCTCCGCCGGCACCGAGGTCACCACCCTGACCGGCGGCGGGCAGACCATCCCCGGCGGCCCGGTGGCCGGCCAGGAGGCGATCAAACAGCTCGGTACCAACGGCGGTGGCTTCTACAACGTCAACAGCGCCCACCCGTTCGAGAACCCGACCACCTGGACGAACTGGCTCCAGATCCTCCTGGTCCTGCTGATCCCGTTCAGCCTGCCCCGGGTCTTCGGCCGGATGGTCGGCCAGCTCCGGCAGGGGTACGCGATCGCCGCCGTGATGGCGATCCTGGCGCTGGTCAGCGTCACCCTCACCAACGTCTTCGAGCTGACCGGCGACGGCACCGTCCCGCAGGCGGTCGGCGCGGCGCTGGAGGGCAAGGAGGTCCGGTTCGGGGTGTCCGACTCGGCCACCTTCGCCGCCGCGACCACGCTCACCTCGACCGGCGCGGTCAACTCGTTCCACGACTCGTACACCGCGCTCGGCGGGATGATGCCGCTGGTCAACATGATGCTCGGCGAGGTCGCGCCGGGCGGTGTCGGCGCCGGCCTGTACGGCCTGCTCGTCCTGGCGGTGACCACCGTGTTCGTGGCCGGTCTGATGGTCGGCCGCACCCCGGAGTACGTGGGCAAACGGATCGGCTCCCGGGAGATCACCTACGCGTCGCTGTACTTCCTGGCCACCCCCGCGCTGGTGCTGGCCGGCACGGCGGCGGCCTTCGCCACCGGCAACCACACGACCGCGCTCAACGCCGGCCCGCACGGCTTCACCGAGGTCCTCTACGCGTTCACCTCGGCCAGCAACAACAACGGGTCGGCGTTCGCCGGCCTCACCGTGAACACGCCCTGGTGGAACACCGCGCTGGGCCTGTGCATGCTGCTCGGCCGGTTCCTGCCGATCGTCCTCGTGCTGGCCCTGGCCGGCTCGCTGGCCCGCCAGCAGCCCACGCCGGCCTCGGCGGGCACCCTGCCCACCGACCGGCCCCTCTTCGTCGGGATGGTCGTCGGCGTCACGGTGATCCTGGTGGCGCTGACCTTCCTGCCCGCCCTCGCGCTCGGCCCGCTCGCCGAGGGGCTGTGAGCACCATGGGAGAGAGAACCATGACCACTGTGACGCGGGCCCCGCACGACGCGTCCGACGCGACGACCACCGACCGCCCGGCGGCCCGGGGCGACCGGCCCGGCGGTGGCCTGCTCGACCCCCGGCAACTGCTCCGGTCGCTGCCCGACGCGCTGCGCAAGCTCGACCCGCGCACCCTGTGGCGCAACCCGGTGATGCTGATCGTCGAGATCGGCGCGGTGTTCACCACCGTCCTCACGGTGGCCGACCCGTCGGTGTTCGCCGTCGCGATCACCGGCTGGCTCTGGCTGACCGTGCTCTTCGCCACCCTCGCCGAGGCGGTCGCCGAGGGCCGGGGCAAGGCACAGGCCGCCACCCTGCGCCGGGCCCGGCGGGACACCGTCGCCACCCGCCTGGTCGGCTGGACGCCGGGAACGGCGGCCCGGTACGACGAGGAGACCGTCCCCGCGTCCGAGCTGCGCCGGGGTGACGTCGTGGTGGTGGCGGCCGGGGACGTCGTCCCCGGCGACGGCGATGTCGTCGAGGGGATCGCCAGCGTCGACGAGTCCGCCATCACCGGCGAGTCCGCGCCGGTGATCCGGGAGTCCGGCGGGGACCGCAGCGCGGTCACCGGCGGCACCCGGGTGCTCTCCGACCGGATCGTCGTACGGATCACCCAGGAGCCCGGACAGAGCTTCGTCGACCGGATGATCTCCCTGGTCGAGGGGGCCGACCGGCAGAAGACCCCGAACGAGATCGCGCTGAACGTCCTGCTCGCCGCGCTCACCGTCGTCTTCCTGCTGGCCACGGTCACCCTCCAGCCGATGGCGGTCTTCGCCAAGAGCTACCAGGGCGCGGCCCCGGACAGCCCGGCGATCACCGACGCCGGGATCAGCGGGATCGTGCTGGTCGCCCTGCTGGTCTGCCTGATCCCGACCACCATCGGCGCGCTGCTGTCGGCGATCGGCATCGCCGGCATGGACCGTCTCGTGCAGCGCCACGTGCTCGCCATGAGCGGCCGGGCGGTCGAGGCGGCCGGCGACGTGAACACCCTGCTGCTGGACAAGACCGGCACCATCACCCTCGGCAACCGGCAGGCCGTCGCGTTCCGGCCGGTGGAGGGGGTGGACGCGGGAAGCGTCGCCGACGCCGCGCGCCTGTCCAGCCTCGCCGACGAGACACCGGAGGGCCGCTCGGTCGTCGTGCTCGCCCGAAACGGGTCCGGGCTCGGCGAGGGCGAACCCGACCTGCCCCCGGACGTCACCTTCGTGCCGTTCACCGCGCAGACCCGGATGAGCGGCGTCGACCTGGGCGCGGCGGGCGACGGCGGACCGCGTCGGATCCGCAAGGGTGCTGCCGCGGCCGTGCTGGCGTGGGTACGCGAGCACGGTGGTCGCCCCACCGACCAGGTCTCGCGGATCGTCGACGAGATCAGCGCGATCGGCGGCACGCCACTGGTGGTGGCCGAGCACGTCGCCGGGCGACCGGCCCGGGCGCTCGGCGTCGTCCACCTCAAGGACGTGGTCAAGGCCGGGATGCGGGAACGGTTCGACGAGATGCGCCGGATGGGCATCCGCACCGTGATGGTCACCGGGGACAATCCCCGGACGGCGAAGGCCATCGCCGACGAGGCCGGCGTGGACGACGTCCTCGCCGAGGCCACGCCGGAGGACAAGCTCGCCCTGATCCGGCGGGAGCAGGCCGGCGGTCGGCTGGTCGCGATGACCGGCGACGGCACCAACGACGCGCCGGCCCTGGCCCAGGCCGACGTCGGGGTGGCGATGAACACCGGCACCTCGGCGGCCAAGGAGGCCGGCAACATGGTCGACCTCGACTCCGACCCGACCAAGTTGATCGAGATCGTGGAGATCGGCAAGCAGTTGCTGATCACGCGGGGCGCGTTGACCACCTTCTCCATCGCCAACGACGTGGCGAAGTACTTCGCGATCATCCCGGCCATGTTCGCCGGCATCTACCCGAGCCTGGACGCGCTGAACGTCATGCGGCTGTCCAGCCCGACCTCGGCGATCCTCTCCGCGGTGGTCTTCAACGCGGTGGTCATCGTCGCGCTGATCCCGCTCGCCCTGCGCGGCGTCCGCCACCGCCCGGCCAGCGCGTCGGAGCTGCTGCGCCGCAACCTGCTGACCTACGGCCTCGGCGGCATCGTGGTGCCGTTCGTCGGCATCAAGCTCATCGACCTGCTCGTCCAGTTCGTCCCGGGGATCTCGTGATGCGTCTGCCCACCTGGCTCGCCCAACACCTCGCCGCCCTGCGCGCACTGCTCGTGTTCACCGTGCTGCTCGGCCTGGCGTATCCGCTCGCCCTGGTCGCCGTCGGTCGGATCCCCGGCCTCGCCGACCGGGCGGACGGGTCGCTGGTCGAGGCCGACGGCCGGAGGGTCGGCAGCGCCCTGATCGGCCAGTCCTTCACCGACGCCGACGGCAACCCGGTCCCGCGTTACTTCCAGTCCCGCCCCTCGGCGGCCGGCGCCGGCTACGACCCCACCGCCACGGCCGCCAGCAACCTCGGCCCGGAGAGTGTCGTCGACACCCTCGCCACCGACCCGGCGTCGGCGACGCTGAGCCTGCTCAGCCAGGTCTGCGCCCGCAGCAGGGCGGTCGGGGAGTTCAACGGCGTCGACGGGCGTCGCCCCTACTGCACCGACGACGGGGTCGGCGCGGTGCTGGCCGTCTTCCGCCGCGACGGGTTGACCGGGCCGGTCACCCGGGTGGTCAGCGTCAACCAGGCCGCCCCGGCGACACCGTTCCTCGCCAGCTACCAGGGCGTGCCGGTGGAGCCGGCCCACCCGGGCGAGGATTACGTCGCCGCCGGTGGGCTGGTCACCCCGATCCGGGGCGACGCGCCGGAGCGGCCCGCGGTCCCCGCCGACGCGGTCACCGCCAGCGGCAGCGGCCTCGACCCGCACATCAGTCCCGCGTACGCCGACCTCCAGGTGGCCCGGGTGGCCCGGGAACGGGGCGTGGACCCGGCCCGGATCCGTGACCTGGTCGCCACGCACACCGCCGGCCGGGGCCTCGGGTTCCTCGGCGCTCCCCGGGTCGACGTGCTGGCCCTCAACCTCGCCCTCGACGAGCGGTTCCCCACCCGCTGACCGGCCGCGCGGGGCGGAACCGGGCCGTGCGCCCCGGCCCGCCCCACGCCCGGCGGCACGCGCCGGCCCACCAGCCGGTGCGGCCGGTCCCGGTGGGCAGCGGGCCCACGACCAGGAAGGATGGTGCCGTGTCACGGGGAGAGCTGCGGATCTACCTGGGGGCCGCCCCCGGCGTGGGGAAGACCTACGCCATGCTGGAGGAGGCGCGGCGTCGGGCCGAGCGGGGCACCGACGTGGTGGTCGGACTGGTCGAGACGCACGACCGGCCGCACACCGCCGCCATGCTCGACGGCCTGGAGGTCGTCCCCCGCCGCCGAATCACCCACCGGGATGTCGGGTTCACCGAGATGGACCTCGACGCGGTGCTCGCCCGCCGGCCGGAGGTGGCCGTGGTGGACGAGCTCGCCCACACCAACGTGCCCGGCTCCCGCAACGCCAAGCGGTGGCAGGACGTCCGGGAACTGCTCGACGCGGGCATCTCGGTGCTGTCGACGGTGAACATCCAGCACCTCGACTCGCTCAACGACGTGGTCGCCCAGATCACCGGCACCACCCAGAGGGAGACCGTGCCCGACGAGGTCGTCCGCGCGGCCGAGCAGGTCGAGCTGGTCGACATGACGCCGCAGGCGTTACGCCGCCGGATGGCACACGGCAACGTCTACCGTCCCGACCGGATCGACGCCGCGCTGGGCAACTACTTCCGGGTCGGTAACCTCACCGCGCTGCGCGAACTGGCGTTGCTCTGGCTCGCCGACAAGGTCGACGAGCAACTCGACGCGTACCGCGCCCAACAGGGCATCCAGGCGACCTGGGAGGCCCGGGAACGGGTGGTGGTCGCGCTCACCGGCGGCCCGGAGGGGGAGACGCTGATCCGCCGGGCCGCCCGGATCGCCGCCCGCAGCAAGGGCGCCGACCTGCTCGCCGTGCACGTCGCCCGCAGCGACGGCCTGGTCGGAGCCGACCCGGCCCGGCTCGCCCGGCAGCGGATCCTGGTGGAGAGCCTCGGTGGCACCTACCACCAGGTGCTCGGCGGCGACGTGCCCGCCGCGCTGCTCGACTTCGCCCGGGGCGTCAACGCCACCCAACTCGTCCTCGGGGCCAGCCGCCGGGGCCGCCTCGCCCACCTGCTCTCCCCAGGTGTCGGGGTGACCACGACCGCCCGGTCCGGGCCGATCGACGTGCACCTGGTCACCCACCCGGAGGCGGGGCGCGGCCGGCGGGTCGGCGCGGTGCCGGCGGCGCTGTCCCGGCGACGCCGGCTGGTCGGCTTCGCGGTGGCGGTGCTCGGCCTGCCCGCGCTGACCGTGCTGCTCGACGCGCTGCCCGACCTCACCCTCACCAACGACATCCTGATCTTCCTGGCCGCCGTGGTCGGGGTCGCCCTGATCGGTGGCCTCTGGCCGGCCCTGCTCGCCGCGCTCGGCGGCTCGCTGCTGCTCAACTGGTTCTTCACGCCGCCGTTCCGGACGCTCACCATCGCCGAGGGCGACAACCTGCTCGCCCTCGGCGTGTTCGTCGGGGTCGCCGTCGCGGTCAGCGGGGTGGTCGACGTGGCCGCCCGCCGGACCCGGGAGGCGGCCCGGGCGTCCGCCGACGCGCAGACCCTGGCCACCGTGGCGCAGGGAGTGCTGCGCGGGGAACGGCCGCTGCCGGCGCTGCTGGACCGGCTGCGCGAGACCTTCGGCCTGCGCGCGGTCGGCGTGCTCGAACTGACCGCCGACGCGGAGGGCCGACCCGACCGGGCCCGCGAGGCGACCGCCTGGCGGCTCGTCGCCGGCGTCGGTGACGAGCCCCCGACCAGCCCGAGCGCGGGAGAGACCGCCGTCCCGGTCGACGAGCGGCTCACCGTGGTCCTCGCCGGGCGGCGCCTGGACGCCGCCGACCGGCGGGTGGTGGAGGCGTTCGCCGCGCAGGCCGCCGTCGCGCTGCGGCAGGAACGGCTCGCCGAGGAGGCCGCCACCGCCCGTCCGCTGGCCGAGGCCGACCGGATGCGCACCGCGCTGCTCGCCGCCGTCAGCCACGACCTGCGTACCCCGCTGGCCTCGGCCAAGGCCGCCGTGTCCAGCCTGCGCAGCCCGGACGTGGAGTTCGACGCCGAGGACCGGGCGGAACTGCTCGCCACGGCCGACGAGTCCCTCGACCGGCTCGGCCGGCTCGTCGCCAACCTGCTCGACATGAGCCGCCTCCAGGCGGGAGCGCTCGGTGTCGCCGCCACCGCCGTCGGCCTGGAGGACGTCGTGCCCCGGGCGCTGGACGAACTCGGGCCGGTCGCCGGGAACGTCACCACCGACATCCCCGCCGACCTGCCGGCCGCCACCGCCGACCCCGGACTGCTGGAGCGGGTGCTGGTCAACGTCGTCGCCAACGCGCTGCGGCACAGCCCGCCCGGACGACCGCCCCGGATCACCGCCAGCGCCCACGCCGGGCAGGTCGAGCTACGGGTGGTCGACACCGGTCCCGGGATCCCCGAGGACCAGTGGGAACACGTCTTCCTGCCGTTCCAGCGTCTCGGCGACCGGGACAACACCACCGGTGTCGGTCTCGGTCTCGCGCTCGCCCGGGGCCTGACCGAGGCCATGGGCGGCAGCATCACCCCGGAGACCACCCCTGGCGGCGGCCTCACCATGGTGCTGCGGCTGCCCGCCGCGCACCCCCGACCGGAAGGGCCACCGGAATGACCCGCATCCTCGTCGTCGACGACGAACCGCAGATCCTCCGCGCTCTGCGGATCAACCTGCGGGCCCGGGGCTACGACGTCGCCGTGGCCGACACCGGCGCCACGGCGCTGAAGCTCGCCGCCAGCCAGCCACCCGACCTGGTGGTGCTCGACCTGGGACTGCCCGACCTCGACGGGGTGGACGTCATCCGGGGGCTGCGGGGGTGGACCAGCGTCCCGATCATCGTCCTCTCCGGCCGCGCCGGCAGCCAGGACAAGGTCTCCGCCCTGGACGCGGGCGCCGACGACTACGTCACCAAGCCCTTCGGGATCGACGAACTCCTCGCCCGGATCCGCGCCGTCACCCGCCGCCTGCACGGGGCCGCCGACAACGCGGTCGTCACCGTACGGATCGGCCGGCACACGGTGAACCTCGCCGACCGTACGGTCACCCGGGACGACGGCACCGACGTCCGGCTGACCCCCACCCAGTGGGGCGTCCTGGAACAGTTGCTGCGTCATCCCGGCAAGCTGGTCAGCCAGCGGCAGCTCCTGCACGACGTGTGGGGGCCGGAGTACCAGAACGAGACCAACTACCTGCGGCAGTACCTGGCCCAGCTACGCCGCAAGCTGGAGGACGATCCGGCCCGCCCCCGCCACCTCGTCACCGAACCCGGCATGGGCTACCGGTTCCGCCCCGACCCGGAAGGGTGACCGTGTTCCCCCGGGCGGGGGCACGGTCCGCCCGGGACGGGGTCAGCCGACGACGGTGACCTCGACCGGACCCACGCGCAGCGTGCCGTCGGTCAGCGGGGTGCAGCGGACGCCGCCCCGGCGGCGCAACGCCTTCCAGGCCCCCGGGCCGATGGTGGCGTCCATCCACGCGCACGGGTGGGCGGCCCGGTTGACCCGCAGGCGGACCGGCCCCTGGCCCGAGTCGAGGACCAGCACGGACCCGACCAGCTCGTCCACGGCGAGGCCGGCGGTCAGGATGTTGCGCCGGACCTGCGTCAGGTCGGCCCCGGGCGGCAGGGACTCCCGCGCGATCAGGGTGACGCTCGCGTCGCGGTGGGCGGGCCGGCCGAAGTAGCGGTCGCCGACGATGCCGAGCCCGGCCCGGAGCCGGACCTCCTCGACGATCTCGTCGGGGGCGGCCGGTGCCGGACCGTCGGCCGGCCGGCCCACGTAACGGTGCACGGGCGAGGCCAGCAACTGGACGATCTCGGGCACGGCGGGGATTCTACGGAGCCGGTCGCGCCGCCCGGTGTCCCGACCGGCGACGCCGTTTTCCCGGGGCCGACCCGCCGACCCGCCGACCCGACGTCCGCGGCACCGACCCGGCCGGGTCACGTCGCACCGACCCGGCCGGGTCACCAGATCCGCCGGCCGTGCTCGTCCGGCACGCCGGACTTGCGGAGGAAGTAGCTGTTCACCTGGTCGCGCCACTCCGCCGCGCACCGCCGCTGCTCGTCGAGGCGTTCACTCACCCGGGCGTACAGCGCCGGGTCGACCAGCCCGGCCAACCGCCGCCACTGCCCACGCATCGCCTCCACCTGCTCAACCCCGGCGAAGTGGGTGTCGTAGATGTGCTGGATGACGGTGCGTCCGCTGCGCAGGACGTGTCCGTACGGCACGTGGTGGAAGAAGAGCAGCAGCTCGTCCGGGCAGCCGTGGAGGTCCTCGTACCGCTCCGACCAGGGCCGTGGGTACTGGCCGGTGAAGCCGGTGCCGGTGGCGCGGGTCCGGTCCACGCCGACGCCGTCCCGGTCGGCGAAGTGGTACGTGCCCCACGGGGTGTACTCGTACCCGTCGACGTCCGGGCCGTAGTGGTGCCCGGGGCGGACCATGAAGCCCACGCCCAGCGGGGCGGTGTACCGCTCGTAGGTCCACCAGGAGCCGTCCAGCACGGCGTGCAGGGTCCGCCGCACCAGTCCCGGGTCACCGGTCGTGGCCGGCGGGAAGGTGAGCCTGATCCACTCGTCCAGGACGGCGACCGGGTCGAGGCCGGGATCCCAGGCGAGCCGGCCGAAGGCGTACAGGTTGGCCTGGGCCAGCGGGTGTCCGGTCCAGAACGGGTCGTCGCCGACGTTGGAGACCCCCACCAGGCCACCGCCCGCCGTCGCGCTCCGGCCCCCGCCCGCGCCGGACCGGGGGTCGCGGGTGGACGCGGTGCCGGCGGCCACGTCGGCCACCGTCGGGCCCTGCGGGCCCCACGGCGCGAAGCCCAGGATCTCGCTCCACCACGGACCGAGGTAGCAGACGTGTCGCTGCTGGCCGGTGTACTCCTGGGTCACCTGCACCTCCACCGCGAGCCGGGTGGCCGGCATGGCGGCGAGCACCGGGGAGACCGGCTCCCGGACCTGGAAGTCCATCGGGCCGTGCTTCACCTGGAGGATGACGTTGTCCCGGAACCGTCCGTCCAGCGGGGTGAAGTGGTCGAAGGCGGCCCGGGCCCGGTCGGTGGACCGGTCCCGCCAGTCCTGGCGGTGGTCGTAGACGAACGCCCGCCAGTGCACCACGCCGCCGAACGGAGCCAGCGTCGCGGCCAGCAGGTTCGCCCCGTCGGCGTGGTCACGTCCGTAGGTGAACGGGCCGGGCTGCCCCTCCGAGTCGGCCTTCACCACGTAGCCGCCGAAGTCCGGGATGCGGTCGTACACCCGCCGGGCGGCGGCAGCCCACCAGGCGCGGACCGCCGCGTCCAGCGGGTCGGCGTTGGGCAGGCCGCCGAGGACGACCGGGGCCGCGAAGGTCACCGACAGGTGCACCCGCACGCCGTACGGGCGCAGCGTGTCGGCGATGGCCGCCACGTCACCGAGCCGCTCGGTGAGCAACCGTGCCCCGCTGGCGTGCACGTTGACGTTGTTCACCGCGACCGCGTTGACCCCGCACGCGGCCAGCAGCCGCCCGTACTCCCGTACCCGGGCCAGGTCGCCCCGGGCCGCGCCGTCCCGCCAGAAGATCGAACCACCCGCGTACCCGCGCTCCACCTGCCCGGTCACCGGGTGCACGTCGACGTTGTCCCAGTGGTCGAGCATGCGCCGCGCCAGCGCCGGACGGTGACACTCGACCGGGCGGGCGTCGAACGCGGCCCGGCCGAGGCGGACCAGGTGGAACAGCCCGTACAGCAGGCCGGCCGGCGCGTCGGCGAGCAGCAGCGTGCGGTCACCCGAGCCGGCCAGCAGGAAACCCTCGTCGCCGAGGGGACCGTCGGCCCCGGCGGTCAGCCGGCGTGCCCAGGCCGGCAGGGCGGCGGCGTCCCGCAGCGCCAGCAGCAGGTCGCCGGGTGGCGACGGCGCGGTGGCCGGGACGTGGCGGCGTGGACCACCGGCGGGGCCGACCGGGGACGGCGCGGTGGCCGGGACGTCCGCCGGGACGCGCCGGACCGTGCCGCCGTAGCGCCCGCAGGCGCCCGCGACCTCGTCGACCACGGTGTCGACCAGCAACCCCGTGCCGTGCACCAGCGTGTGCCGGCGGCCGAGCGCCCCGAACGCCTCGGCCGGCAGCCAGGCGGGGTGGACCGTCGACGCGCCGTCGCTCACCGCTCCTCCTTCAGCGTCATGCCGTCCATTCCTTCCGGATGATGCCGGTCATCGGCGCGGCGATGTGCCGCAGCGCGAGAACCATCAGCGCGCCCGCCAGCGCCACCACCGCCTCCGAGGTGACCGCGGTGACGGCGGCGACGGCCGCCAGCAGGGCGGCGTGACCGAGGGCCACCTGCGGAGCGCGGACGAGGAAGTACAGCGCGAGGCGGACGACGTCACGGGTCCGGAACACGAACAGCGTGGTGATCACCAGCGCGTTGGTTCCGGCGAGGACGACCACCCCGGCGACCACGACCAGCAGCACCGCCCACCAGCCGGGCACTCCCGCGTCGGAAAGGTGGGCCAGGTTCACCGCGACGACGGTCAACCAGGCCAGGGTGGGGAGCCAGACGCGCAGCACCGGCCCGAGGTTGGCCCGGTACCCGCGCCAGAAGACGGTGGCGGGGCGCAGGTCGGTGACGTCCGGGCGCTGGTGGTGCAGGGTGTGCAGCGCGGCGGACACCGCCGGCCCGAGCGGTACGGCACAGGCGGCGACCAGCGGCAGGTTGCTCGCGTCCCGGCTGAGCAGGACCAGCGGCACCAGGCCGGGCAGGCTGGTCGCCAGCAGCAGCGCCTCGACCACCAGCAGGATGTGCACCCGTGCCGCGATGCGGGACAGCGGTCCGTCGCCGAACTGCCGGCGCGTGGAGGCGACCGTGCTCATTTTCGCTCCTCCGCTCCGCCGCCCGGGTGGTAGCAGGGGTCCCCTGTTCGACAAAAAGCGGTAACAGGGGGCCCCTGCTCACCCCCAGGCCGCGCGTGGTCGTGCCACCAGGGTGGGGTTTCGTCGCGGACCGGGACCAGCTCGACCAGGGTCACCTCGTGCCGGGAGAGGTCCAGGTCGAGGTCGACCCGGCCGGCCACCACCGGCACGCTCCGATGGGTACGGCCCGGCTCGGCGGCCTCCCGCAGCAGGTCGAGCTGGCGCGGCCCGGGGGAGTGGGGACGCCCCAGCTCGCACCAGGCCCGCCAGGCGTTCCCGGCCTCCTCGCTCACCGACGACCGCAGCAGGAACGCCGACCGCGGTGGGGATCCCGTCCCCGGTGGGGACGCCGACCGGTCGCCGGGCGGCCCGAGCGGAACCGAGAGGGCCAGCCGGTGCCGGTCGACCGGATCCCGTCCGGTGACGTCCACCGGAGCCCAGGCCAGCACGGTGACCCGGCCGGTGTCGTCCCGGGTGACCAGGTGGTCCACGCCCCGGGCGAGCACATGCTCGCCCATCCGGGCCAGGAACGCGTACAGGTGGTATGCCGGCTTCTTGACCTGCCGGTGGGTGAGCAGGCCGAAACCGCCGTGGAACAGCGCGGTCGGCACCCCCACCTCCTCGAACACGTCGCTGAAGGTCCAGTACGAGAAGGAGTCGACGAGGTCGCCACCGGCGGCCAGGACCGGGGCGAGGTACGCGGCGTGGAAGGCGGTGTCGTGCACCGCGTTGTCCGGCCGGTAGGAGGAGTTGAACTCGGTGACGTGCACGGGCAACCCGGCCAGGGCGGTGCCGGCCAGGTGCCGGCGCGGCGCGGCGAACTGCTCCAGCAGGCTGGCCGCCGGGGCGAGGGTCTGGTGGGTGCCGAACGGCACGTGGCGCGCCGGACCGGAGGTGTACGCGTGCCGGCTGACGAAGTCGACCGGCACCGCCCGGTCGGCGGTGAACTCGGCGAACGCGGGGAGCCACTCGTCCGCCCCGGGGGAGATAGCCGGGCCGCCGACCCGTAGCCCCGCGTCGACCTCCTTGACCGTGTGCGCGGTGACCTCGTACAGCCGGTGGTAGGCGTCCCGGTCGGCGTCGCGCCAGAAGGCGGTCAGGTTGGGCTCGTTCCACACCTCGATCGGCCAGCCGCGCACCTCGTCGAGCCCGTACCGGTCGACCAGGTGCGTCAGCGTGGCCCGGACCAGGTCGGCCCACTCCCGCCAGGACCGGGGCGGGGTGACGTTCCCCCGCCACCAGAACACCGTCTGGTCGCCGGAGGCCAGGCCGGACGGCATGAAGCCCAGTTCCAGGAACGGCCGTACGCCGAGGGCCAGCCAGGCGTCGATCACCTGGTCGACGTAGGTGAACGCGTGCCGGACGTGACGCGTGCCCCGGTACTCGTACGGGCGGTGCACGCCGACGCCGTCGCTGAGCAGGCCGTGCCCCCGGATGTGCCGGAAGCCGATCTCCCGTTGGGCCAGGGCGAGCGAGTCCTGGTGGTCGCGTCGCAATGCCAGCTCGAACCGGCCGGTGCCCACGCAGGCCCGCCAGGCGTCGCCGAGCCGGCCCGTCGGTTGGTCCGGCACGTGGATGCGCATCGTCGTCCTCTCCCGGTCGCCGTGGGCGTCCGGCGCGTCGCGGTGCCACCGCGCACCGCGACGCGCCGGGTGGTGGGCCCGCTGTCCCGGGCCCGCGGGGGTCAGCCGTTGTCCTTCCGGTAGCGCTCGTGGGCCTTGTTCACCAGGTCCAGGTACGCCTGCGCGTTCTTCGCCCGCAGTTCGGCGACGTACGCGTCCCACTCGCCCAACGGCCGCTGACCGAGGACGAACCGCAGCGTCATCTGGGTGACGTGGTCCTTCAGCGGGGTCTCCCAGAGCGACGCCTGTTCCCGTTCGTCGTCGGTGAGCGGGGCCGGCGGCGGTACCGGAAGCGGCCGGCGGGCGTTCATCACCTGCTGGAACTCCCGCTCCTCGGCGGAGAAGAACGACTGCACCAGCTCGGTGGTGCCGCCGTAGGCGAACACGCCGTTGTAGAAGCCGAAGTCCTTCTGCAGGTGCCGGTCGGCCTTCGGGTTGAGCCCGACGACGTTCACGTCGGCGGCCAGGACCCGCCGGCCGGTGGCGTCCTTCGTGAAGGTCGTCCCCTCGACGCCCCAGCGGGCGAACTCCTGCCCGGCGTCGGAGTACCAGAGCCAGTCGACGAACTGCATCATCGCCACGAAGTGCGCGCTCTCCCGGGCCTTCTTGGAGATCATGATGCCGCCCTCCAGGCGGCTGGCGGGGTTGATCTCCCCGGCCGGCCCGACCGGCAGTGGGATCTTGACCAGTCGGGCGTCCGGCCGGTTCTTCGCCAGGTCCGGCCGGTTGTCGTTGACCAGGGTCTGCGCGTTGGCGCCGATGACGAACGACCGGCCGTTGGCGAGCTTCTGCCGGGCCGCCTCGTCGCTCTGCGTGAAGCTCTCCGGGTCGAGCAGGCCTTCGGCCACCAGCCGGTGTAGGTACTGGAGCATCTGCTTGTACTGCTCGGTGGCGCCGGTGTAGACGAACTTCCCGGCGGACGGATCCCAGGTGGCGTGCTGGTATCCCCAGCCGCCACTGGTGCCGTAGGACGCGCCGAGGATGTTCAGCAGGCTGCCACCGGGGGTGGGCCGGCTCCACCGATCGGAGAACGGGTACGAGTCCGGGTACCGCGCCTTCATCGCCTTGAGCACGGTGTACAGCTCGTCCCAGGTCCTCGGCACGGCCAGGCCGAGCTGGTCGAGGATGTCGGCGCGCACGGCCAGCGAGTACTCGGCGGTGGGCTTCTCGTGCACCCCCGGGAGCAGGTAGAACTTGCCGTCGGACTGCCGCAGCGAGTCGATCTCAGGCTGGAGGTTCCACCGCGCGATCCGGTCCTTGAGGTGCGGCATCAGGTCGAGGTAGTCGCTGACCGGCAGGACCGCCCCGGAGGAGACGAAGGCGTTCTCCTGCGGGTGGTACGTCTTCGGGATGATCATCGGGGCGTCCCCGGCGCCGATCAGCAGGCTGCGTTTCTGCTCGTAGTCGCTCAGCGGCACCGCGACCGGTTCGAGCGTCACCCCGGTCCGCCGGGTCAGCTCCGACCAGAACGCCCACTCCTTCTTCAACGGATAGTTCGGATGGTTGTTGTAGAGGATCGAGAAGGAGACCGGTTCGGTGGCGGTGAACTGGTCGCCGACGCCGTACCCGGTCATCGCGCCGGCCCGGTTGCCGGAGAGGTCCTTCGCGTCGGGGGAGTCCTCGGAGCAGGCGGTGAGGCTGAGGGTGAGCAGGCCGGCCACGAGGATGGCCGCGCGGCGCCACGTGCGGTGCACCATGGCTGGTCCTTTCGTCGGTCGGGTGGGGTGGGGTGCCGCCGGTCAGCCCTTGACCGCGCCGAGCATGACCCCGGACACGAAGTACCGCTGGACGAAGGGGTAGACCAGCAGGATCGGCAGCGTGGTGAGCACGATGGTGACGGACTGGAGGGTGGCGGCGGCCTGCACCGCGTCGTCGTCGGCGACCCCGCCGGCGGACTGCGCCCCGGTGGCCCCGGCGATCAGGTTGCGCAGGTACACCGTGACCGGGAACAGCTCCTGCCGGTCCAGGTAGAGGAACGCGGTGAACCACGAGTTCCAGAAGGAGACCGCGTAGAACAGCACCATCGTGGCGACGACCGCCTTGGACAACGGCAGCACGATCCGCAGCAGGGTGCCGTAGGTGTTCAGGCCGTCGACGGCGGCGGCCTCCTCCAGCTCGGTCGGCAGGCTCTCGAAGAACGCCTTCATCACCAGCAGGTTGAACACGTTGATGGCGTTCGGCACCACCACCGCCCAGATGGTGTTCGTCATGCCCAGGCTGGAGACCAGCACGTAGTTCGGGATCAGTCCGCCGGAGAAGAACATGGTGAACACCGCGACCCCGACCAGCGCGCCCCGCCCCCGCAGGTGCGGCTTGGCCAGCACGTACGCGTAGCAGGTGGTCAGGACGATCGAGATGGCGGTGGCGAGGACGGTGTACACCACCGTGTTGCGGTAGTTGGTCCAGAACATCGAGTCCGACATCACCAGCCGGTACGTGGTGAGGTCGAACCCGCGCGGGATCAGGTTCACCCGGCCGGCGATGATCTCCGCCTCGTCGCTCAGCGACCGGGCCACGATGGTGACGAACGGGTACAGCGTCACGACCACCACGCCGGTCAGCACGATCGCGTTGACCGCCTGGAACACCCGCCGGCCCCGGCCCGGCCGGTGGCCCCGGGGACGGCCGGGCCGCCGACGTCCGACGGTCACCACAGGCTCGTCCCCACCGCGCGACGGGAGATGGTGTTCGCGGTGAGCACCAGGACCAGCCCGATCAGGGCCTCGAAGAGCCCGATCGCCGCGGCGTAGCTGAAGTTGCTGGACTCGAAGCCCATCCGGTACAGGTACGTGGAGATGACGTCGGCGGTCGGATAGGTCAACGGGTTGTACAGCAGCAGGATCTTCTCGAACCCGACCGCCATGAACGTGCCGATGTTGAGGATCAGCAGCGTCACCATCGTCGGTCGGATACCCGGCAGGGTGACGTGCCAGGTCTGCCGCCACCGGTTCGCGCCGTCGATCCGGGCCGCCTCGTAGAGGTCGTCGTCGATCGTGGTCAGCGCGGCGAGGTAGAGGATCGTGCCCCAGCCGACGGTCTGCCAGACTTCCGAGGAGACGTAGACGGTGCGGAACCACTCCGGCCGTTGCAGGAACGGCACCTCCTCGCCGCCGAACGCGCCGACGATCTGGTTGACCGTGCCGTCCACCGAGAGCAACTGCATCACCATCGCCGCCACGATCACGATGGAGAGGAAGTGCGGCAGGTAGGACACCGACTGGACGATCCGCTTGAGCCGACGGGCCCGGACCTCGTTGAGCAGCAGGGCCAGCACGATCGGCAGCGGAAAGCAGAACAGCAGGGTCAACGCGCCCAGGACCAGGGTGTTGGTGAACACCTCCCAGAACGTGGGGTCGGCGAGGAACATCCGGACGTACCGCAGGCCGACCCACCGTTCGCCGAAGATGCTGCCGCCGGGCTCGAAGCGCCGGAAGGCGATCACGTTCCCGGCCATCGGCAGATACCGGAAGACCAGGAAGAACAGCAGCGGCAGGACGGCCAGTGAGTAGAGCTGCCAGTCCCGCCGCAGCGCCCGCCGCCAGCCGCGGCGGGGCCGGCGACGGCCGGCGGCACCGCCGGGCGGCAGGGCGCGGCCCCGGTCCGGTGGTGGGCGCAGCATGCCGGGAGCGCGCATCGTCGACCCCCTAGGCGTGGTGCGCGGGGACGGGTTCGACCCGGGCGGTCGACAGCAGCCGCCGGTGGTGGCCGACCTCGCGTTCGGCGCCCACCAGGCGTAGCGGCAGGGCGGCGACCACGTCGGCGCTGGACCGGGAGAGCCGCAGCTCCACGTCGCCGGGCTCGACGACGCGCCGACCGTGTACGCCGGTGAAGGACGTGACGTCGGCGGGCACCTCGAAGACGACCCGCGCTGCCGAGCCCGGCGCCAGCGGCACCCGGACGTAACCGATCAGGCGGACCACCGGTCGGGTGGTCTGCGCGACCGGGTCGTGCAGGTAGAGCTGGACGACCTCGGTGCCGGGGCGGGTACCGGTGTTGCGGACGGTGACCTCGACGCGGACCTCGCCGTCGACCGCCCAGTCGACCGGCCGACCGCTCCCGGTCCCCGGCGCGCCTGTGTCGGTCTCCGGGTCGTGGCTTGTCCCCGGTCGGCCCCCGCCGCTTCCCGGGGCGCTGCTGACCGGCGGGTCGGTGGGGTTCCGGACGGTCGGGTCGCACCAGTCGAAGCTGGTGTAGCCGAGGCCGTGGCCGAACGGGAAGGCCGGCGTGGGGTCGACCGACGACACCTCGGAGCGGCGGCCCAGGACGGGGGAGAGGTAGGTGCCCGGCAGTCCGCCCGCGTCCCGGGGCACACTGACCGGCAGCCGCCCGGACGGGTTCACCGCGCCGGTGAGCACCTCGGCCACCGCCTGCGCCCCCCGCTGGCCGGGGAAGAACGCCTGCACGACGGCGGCGGCCCGGTCGAACTCGGGACCGAGCGCGTACGGCCGCCCGGTGAGCAGCACCAGGACCACCGGGGTGCCGGTGGCGAGCACGGCGCGGACCAGGTCGCCCTGCACGCCGGGCAGCCGCAGGTCGACCGCGTCGCAGCCCTCGCCGGAGGTGCCCCGGCCGAACATGCCGGCACGGTCCCCGACGGCCAGCACGCAGACGTCGGCGTCGGCGGCTGCGGCGACCGCCGCCGGGATGCCCGAGGTGTCCTCGCCGGTGACCGCGCAACCGGGCACGTGACCGAGTCGTGGGTGCAGCCCGGCGAGGGCGTCACGCAGCGAGGGGATGTCCACGCCCACGTCGTGCCCGGGATGCCGTACCCCCACGTGCAGGGGGAACGAGTAGCAGCCGAGCAGGGCCATCGGGTCGTCGGCGACCGGACCGACGAGCGCGACGCGTCGCCCGGGGGCCAGCGGCAGCAGCCCGTCGTCGTTGCGTAGCAGGACGACCGACTCGCGGGCCAGGCGCAGGGCGACGTCCCGGTCGGCCTTGTCGTCGAACACGAGGCCGTCGAGGCCGTCCGGGTACGGCTGCCACTCCTCGTCCAGCAGGCCGAGTTCGATCTTCTGCACGAGCACCCGGCGCAGCGCGCGGTCGACGAGCGCCTCCTCGACCGCACCGGAGCGGACCGCCGTCACCAGCGGAGCGCCGAAGGCGTCCACGGTGGGCAGTTCGACGTCGATGCCGGCGCGCAGGGCGATCCGGGCGGCGTCCGCCGGTCCGGCGGCCACGCCGTGCAGGGTCTCCAGGAAACGGACGGCGAAGTAGTCCGCCACGACCGTGCCGGTGAACCCCCACTCGTCGCGGAGTACCCGGGTCAACAGGTGTTCGTCGGCGGCGACGGGCACCCCGTCGATCTCGGTGTAGGAGTGCATCACCGAGCGGGCGCCGCCCAGCCGCAGCGCCATCTCGAACGGTGGCAGGATGACGTCGGCCAGTTCCCGGCGGCCCATCGACACCGGGGCCAGGTTGCGTCCGCCCCGGGACGCCGAGTAGCCGGCGAAGTGCTTGCAGGTGGCGACCACCCCGGCGGACTCCAGGCCCCGGACGTACGCCGCGCCGGCGGTCCCGACCAGGTACGGGTCCTCGCCGATGGTCTCCTCGGTGCGGCCCCACCGGTAGTCGCGGGTCACGTCCAGCACCGGGGCGAGACCCTGGTGGACCCCGGCGGCGCGCATGGACCGGCCGATCCGGTGCGCCATCTCCTCGACCAGTTCCGGGTCGAAGGACGCGCCCCAGCTCAGCGGCGCGGGGTAGACGGTCGCACGCCAGGCGGCGAAGCCGGTCAGGCATTCCTCGTGCACCTGGGCCGGGATCCCGAACCGGCTGGTTGCCGCGATCCGGGCCTGGGCCGTGGCCAGCGAGCGTGCCCCCTGGACCGGGTCGACCGGCGCGGTGCCGAACGGCCGGGTGAGTTGACCGAGCCCGTGGCGGATGACGGTGTCCCACGACAACCCGCCGTCGACCATGTCGGCCTGGTGCGGGGCGACCCCTTCCCCGGAGGCGTCCGCGCCCACCCAGACGCCGACGAGCTGGGCGATCTTCTCCTCCAGGGTCATCAACGGGATGAGCGCGTCGGCCCGTTCGGCGGGGGACAGGGTCCGGTCCCGCCACCGAACGGCGTCGGGGGAGGCCGGGCTGTCGTCGACGGGCAACAGACTCTCCATGCCACACCCTTCCGGTCGGTGCCGGCGAACCGCCCCGGTGGGGCCGACCGCCACACGTGGTCGCCGAACTGATCCCCGAAAAGTTTCGAAGAGTGTTCCGGCGCTCGTGTCGGGCAACCTATGAGGATCGATCGGGCCTGTCAAGGTGCGGAATAGGCTGCTGGTAAGCGTTGGTGGGCGTCCGGATCGTCTGCTCCGCCGCTCGGCGGGCTGCTCAGCCGATAGATGAAGGTCTCCGTCCTTCATCGAAGGACTGGTATGGTGGGCCGAAAATTTCGGGTGCTGATCGGCGGCTTGTCGGCCGGTTTCCGTCCCGCCCACCCGTCCACCCCCGAACCCCCGGGAGGGTGCCGTGCCTCTGTTCGACCTTCCCCTCGACGAGTTGCGCCGGTACGCGCCGGTGGTGGCCGAGCCGGACGACTTCGACGCGTTCTGGCGGACCACCCTGCGGGAGGCGGCGGCCGTCCCGGTGCTCGTCGACGTCCGTGCCGAACCGACGGACCTGCGCCTGGTCGACACCTGGGACGTCACCTTCGCCGGGTTCGGGGGCGACCCGGTCCGGGCCTGGTACACCCGCCCGGCCGGCGTCGACCATCCGCTGCCCGCCGTGGTGGAGTACCTCGGCTACGGCCGCGGCCGGGGCCTGCCGCACGAACGGCTCACCTGGCCGGTGGCCGGCTACGCCCACCTGCTGATGGACTCCCGGGGCCAGGCCGGCCGCTACGGTGCCGGCGACACTCCCGACCCCCGCGCCGGGGCGCCCGGCGGCCCGTGGCCGGTGACCTGGGGAATCCTGACGCCCGGGGACTACTACTACCGACGGTTGATCACCGACGCGGTCCGCGCGGTCCAGGCCGTCCGGGCGCTGCCCGGGGTGGACCCCGGCCGGGTCGTCGTCGCCGGGAACAGCCAGGGCGGCGGGCTCGCCCTCGCGGTGGCCGGGCTCGTCGACGACCTGGCGGCCGTGCTCCCCACGGCACCCTTCCTCTGTCACGTCCAGCGGGCCATCGAGTTGACCGACGCCTCGCCGTACGGGGAGATCGTCGGCTACCTGGCCGCGAACCGGGGGGTCGAGGAGGCGGTCATGCGGACCCTGTCCTACGTCGACGGGGTGGCCTTCGCCCGCCGGGCGGTCGCGCCCGCGCAGTTCGGAATCGGGCTGCGGGACACCGTCTGCCCGCCGAGCACCGGCTTCGCCGCCTACAACCAGTACGGTGCCGGCAACGGCCGGTCGACCCCGCCGACGCGCGAGATCCACATCTACCCGTTCAACCAGCACGAGGGAGGCGAGGCCGTGCAGCAGCGTCACCAGCTCCGCTGGCTCGCCGCGCAGGTCGCCACGGCCGGTTAGGGTGGCCGCCCCGGCCCGCTGGGCCGTCGGCGAACGTCGGGTGGCGGTGGGCGCGGGCCGGGGCGGGCGGGCCCGCGGTGCCGAAACTTTCGGAATCTCAACCGAGGGCTCCGGCGAGTGTCGATCCTCGTCGTCTGGCGTCCGATGTCGATCGATGCCCTGTTCGGATGGGGTGTTGCGCAATCGGCGTGTGCGGCCATGGCGATGCAGGGCGCGGCGAGGACTCTGCCCGGCCGTTGAGGTTTCGGGGCTGTTTCGATACTGTGCGGATACAGGAGCTTCGATCAACCCATGGTGGTCGAGCAGCCGGACCGGTCGACGTGGCTTCCGGGCGACCACGCCGACGCCGAGCCGGCCGCCATGGTGGGGCAGTGGTCGGGGCAGCCTTCCCATCCGTGCAGCTCAGCGAAAGGCAGCTGTCATGAACGACCTGTTCGCCCGCGACAGCGGGCGTCCGGTTACCGGACCACGGACCCGCGCGGGGTGGTTGTCGGCCGCGCTGGGAGTCGCTCTCGTCGCCACCACGGTGGTCGTGGCGTCCTCCAGTGCCAGTGCCGGGACCACCCTCGCGACGGCGGCCGGCGAGACGGGCCGCTACTTCGGCACCGCGGTGGCCGCGAACAAGCTCTCCGACTCCGTCTACGTCGGCATCCTCAACCGCGAGTTCAACTCCGTGACGGCGGAGAACGAGATGAAGTGGGACGCGACCGAACCGTCGCAGGGCCAGTTCACCTTCGCCAACGCAGACCGGATCGTCAACCACGCCCGGGCCAACGGGATGATGGTGCGCGGACACGCCCTGGCCTGGCACTCCCAGCAGCCCGGCTGGGCGCAGAACATGAGCGGGACCGCGTTGCGGTCGGCGATGGTCAACCACATCACCCAGGTGGCGAGCTACTACCGAGGCAAGATCCATTCCTGGGACGTGGTGAACGAGGCGTTCGCCGACGGCAGCACCGGAGCGCGCCGTGACTCCAACCTCCAGCGCACCGGCAACGACTGGATCGAGGTGGCCTTCCGGACCGCGCGGGCCGCCGACCCGACCGCCAAGCTCTGCTACAACGACTACAACACCGACGACTGGACGCACGCCAAGACCCAGGCCGTCTACACCATGGTCCGGGACTTCAAGACCCGGGGCGTACCGATCGACTGCGTCGGCCTCCAGTCCCACTTCAACCCCCAGTCGCCGGTACCGGCGAACTACCAGACGACGCTGTCGAGCTTCGCCGCGCTCGGCGTCGACGTGCAGATCACCGAACTGGACATCGAGGGCTCGGGGCAGGCCCAGGCCGACAACTACGGCCGGGTGGTCCGGGCCTGCCTGGCCGTGGCCCGGTGTACCGGCATCACCGTCTGGGGCATCCGGGACACCGACTCCTGGCGGGCCAGCGGCACCCCGCTGCTCTTCGACGGCAGCGGCAACAAGAAGCCGGCGTACACCTCGACCCTGAACGCCCTCAACGGCGGCGGCACCACCCCGCCGCCCACAACGCCTCCGCCGACCACGCCTCCGCCGACCACGCCTCCGCCGACCACCCCGCCGCCGGTCGGGGCCTGCGCCGCCACGGTGTCGCTGAACTCGTGGACCGGTGGATTCGTGGCCACGGTCCGGGTGACCGCCGGTTCCGCCGGCCTCAACGGCTGGACCGTCGCGGTCGCCCTCCCCTCCGGCAGTGCGCTGACGAACACCTGGAGCGCGCGGGCCAGCGGCACCAGCGGCGCGTTGACCTTCCGTAACGTCGACTACAACGGTCAGCTCGCCCCCGGTGCCAGCACCGAGTTCGGGTTCCAGGGAACGGGTACCGGTCCGACCGGCACCCCCACCTGCACGGCGGGCTGACCGCCCGGCCGGTGACGGTACGGCGAGCGGCGGCGGGACACCGGACGGTGTCCCGCCGCTTCTCGTGTCGGCTCAGCCGATCGAGCAGGGAGTGCCGTTGAGGGCGAACGAGGTGGGTGCTCCGGTGCCGCCGGTGTGGGTGGCCTGGAAACCGATGCTGACCGAGGCGTTCGGGGCGATCGTGGCGTTGTAGGCGACGTTGCGGGCGGTGACCGTCCCGCTCGACGGCGCGTACGTGGCGTTCCACCCGCTGGTCACGGTCTGCCCGGCGGGCAGCGGGAAGGTCAGGTTCCAGCCGTCGATCGCGGTGCCGCCGGTGTTGGTGATGGTGACCGACGCGGTCAGGCCGGTGTTCCAGGCGCTGACCGTGTAGCCGATCCGGCAGGTCCCCGGCCCGGGCGGGGGCGTGCTCGGCGGGGGCGTGCTCGGTGGCGGCGTGGTCGGCGGTGCGCTGGTCGGTGGCGTGGTGTCGATGCCGAAGAAGCGGATCGCCTGCGCGGCGTCGACCGGCAGGTTGTGCGACACGCCCTGCATGCTGATCGCCTCGACCGGGGCGGTCGGGCCGGACCCGCCGTAGCGGGTGCGGGTGTAGCCGGGCTGCGGGCTGTCGGTGTACGTGGGCGTCTGGCTCAACCCGTGCAGGTTGGTCCACTGCTTGATCTGTTCACCGAAGTTGGGGTACCGCAGGGTCTCGTCGTTGGTGCCGTGCCAGGTCTGCATCCTCGGACGCGGACCGGTGTATCCGGGGTGGGCGTCGCGGACCAGGTCCCCCCACTGCTGGGGCGTCCGGATGATCTGGCCGTTGGCGCACTGGCTGTTCCACTCCGAACCGTCGGTGGTGGCGAAGCAGCCGAACGGCACGCCGGAGAAGGCCGCGCCGGCGCTGAACACGTCGGGGTAGAGGCCGAGCAGGACGTTGGTCATCATCGCGCCCGACGAGATGCCGGTGGCGAAGATCCGGGCCGGGTCGACGTCGTACCGCTGCCGGACGTGGTCGACCATGGACATGATGCCCACCGGGTCGCTGCCGCCGCCACGCCGCAGCGCCTGCGGCGACGACACGTCGAAACACTTGCTGCTGCGGGTCACCGACGGGTACACCACGATGTAGCCGTACCGGTCGGCGAGCGCGGCGTACTGGGTGCCGGAGTACATCGCCGGTCCGCTGCCGGTGCAGTAGTGCACCGCGACCACCAGCGCGGGCCGGGGCGCGACGCGGTCCGGGACGTAGAGGTACATGCGCAGGTTGCTGGGGTTGGGACCGAAGCCGGTCACCTCGGTCAGCGTCGCGGCGGACGCGGGCGTGGGGACCGTCACGGCGGCCAACACGGTGATCGCGGCGGCCACCAGGGCAGCCCCCAGCAGTTTGAATCTCGCCGTCATGGATGGTTCCTCCTGAGCATCACGGATCGTGGGGAGGTTCCGATCGGGGACTGCCCGGTGCCCGATCACGTCCGGCTCAGGAACATCTATCAGTATGGATGGCCTTCGGTGCGGCGGGCAAGCCGGCGACCCTGATCCCGTGACACGCGCGGGGCGGCGGCCCGGCCGGCCGCCGCCCCACACCTACCCGGGTCAGCCCCGGGGCAGCACCGCCCGGTCCTTGTTGAAGTTGCGACCGTGGCCGTCCGGCCGGTAGTTGCCCTCCACGTTGCCGGCCGCGTCCACGGAGAACCAGTGGACCTGCGTGCCGGCCGGCACCGTCAGGGTCTCCGCTCCCTCCCGGATTCCCGCCGAG
This sequence comes from Micromonospora echinospora, assembly GCF_900091495.1. Classification (NCBI taxonomy): domain Bacteria; kingdom Bacillati; phylum Actinomycetota; class Actinomycetes; order Micromonosporales; family Micromonosporaceae; genus Micromonospora; species Micromonospora echinospora. Next base: position 6,937,908 of record NZ_LT607413.1, on the reverse strand, counting down.
GCGTACAGGGTGGACGCGTAGGTCGGCCGACCGCCGTCGAGGGTGTAGAACACCGCCGCCGGCTCGCTGACCTCGAACCGCACGCTCACCATGCCCGGGGCGGCGTTCGGCGTCACCGCCATCGTGCTCTCCGGCCGGCTGCGGTCCTTGTCGAAGTCGCGGGCCACCCGCATCAGCTCGACCAGGCCGTTGGCGTACTCCAGGGTCTGCTCGTGCGCCTCGTCCCAGGCCGGCTGGAAGCTGTTGCCGACCTCGAAGTTCCAGGCGTAGATGCCGTACCGGTACCAGAGCATGTCGCCGGAGTTGCCGGCCGCCGAGTAGAGCACGTCGGAGATCGGGCCGGTTCTCGCCGGGGTGACCGCCAGGTTGCGGTGCCGCTTGATGGCGGTGAGGATCCGGGACGAGGCGCCCCAGAAGAACGACTCCTCGGCCAGCGTCGGACGCGGCGCGGAGACCCGGTCCGGCAGCGAGTACGCCCCGGGCGACCACATGAAGTAGTTGCCGGAGGAGTGCAGGTTCATCGAGAACTTGATGTTCCCGCGCCGGGCCAGCCAGTCCAGGTTCCGGTTCTCCGGCTCGGACAGCTCGGACGGCCCGGCGTAGCTGCCGCTGGTGCAGCTCGACGACGCGCCCGCGTACCCGTCGAAGAGGCTGTACTCGGTGTAGTTGCGGTTGTTGTCCACGCCCCAGGAGTTGCGGGCCAGGGCGTCGGCCGCGTCCCCGGCCGGGCAGTGGTTGGTCATGCTCTTGCGCTGCGAGGCGAAGTCGTAGAACGAGTAGTGCCCGCCGTCCGGGTTGATCGACGGGGCGATCCAGATGTCCAGGGTGTCCAGCAACTGCCGGGTCTGCCGGTCGTGCGCGTAGTTGCGCAGCAGCCGTTCGGCGGTCTCGATGGTCACCAACGGGGGCACCCACTCGCGGGCGTGTTCCTGGGCGTAGGCGAGGACCCCGGTGCGGGAGCCGTCCCGGTGCTTGCCGATCCGGATCGCGTACACCGGGTGCGGGTCACGGGACACGCTCGCCGGCGCCTTGAGGTTGTCGGTCAGCGGCGTCCGGGCGACCGGGGCGACGACTCCGGCACCGGCGTCACCCCGGTAGGTGTAGGCCTTGACCAGCGTGCCGGCGCGGGCGTTGAGCGCCGCGACCACCTCGGCGGCGGTGCTGGTGACCGCCCCGGCGGCGTCGGTGGCCAGCTCCACCCGGATCGCCGGACCGGTGACCGTCACGGTGAGCGGCCGGTCGGCGGCACCCGGGTCGGCCAGCTCCACGGAGATGTCGTTGCCGCCCTGGTGGCCCCAGGCGAGCGAGTCGACCGCGACCCGCCCGGCGGCGGTGCCGCCGAGCACCACCTGCGCCTTGCGCCGGTACCCGTTCGTCTTGTACGGCAGCTCCACCACCTCGGCGAGGCTCGGGTGGTCGGCGGCGAGCTGCCGGATCCGCGCGTACAGCTCCGTCGGGGTCAGATAGCTGGTGACGAAGTCCTTCTGGTAGCCCGGCCCCTCCGGGTCGTCGTCCGGGATCGGCAGCCACTCGGTGACCTCGGCGACCGCCACGTCCCCGGTCGGGCTGGTCACCTGGATCCGGTGCGGCCGGGCGGTGACCGTGGCCGCGCCCCGGTGGTACAGGTACACCCCGGCGTCGACGAACCGGGAGATGGTCTGGGTGCCGCCGGAGCCGATCTCCGTGCCGGGTCCGCTGTCCCGGGCCACGGTCAGCGCGCCGGTCGCGGTCTGCCCCTGACCCCACTTCGCCTCGACCGAGAGGACCTGGTCGGTGCCGGAGGTGTAGTAGTCGGCGCGGATGATCCGGACGTCCGACGCGGTCGCCGACGGGGCGAGGGTCGCGGAGAACCGGCGGTTGTCGGCCCGGTGCCCGGCGATCGTCGCCTCCCGTTCGGCGATCCGCTGCGCGGAGTCGGCCGGGTCGTGCAGGGTCGCGCCGATCCGGTAGCCCATCCGCCGCAGCGCGGCGGTCTCGGTCGGGGTCACCACGGCGTGCACCACGATCCCGGTTCCGGTGCGGGTGACGTGATGGTCGAGGTCGACGCCGGTGGCCACCAGTTCGTCCAGGGCGGCCTGGTCGGCGAGGAGCACCTCCACCACGGACGCCTGCTCGTCGGCGGGACGGTCGAGGGCGGCCGGCGCGGCGGCGGGTGGGCCGTCGGTCGGGGCGGCGGTGACCGCCGTGGCCGGGCTGGCCAGCATGAGCAGGGCGGCACCGGCGGCGGTCGCCGCGGGGAACCGCCGTCGCCAGCGGGAGGGAACGGGTGGGGGCATCTGTCGCCGCCTTTCGCGGGGGACGGGCGCGGGCGAACCGGCGGGCCGGTCCCGCACGGAACCGGCGGTGGCCGGCGGGAGGGTCGGCGCACCGCAGGTCGGCGGAACCGGTCGGGGGTGGACGATCGGTGCGCCCATCCTGGTCGGAGCGAAAACGCATGTCAATGGAGGGGCCCGGGTGGGCCGCCCGGGCGTCGGGCGGCCCGTCGTCGCCGGTTACCGGTCGAGCGCCTCGGCAAGCCGTCGCGCCTCGCGGACCAGTCGGCTCGACCCGCCCCGGCCGGCGACCTCGGCCAGCCCCGGCACCTCGATCCGCACACCGGTCCGGGTGGCCGTCTCGGCCGCCAGGCTCAGCAGGTCCGGGGTGCCCCGGGGCGCGGTCGGCGCGGCGAGCAGCGCCGGCAGGGCGGCGGCGAGCAGCCGCCAGGTGCTCAGCGGGGCACCGGCGGTGGCCGCGTCCCGCAGCGGGGACACCGCCCGGGTGGGCAGCACGTTGCCGTCGGTGACCAGCGTGCCGAGGTGGCCGCCGACAGCCGGGGCGTCCAGGGTGCCGGCGGCGGCGAGCAGCAGGAGGGCGTCGAGGGCGGCGATCCGGTCGGCCTCGTGCCGGGCCCCGAAGCCGTACGCCAGGGCCAGGTCGAGGGCGGGGCCACCCGCGCCGCCGCTCTCGGCGAGCACCGGCAGGACCGCCGTGGCTCCCCGGACGTCCTGGTCGGCGGCGCTGGCGACCTCGGGCAGCGCGTGCGCCGCCACCACACCCGGATGCCAGGGCAGCACCGACGCCCAGAACGCCGCCCGGTCGCCCTGGTTGCCGCCGAGGGGCGCGGGCGGCACGGTGAGCAGCCCGAACCGGTCGGTGTACCCCTCGGGCGGGGTGAGCCGCACCTGCCGGCGTCGCTCGGGCAACTGGTCGTACTCCCAGTCGGTCGCCCAGCGGTTGGTTTGCTTGCGGCGTTCCCGGCGGGGCACGGTGAGGACCTCGGCGACCGGATCGGGCAGGCCACCGTCGCGCAGCCAGGTGGCGAGCCGGTCACCGGCCGGGCTGCGCAGCGCCCGCGCCTTCGCGGCGAGCGGCTCGTCGGACCCGGGGGGCAGCCGCAGCAACGCCTGGGTGAGGTCCCACCGCCACGGGCCGGCCGAGCCGAGGCGGGCGATCCGCTCGTAGAGGGCCAGCGGGTCCACCGCCCCGGTGGCCGAGGTCGGCATGGCGAGCAGCCCCGGGTAGGCGGACTCGCCGATCCGCATGCCGACCTCGGCGATCCGGGCCCGCCACAGCCGGTGCGGGGCGGGCACCCGGGCCGGCGCCGGGTTCTGCGGGTCCGGCTCGGGCGTCCGGCCGACCGCGGCCGTCAGCGCCTGCCACCGGCCACGCCGGTCGGCGGCCCGCGCCGGCTCGACCGCCGTGTACAGCACCCCGCCGACCAGCTCGCAGATGCAGCACGGGTCCCACCGGTGTTCGTACATGCTGTGCCGGTGCCGGTCCAGCACCGGGACCAGCGCCCGGTGCAGGGCGGGCCGGTCGGCGCCGGCCAGGCGGACCACCCCGTCGAGCACCCGGTCCAGTGCCAGCGCCTCCGTCCTGCCGTCCAGCAGGACCCCGACCTCCTCGGCCAGTTCGTCCGGGTCGGTGATCGGCGGCGGCGCGGGCGGCGGTCCGGCCGGCGACGGCAGCTCGTCCCCGACGACGGTGACCACCGCCGGGGCGGGCGCGTGGCCGTGTCGGGCGGTCAGTGTGGCGACCCGGTCCCGGATGTCGGCGGCGGGGTGGTCGAGCGCCTCCGCGAGCACCTCGGCGATCTCGGCGGCCCGGTCCGGTAGTCGGCGGGCGAGCCGGTCGAGCCAGGTCAGCTGGGCCTTCACCAGGGCCTTGTCCGGCCGGGCCAGCACCGCCCGGGACGCGTCGAGCACGTCGGTGATCTCGGCGCCGTCCCACTGCCGCAGCGCCTTCTGGGCCATCGTGGCGACCGGCGCCGGGGCGTCCGCGAGCAGCCGCAGGTAACCGGCGGCCCGGTCGGCGACCTCCGTCGTGGTCGGGGCGAGGTGGTCGAGCAGGGCGGTGAAGACGCGCAGCGCCGCCGGCCGGTCGTCGCGCAGCAGTCGGCTGAGGCACCCGTCGAGCAGGACCGCCTGGTCCAGCCGGCCGGTGCCGGCGAGCGCCGCCAGCGCCCGGGGCAGGGCCATCTTCGCCCGGTTTTCCGGGTCGTCCCGGTCCCGGGACCAGAGGGCGTCGAACGACATGTGCACGCCGATGCCGTCGACCTCGAAGAGGCGGGGCAGCAGGGCGTCGAGGAACGGGTCGGCGGCGAGCCGCTCCGGCAGCGGGACGCCCCGCTGCCGCTGCTCCCGTGGCCAGGCCAGGTGCCGTACCCATCCGGTGACGAAGAGGTCCCCGGTCGGCGGCGGGGCCTGCTCGGCGGCGAGCAGCTCGCCGATGAACTCCCACCCGTCGTCCGGGTCGGTGCGCGGCAACTTGTCCGCCAGGCGGTACGCCAGGTCGGCCAGCCAGGTCACGCCCCGCTCCCGCGCCACCTCGACCACCAGCCTGGTCTGCACCGCGCGTAGCGAGACCGACCGCCGGCCGAGCAGTTGGGCGGCCTGGGCGGCGCTGGGCAGGCAGCCCACCGCCACCACCGCCAGCGCGGTGGCCCGCGCCTCCCAGAACCAGGGGTTCTCCTGGTTGCGGATGTGGACCAGCAGGGCCTTCGCCATGTCGCGGCGCTGCTCGTCGGTGAGCCCGGTGACGGCCACCTTCGCGGCCCGGACGCCCCCGGTGTTCAGGTAGTCGAAGCGTCCGTCGGTCACGCCGACACCTCCACCATGGACACGGCGAGCGCGTGCTTGCACGGCCCCCGTTCGCCCCGGTGCCGGCTCCACCACCGGCAGGTGCAGGTGTACCCGCCGTCGGGGAGGCGACGGACCCGGTAGACCTCGGTGCCGTGGCTGACCGTGGCGACGTCCCCGTCCCGGCCCACCGCCCCGGCCTCCACCAGCGCCCGCGCCCCGACCAGCCGGGGATTGTCCCGCTCGGCCCGGCCGGCGTCGTACGGCAGCACCCGGTGGAAGTACGCCTGCTCGGCCACGTCGTACCCGACCCGGCCGGCAGTGCCCAACTGCACCAGGGCGGCCCGGACCCGCTCGTCGGTCAGGCCCGCCTGCGCGGCCAGCGTCGGCACGTCGATCGTCGGATCCCAGGACAGCAGGACGCTGACCAGCGCGGCGTCGTCGGTGACGTCGTCGGAGGCCAGGGATGCCAGGACGCCGCCCTCGCCGGAGAACCCCCGGTACGGCTCCGGGGACAGGGTCAGCGACAGCCGCATCCCGCCGGTGTCCAGCTCCCAGACGCTCGCCGTCGCCGGTGACCCGGCGCCCACCGCCGGTCCGTACACGCGCAGCGTCGTGGCGAAGCGCAGCAGCCCGCGCAGCGCGGCCAGCCGACCGGCCCCGGCCAGGCAGATCGCCCCCGGGCCGGGACGGGAGGTCAGCCGTAGCGTCCGGCCGGCCGGCACCGCCCAGAGCACCGACCGGTCACCGGCGGACGGCAGCCGGCGCAGGAACGCCGCCGCCTCGGTCGCCGGGACCTCGGCGCGCAGGGTCATCTCGGCGGCCAGCACGTGCACCTCGGCGAAACCGCGCAGCCAGCGGGCCGGCAGCGGCACCTTCTTCTCCACCACCGGACCGTCCATGGTCGACACGGTGAGGTCGTCCGGGCCGACCGACAGGTGCAGCGGGTCGAGGCCGCCGACCCGGGCCAGCGCCTCCCGCAGCGGCGCGTTGACGTCCACGTTGGTGGTGCCGTGCTCGACGACGTCGCCGTCGAAGCCGGCGGGGGAGACGTCGAGGCGCGCGTACACCCCGCAGCAGCCGGAGAAGGACTCGAACCGCAGCCGGTCCCGGCTGCCGGTGACCACCGGGTCCAGGCTCGCCGGATTGACCGGCTGGTGGTAGCGGGTCCGGGCGACCTCGGCGACCGCCAGCAGCCCGGACGCGGCGGCCCGGGGCGCGGTGAGGAAGCCGACGAAGAAGCGGGGGTTCGCCGAGGGGCCGCCGCTGGTCTGCAAGGCCAGGTCACCGTCGCTCAGGGCGGACGGTCGGAGGTAGCGGTACGTCTGAAGCGCGTTCACGATCGCACACCGTACGGGTGGCCACCGACACGTCCGAAGGGCCGGGCCGCAGGTCACTGCCGCGCGCCGGCCGCCCCGACCCGGCGTACGGGTGGGCCGGCGGACGCTGTCGGTGGCCACCGGTACGGTGCACGCCTCGACACCCTCCGCGCCCCACGAAAGGAAACCGATGACTGACGACTGGTCCGACGTGCCGCCCCGGCTCGCCCGGCTGGCCGCCGACCCGCAGGCCGGGGAGGTCTTCGGCGCAGGTGACCACGGGTTCGTCCTCGAACCGCCGCTGTCCGAGGCGGAACTGGCCGAACTGGAGGGACAACTGCGGCTGGAACTGCCGGCCGAGTACCGGTCGTTCCTGCTGACGGCGGGCCGTGGCGGCGCCGGCCCGGCGTACGGGCTCTTCCCGCTGCGCCGGACCGGGCAGGGGTGGCGGTGGGAGGGCGACGGTGCCGACCTGACCGACCTGGACACCCTCGACCAGTCCTTCGCGCACACCGAGGCGTTCAACCCGGCCGACGACCTGCCCCCGCAGCCGGACGAGGACGACTTCGACTCGCCCGAGGCGTTGGAGGCCGCCGAGGACGCCTACCAGGAGTTGTACGATTCGGTGGTCTACACCGGCGCGCACTCCGTCGGCCTGCTCTACCTCTGCCACCTCGGGTGCGCCCTGCGGGAGGCGCTGGTGGTCAGCGGCCCGGCGCGCGGGCAGATGTGGGCCGACGACAGGGCCGAAGGGGGCGGTCTCCGGCCGCTCCTCGACGAGGACGGCGTGCCGCTGGGCTTCGCCCGCTGGTACCGACGCTGGCTGGACTCCTGCCCCACCCCGGTCACCGGCTGAGTAGGCCCGACCGGTGCTGCTCGGCGATGTGCCCCACGCCGCCGCCGGTCGCCCCGCCGCCGGTCGGCGCTGCGCCGGTCGCCCCGCCGCCGGTCGGCGCTGCGCCGGTCGCCCCGCCGCCGGTCGGCGCTGCGCCGGTCGCCCCGCCGCCGGTCGCCTCTGCGTCGGTCACCCCGCCTCGGGGCGGCCGAAGGTGCGCAGCAGGCGGTCGAGCTGGTGCGGCGCGGCCGGGCGGACCAGTGGCAGGGTGACCCCGGCCTGCCGGTACGCGGCGATCCGGTCCCGCACGTCGTCGGCGGTGCCGGTGGCGGTCAACGAGGTGACGTACCGTTCGGGCAGGATCTCCTGGAGCGCGGCCTTGCCGCCCCGGGCGAAGGCGTCGGCGAACCGGGGCAGGTCGTCCGGGTCGATGGCCGGTTCGCCCACCGACATCTTGGCCTTCGGCGTGGACGCGTAGGTGAACTTGGTCGCGACCTCCCAGCGGATCGCGGCGACGGCGGTCTCCCGGTCGTCCTCGATGGAGGTGTTGACCAACTGCGCCACGGTCAGCTCGGCCGGGTCCCGGTCGATCTTCTCGCAGCTGCGTCGGAGCAGCTCGACCGCGTTGGCCGAGTACTCGGGGGACGTTCCGGCGTCGAGCAGCACCCCGTCGCCCAGCTTCGCCGCGTTGACCAGCCCCCGGCGGCTGGCGGCGGCGATCCAGATCGGGATGTCCGGCCGGAGCGGGGTGAAGTTCAGGCCCACGTCGTCGAGCTGCACCACTTCGCCCCGGTAGGTGACCCGTTCCCCGGTGAGCAGCGCCCGGATCGACTCGACGTACTCCCGCAGGGTGGTGACCGGGTCCGTCAACGGCCGGCCGTTGCGGGCGGCGTGCTTGGCGGTGAACGCCCCGACCACCAGGACGAGTCGTCCGCCGCTCAGCTCGTCGAGGGTGGCCGCCGTCTGCGCCATCACCAGCGGGCTGCGCAGCCGGACCACCTGGGTGGTGCCGAGGGTGACCCGTTCGGTGGCCAGTCCGAACGCGGTGAGGGCGCTGACCGAGTCGCGGTTGGTGAACAGCGTCTCGGAGAAGAAGGCGGTGTCGAAACCGGCCCGCTCGGCGGCGGCGGCCGAGCCGGCCATCTGCCGGACGGACACCGCCGGGTCGTAGCCGAGCGCCAGTCCGACGCGTTCCGTGGCGGGACTCGGGGCGGGTGCGGTCGGGGTCACGGCAACTCCAGAGGGCTCGGGGCGGGTCGGGGAGCGAGGTCAGCGGGGGAAATCGAGCACGATCTTGCCGAGCAGGCCACCGCGTTCCAGGTGCTCCAGGGCGGTGGTGACCCCGGTCGCCGGGTACGTGGCGGCGAGCACCGGGCGGATCCCGTCCGGTGCCGTCCACGGCCCGGAACGCCGCAGGTCGGCGAGGATGGCGGCCTTCTCGGTGGCCGGCAGGCTGCGGATCGACCCGCCGGTCAGCACGAGCCGACGCCGGATCACGGCGCGCAGGCTGAGGGCGACCTCGTCGCCGCTGAGCACGCCGACGCAGAGCCACCGGCCTCCGGTGCGCAGCCCGGTCAGGGTGAGACCGGCGACCGCCGCGCCGACCAGGTCGAGCACGATGTCGAAGCCCTCCGGGGCCTGCTCCCGCAGGGTTCGCTCCGCGTCGGCCGCCGTGGACACCACCACCGGGTCGGCGCCGAGGACCCGTACCCGTTCGGCCAGCGCGGCGGTGCGGACGGTGCCGGCGACGCTCGCGCCGAGCGCCCGGGCCAGGCGGACGGCCATGGTGCCCACGCCGGAGTTGGCCGCGTGCACCAGCACCCGGTCGCCGGGGCGCAGACCGCCGAGCATCCGCAGGTTCCACCAGGCGGTGGCCAGGGCCTCCGGCAGCGCGGCGGCCTCCGTCATGCTCCACTTGTCGGGCACCGCCAGCACCTGGGCCTGCGGCGCGACGACGTGGGTGGCGTACCCGCCGCTGCCGAGCAGGGCGCAGACCCGGTCACCGATCCGCAGGTCGGTGACCCCGCTGCCCAGCGCGACGATCCGACCGGCGCACTCCAGCCCGGGTACCGCCGACTCGCCGGCCGGCGGCCGGTAGTCGGCGTCGCGTTGCAGCAGGTCGGCGCGGTTGAGCCCGGCCGCGTGCACCTCGATCAGCACCTGCTCGGGGCCGGGCGTCGGGGTGGCGGCGTCGACCCAGACCGGCACCGGCGGCCCGGCGGACGCCGGTCCCGGGTCCTGGAAGAGCACGTGTCGCATCAGCGGCTCCCGGTGTCCGGGCCCGCGCCGGCGGCGACCCCGCCCGGCGACGGCCGGAACGGGGCGGGGGCGACCGCCCGGCCGTCCCGGACCAGTTCGGTGCCGTCCCGGAACACCCGGCGGACCCGCAGCTCCGGGTCGAGCACGACGACGTCGGCCGGTACGCCGGGCCGCAGCGTGCCGGTCCCGGCCAGGCCGAGCGCGGTGGCGGGGTTGCGGGTCACCAGGGCCAGGGCGCGGGGCAGGTCGAGGGTGCCGGTGTCGACCAGCGCGCGGACGGTCGGCAGCAGCTCCACCCGGTAGGCGAACTCCTCCCGGGTGCCGTCCGGCAGCGTCCGGGGCACGGAGGCGTTCCCGTCGCTGCTGAGGGTGAGCCGGTCGGCCGGCACCCCCCGGTCGAGCAGTTCCGCGACCGCGTCGACCGGGGCCACCGCACCGACGATGCGGGCCGGGTTGATCAGCGGGTTGACGTCGACCCAGGAACCGGCGGCACCGATCCGGGCGGCCAGGTCGAGTGTCCGGGGACCGTAGTTGGCATGGGTGACCTGGAGCCGGCGCGGGTCCGCTCCGGAGGCGTCCAGGGCCCGCGGGAGCAGGTCCGGGTCGCCGTCCGCGGTGCCGAGGTGCACGTGCAGCAGGGCCGCCCGGCCGGTGGCCCCGGCCGCCCACTCCAGCTCCCGCAGCAGCCGGGTGAGTTCGGCGAGGTCGGGGCAGGTGGCCTTGTGCTCGTACAGGGCCACCTTCACGCCGACCAGGTGTGGCAGCAGGTAGAGGTCCCGCAGCAGGGACCCGGTCAGGGTGGGCGGCGGCCAGTGGAACCCGCCGGCCATCACCCAGGCGCGTGGGCCGGCGACCGGCAAGGCGTACGCCCGGGCGAGCAGCGTCTCCGGCCCCTTGCTGACCGGGTCGACGCCGGGCATCCCGACGCAGGTGGTGGTGCCGGCCTCGACGATCACGTCGGCCGGCAGCTCCGGGATCCGGGAGTGGTATCCCGCGCCGCCGCCGCCACCGACGATGTGCAGGTGCCCGTCGACCAGCCCGGGCACCACCAGCAGGCCGGCGCAGTCGTGGACCACCGCGCCCGGCGACCCGGTCGGTGGGCCGCCGGACGGGGGATCACCCGCCGCCGTCACGGCGAGGACGTCACGTCCACCGACGACCACGTCGGCGGTGCCGGCCGGCTGCGGGGTGAACACGGTGCCGCCGCGCAGGACGGTGACGGTCATGGTCAGGCCGCCGGCTGGCCGTTGACGGTCACCGCCGGACGCAGGATGTCCGACAGGCCCCACTTTTCGCCGATCTTGGCGTAGGTGCCGTCCTCGATCAGCGCCTTGAGTGCCGCCGCCACCGCGTCGCGCAACTGCGTCTCCTTCTTGCTGACGCCGATGCCGACCGGGATCTCCGCGATCGGCTTGCCGATTAGCGCGTACTTGCCGGGTTCCTGCTCCTTCGTGACGTACCGGATGGACTCCGCGCCCCGGATGCTCACGTCGGCGCGGCCCTGCTGCAACTGCAACAGCGCGTCGGCCGTGCCGTTCGTGGTCAGTTCCTGGACCGGCGGCTTGCCGGCGGCGGCGCAGACCCGGGTGTTGAACTCGGTGAGCGCCGCCCGGTATCCGGTGTCGCCGCTGTCCACCGCCACCTTGTGCCCGCAGACGTCGGCCTCGGTCGGGAACTGGCCGGCCCGGTCGGCGCGGGTGAACAGCTGCGGTCCGGTGGTGTAGTAGTCGACGAAGTCGACCGTGTCCCGGCGCGACTCCAGGTCCTGCATGGCGGACTGCACCAGGTCGATCCGGCCGGTGGCCAGGGACGGGATGTACTGCTCGTACTCCTGTGTGACGAACGTGACGGTGACGCCGAGCTTCTCGCCGATGGCCCGGGCCAGGTCGACGTCGAAACCCTGCCGCTTCTCGCGGTCCTCGGTGCCCTCCGGCAGGTAGGACATCGGGGGATAGACCGGGCTGTTACCGACGTTGAGCCGACCGGCGTTGCGGACCGACTCGGGGAGCATCGCGTTGAGCGGGTTGTCGGACGACGCGTTGGTCGCCGGCTCGTCCGTGCCGCCGCAACCGGCGAGGAGCGCCGCCGCGACCGCCACGCTCACCCATGTGGCTGACTTCTTCACACCTGTCTCCTCCGGGTTCGCGGGTGATGGCGCACCCCACACCCCGCCTGACCGTCGCCGGTGATCGGCTGACGTTGCCCCAGTGTTCAAGCGACCGCGCGGCTGTCGGAAGGCGACCTATTGTCACGTCGCCGCAGGTCGGACTGTACTTCATGTCGAAGGCAGGCCGTCCAATCATGATCAACGACAGGGGGTGGGGACCGATGGCGGTAACCGTCGCGCAGGTTCTCGCGCTGCCGGAACTGCGGCTGCGGATGGTGGCCGGCGGCACCGGTGTGGGCAACGAGGTGCGCTGGGTGCACGTCAGCGAGACGGTGGACCCGACCCCGTGGCTGCGCGGTGGGGAACTCCTGCTCACCACCGGTATGCGGATCACCGACCCGGCGGAGTTCGGGCCGTACCTGCACCGGCTCGCCGACGCCGGGCTGGCCGGACTCGGCTTCGGGGTCGGGCTCGACCACCCCGACGTCCCCGAACCGCTGCGGGCCGCCGCCGAGGAACGCGGCCTGCCCGTGCTGGAGATCCCGGTCGACGCGCCCTACGTGGCGATCTCCGAGGGCGTGTCCAACCTGCTCGCCGCCGAGCGGTACGACACCATCGCGCGCGCCTTCGACGCCCAGCAGACGCTGACCGCCGCCGCGTTGGAGTCCGGACGGGGCGGCATCGTCACCGCGATCTCCCGGGCGGTCGACGGCTGGGCGGTGCTCACCGACACGGCGGCCACCGTCGTCCGGGCCTGGCCGCCCGAGGCCGGCGAGCGGCTGCCCGCCCTGCTCCCGGACCTCATGCGTACCCGGGAACGGGGCATCCGGGCGAGCAGCGCGGTGGTCACCCCGCGCGAGTCCATCGCGATCCACACCCTCGGCGCCCGGGGCCGGATGCGCGGCTTCCTGGTCGCCGGCGTGCCGGGTCGGGCCAGCGACTACAGCCGGATGGTGCTGGCCGGCGGGGTGGCCCTGCTGTCGCTGGAGATGGAACGTTCGCAGGCGGCCAGCCGGCAACTGCGCCGGTTGCGCGCCGACACCCTGCTCCAACTGCTCCGTGGCGCGATCGCGCCGGCGGTGGCCCACCAGCACGTCACCGGCTGGGACCTCGACCCCACCGCCCTGCGGGTCGCCACGTACCTCTGCGACGCGAGCCGGGGCGAACCCCTGGGCGACCGGGTGAACGAGCTGATGAGCGAGGCGAACCTGCCCGGGGCGGCGGTGGTCCAGACCACCGGCCGGCAGGCCCGGGTCACCGTGCTCACCGACGGCTCGGACCGCACCGCCCGCGCCCTCGCCCGACTGGCCTCGGTCCGTCCCACCGTCGCGCTCGGTCTGGGCGACGTGGTGCCCGTCGAACGCGTCACGCACTCGCACCGTGCGGCCAGTCACGCCGCCGAGGTCGGCCAGGCCGAACGGCGGGCGGTGACCCGCTTCGACGACCTGGAAGCTCTCCAGATGCTGTTCCACGCCCAGTCACCCCAGGCGCTCGCGGGCTTCGTCCGCCGGGTGCTCGGCCCGCTCCAGCAACACGACGGTGGCCGGGACGGGACCCTGCTGGGCACCCTGCGCGCGTTCCTCGCGCACAACGGGCACTGGAACGAGACCGCCGCCGAACTCGGCATCCACCGGCACACCCTGCGGGCCCGGATCGAGCGCATCGAACGGATCACCGGCCGCGACCTCGCCTCCGCCTACGAACGCATGGAGCTGTGGCTCGCCCTGCTCGCCGACGGCGCCGCCGACCCGGACGACACCCGCCCGGCACCCGACCGGACGTAGCGCCGACCCGGCGTCTGGTAGGACAGAAAGTCCTGGTCAGGGCGGTCCCACTGGACCTCCTGTCAGGTACCGCACCCCGTCGTCGCCGGTGAGACTCGGCGAAAGCACCGACGGGAGGCACCATGACCAGCACGGACCGGGGTGGAACCGCCACCTCGCCGGCACCGGGACCGGGACAACTCGCGGGCCTGCCCCGGGTGCCGCTACGGCACCACGGCCGCTGGATCTCGGCGGCGCTGGTGATCGCCCTGCTCGCGCTGCTCGCCCGGGCCTTCGCCCAGGGCAGCATCGAGTGGCCGGTGGTCGGCCGGTACCTGACCGCCGGGGCGATCCTGCACGGACTGGGCAACACCATCGTGATCACGCTCTGCTCGATGGCGCTGGCCATCGTCCTCGGCGTCGTGGTCGCGGTGATGCGGATGTCGGCCAACCCGGTGACCCGGACGGTCGCCTTCGGCTACGTCTGGCTGTTCCGGGGCGTTCCGGTGCTGCTGCAACTGCTGATCTGGTACAACCTGGCCCTGGTCTTCCCGACCATCGGGTTCGGCAGCTTCCAGGCCCGCACCATCGACGTGATGACGCCCTTCGTGGCGGCCCTGCTCGGGCTGGGCATCAACATGAGCGCGTACACCGCCGAACTCGTCCGCGCCGGCATCCTGGCGGTCGACCGGGGCCAGATCGAGGCCGCCCAGGCGCTCAGTCTCACCCCGGGGCAGATCCGCCGCCGGGTGGTCCTGCCCCAGGCGATGCGGGTGATCGTCCCGCCGCTGGGCAACGAGTTCATCAGCACGCTGAAGATGTCCTCGCTCGCCGCGGTGATCACCTACGGCGAGATCCTGGAGAGCGCCGAGTTCATCTACTACGCCAACAACCGGGTCATCGAACTGCTCATCGTCGCGGCGACCTGGTACCTGGTGGTCGTCTCGGTGCTCAGCGTGATCCAACACTTCGTCGAACGACGGTTCGGCCGGGGCTTCCAGCACACCACCCGCCGGGCCGCCCGCGCCCTCGCGCGCCGAGAGAAGGAGAACGAGGCGTGACCGGCACACCCGTCGTCCAGGCCATCGGAATCCACAAGTCGTTCGGACCGGTCCACGTGCTGCGTGGGGTGTCCCTGACCGTGCACGCCGGGGAGGTGCTCTGCGTGATGGGGCCGTCCGGGTCGGGCAAGAGCACCTTCCTGCGCTGCGTCAACCAACTCGAACGCATCGACGACGGCGAGCTGTGGGTCCGCGACCAGCTGGTCGGCCACCGGGTGCGCCAGGGCCGGCTGTACGAGCTGAACGAGCGGGAGATCGCCCGGCAGCGGCGCGGGATCGGCATGGTCTTCCAGCGGTTCAACCTCTTCCCGCACATGACCGCGCTCGGCAACGTGGTCGAGGGGCCGCTACGCGCCCTGCGGCACAACCGCGCCGACGCCACCGCCGCCGCCCGCCGGCTGCTCGACCGGGTGGGTCTCAGCGACAAGTACGACGCGTACCCGGCGCAGCTCAGCGGCGGTCAGCAGCAGCGGGTCGCGATCGCCCGGGCGCTGGCCATGCAGCCGTACCTCATGCTCTTCGACGAGCCCACCTCCGCCCTCGACCCGGAGCTGGTCGGCGAGGTGCTCGACGTGATGAAGACCCTCGCCGCCGACGGCATGACCATGGTCGTCGTCACCCACGAGATCGGCTTCGCCCGCGAGGTCGGCGACACGCTCGTCTTCATGGACGACGGTGTCGTCGTGGAGAGCGGCCCCCCGGCCGACGTGCTCGGCGCCCCCCAGCACCCCCGGACCCGGGAGTTCGTCTCCCGTGTCCTCGGCTGAACCCACCTACCACCGTCGTTCGCACAGCGAGAGGTCAGGAATGCCACGTCGTCACCAGCCGCGGACGTTCGACCTGTGGGGGGTCCCCTTCGACGGGGGCTCCACCCTGGGTTGGCCGGGTTCGCGCTACGCGCCCGCCCGGGTCCGCGAGGCACTGGGCTGGATCACCCAGCGCATCGAGAACGGTGCCATCTACTCCCTGGACAGCGACTCGGTGCACGAGGTCGGCGACGACCTGCTGCGCGACCGGGGCGACGTGGACGTCGTCGGCCACGACATCCACGCCACCCTCGACGCCTGCTCCGCCGCCGTGGCGGACTCGCTGCGGGAGGGCCGCTCGCCGATCGTCATCGGCGGCGACGACTCGGTCCTCTTCCCCTGCGCCCGGGGAGTGCACGAGGCCCTGCCCGGACGGGTCGGGGTGATCCACTTCGACGCCCACCTCGACCTGATGGACCACAACCGGTACCAGGGCCGGGTCAGCCAGTCCAGCGGCATGCGCCGGAGCCTGGAACTCGACCGGATCAACGCCGACGACTGCATCCAGGTCGCCGTCCGGCACTTCAACTTCCCGTCCTCGGCGACCTTCAAGCGCACGTCCGGCCTGCCCCACATCACCGCCCGGGAGTTCCAGGCGCTCGGCCCGGTCTCCGCCGTCGAGCAGATCCTCGACCGGGTCTCCGGCGCCGACCACCTCTTCCTCTCCTTCGACATCGACGCGATCGACCCGGCGTTCGCCCCCGGAGCCGGCGCGCACGAACCCGGTGGCCTCACCTCGGGTGAGGCGCTGGAGGCCGTCCGGCTGCTCGCCCCGCACTGCGACGCGTTCGCCGTCACCGAGGTCAACCCGCTCACCGATCACCCCACGTCGACCACCGCCACGCTCACCGCGTACCTGTTGTTCCACTTCGCCGTCTTCGGCGCCGGAGGAGCCCGTCGATGACCACCGACCACGACCACCAGGGATTCCGGGCCACCGGCGTCCGGTTGACCGAGGAACAGCTGCCGCACCTGCGCAGCCACCGCACGGAACTGCTCGGCGACTCCCTGCCGGCGATCCACGCCTTCGACAAGGCCCACGCGGTGATGCTCACCGAGCAGGGCCTGCTCGACCCGGCCACCGGCCGGGCCATCGTCGCCGCCCTGCGGGAGATGGACGTCCGGGGTGTCGCCGAGACCCGGATCGCCGCCGGTGGCGGGATGCACTCCGGCGAGCAGTACCTCACCGCCACCCTCGGTCCGGACACCGGCGGCCGGATCCACCTCGGCCGCAGCTCCGGCGACCTGATCGAGGTGGCCCGCCGGATGACGATCCGCTGGCACCTGCACGCGCTCCTGCCCGCCCTGACCGACCTGCGGGGTGTCCTGCTCGACCTGGCCGACGCGCACACCGACACGGTGATGCCCGGCTACACCCACGGCCAGCACGCCCAACCGACCACGTTCGCGCACTGGGCGACCATGTTCGAGCAGGCCTTCGCCCGGGACACCGAACGGCTGTTCGGGCTGTACGGCCGGCTCAACCTCTCGCCGGCCGGGGCGGCCATCCTCACCGGCAGCGACCTGCCGGTCGACCGGCACCGGGTCGCCGACCTGCTCGGCTTCGACGCCCCGCTGCCGCACACCATGGACGCGATCCTCAGTCACGACCTGGAGATGGAGACGGCGGCGCTGCTCGCCACCACCGGCGCCACCCTGGCCCGGCTCGCCGACGACCTCTACCTGTGGTCGACGTCCGAGTTCGGCTACGTGGAGCTGCCCGACCGGTACTGCGGCACGAGCAGCATCATGCCGCAGAAGAAGAACCCCGACGCCCTGGAGGACGTCAAGTCGGTCGCCACCCAGGCCCTGGCGGCCCTGGTCGGGGTGATCACCGCCGAACGCGGCCCGACCGGCTTCCCGATCCTCGAACGCCGCTACTCGCAGCAGGCGCTCTGGTCGATGTGCGGGTCGATCTCCGGCAAGCTCCGCGACTGCGCCGGGATCCTCGCCGACCTGCGCGTCGACCGGAACCGGCTGGCCGCCCAGGCGGGCGCCCACTGGGCCCAGGTGACCGACGTCGCCACCGCCCTCGTCCGGCACACCGGGCTCGACTGGCGGCACGCCCACCAGGTCGTCGGCGTCTTCGTCCGGCTCGGCATCGAGCGCGGGGTGACCGCCCCGGCGGCCACCTGCGCCCTGCTCGACGACGCGGCCCGGCAGGTGCTCGGCCGCGACAGCGGCCTGACCCCGGAGCAGTTCGCCGAGGCGATGGACCCGCACGCGTTCGTCGTCCGGCGGACCCTCTACGGCGGCCCGGCACCGGAGGCGGTCCGACGGGAGGCGGCCCGCTTCGCCGAGCGGCTCGCCGCCGACCGGCAGCACGTCGGCGACCTGCGGCAGAGGGTCGCCCGTGCCGAGGCGGCCCTGGAGGCGGCCGTCGACGACATCCTCACCCGGGACGACCCACGATGATCCGCACCGCCACCCGGCGCGAGTACCTCATGTGCCCGCCGGCCCACTTCGATGTCACCTACTCGATCAACCCCTGGATGGACCCGGCGGTGCCGGTCGACCGGACCCGCGCGACCGCCTAGTGGACGCGGCTGTGCGAGACGTACCGCCAGCTCGGCCACACCGTGCACCTGGTCGACCCGGTGCCCGGACTGGTCGACATGGTCTTCGCCGCCAACTGCGGCCTGGTGCTCGACTCCCTGGTCTACGGCGCCCGGTACCGCAACGTCGAACGCGCGCCCGAGGCTCCCGCCTACCGGGCCTGGTTCACCGCGGCGGGGTTCCCCAGCGTCCGACCGTCCGAGCACGTCAACGAGGGGGAGGGGGACTTCGCGGTCACCCGGGACCTGGTGCTCGCCGCCAGCGGCTTCCGCACCGAACCGGCCGCGCACGGCGAGGCGCAGGAGTTCCTCGGCCGGCCGGTGGTGTCGCTGTGCCTGACCGACCCGCGCTTCTACCACCTGGACACCGCGCTGTTCGTCCTCGACGACGACACCGTCGCCTACTACCCGGCGGCGTTCTCCCCGGGCAGCCGACGGGTCCTGGCGCACCTGTTCCCGGACGCCCTGCTGGCCACCGAGGCCGACGCGCTCGCCCTCGGGCTGAACTCCGTCAGCGACGGCGCGAACGTGGTGGTCGCGCAGGCCGCCACCGACCTGATCGCCCAACTCGCCGCCCGGGGCTACCGGCCCGTCCCGGTCGACCTGTCCGAGCTGGCCAAGGCCGGCGGCGGGGCCAAGTGCTGCACCCTGGAGATCCGCCGATGAGCATCCGAACCGAGGCCGCCGACCGGACCCGCACCCGCGCCGCGATCAGCCGGGAGGAGGCGGTCCTCGCCCACAACTACCACCCGCTGCCGGTCGTCGTCGCCCGGGCCGAGGGAGCCTGGGTCACCGACGTCGACGGTCACCGCTACCTCGACCTGCTGGCCGGATACTCGGCGCTGAACTTCGGTCACGGTCACCCGAGGCTGCTCGCCGCCGCCCGGGAGCAGTTGGCCAAGGTAACCCTGACCAGCCGCGCCTTCCACAACGACCGGCTCGGCCCGTTCGCGGAAAAACTCGCCGCGCTGGCCGGAATGGACCTGGTCCTGCCGATGAACACCGGCGCGGAGGCGGTGGAGACCGGGGTCAAGGTCGCCCGCCGCTGGGCGTACGAGGTCAAGGGTGTCCCCGCCGACCGGGCGACCATCGTCGTGGCCGCCGGCAACTTCCACGGCCGGACCACCACGATCGTCAGTTTCTCCACCGACCCGCAGGCCCGGGCCGGGTTCGGTCCGTTCACCCCCGGCTTCACCGTGGTGCCGTACGACGACCTCCCGGCCCTGGAGGCCGCCGTTGACGAGCACACCGCCGCCGTGCTCATCGAACCGGTGCAGGGCGAGGCCGGTGTGGTCGTTCCCGCCGACGGCTACCTCGCCGGGGTCCGCCGGATCTGCACCGAGCGGCGGGCGCTGTTCGTCGCCGACGAGATCCAGTCGGGGCTGGGGCGGACGGGCACGACGTTCGCCTGCGAGGGGGCCGGTGTCCGCCCGGACGTGTACCTGCTCGGCAAGGCGCTCGGCGGTGGCATCGTCCCGCTCTCCGCCGTGCTCGCCGACCGGGCCGTCCTCGGTCTGCTCCAGCCGGGTGAACACGGCAGCACCTTCGGCGGCAACCCGCTGGCGGCGGCGGTCGGCGAGGCCGTGGTGGACCTGCTCGGCACCGGCGAGTACCAGGCCCGGGCCCGCCGCCTCGGCGCCGTCCTGCGGGAGGGGCTCGACGCCATGATCGGCGACGGCGTCACCGCCGTGCGCAGCGCGGGCGCGTGGGCCGGCATCGACATCGACCCGGCCCTGGCCAGCGGGCGGCACGTCTGCGCCGCGCTGGCCGGACGGGGCGTGCTGGTCAAGGACACCCACGGTTCCACCATCCGGATGGCACCCCCGCTGGTCGCCACCGACGACGACCTCCGGTGGGCGCTGGACCAGCTGCGGGACGTGCTGGCGACCTGCCGCGCGACCGTCACCGGCCCCGGCCGGGCCCGGTGAACGTCGGAGGCTGACGGCACGCCGGCCGCCGCCCCGCCGAAGTGGCGGGGCGGCGGCCGGGTTCGCGAACGGCGGTCTGTCGGTTGAACGGTGGTCAGTCGGCCTGCCGGGCGGCGCGCTCCCGGTCGGCGTCGGCGTCGGCCGCGCCGACCGGAACACCGTCACCGTCCCGGTTAGCCCCGGTCAGGTCGACGTCGGCACCGGCCCGGGCGGCGTCGGCCGCCGCGTCGTCCGCGCCGACGATCGCGTCGGTCGGCTCAGGACCGCTGCCGTCGTCCTCGTTCCGCAGGCCGGTGGCGGCCAGTGGTAGTGCCGCGTACCTCGGGTCGCTCATCAGGTCCTCCTCGGCGTCCGGTTGCCCTGGTGCTACCCAGGCCGGGCCGTCCCGAACCGGCACGGGTCACTCCCCGACGGCGGTGTACCGGTAGCTCTCCCCGTCGTCCTCCTCGTCCGCCCGTGGGTCGGACACGTCCACCCGCACCCCGGGCAGGGCGGCCACCAGCGCGGCGGCCGTCTCCACGTCCAGGTAGTGGTGGTGCAGGTCGAGTTCGGTCAGGTGGGTCAGCGGCTGACCGGCCAGCAGCGCGGCGGCACCCCGCTCGCCGAGCGTGCCCAGCGACAGGTCGAGGCGTTCCAGCCGGGGCACCACCGTCGCGGTCGACAGCGCCTCGGCCAGGTCGTCGGCGATCTCGGCGTTGCGCAGCCCGAGGCGGCGCAGCGCCGGGAAGCGCTCGCCGGCCAGCAACGGGGCCAGGTCCGTCACGTCCGTGGTACCGCCGTAGTCAGGGGTGCCGAGCCACAGCTCCAGGTCGGTCAGGGCGGGCAGCTCCGAGTCGAGCACCGCCCGGGTGAACGCCGCGGACAGCCCGCCGGTCTCCACCGCCAGCTCGCGCAGCCGCTCGTGCCTCACCGGCGAGAAGGTGAGATCCTGACCGCCCCGGACCCGCAGCACCTCCAGCTCGGGGTACGCCGTGAGCAGCGGGCTGACGTCACCGACCCGCATCCACGAGACCTCGCACTCCTCGGAGGTCATGTCGCCGAGGAAGAGCGCCCGCAGCGCCGGCAGCCGGGGTGCCGCCGCGCAGAGCTGCGCGATCGGGGCGACATTGAACGCCGCGTACCCCCAGGGGCCGATGACCAGCGACTCCACCGACGGCCCGACCTCCGCGAGGAACTCGTCGAACGCGCCGCGGAACGGCTCGGACGGGGTGTACCCGGCGGAGGTGTCGAACTCGTTGTGGGAGAACCGCCAGGACACCGGGGTGTCCAGGGTCGGCAGTGGCTCGTCCCGGGAGACGTCGACCACCGGCCGGCCGGCGAAGGACTGCGCGTGGTTGACGAAGGTCATCGCCGGTCACTCCCCGACGGCGGTGAAGCGGTACTCGCGGCCGCTGTAGACCTCGACCTTCCGGGCGTCCGAGAGGTCGACGTCGACACCGGGAAGCGCGGCCACCACCCGCTGCTGCGCCTCGTCGGACAGGAAGTGGTGCGTCAGGTCGAGCCGGCGCAGGTGGGTCAACGACTGCCCGGCCAGCAGCGCGTCCAGGCCGTCGTCGGTGAGCACCCCCATCGACAGGTCGAGCACCTCCAGCCGGGCGACGACCGGGGCGTCGGCGACCGTCCGGGCGACCACGTTGGCGATCTCGCTGTTGCACAGGCCCAGGTGGCGCAGCGCCGGCAGCCCGCCGCCGGCCAGCAGCGGGGCGAGTTGCTCGGGACCGGTGCTCGCGCCGTAGTCCGTGCGGCCGAGCCAGAAGACCAGTCGTTCCAGCGCCGGCAACTGCGACTCGCCCACCGCCTGGACCAGCGGGCCGGGCAGCCCGCCGGACTCGAAACGCAGCTCCCGCAGCCCGTCGTGCCGCACCGGGCTCAGCATGAGCTCGTTGCCGCCGCGCACCCAGAGCGTCTCCAGGGCCGGGTAGGCGGTCAGCAGGGGGGTGATGTCGGCCAGCGTCAACCAGGAGATCTCACACTGTTCGGAGACCAAGTCGGCGAGGAAGATCGCGCGTAGCCCGGTCCACTCGGTCGCCGCGTCCACCAGCAACTCGACCGGCAGCGCCCGCTCGTACGCGCTGCCCCACTCACCGACCACCACCGCCCGGACGGCCTCGGCGGGCACCGTCGTCCGGAACGTCGCCACCAGGTCGGCGAACTCCTCGGGCTCGGCCTCGAACTCCTCGACCTCCAGCCTCCAGGCCACCGCCGACGGATCCTCCGGCAGGGGCTCCCCGGGGGTGAAGAGCCGCACCGGTAATCCGGCGAACGACGACGCATGCGAGCTGATCACGACAACCTCCGGTCGGGCGGGTAGGCCAGCGGCGCGACGCTAACAGTCCCGACCGACAACGTGATCAGTGGTGGCTCCTCCGCTCGCCGGTGCCGTCGGTGTCCGTGGCCCGGTCCGGCGGTCGGCGCGTCGTGGCTCATTCCGCTTCGCAAGGCGGTGCAAGAAGCTGGAACATTTTGCGGGGACGCTACGCCGAAGGCTCGTCGTACGTCAACCATCCTCCCGGGCATCGGGACGCCGGCCCATCAGGGGGATGCCACCCGTCTCGCTTACGCCCAGCACCTTGCCGGAATGACCGGGGTCCTATGTGGCGGCCATGTTGCGGGTAGGTTGCGAAAAGTCGCCGCAAGGTCTTGCAAAGGTTTCATCGATCCTTCATTGTTCTGCTACACGGACGGCCGTCCACTCTCGCCAGCGCCTCTTCGACCCCGGAAGAAGGTCCTCGTGCCATGGAACGTCTGAGATCACCCCTGCGCGGCCCCGCCGGCCGTGTCCTGCTCGCCGCCGCGCTCGTCGTCTCCGCCGCCACGCCGGCGGTCCTGGCGGCCGTGCCCGCGACCCCCGCGCGGGCGGCCGTCACCCTGAACGACAGTGAGGTCACCGCGAACCTCTGGGAGTGGAACTGGCCGTCGGTCGCGGCCGCCTGCACCAACCACCTGGGCCCGGCCGGGTACGGCGCGGTCCAGGTCGCTCCGCCGCAGGAGTCGGTCAGCCTGCCGAACAGCCCCGACGGTGTGCACCCGTGGTACGAGGTCTACCAGCCGGTCTCCTACAAGCTGGAGAGCCGGTTCGGCAACCGGCAGCAGTTCGCCGCCATGGTCAACGCCTGCCACGCCGCCGGGGTGCGGGTGTACGTGGACGCGGTGGTCAACCACATGGCCGGCACGAACAACCCGGCGGGCAGCGTCGGGTACGCCGGCACCCAGTTCTCCGGCTACAGCTACCCCGCCGTGCCCTACGGCAACGGCGACTTCCACCGTCCGGGCGACAACTGCCCGACCAACGGGACGATCAACGACTGGAACAACGAAGCCCAGGTCACCAGCTGCGAGCTCCTCTCCCTCTCCGACCTCTACACGGAGAAGGAGGCCGTCCGTAACAAGATCGCGGCCTACCTGAACGACCTGATCGGGCTCGGTGTCGACGGTTTCCGGGTGGACGCGGTCAAGCACGTCAGGAAGGACGACTTCGCGGCCATCGTGGGCAAGCTCGACAACACGGTGGCGGAGAACCGGCGTCCGTACGTGGCCCAGGAGATCTTCGACGGGGCCAGCAACGACGCGCTCAAGGCGCGGGCGTTCATCGGCAACGGCGACGTCCTCGACTTCGCGTACGCCAAGGGGATCCGGTCCGCCTTCCAGGGCTCGATCTCGGCCCTGGCGAACATCCCGAGCTGGAACCTGGACGCGCCGAGCGCGAACGTCTTCGCCATGGTCACCAACCATGACCTGGAGCGGGACGGGGTCGTCCTGTCCTACAAGAACGGCACCGACTACGTCCTGGCGAACTACTTCGCGCTGGCCTACCCGCACGGCAAGCCGTCGGTCTACGACAGCTTCTCCTGGACCAACCGCAACCAGTCCCCACCGCACAACGGCAACGGCTACGTCACCGACACCGTCTGCGGCAGCGCCTGGAACTGCCTGAGCCAGACCACCGGCATCAAGGGCATGGTCGGCTGGGCCAACGCGGCGCGGTCGGTCAAGACCGTCTCCGACTTCACCACGGTCAACAGCAACGTCATCGGCTTCCACCGCGGTGACCGGGCCTGGATCGGCATCAACGACTCCGGCACCGCCACCAGCGCGCAGTTCGTCACCGGTCTCGCCGACGGCGAGTACTGCGACGTCATCTCCGGCGGGGTCGGCGGTTCCGGCTGCACCGGCACCCGGGTCGCCGTCTCGGGTGGACGGGCCACCGTGAACCTCCCGGCCAACAACGCGGTCGCCATCCACGTCAACGCCCGGCCCACCCCCGGAGTCACCGTCAACACCACGTTCACCGCCACCGCGTCCCTCGGAGCCGGACAGACCCTGCACCTGGTCGGCAACACCGCCGCGCTCGGTGGTGGCAACGCCGCCAACTCCGTCGCCCTGACCGGCAGCGGCAGCACCTGGACCACCACCGTCGCGCTGCCGGCCGGCACCGCGATCTCCTACCGGTACCTGGTCAAGAACGGGTCCACGGTGGTGGGACAGGAGGCGACCGACCGTGGTTTCACCACCCCGGCCAGCGGCACCGCGACCCGGACCGACACCTACGTCCCCGGACCGGTCGGCGACACCGTCGAGGCCACCTTCACCGTCACCGCCTCCACCACCGCCGGCCAGGGTGTCTACCTGGTGGGCAGCGTCCCCGCGCTCGGCTCCTGGGCCCCGGCCTCGGCGGTCCAACTGACCGCTCAGGGCGGCGTCTTCCGGGGCGTGGTGCAACTGCCGAAGTCCAGCACGGTGGAGTACAAGTTCCTGAAGAAGACCACCTCCGGCACGGTGACCTGGGAATCCGGCGCCAACCGGAGCCTTTCCACCCCGGCGGGCGGCAGCGTCACGGTCACCGAGACGTTCCGGGGGGACACCGGCACCTCGACGGTGGCCACCTCCTTCCAGGCCACCGCCACCACCGCCTGGGGCCAGAACGTCTACGTGGTCGGTAACGTCGCGGCCCTGGGCTCGTGGAATCCGGCCAACGCGGTGCCGCTCTCCTCGGCGGCCTACCCGGTGTGGGGGGCCACGGTGAACCTCCCACCGAACACCGCGGTGGAGTACAAGTACCTCAAGAAGAACGCCGACGGCACGGTGACCTGGGAGGGCGGCGGGAACCGCAGCTTCAGCACCTCCTCCGGCGGCACCATCACCCGCACCGACACCTGGCGCTGACGCGTCACCCTCACCACGGCCGGTCCCCCGAGACGGGGGCCGGCCGTCGGGGTGTCGGTGGGAGCGTGTCCAGCGAAAGGTTGACAGGGTTGAATGCGGGTTCGTACCGTCTGCGGGGAAAGCGCTTTCACCCTCCGTCGCCACCCCCACCCCCGGAGGTACGTCCACATGCGTCCGTCCCGCCAGCGTCGGCTGGCCCTCCTCCTGTCGGCGGTGCTCGCCCCCGCCGCCGCGTTCGTGGTCGGGCTCGCCGCGACCGCCTCCGCCGCCACCGTGTTCAGCGACGACTTCTCCGACGGCGACACCGGCGGCTGGTCGAAGTCCGGCGGCAGTTGGGCCGTCGTCACCGACGGGTCCCCGGCCGCCCGGCAGTCCAACGCCGGCAGCGAGAACGCCCGGCTCTTCGCCGGCAGCACCAGTTGGACCGGGTACACCGTGCAGGCCCGGGTGAAGCCGCTCAGCCTCGCCGCGAACGGCCACGTCGGCCTGCTGGCCCGCGCGGGCGGGTCGACGACGTACTACCGGCTCGCCCTGCTGCCCGGCGACCGGGTGCAGTTGCAGGCGGTCAGCGGCGGTTCGGTGACCGTCCTCGCCACCGCCTCCCGTCCGGTCGTCCCGGGGACCTGGTACACCCTCTCCGTCGAGGTCGCCGGCACCACCGTCCGGGGCAGCGTCGACGGGACGGTGATCGGCCAGGGCACCAGCACGCTGTCCAGCGCCGGCCGGATCGGCCTCCAGACCGCGTACGCGTCGGCGACCTTCGACGACGTGGTGGTCAGCACCGGTGGCGGCACGCCGCCGACCACGCCACCGCCGACCACCCCGCCCACCAGCGCGCCACCACCGACCACGCCACCCGCGACCACCCCGCCGCCGACCACGGCGCCGCCGCCCTCGGGCACCCTCTTCGTCGCGACGAACGGCGACGACGCCAACCCGGGCACCCTGGCCCAGCCGCTGCGCACCATCCAGCGCGCCCACGACCTCGTACAGCCCGGAGGCACCATCGCGGTCCGGGGCGGCACCTACGCCCCGAGCGTCACCATCAAGATCCTCAAGGACGGCACCTCGTCGCAGCCGATCACCCTCACCAACCACAACGGCGAGCGTGTGGTCATCGACGGCGAGAACATGCCGTACACCCCGGGGGCCGTGGGCTCCTCCATCCCCCGCTCCGACCGGGGGGCGCTGCACGTCGAGGGCGACTGGTGGCGGTTCGTCGGCCTGGAGATCGCCAACGGTCCGTACGGCATCTTCGGCGTCGACACCAACAACGGCCGGTACGAGCGGCTGGTCACCCGGGACAACTACGAGTCGGGCCTGCACATCCAGGGATCCTCGTCCGGCAACCAGATCATCGACCTGGACAGCTACGGCAACCGCGATCCCCGCAAGAACGGCGAGAGCGCGGACGGGCTGGCGATCAAGGAGGGTTCCGGCACCGGCAACGTGGTCCGGGGCGCGCGGCTGTGGCGCAACGCCGACGACGGCTTCGACGCGTGGCTGTTCCTCTCGCCCATCCTGATCGAGAACAGCGTCGCCTACGACAACGGCTACAACTACTGGAACCTGCCTGACTACACCGGTGACGGCAACGGCTTCAAGAACGGCGGCGGCAACGACCCCCGTCCGGCCGTCAACCACGTCACCCGCAACAGCATGGCCTGGGGCAACTCGGCCGGCGGGTTCATCGACAACGGCAACCCGGGCTCGCTGGTGTTCGAACGCAACACCGCGTGGGACAACGGCAAGGCCGGTTTCGACGTCTCCCGTTCGACCTCCACGGTCAACCGGAACCTCTCGGTCGGCAACACCACGAACGTGTCGCTGGGCAACTCCACCGGGTCGAACAACTCGTGGAACATCGGCGGTACCTGGACCTTCGTGAGCACCGATCCGGCCACCATCACCGGTCCCCGGTCGGCGGACGGGTCCATCCCGAGGTCGACCTTCCTGCGTCCGGCCAACGGCGCGGACGTGGGCGCCCGGCTCTGACCGCACCCCGCACGGCGCTGCCGGCGGTTCCTCCGCCGCCGGCAGCGCCGCCCACCTCGGGTACGGGCGGCCGGTCCGACGCCGGAGCCGGTCGTACGGGCGTCGGCGGGTCACGCGAGGCGCCCCCCGCCGACGTGTCGGGACCTCTACGGTGGTCAGCCGGAGCCGTTCCTTCAGCCGAGGAGAGCCGATGGCCGACCCCCGCCACCGACGCGTCCCCACCCGTCCCGGGGCGTCCACGACGGACGGCGCGGGACGGTGAGCGCGACGGTGCCCGTCGTCATCGTCGGTGCCGGTCCCACCGGCGTGACGGCCGCGCTGCTGCTCGCCGGGCACGGCGTCCGGTCCGTGCTCCTCGACCGGTGGGCGGACGTCTATCCCCGGCCCCGGGCCGTACACCTCGACGACGAGGTCTACCGGATCCTGCACCGGATCGGTGTGCACGAGCAGTTCGCCGCCATCTCCCGGCCGGCCGAGGGGCTGCGGTTGCTCGCCCCCGACCACCGGGTCCTCGCCGAGTTCCGCCGGGGTACGGCGGCCGGCGTCCACGGTCATCCCCAGGCGAACATGTTCGACCAGCCGGAGTTGGAACGCCTGCTGCGTCGCCGGCTGGCCGAGGAACCGCTGGTCACCCTCCGCGGCGACGTCGAGGTCACCGGCGTCGACCCTGACGGCGACGGACCGGTGCGGGTGCGTCTCGTCGACCGCGCCTCGGGAACGGAGGAGACGCTCTCCGCGCGGTACGTGCTCGGCTGCGACGGCGCCAACAGCACCGTCCGGCCGCTGATCGGCTCCACCATGCGCGACCTCGGCTTCGCCCAGCGCTGGCTGGTGGTCGACGTCGACACCGACGCCGTCCTCGACGCGTGGGAGGGCGTGCACCAGGTCTGCGACCCGCATCGCGCCGCGACGTACATGCGGGTGGGGCGGCGGCGGTACCGGTGGGAGTTCCGGCTGCTGCCCGGTGAGACGGTCGCCGAACTCTCCGCGCCGGAGACCCTGCACCGGCTCGTCCGGCCCTGGACCGGGGAGGTGCCCTTCACCGCGCTGACCGTGACCCGCTGCGCCGAGTACACCTTCCGTGCCCAGGTCGCCGACCGGTGGCGGGCCGGGCCCGTCCTCCTCCTCGGCGACGCGGCCCACCTCACCCCGCCCTTCATCGGCCAGGGCATGGGCGCCGGCCTGCGCGACGCGGCCAACCTGACCTGGAAGCTCGCCGCCGTCCTCGCCGGCAGCCTGCCGCAGACCGTGCTGGACAGCTACGAGGCGGAGCGGCGGCCACACGTCACGTCGTTGATCCGGCTGGCCACGGTGATCGGCCGCGCGATGACCGAAGGGGGTGAGATCGGCAACCTGCTCCGCCGGGTCGTCGCCCCCCGCCTGGCCTACCTGCCCGGATTCCGGGCGAAGGTCCTGGACAGCGCGACCCCCCCGCTGCCACGGTCGGCGCTGCGTCAGCGTCGCCCGTCGCCACGCAGTCTGCACGGCCGGCTCTGCCCGAACGCGCTCCTCGGTGACGATCGCCGGTTCGACGACGTGGTCGGCCCCTGCTTCGCGGTGGTCACCGTCCGGGCACTGTCGACGGAGGTGGCCGGGGCGGCACGGCGTCACGGCGTGGTGCCGGTGCCGGTCGACCCGGCCTCGGCGCTCGGTCGCTGGCTGCGGCGGGCCGGGGTCGACGCGGCCCTGGTCCGTCCCGACCGGACGGTGATGACCTCGGGTGACGACGTTGCCGCTCTGGTGGCACGGGCTCCTCGCGTCCGCTGCGCCGACCTGCCACCGGTCACCTCCTGACCACCCTTCCCGCCCACCCCGTCCCGGGTCGGGCGAGAGGGCCGGTAGCCCTCGATCCCCGCCTCGGCCTGCGCTTCGACGGCCGTCAGGCTAATTGGCAACAGTGTTGACAAAAATACTAACCATCGACATGCTTCGCTAGAGAGCGCTCTCTCATCCGCCGGGTGGAAGCGGTGCCGCCGGTGTCCGCCGTCAGCCGTGGGCGCGTCCGGCGTCGCCCGGCCGGACACCGCGCCGCGCCTGGCGGCGGCCGACGGCACGCCGCCGCCCGGACCGCTCCACCACGCGAAGGAGATCCCCGTGCCCCGATTCCGACTTCCCCCACGAGCCCGCACCCTCGCCCTCGCCCTCGCCGCGGTGGTGGGGTTCACCGCGGCGCCCTTCCTGCCCGCCGGTGACGAACCCGCGCAGGCCGCGATCGGCGGCATCACCTGGCAGGACGAGTTCAACGCCCCGGCCGGCACGCCCGTCGACCAGAGCAAGTGGCGGTTCGACATCGGCGGGCACGGGTGGGGCAACAACGAGTTGCAGTACTACACCAACAGCACCAGCAACGCGGTGCACGACGGCCAGGGCAACCTGGTCATCACCGCCCGGCGGGAGAACCCGAACAACTACCAGTGTCACTACGGCCGGTGCGAGTACACCTCGGCCCGGCTGCTGACCGCCGCGACGTTCACGCAGGCGTACGGCCGCTTCGAGGCCCGCATCAAGATTCCCCGGGGGCAGGGCATCTGGCCGGCGTTCTGGATGCTCGGCAACGACTTCGGCAGCGTGGGCTGGCCGAACTCGGGCGAGATCGACATCATGGAGAACATCGGCCGGGAGCCGAACACCGTGTACGGCACCATCCACGGGCCGGGCTACTCGGGCGGTGGCGGCATCACCGGCAGCCGGACCATCGGTGCCCCGCTGGCCGACGCCTTCCACACCTACCGGGTGGACTGGGAACCCAACTCGATCATCTGGTACCTCGACGGGGTCGAGTTCCACCGGGTCGACCCGAGCCGCCTCAACGGCAACCGCTGGGTCTTCGACCACCCGTTCTTCATGATCCTCAACGTGGCGGTGGGTGGCAACTGGCCCGGCTACCCGGACGGCACCACCCGGTTCCCGCAGCAGATGCTGGTCGACTATGTGCGGGTCAACGGCTACACCTCCGGCGGCAACCCGCCCCCGGGCACCACCCGACTCCGGGGCGTGGGGAGCGGACGCTGCATCGACATCCCCAGCGCGAACCCGATCGACGGTGCCAAGCTCCAGATCTGGGACTGCAACACCACCGTCGCGCAGCAGTGGACGTTCGCCGCCGACGGCACCGTCCGGGCGATGGGCAAGTGCATGGACCCGGCCTGGGCCGGCACCGCCAACGGCACCGAGGTCAACCTGGTCACCTGTAACGGAAACCCGGCCCAACGGTTCACCCTCAACGCCGCCGGGGACCTGGTCAACCTCAGCGCCAACCGGTGCGTGGACGTCCGGGACAACGTGACCGCCAACGGCGGGAAGCTCCAGCTCTGGGACTGCGCGGGCACGCCCAACCAGAAGTGGACCCGGTACTGACGATCCCTGGCTCCGGCCGGCCGACGTACGGTTCCGGCCGGCCGGACCAGCACCCCCGCGCGGGGCCAGGGGCCGTGCCGTGGCGCTCGGAGACGTCATCTCGCCGCGTGCCGCAAGAGAATCAAGGGTGCGGGACACCAGGTTCCGCCCCCGTGGACCCTGCTCGGCAGTGGTGTCGCGCATGCGGGTGCAGAGCAAAGGGCGCGCGCGGGGTGTCGGCCAGCCATCACCGGGTCACCCACCGTGAGAATCCACCAACACTTTGACCACGGACACGCGGCGTGACCACAAGTGACTGGCGGCCACCCGCCGGGCCGCTGGGCCGGGTAGTCACTCCCTTGCCACTCTCAACGTATAGCGCACCGGGGGGCTTGCGGCAAGACCCGGGTCATGCCGCAGAATCGCCGGCCGGAGCCCGAACCTGCGAGAAGCGGGAGTCGGTAAGTACGCGTCGTCGTCGACGTACGGGGCGTGCGGGGACATCGAGCCAGGGCCCGGAACACGATCGGAGCTGTTGCCGTGAACCCGCTGACCACCAGCGTGTTTGACCTTCCCGACCATCTCGCCGCCAAGGCCGACCCGGCGCTGATCGCCCACGACGAGCAGTACTTCGCGGTCGTCGCGGAGAGCCTCGAGCAGTTGATGGCCGATCTGTCCGGCCGCCTCGAAGCCGAACGCCGATCGCCGGGTGGCATAGGCCAGGGGGCGCTGGACCGGGACATGGAGATCCACCGGCTGACCACTCGTCTGCGCGCCCTGCGTCGCTTCGGTCTTGACCTGTGCCTCGGGCGCATGGTCAGCGCGGACAATTCCGAGCGCGGGTACGTCGGACGGCTCGGCCTCACCGACGGCGCGGGTCGTCGGCTGCTGCTCGACTGGCGCTCTCCTGCGGCTGCCCCGTTCTTCGGAGCGACCCACGCCAGCCCGATGGGTCTGGCAAGCCGCCGCAGGTACCGATGGACCCGTGGCCGGATCGGCGACTACTGGGACGAGGTGTTCACCCCGGACGGGTTCGACGGGCACGCGGCGCTCGACGACCAGTCCGCCTTCATCGCCAGCCTGGGCGGTCACCGGTCGGCCCGGATGCGGGATGTGCTCGGCACCATCCAGGCCGACCAGGACGCCATCATCCGCGCGGGATCCCGTGGCGCTCTCGTCGTCGACGGCGGTCCGGGTACGGGGAAGACCGTCGTCGCTCTGCACCGCACGGCCTACCTTCTCTACGCCGATCCTCGCCTCGGCCACCGCCGGGGCGGCGTGCTGTTCGTCGGTCCGCACCAGCCCTACCTGGCCTACGTCGCCGACGTCCTCCCCAGCCTCGGCGAGGAGGATGTGCAGACCTGCACCCTGCGGGACCTCGTCGCCGAGGGAGCCACAGCGGCGATCGAGACCGACCCGGACGTGGCGCTCCTGAAGTCGTCCGCGAACCTGGTGCGGGCGATCGAGGCGGCCGTCAGGTTCTACGAGGAGCCGCCCACCAAGGGGATGACGGTGACGACCGACTGGTCCGACGTCCGGCTGAGCGCCGACGACTGGGCCGAGGCGTTCGACGCACCGGACCCCGGCACCCCGCACAACGAGGCGCGTGAGCAGATCTGGGAGGAGCTGCTCACGATCCTGATCGACAAGCACGACGGCGACGAACCGGCTGACCAGCTCCGCAGGTCACTGCTGCGGAACACGGAGCTGCGTACGGCGTTCAACCGCGCGTGGCCGCTGCTCGAAGCGGCTGAGGTCGTCGGAGACCTGTGGTCGGTCCCCGCCTACCTGCGAAAGTGCGCTCCCTGGCTCAGCCCCGACGACGTCCGGAAGTTGCAGCGCGGGGACGCCCAGGCCTGGACGGTGTCCGACCTGCCGCTCCTCGACGCGGCACGGCGGCGGCTCGGGGACCCGGAGGCGTCCCGACGTCAGCGACGGCACGACGCCGCTGTCGCCGCCGAACGCGAGCGCATGACCAGGGTCGTGGACGACCTGATCGAGGCCGTCGACGACGAATACGGTGTGGGCCTGGTGACGATGCTCCGGGGCGAGGACTTCCAGGATGCCCTGGTGGACGAGACCGCGCTGCCCGACACCGACCCGGACCTGCTCGCCGGGCCGTTCGCGCACATCGTCGTGGACGAGGCTCAGGAACTGACCGACGCGGAGTGGCAGATGCTGCTGCTGCGCTGTCCGTCCGGGAGCTTCACCATCGTCGGGGACCGTGCCCAGGCCCGGCACGGGTTCACGGAGTCGTGGCGGGAACGGCTCGACCGGATCGGCCTCGACCAGATCACCGTGGCCTCCCTCGACATCAACTACCGGACGCCGAAGGAGGTCATGGCGGAGGCCGAGCCGGTCATCCGGGCCGTGCTCCCGGACGCCAACGTGCCGACCTCCATCCGCGGCGGCGACGTCCCCGTCGTGCACGGAAACGTTTCGGATCTGGGCTCGATCCTCGACGCCTGGCTCGCCGCGCACGCCGACGGGACCGCCTGTGTCATCGGCGATCCCACCTTCCGGGCGACGTCCCGCGTCCGGTCACTCACCCCGGCACTGTCGAAGGGGCTCGAGTTCGACCTGGTCGTCCTCGTCGACCCTGAAGCGTTCGGGGACGGCATCGAGGGAGCGGTCGACCGCTATGTCGCGATGACCCGAGCGACCCGGCAACTCGTCATCCTCGCCAGCTCCTGACGGTGGGCGGGATCGTAAACTTCCTCATCAGGTCCCTCACGGGGTAGGTTAGGGAGTGATGAGCGCAGAGATGTATTCGGTCGAGCAGGTGGCCGAGCGGCTCGGCCTGCACGTACGCACGGTGCGCGGCTACATCCGCAGCGGCCGGCTGCGGGCGGTCCGGATCGGCAAGCAGTACCGGATCGCCGGGGCCGACCTCGCCGCGCTGACCGGGCGACCGGCGCAGCCGCCCGGAGCGGGGGCGGTGGAGGTGTCGAGCATCGTGCAGGTCGACGGCGTGGACCGGGCGGCCGCCGACCGGCTCGGCACCTTTCTCCTGGCCGGAGCGAACACCGTTCGGGATCCCGCCCGGCCCCTGCGCATCCAGACCGTCCACGACGAGGAACGGAACCGCATGAAGATCGTGATACTCGGGGGTGCCGCTGCCACCGCCGATGTGCTGCACCTGGTCGAGGCGTTGCTCGACGGGGACAACGGCCTGCTCGCCGGGGAGGCCGACGATGCCTGACGTGGTGCAGGACCGGGCCGGCGTGGGGGTGCTGGTCTGCGACCCGGACGGTCCGCCGGTGGCCACCACGCAGGACGCGTTGGACCTGGTCGGCGCGGCCTTCCTCGGTGCTGAGGTGGTGGCCGTCCCGGCCAGCCGGCTCGACGAGGAGTTCTTCTCCCTGGGCACCCGTTTCGCCGGCGAGGTCATGCAGAAGTTCGTCAACTACCGGCTGCGGCTGGTGGTGATCGGCGACATCTCCCGGCACCTCGCCGCCAGTTCCGCGCTGCGCGCCCTGGTCCACGAGTCGAACCGGGGCGACCACGTCTGGTTCCTGCCTGACCTCGAGGCGCTCGACGCCCGGTTGCGCGCCACGGCCTGACCCTCCGCGACGGCGTCCCGACCCCGAGGGCCGGGACGCCGTCGTCTGCTCGCTGCTCGGGATCAGCTGGTGGGGAAGTTGTCCGGGGTGCGGATGCGGTTGCGCATGAAGGCGCCCGACTCGGTCAGCACCGCCGTGCCGGCGTACGTGTTGCCGTAGCAGGTGCCCGGCCGGAACGCGGCGCTGCCCTCGGCCTTGTCGGAGTAGGTCCAGTTGGCGTAACTGATCTTCAACCGGTCCAGCAGGTCCAGCCAGGCCGTGCTGCTGGCCAGGTCGACCCCGCCGTCACCGGTGTAGTCGACCGTGCCGAACTCGGTGACGAACATCGGCAGTCGGGCGGCGGCCCGCTCCAGCTCGGCCCGGTAGTTGTCCCGGTGCGAGGCGGCGTAGAAGTGGAACGCGTACATGACGTTGCTCGCGTTCACCGGGTTGTTGATGATCTCGGTGGAGTTGCCGCCCTCCGAGACGCCCAGCGACGACCAGGCCCGGGTGCCGACGACCACCACGGCGTCCGGGTCGTTGGCCCGGATGATCGGGATGACCTGCTCGGCGTAGTTCTTGATGGTCGACCAGCTCACGCCGTTCGGTTCGTTGGTGATCTCGTAGATCACGTTGTTCTTGTTCGCGTGGCGGGCGGAGACGGCGGCGAAGAAGGTCTTGGCCCGCTCCAGGTTGTACATCGGGTCGCCCGGGGTGAGGGTGTGGAAGTCGATCAACGCGTACATGCCCCGCTCGGTGGCCTCCTCGACCAGGTTGTTGACGCGGTTGGTGAATCCGGCCGGGTCGGTCTCGTAGCCGTCCTCCTGCACGTACATCGAGATCCGGAACAGGTCGGCGAGCCAGTCCTTGGCGAGCGCGTCCAGGGACGCGTCGTTGTAGCAGTGCGGGAACCACTGGATGCCGTGGGTGCTCATCCCGCGCAGCTGGATCGGCTTGCCGTACTGGTTGCAGAGGTTGGCCCCGCAGACGCGCAGCTGACCGTTGACGGCCACCGGCGTCTGCCCACCCGGCGGGGGAGTGGTCGGTGGTGGCGTGGTGGGCGGTGGCGTGGTGGGCGGCGGGGTGGTCGGGTTCGTGGCGCCGTTGCAGACCGTGCCGTTGAGGGTGAACGAGGTCGGCACCGGGTTGCTGCCGGTCCAGGTGCCGTTGAAGCCGATGCTCGTGCTGGCCCCGCTGGCCAGCGCGCCGTTGTAGCTCATGTTCCGCGCGGTCACCGCGGGGCCGGTCTGGCTGTACGTCGCCGACCAGCCCTGTCCGACCCGCTGGCCGGCGTCGGGGAAGCTGAAGCCGAGGGTCCAGCCGTTGATCGCGTCCCCGAGGTTCCTGATGCTGATCGAGGCGGTGAACCCGCCGGTCCAGCTGGAGGTCGTGTAGGTGACCTCGCAACCGGCGGCGGCGACGGCGTCCTCGGTCGGCAGGATCGCGGTCGCGCCCATGGCCAACGCGCCGATCGCGCCGGCTACGGCCAGCTGTCGCCGGAACGGACGTGGGATGTCTGTCATCGGAGGCATCTCATTCTGTTCGGGGGTGGGGGTGGCGCCGGGTCGCCGGTCCGGGTCTCCGGCGCGCGCGACGCGGTGTTGACGAGGCGTCGCGGGTTGCCCACACCCGTCCCGCCGGCCCGGACGACGCTCGTCGTCACGGCCGTGGACGGCGGCCACCGTCCCCGGTCGCGGGAGCGCTCCCACGGCAGCGTACGGGGGTTCGTAACCACCGTGCAACATGTGCATGTGTCGAAGTGCCGGGATCAGGGCAGCTGCCGGGTGCTGTGCCGGACCACCAGCGGCGTGGCGAGTTCGAGCCGGTGACTGCCCAGCTCCTCGCCGTCGACCAGGCTGAGCAGCATCCGGGTGGCCATCGCGGCCATCTCGGTCAACGGCTGGCGGACGGTGGTCAACGGCGGCACGGCCCACCGGGCGGCGTCGAGATCGTCGAAACCGACGATGCTCATGTCGTCCGGCACCCGCAGGCCTCGTTCGTAGAGGGCCTCGTACGCCCCCATGGCCATCTCGTCGGCGCAGGCGAAGATGGCGGTGGGCGGCCGGGTCAGGTCGAGCAGGGCGTTGGTCTCCCGGTAGCCGGAGGGTGCGGTGAAGTCGCCGGTGCGGACGTAGCCGGCCGGCACCCGGTGGCCGGCGGCGTTCATGGCCGCCCGGTAGCCGTCGACCCGGGCACGGCTGCACGGCACGGTCGGCGGACCCCCGATCACCGCGACCCGCTCGTGGCCCAGGCCGACCAGGTGTTCGGTGGCGGTGAGTCCGCCGGCCCAGTTGGTCGCGCCGACGCTGGGGATGTCGGCCGGCGGGTGGCCGGCCGGGTCGATGATGACCACCGGGATGCCCAGCTCGTCGAGCTGGGCACGCTGGCTGGGGGAGATGTCGGAGAGGACCAGCAGCACCCCGTCGCAGCGACGGGCGGCGAGCTGCTCGGTCCACCGGCGGTCGGGGCGGTTGCGGTGGCGTCCGTGCACCGCCGACACGATCACCCCGAACCCGGCCCCGTAGGCCAGCTCCTCCACCCCGTCGATGATCTGCATGGCCCACGGGTTGCCGAGGTCCCGGAGCACCAGGTCGATCAGGCCGGCCCGACGTGCCGGTCGGCTGGTGCGACGGACGGTGTACCCGCGTTCGTCGATCAGGGTCTGCACCTTCTGCCGGGTGGCCGCCGCGACGTCCGGGCGGCCGTTGAGGACCTTGGAGACGGTGGGTATCGACACGCCTGCGGCCTGCGCGATCTCCGCCAGCGTCGCCCGTTGCTGATCCACGGCATCTCCTCACCGGTCGGTCCGGCCGCAGCATATCCCGAAACTTTCGACGCTCACCGGTGCCCGGTTGGTCGGCGCGGCGGGTGGCGTCGGACGCGGGACGGCGCACACGCGAGGAACTCCCGGTGGGCGGGGGACCTCGGTCCCCGGACCGCCGGGAGTTCCGTCAGCAGCAAGGCGCCGGTGCCGCCGACCCTGCGACAGGGCCGGGTCCGGTCATGCGGTCAGTCGAAGGTGATCGTCCAGCTCTTGCCGTCGAAGACGGCGGTGGCGTCGGTTTCGCCGTCCGGGAACACCAGCGCGGTGGGACTGGTCAGGATGCTCTCGCTGACGACCGTGCCGGGCTTGTAGCTGCCGAACGCCAGGTAATAGGTCGGGGTGACGCTGAATCCGGCGCCGGTGTCCGACTGGGTGGGGACCACGAACGTTCCCGCCCCCGACATTCCGATGCCCACACTGCCCTGGTCGGGCGAGCCCGAACCGGGGACCGAGTCGTCCTGGTTGATGTCGAGTGATCCGCTGCCGGCCCCGGAGGTCGGCTTGCCGAATTCGAATCCGCCGTTGACGTAGGAGAGGGAAACGGTGTTTCCGTTGTCGAGGTCGGCGGGAATGATCTGCCCCGCGTCGTAGTTCACGCCGGGTTTGAGCGTGCCGGTCTGGCCCCAGACGAAGTTGTAGTCGATGGTCCACGAGAACGTGACCTCGGTGCCCGCGTGGCACATCTTCGACAGCCAGGCCAGGGAGTGGACGTCTGACGGCTGGTTCGGCTGCTGCTGGAACACGATCGCGTTCTCGTCGTCGATCTCGGACTTGTTGACGATCGTGACGCTGTACGCCGTACCGGCGGGAGCGGCGATGTCCCGGCCCTCTGGTGCCGTTTTTCCCGCAGCGTGCGCCGAGGGTGCCACCGCCGTGCCCAGCAGCGTCATGCCCAGGACCACGCCCAGGGCAGCGAGCCCTTTTCGCCGACTCGTCGACATTTCTTCCGTCATGCGTTTCTCCTGGAAACTCCGGGGCACCGCGGCGGTGCATGGGGAACGCAATCAACATCGTCGTCGACGGCTGCGTGGAGTCCTTATGCGGGACCGACCAAAATCCTAGGTGTGATTCATTGATGATCGCAATGGTAAGGCGCTCCGGTTGGTGAACAGCGGGAGAGTATTATGCAGGCTATTCTTGTTTTCAGTGCTGAAATAGCACAAATGAGTGAATTGCTGTCGGGTCGTGATCCGTACCCGTGGCCCCTGGCCGGGGGGTGTCGGGCGTCGCGGGTTCCGGCCCCCGGCGGAGGTCGAGTGCCGCAGGGGGCCGGTGGATCCGCTTGCCGCCGGCCCGGCATCCACCGGGCCGCGCGGCTCAGTCGACGTCGAAGACGCCCTGCCGGACCGCCTCGTTCCAGGTGACCTGGGCGATCTTGTTCTGCCCGCTGAGCGACGGGTGGAAGCCGTCGAGAATCGACAGGTCGGACGAGGTGAACGAGGTGTTGTGCACCGCGCCGTTGTCGTAGAACACGTTGCCGTGCTCCGCGGCGAGCTTGGCCAGCCGCTGGTTGTACTCGTCGACCCGGGCCTCGACCGCAGCGCGGCGTTCGTTCGCGGCGGAGGAGGTGTCGGTCGGGTTGGCCAGCATCACCGGGCAGATGCCGATCAGGGACCAGCGTGCCCGGATGAGGAAGTTGTCCCGGCCGATCCGGTAGAGCGACATCATGCTCGGCACCGAGGCCAACAGGACCCGCGTGTCCGGATTCTCGGCCCTGATGATGTCGAGCGCGCGCCGCACGTTCGCCTCGAAGGTGTCGGGCGAGGTGGTGCCGGCAGGAGTGGAGGCGTAGCAGATGTCGTTGCCGCCGATCAGGATGGTCACGTAGTCGGCGTCGGTGTTGGCAAGGGCGTTGGTCGCCTGGGTGGCCAGGTGCGTCGAGCGGTCGCCGCCCTTGGCGTAGTTGCCGCCGGTCATGTCGACCCCGTACGCCTCCAGCCGCCGCAGGTGCGAGTCGACAGCGGTGCTCGTACCGGTGGACCAGGAGTTCTGGGGTTGGGCGTTCTGGGTGCCGTCGGCGACGGCGGCCCGGGTGATCGAGTCGCCGAGCGCGACCATCCGTGCGCTGGTCGGCACTGCCGCGACCGCGGTCGACGGCACCAGCATCGTGGCGGTCGCGACCGTCACGATGCTGGCGAGGAGAGTCCGGTAGGACATCACGTGGGCTCCGGGGGTGATCGGAAGGGTTCGGACACCGGTGAGGGTAGAACTCGACGATCATCGTTGTCAGCAGTGGCGGATGAACGTTCGGAAACGTGGCGGACCGTCGACGACCGGGGCGTCCGCAGGGCCGGCGCGTTCGTCCCGGAGTGGTCACGGGCGGCCGGACGTCCGGTAACTCCGGTGCCTTCGGTGGCCGACCTCTGAGATGATCATCGGCGTGTCGCCCCAACCTGCCGCCCCGTCCGGTGGCCACGGCCCGGACGGTGCCCGATGACCGCCGGGTCGACCGACCGGCTCGTCGACGAGCACACGATCCTCCAGGTGGTCGTGGGCTCCCGTGCCTTCGGTCTGGCCACCACCGGCTCGGACACCGACCGGCGGGGCGTGTACGCGCTGCCGGCGGCGGCATTCTGGCCGCTGACCAAGCCGGCGACGCACCACGAGGGACCGCTGCCGGAGCAGCTCCGCTGGGAGGTCGAGCGGGTCTGCGTCCTCGGGCTGGCCGCCAACCCGAACGTCCTGGAGGTCCTGCACTCGCCCCTGGTGGAGACCTGCACCCCGCTCGGCGCGGAACTACGTGACCTCACCCCGGCGTTCCTGTCCCGCCGGGTCGCCGACACCTACCTGCGCTACGCCACCGCCCAGTTCGCCAAGGCGGAACGGGGCATCGAGCGGTCGGGCGCACCCGTGTGGCGGCACGTCATGCACCTGATCCGACTGCTGACCGCCGGCGGGCACCTGGTGCGGACCGGAGAGCTGGTGCTCGACGTGGGGGACGACCGGGACCGCCTGCTGGCGCTCAAGGCGGGGGAGCTGCCCTGGGACGAGGTCATGCGCTGGCGGGAGCTGCTCACCGACCGGCTGGTCGCCGGGCTGGAGCACAGCCCGCTGCCGGTCGAGCCCGACACCGACCGGGTGGACCGGTGGCTGGTCTCGGTGCGCCGCCGGTCCGTACGGGGGCTCGCGTGACCGGGCTGGCCGACGCCGGACTGCCCACCGGCGTGGACCTGGCGGCCGTGGTGGGGGAACAGCCGTACCCGCTGCTCTTCGCCACCGTCTCCGGCGCCCACCTGTACGGTTTCCCGTCCCAGGACTCCGACGTGGACTTGCGGGGCGTGCATCTGCTGCCGGTCGCCGACCTGATCGGTCTGGCCGAGCCGACGGAGACCCGGACCGCGATGTGGCACCGGGACGGCGTCGAACTGGACCTGGTCACCCACGACCTGCGCAAGTTCGTACGGTTGATGCTGCGCCGCAACGGCTACGTGCTGGAGCAACTGCTCTCCCCGCTGGTGGTGCACACCTCTCCGGCGCACGCGGCGTTGGTCGAGCTGGCACCGGCGGCGCTCACCCGGCACCACGGTCACCACTACCGTGGGTTCGCGGCCACCCAGCGACGGCTGTTCGACCGGACCGGCGAGCTGAAGCCGCTGCTGTACACCTTCCGGGCCCTGCTGACCGGCGTCCACCTGATGCGGGCCGGCCGGCTGCGCACCCACCTGCCGACCCTGTGGGAGGTCGAGTCGGCCCCGGCCTACCTGACCGACCTGGTCGCGGCGAAGCAGGCCGCCGAGCACGGCGCGCTCGGTGACGTCGTGCCGCGCGCCACGCTCGACCGGGACCTCGACGTGCTGACCGCCCGGCTGGAGCAGGCCCGGGAGGACAGCGCGCTGCCCGACCAGCCGTCCGGCACCCGGGACCTCGACGCCCTGGTGGTCGGGGCCCGGCTGGCGGCGTTCGCCGGATGACGCCGGTCCGGGCGACGTCGACCCGGACCCAGATCAAGGGCGACAACCACGGCATGGGGTCGCCGTCCGGCGGTCAGCGGTTCACCGCCGCGCCGGCCACACCCCGCCATCCTGGCGACCGTGTCGTCCGGCGAGCCGACAGCGGGTCACCACGCCGGGTCGACCGCGCGCAGGCACCGCGCCGCGTGGGCGCGCAGGGCGGTGGTGAGGTCGGGCGGTCCGTCGACCACCGTGAAGCCGACCCCCAGCGAGGTGACCATCCAGACCAGGTCGTTGGCGTTCTCCGCACCGACGTGCAGCCGGCAGCGGTGGGCGTCGACCGCCTCGACCACGCCCATGCCCGGCCAGATGCGCGCGGCGACCGTGGCGGCGGGCTCGTCCAGCACGACGGTGGCCCGCACCGGCCAGGCCCACGTCGACAGCCGCTGGTTCAGGTACGCCACCACGTCGCCGTCCGGGTCCGCGCGGGGAGCGAACCGGGGGCCGGTCGGCGTCCGGGGCTCCATCCGGTCCAGCCGGAAACAGCGCCAGTCGTCCCGGTCCACGTCCCAGGCGACCAGGTACCAGTGCCGGCCGTGGCTGACCAGGCGCTGCGGTTCGACCGACCGTACCGACACCTTCCCGTCCGCCCCGGTGTGGGCGAAGCGCAACCGCTCGTGGCGGTGGCAGGCCTCGGCGACGGCCAGCAGCGCGGCCGGGTCGACCCCCGCTCCGGCGCTGTCGGCCCGCACCGTGGTCCGGTGCAGCGCCGCCACCCGGTGACGCAGCCGGGCCGGCAGCACCTGTTCGAGCTTGCCCAGCGCCCGCAGCGAGGCCTCCTCCATCCCGGTCACCGAGCCGATCGCGGCGGTCCGCAGCCCGACGGCCACCGCGACCGCCTCCTCGTCGTCGAGCAGCAGTGGCGGCAACGCGCGACCCGCCCCGAGCCGGTACCCGGCCGTGCCCGGGGCGGCGTGCACCGGATATCCCAGCTCCCGCAGGCGGGTGACGTCCCGGCGCACGGTGCGGGTGGTGACGCCCAGCCGGGCGGCCAGCTCCGTGCCGGACCAGTCGCGTCGGGCCTGGAGCAGGGAGAGCAGGGCGAGGAGTCGGCCGGCACCGTCGATCACCCGGCCAAGCCTGCCAGCCGGCGCGGACCGGAGCTGTCCGCACCGGCTGGCAGCGTCCTGCGTCATGAGCACCGCACACGACGTCCGACCATTCCGCATCTCCGTCGCCCAGGAGCAGCTCGACGACCTCCGTCGACGGCTGGCCCAGGTCCACTGGCCCGTCGAGCCGACCGGCGTCGGCTGGTCCTACGGGGTGCCCGTGGACTACCTCCGGCGGCTCGTCGACCACTGGCGCACCGGCTACGACTGGCGTGCGGTGGAGACCCGCCTCAACGCCCTGCCGCAGTTCACCACCGCGATCCTCGGGCAG
Organism: Micromonospora echinospora; assembly: GCF_900091495.1. Classification (NCBI taxonomy): domain Bacteria; kingdom Bacillati; phylum Actinomycetota; class Actinomycetes; order Micromonosporales; family Micromonosporaceae; genus Micromonospora; species Micromonospora echinospora. The sequence goes on along the minus strand of NZ_LT607413.1, from coordinate 6,896,028 downwards.
CCGGTGCACTTCCTGCACGTCCGTTCGCCCGAGCCGACGGCGCTGCCACTGGTGCTGTCGCACGGCTGGCCGGGGTCGTTCGTCGAGTTCCTCGACGTGCTCGGCCCGCTGGTCGATCCACGCGCCCACGGCGCCGACCCCGCCGACGCGTTCCATCTGGTCGTCCCGTCGCTGCCCGGGTTCGCCTTCTCCGGGCTGTCCGGCCGGGTGGGCGACGGCGGCACCGAGCACCACGCGGAGGTGGTGGCCGCGCTGCTGGACCGGCTCGGCTACCGGCGCTACGGCGTCCAGGGCGGTGACGCCGGTGGGTTCGTCTCCGCCCAGCTGGGCCGGATCGCCCCGGACCGGGTGGTCGGCGTCCACCTCAACGGCCCGTTCTTCTTCCCCTCCTGGGACGACGACCCCGGGGAGCAGGCGACGTGGTCCGCGACCGACCGGGAGCGCCTGGCGGTGCTGACCGACCCCGGTGGGGAACGCTTCGGGTACGCCGCGATGCAGTCGACCCGCCCGCAGACCCTGGCGTACGGGATGCACGACTCGCCGGTCGCCCTGCTGGCCTGGATCGTCGACCTGTTCCAGCAGTTCACCGACCCGTCCCGGGCGCTGCCCGAGGACGCCGTGGACCGGGACACGCTGCTGACCAACGTCACGCTCTACTGGCTGACCGGGACGTTCGCCTCGTCGGTCCGGCTGTACCGGGAGTCCGCGCAGTGGGGCGCCCAGCCGCCGAACTCCGGCGTGCCCACCGGATGCGCCGTGTTCCCGGGTGACCTGACCGTGCGGGCGCTCGCCGAACGGCAGCACACGATCGTGCACTGGTCGGAGTTCGACCGGGGCGGGCACTTCGCCGCGCTGGAGGCACCGGACCTCTTCGTCGCCGACGTCCGCGCGTTCTTCCGTCCGCTGCGCTGAGCCGGTCCGGTGCGCTGAGCCCGGTCCGGTGCCGCTGAGCGTGCCGCCGGGCTGAGCCCGTCCGGACACCGGGTCGGGCCCGGCGGCTCGCCCCGTCCCGGCGGACGCCACCCGCCGTCGCTTGAATGTCGCCGGGACGGGGTGGATGCTGTATCGATACTTAGCAATATCGATCAGCGGAGGTCCGCATGCGTCGTTCCCCGTTCCCCGTCCTCCTCGCGGCGGTGCTGCTCCTCGCCGCGCCGGCGGCCGCCCACGCCCGACCCGCCGCCCCCGACGCCGTCGAACCGGCCCGGGCGGCGGAGGTCCTGGCCGAGGTGCGCACCGCCGGCACGGCCTGGGGCCTCGACCCGGCCACCGGGCGGATGACCCTCACCGTCGACGACACCGTCGGCGCCGTGGAGGTGGCCGCGTTGCGCGCGACCGCCGCCCGGGCCGGTGCCGTGCTGCGCCACGAGCCGGGTCGGTTGACCACCCTGATCGCCGGTGGCGAGGCCGTCTACGCCGCAGGCGGCGGGCGCTGCTCGCTCGGCGCGAACGTCCGCAGTGGCACCACCTGGTACTTCGTCACCGCCGGACACTGCACCGCCACCGGCGCCACGTGGTACGCCAACGGCGGCCAGACCACGGTGCTGGGCAGCCGTACCGGCAGCAGCTTCCCGGGCAACGACTACGGCATCGTCCGGTACACCAACACCTCGATCCCGCACCCGAGCGCGGTCTACACCTACCCCGGCCTGCTTCCGATCAACGGCGTCGCCAGCGCCTACGTCGGTCAGCGGGTCTGCCGCACCGGTTCCACCACCGGGGTCCGGTGCGGCACCGTGCTCGCCCTGAACCAGACGGTGAACTACGCCCAGGGCTCGGTGTCCGGTCTGATCCGGACCAACGTCTGCGCCGAACCGGGCGACAGTGGTGGTCCGCTCTACGACCCGGCCACCGGGCGGATCCTCGGCATCCTCTCCGGGGGCAGCGGCAACTGCACCTCCGGCGGCACGACCTACTACCAGCCGATCATGGAGATCCTCGCCGCGTACGGCGTGACCCTGCCCTGACTGGTCCGCCCCGCTCCCCACGCGTCGGGAGCGGGGCGGCTCGTCAGCCGGTCAGCGTGGCCCGCAGGCCGGCGACCGGGAAGTCCGGCGCGTGCGGCGGGGCTGACGTTCCCGGGTCAGCAGAACCAGCCGTCCTGCACCCAGCCGCGCCGGTTGATGTCGCCGTAGGCGAAGCCGTAGACGTAGCCCCCGCTGCGGGGACCCTCGACGAGGAAGGTCTGTCCCCGGTAGAGGGTGCCCATCCAGGCGCCGACCGGCTGGGTGCGGACGAACAGGTCGTTGGCGCAGACCGTCTCCCGTACGCCGATGGTGCCGTTGGCGGCCGACGCGGTGGTGGGGGTGAGCGCGACCGCGGCGACCGCCACCGCGACGGACGCGCCGATCCGGCGGACGACCGGGTTCACCATGAGTCGTACCCTCCGATGCACTCGTGCCGCAGATAGCCCCAGTCGTTGGGGCCGAAGTCGAAGGAGGCGGCCCAGCCGTTGTAGACCGGGTGCGCGCCCGGGGTGTGGCCGATCTTGTTGCCGTAGTAGAGGGTGCGCTTGAGCCCGGTCGGCCCGCTCGCGGAGTCGTAGTTGGCGTAGAAGCTGGCGCTCTGGCACACCACGATCGCGTGCCGGGGCACCACCGGGTCGGCGTGGGCGGCGGTGGCGCCGAGCGGGATGGTCAGCGCGCCGGCTGTCAGCGCGGCGGCGAGTCGCAACGTCGGTCGTCTGTCCACGGGGCCTCCGATCAGCGGTGAACGGTGCGCCCAGGTTACCAATTAGATCGAGAAGTATAAATAGATACGGGTCGGTCCAGGAGCCGGCGACCGCCTCCGGGACCGACCCGTCCGGTCACGCGTCCCGTCCGGCCCCACGCGCCCGTCCCACCTGACGGCGGGCCTCCTGCCGGGCACGCGCCTGCCGCTCGGCCGCCGTCGGCCCGGCCGGCGTGGATCCGTTCGCCACGGCGGCCGGCGGGGCCAGGTGGGCGGCCATGTCCCGGATGGTCGGCAGACGGAAGAGGTCCACCACGTCGACGTCCCGGTCGAACGCCCGGCGGAGCACGCCACTCAACCTGATCATCAGGAGGGAGTCCCCGCCCGCGTCGAAGAAGTTGCGGTCGGCCTCGACCGGCCGTCCCAGCACCGTCGCCCAGGCCTGGGCCACCGTCCGTTCCGCCGCCAGCACCGGCTCGGCCCGATCGGACGTCCGCTCCACCTGCGCCGCCGGCGCGCGTTCCGCCCGGGTGACGGCGCCGAGCAGGGCCCGCCGGTTGACCTTGCCGGACGGCAGCAGCGGCAGCGCGTCCAGCAGGGCCACCCGGTCCGGCCGCAGCCGCGCCGGAAGCAGCCCGGCCAGGTGGGACCGCAACCCGTCGACCGTGGTCCCGGCACCCGGGACGGGCACCGCCGCCGCGACCAGGTCCCCGGCGGGGGAGCAGACCACGGCGGCGTCGGCGACCCCCGGGTGCCGGCGCAATGCGGCCTGGGCCTCGACCGGTGGGGTCGGCTCCCCGTCCCGCCGGGGACACTCGTCGACCCGGCCCACCCACCGCAGCACGCCGTCGGCGTCGCGGCGGACCAGGTCGTCGGTGGCGACCATCCGCCGGCCGGGCGTGGCGGTGAACGGGTCGGGCAGGTAGCGCTCCGCCGTCAAAGACGGCTGCCCGTGGTATCCCCGGGTCACCGCCCCGCCGCCCAGGTGCAGGCGACCGACCGCGCCCACCGGCACCGGCCGCAGCGCCTCGTCCAGCACGTGGACGGTGGTGTCCGGGCGGGGCTCGCCGAGCGCCCGGGCATCGTCTCCGACGCACGCGGCGGCCAGCGCCGGCCCGCCCACCTCGGCCGCGCTCCACGCCGACCAGCAGGCCGTCGCGGCCGGCACGGCGGTGAGCGGCCCGCCGGTGAGCAGCAGCGCGACCGCCTCCCCGCCCGGGGCGGGCGGCCCGATCCGGACGCTGGGGGCACCCCCTCCGCCGACGCCGGGCGCGTCGTCTCCGCGACCACCGGGGGCGTCGTCTCCGCCACCACCGGGGCGGCCGGCGGCGTCGCCACCGTGGGGTGGGCCGTCCACCAGCACCGTTCCCCCGACGGCCAGCGGCGCGAGGAGCTGGCAGAGGGCGACGTGCCCGTCCAGCGGCGCGTCGACCCGCACCGCGTCGAAGGTGTCCGCCGGCCAGCCGTCCACCAGCCACTCCACCAGGCCGGCGAGGTTGCCGTGGGTCACCACCACCGGTCTCGGCTCCTCCTCCACCCCGGCGGAGTGCACGACCACCGCGGCGCGCTCCGCGCACCAGTCGGGAGGCGGGACGGTGGCCGGAGCCGACGCCGCGTCGACCAGGGTCACGGGCACGCCGACCGACGCCACGCACTCGGCCGTCGTCGCCGTCGCCAGCACCGTCACCAGCTCCGCGTCCGCGGCCTGGAGACGCAACCGCATCCGTGCCGCCGCCGGGTCCAGCGGCACCGCCACCGCGCCCGCCCACAGCACCCCGAGCAGCGCCGCCACCAGCTCGGGCGAGCGGGGCAGGCAGACGCCCACCGGTGACTCGGCGGCCACCCCACGCTCCCGCAGCAACCCGGCGACCGCCCCGGCCCGGGTGGCCAGGTCGCCGTAGTTCAGGCACCCGGAGGCGTCGCGGACCGCCAGGGCGCGCGGCGTACGGTCGGCGTGGGCCGCGACACGGGCGAGCAGGCCCGGTCCGGTCGACGCGACCCGGCCCGGAGGCGTCGTCTGAGTCCCGCCGCCGGGGGCGCTGTCGCCGCCGGTCACCGGTCCCCGTCCCCGGGCGGCGTCGGCAGCTCCGCCATCGGTCGGTCGGGCGTCGCGACCGCCCCGTGGAGCAGCAGGTCCAACTGCTGCCACATCCGCTCGATGGTGGCGGCGTCGAAGAGGTCGGCGTTGTACTCGATCATGCCGTAGACGTGGTCCTGGTCGGCCTCGTCGAAGTAGCCGATGCTCAGGTCGATGGTGACGGTCTGCTTCTCCAGCATCAGCGGCTCCAGTTCGAGGCCCGCCATCGTCAGAGGGGCCTCGTGCCGGAAATCGACCATGATGAAGGCCGCCCGGTAGAGGGCGCCGAGCCCCACGCCCCGGCCGACGTTCAGCTCGTCGAGGATCACGCCGATCGGGATGTCGTGGTGGTCGAGGGCGCCGGTCATCGTCCGGCGCGTGGCCGCCACCAGCTCCCGGAACGTCAGCTCCGACCGGACGGTGGTCCGCAGCGGCAGCATCGTCAGGAAGAGCCCCATCAGCGGCTCGGTCTCCGCCCGCCGACGGGTGGACGAGTTGGTGCCCACCACCACGTCCTCCGCGCCGGTGAGCCGGTGCAGGAGGAACTTCCACACCGCGAGGAGCACCACGTTCAGCGTGGTCCGCTCCTCGTGGGCGAACCGGCGCAGCTCCTCGGTCAGCTCCGGCGACAGGCGGAAGTAGCGCTGCCCGGACCGGTTGGTGGCGCCCCGCCGCTCGGGGTGGTCGGTCGGCAGTTCCCGCGCCGGTGGCACGTCCGCCAACTGACGCCGCCAGTACGGCAGGTGCCGGACCCGGACCTCCCGCTCGATCCACTGCGGCTGCCACTCGGCGTAGTCGCCGTACTGGATGGGCAGCGGCGGCGGGTCGTACGTCCCACCCTCGACGTAGGCGCGGTAGAAGCCGGCCACCTCCTGCCCGAAGATGCCCATCGACGCCCGGTCCCAGATCATGTGGTCGAAGATGCGGACCAGCACCTGCTCGTCGTCGGCGAGCCGGATCAGCAGCATCCGCAGCAGCGGACCGACGCCCAGGTCGAACGGACGGTTGCCCTCGGCGCGCGCCTCCTGCCACATCCGCTCCTCCCGCTGGTCGGCGGGCAGGTCACGCAGGTCGATCACCGGGATGGTGAACGGCAGGTGCGGATGGACCACCTGCACCGGCTGGTCGCCGTCGAGTTCGTACGTGCTCCGCAGCACCTCGTGCCGGGCCATCACGGCGTACACCGCGCGGGTGAGGGCGTCGAGGTCCAGCCGGCCGCGCAGCCGCCACGCCGAGGGCACGTTGTGCGCCGGGTCGTCCGGCAGGCGCTGGCGGTGCAGCCAGACCCGCTCCTGCGCGTCGGTCAGCCGGGCCCGGTCCCGCCGCGCCCGACGGGGGATGGCCCCCACGCCCACCATGGCCTGCCGGTCGGCGAGCCGACGGTCCAGCAGGGCCCGCTGCGCGGGGGTGAGCCGCTCCAGCCGGGCCGACAGGTCAGTCATCCGTGGGTCCCTCCGAACTCTGGTAACGGTTGCGCAGGTCGGCGAGGTGGTGCAGACCGTCGCGCACGGTGTCGGGCGGCAGGCCGAAGTCGACCAGGCAGGCGATCTCGTCGACGCCGACGTCGACCAGGTCCTCCACCAGGGCCTCGCACTTGTCGGGCGTGCCGAGCAGCGCCAGCGACTGGAAGTAGCGTTCGAAGGTGGCGTCGAGCATCGCCGCGCGGGCGTCGTCGTCGAGCGCGCCGAACCCGCCCTCGATGCCCTGGTGCTGCCGCAGGAACGTGCCGAGGTAGTCGATCAACGGCTCCCGGACCAGCCCACGGACCTCCTCGTCGCTGGTGCCGAGGAAGGTGTGCACCATCGTGGTGACCGTGCCCGCGTCCGGGTCGTGCCCGCCCGCCGCCCGGGCCGCCCGGTACGCGGTGATCTTCTCGCCGAGCTCGACGAGCCGGTGCCCGATCACGCCGGTCAGGATGTTCGCCCCGATCGCGCCGGCCCGCTCGAACGTCTCCACCGAGCCGGCCGCCGACACCCACACGGGGAGTTTCGGCTGCAACGGCCGGGGCAGCGTACGGACCGCCCGGACGCTGCCGTCGGGACGGGACACGTCGATCGTCTCCCCGGCCCAGAGCCGCTGGACGGTCTCGATCGCCTCGAACATGGCGTCCTTGCGCCGGGGGAACCCGTCCGGCCCGCCCGGCGCGAGGACGAAGTCGTCCGGATGCCAGCCGGAGGCCGCCGAGATGGCCGCCCGCCCACCGGAGAGGTTGTCCACCACCGCCCACTCCTCGGCGACCCGCACCGGGTGGTGCAGCGGCAGGACGACGCTGCCGGCCCGCAGCTGCACCCGTCGGGTGGTCACCGCCAGCGCCGCCGCCAGCAGCGACGGGTTCGGGTACAGGCCACCGAAGTCGACGAAGTGCCGCTCGGGCACCCAGACCGCGGCGAAGCCCCGATCGTCGGCGAACCGGGCGCAGTCCAGCAGGAGCCGGTACTTCTCCCCGTCCTGCGTGGAGCCGTCCCCGGAGAAGAAGAACAGGCTGAACGCCATCCGGCTGGTCGGGCGTCGCCGCCGGCCCGGTTGGGCTGCGGCGCGGGTCGTCGGCGCGGCCAGCTCGGGCGGCAGGCTGACGGCACGGGCCCGCATCGCCTGCTCCAGGGCCGCCCGACGTTCCGGCGAGAGGGCGGCGAGCCGCCGGTTCAGGTCCGCCACCGAGGGACGCTCAGACATGGTCACCGCCTCCGACGCCGCCCACGGCCGGGGTGGCCTCGATCTCCGCCAACAGCGCCTCGAACTCGTCGAGCCCGATGCCCTCGCCCTGCCACACCCGGATCGCCGCGGCCAGGCCGGTCACGGTCGGCGCCTCGAAGATGACGCTCATCGGCAGGTCACCGAAGTGCTGCCGCAACCGGGCGATGATCTGCATGGCGAACAGCGAGTTGCCGCCGAGCTGGTAGAAGTCGTCCGCCAGCCCGAAGCCCGACACGCCCAGCACCTCCCGCCACACCTCGGCGACGGTCCGCTCGACCTCGTCCCCGGTCTGTGCGGCGTCCGGCGGCGGATCCCCGGCGGCGACCCCGTCCGGCACCGCGTCGCCGGCCACGTCCGTCGGCGGCGCGGCGACGACCACCTGCGGCACGCCGCCGGCGAGCGCCGCGCGGAGGACCGCCACCGGCCCCGCCGGGCCGTCCGGGTCGACCCCGGGGCGCAGGCGTACGGCCGTCGTGGCCCACCCGTCGGCGGTGCGTTGCTCGGCGAACGCCCCCACCGCGGACGCGACCGCCTCCTCGGTCAGCGGGTCGGCTCCGCCGAGACCGGTGACCAGCACCAGCATGTCGAGGTCGTCGCCGGCCAGCAGGTCGGTCAGGGCCCGGATCCGGTCGACCCGCCGACCGACCGGCTCCGGAACGGACGGTGGACCGGCGACGTGCACGACCCCGTGCAGCGGACCGAGCCGCTCCCGGGCCGTGTCGACCAGCCGGCGCAGCCCGTCGGCGTCGGCCGGGTCGGCCGGTACCCAACTCACCGCGTCCGGTCGGTCGGCGCGCAGCCGCGCCAGCTCCGCCGCGAGCGGGCCGGTGGCGTCCGGTCCGGTCGGATCGGGTGCTCCCGGACCGCCGGCCAGCACCACCCGGGCACCCGAGCGCGCCAGTTCGGCACCGAGGCGCAGCCCGGCCTCCCGGTCGGCCCCGGTCACCAGGTAGCCCCCGCCCGCCACGACACCGGCCGGTCCCGCCGGCACGGGCACGAGGGTCCGCCGGAACCGCCGCGCCCCCCGGTACGCCACGTGCGTGTCGTCCGCGTCCGCCGCCAGTTCGGCGAGCAGCCGGGCGCGCTGCCGGTCGCGGTCCGCGTCGCCGGTCACCGAACCGACGTCCACGACGTGGAAGCGCAGCGTCGGATACCGCGCGGCGAGCACGGCGACGACCCCGTCCAGCGCGGCCCGGTGCGGTGCCCGGATCCGGGCGCCGGCGACCTCCCGCAGGTCCTCGGTCAGCACGTCGACGCGGACCGGGTGGTCCGGCGTCGACGCGTGCAGGGCCCACGCGAGACCCACCAGCGACGCCACCGCGACGTCGACGTCGTCGTCCCCGGCGCACAGCACCCGGTCCACCGGCCCGTCGGCCGTCCGGTCCCGGACGAGGCGCTCCCAGGTCTCCGGTCGTACCGCGTCGGCCACGCCGTCGACGTCGGCCCGGGCGACCCGGCGCACCGGATGGCCGGCGGTGCGCAGCGCCTCCGCGACGTCGTCACCCCACCCGCACCCGTCGCCGAGGACCAGCCAGTCGCACCGGGCCGGCACGCGGGCCGCGTCGCGGGGCAGCGCCGCCGGGAACCAGACCGGCGTCCCGGCCGGCGACTCGGCCGGCCGCGCCGTCGCCACCCGGGGCAGCAGGAAGTCGGTACGGGTGAACGGGTACGTCGGCAGCGGGGTGCGCCGCCGGGGCACGCCGCCGTGTAGCGCCGCCCAGTCCACCTCGACACCGTGCTGCCACAGCTCGGCCAGGGCGGCGAGCACGCTCCGCTGCTCGTCGTGGGTTCCCGTCCCGCCGTGCCGCTCCGCCTCCCCGGGCGGCGGTGCCAGCAGCGCCACCACCGGTGGCCGACCCTCGTACGCGCCGGCCCGCACCAGGTTGCCGAGCCCTCGGCCCGGCCCCACCTCCACGAAGACCGGGTTCGGACACGCCGCCGCCACCGCGACCCCGGCCGCGAACCGCACCTGCCCACGGACGTGGGCCACCCAGTACTGCGGGTCGGTGGCCTGCTCGTCGGTGATCCACGTCCCGGTCAGGTTCGACAGGAAGCGGACCGTCGGCGGACGCAGCCGCACGGTGCGCAGCACGTCGGCGAACGCGCGCAGCGCCGGTTCGGTGTGGACGGTGTGGAAGGCCCGCCGCACCGGCAGGACCCGGGTCACCGCGCCGACCTCGGCGAGCCGCCGCTCGACCACCGCCATCTCCGCCTCGGTGCCCGCCACCACGCACGAGGAGGGCGCGTTGACCGCCGCGATCGTGCCGTGCCCGTCCAGCACCGCCCTCAGCCGGCTCTCGGCGAGGGCCACCGACACCATCCGCCCGGCCGGCAGCTCCTGCATCAACCGGGCCCGGGCCGCCACCACGCGCGCCGCGTCCGCCAGGTCGAACACCCCGGCCAGGCAGGCCGCCACCAGTTCGCCGAGGCTGTGGCCGACCATCGCGTCCGGCTCGACGCCCCAGGACCGCAGCAGCCTCGCGCAGGCGTAGTCGAGGCAGAACATGGCCGGTTGCGCGTAGCCGGTCTCCGCCGACGGGTCGTCGGGCAGTCCCGACGTGCCCCGCCCGACGAGCAGCGCCCCCAGGTCCCAGTCCAGATGCGGGGCGAACGCGGCGACGCACTCGTCGACCGCCGCGCGGAACACCGGCTCGCTCTCGTAGAGCCGCGCGCCGACGCCGGCGAACCGGGTGCCCTGGCCGGGCAGGAGGAACACCACGTGCGGCGGCCCGTCGACGACCGCTCCGGTCGACGCGGCCCGCAGCGCCGCCACGGCGTCGGCCGCGTCGGTGGCGACGACGGCACGCCGGTGTGGGAACCGGGCCCGCCCCACCTGGAGCGTCCACGCCGCGTCGGCCAGCTCGGCCGGGCCGGGCGCGGTGTCGGCCAGGTGGTCGGCCAGGCGCGTGGCGGCGGCGGTCAGCTCGTCGGCCGTCCGCGCCGCCAGGGGCAGCAACTGGACGGGACGGTTCGCGGCGGCGACCGGGCGGGACGGGGCCGCCTCCAACAGCACATGAGCGTTGGTGCCGCCCATGCCGAAGGAGCTGACGCCGGCCCGGGGCGGATGGTCGGTGACCGGCCACGGCTCGCCTTCGGCGGTGATCCGGAACGGGCTGTCGGGCTGCTCCAGGGCCGGGTTCAACTGCCGGAAGTGCAGCGTGCCCGGGACGAACCGGTGCTCGATCGCCAGCGTCGTCTTGATCAGACCGGCGACGCCGGCGGCGACGTCCAGGTGACCGATGCTGGACTTGACCGCCCCGACCCGGCAGGAGCCGGCGGGCACCGCGCCGAGCGCCTCCGCCAGCGCCCGCAGTTCGATCGGGTCGCCGAGCGCGGTGCCGGTTCCGTGCGCCTCGACGTAGTCGACGGTCTCCGGGGCGAAGCCGGCCACGGCCAGCGCGTCCCGGATCACCGCCACCTGACCCGTGGTGGACGGCGCGGTGATGCCCACCTTCGCGGACCCGTCGTTGTTGACCGCCGACCCCCGGATGACGGCGTGCACGTGGTCGCCGTCGGCGAGCGCGTCGGCGAGCCGCTTGAGCACCACCACCCCGACACCGTCACCGGCGACCGTGCCGGTGGCGTCGGCGTCGAAGGGCCGGCACCGCCCGTCCCGGGACAGGATGCCGCCCTCCTCGTGCCGGTAGCCGGTGGGATCGAGCTGCCGGACCGTCGCGCCGCCGGCGAGCGCCGTGTCGCACTCGTGGGTGAGCAGGCTCTGGCAGGCCAGGTGCACCGCCACCAGCGACGACGAGCACGCCGAGGAGACGGTGAGGGTCGGGCCGGTGAGGTTCAGCTTGTACGCGACCCGCAACGCGAGCATGCCCGCGTCGTTGCCGACCGCCACCTGCAACGGATGGGCGATGCGCGCGGCCCGCTCGGACGGCACGACCCGCTCGGCGAGATGCGTGCTCGCCGACGCGGCGGCGAAGACACCGACCCGACCGTGGTCCCCGCCCGGGGCCCGCCCGGCGTGTTCCATCGCGGTCCAGCAGCACTCCAGGAAGAGCCGGTGCTGCGGGTCGGTCACCTCCGCCTCGGCCGGACCGACGTCGAAGAACTCGGCGGCGAAGAGGCCGGGCGCGACGAGCGGGTAACCGATACGCACGTACGACGGGTCTGCGATCTCCGCCGCCGGCACGCCCGCCGCGGCGAGTTCCCCGTCCGCGTACGTGCGCGAGCCGTCGACCCCGGCAAACAGTCCCCGCCAGTACTCGTCGACGGAGTCGAACCCGGCCAGACGGCCACTCATGCCGATGATGGCCACGCTGTCGTGGACGGTGAACTCCTCGTCGTCGCTCATGTAGGGCCTCGCTCCGTGTGAGTAGGTGGATCGGAGGGGCTGCCGCCACGGTCGATGACGGCAGGTCCGGCGGGTGACAGGTCAGCTGTGTGCCGGCAGTCGCGCGTCCAGGGCGGCGACGGTGGGGTGGTCGACGAGAAGCTGGGCGTCCATGTCGACGCCGAGGATCGCGCGGACCCGGGTCGCCAGCCTCCCGGCGAGCCGCGCGTGGCCGCCGAGGTCGAAGAAGTCGTCGTCGGCGCCGACCTCGGGCAGGCCGAGGACGGCGGCGAAGAGTTCGCAGAGCACGTCCTGGCGGGGGCTGCGGGTCGGGGTGTCGGTCGGCTCCGGCAGGGCGTTGCGGTCGAGCTTGCCGTTGGCGGTGATGGGTAGGGCGGTCATGGTCACGTAGGCGCTGGGGACCATGTAGTCGGGCAGTTTCGCGCCGAGGTCGCGGCGGAGTTGGGCCAGGTCGATCGGGTTGCCGTCGTCGGTGGGGACGAGGTAGGCGACGAGGCGTTTGTCGCCGGGTTGGTCTTCGCGGGCGATGACGGCGGCGTGGCGGATGTCGTCGCGCGTGGTGAGGGCGGCCTCGATTTCGCCGAGTTCGATGCGGAAGCCGCGGATCTTGACTTGGTCGTCGGTGCGGCCGAGGAAGTGCAGGTTGCCGTGGGTGTCCCAGCGGGCGAGGTCGCCGGTGCGGTACATGCGGGTGCCGGGTGGGCCGTAGGGGTTGGCGACGAAGCGGGTGGCGGTGAGGTGGGGTTGGTTGACGTAGCCGCGGGCGGTGCCGGCTCCGGCGAGGTAGAGCTCTCCGGGGACACCCACGGGGACGGGTTGGAGGTGCTGGTCGAGGACGTGGAGGTGGGTGCCCTGGAGGGGGTGTCCGAGGGGGACGGTGGCGCCGGCTTGTTCTCCGTGTCGCCAGGGGTACTGGGTGACGCAGAGGGTCATTTCGGTGGGGCCGTACGTGGTGCGGACGATCGTGTTCGGGCAATTGTCCAGGGTGTGGTTGACGGCTTGGGCGGAGATGACGTCGCCGCCGGTGGTGACTTCGGTGAGTTCGGTGAAGGCGTCGACGAGTTCGTCGGCGATGACGCGGAAGAGGCCGGCGGTGAGGCTGAGCCGGGTGATCTTGTGTTTCCGGAGGAGAGCCCGGAGCGTGGCGGCGTCGAGTTCGCGGGATGGGGCGACGACGACTTGTCCGCCGGCGAGGAGGGGTCCCCAGAGTTCCCAGGTGGAGGCGTCGAAGGCGTGGGGGGAGTGGAGGAGGGTGCGGTCGTTGGTGTGCATGGCCCAGCTGGGGTCGCGGACGAGGTCGACGACGCCTTGGTGGGTGATCTGGATGCCCTTCGGCTCACCGGTGGAGCCGGACGTGTACATCACGTAGCAGAGCTGCTGTGGATGCACCCTCGGCAGCGGCCCGTCGTCCACCACCGGGTCGGCATCGCAGCCCAGCACCCGACGTCCGGCGGCGACCTGTTCGGCGACCAGTTCGTGGGCGCGGAACGCGTCGTCGACGACGATTACCGGAGATCCGGAGGCCGCGACCACCGCCCGCATCCGGGCCAGCGGGTAGGCAGTGTGGATGGGCAGGTACGCGCCGCCGGCCTTGAGGACCGCGAGGAGAGCGACGACGAGGTCCACCGAGCGTTGCATGAGCATCGGTACGGGCGTCTCGGCGACCACCCCGGCCGCCCGTAGCGTCCGGGCCAGCCGCTCGGTGCGCTCCCGCAGTTCCGCGTACGTCAGGACGGTCGAACCGTCGGTGACCGCGAGCGCGTCCGGCCTGCACGACGCCTGGGCGTCGAACGCCTCCACGACGCTGCACGCCACGGTCGCCGGAGCGGACGCCTGCGGTCGCCGTGCCCGCTCGCCCTCGACCAGCACATCGAGCCGGCTGATCGGGGTGGCGGGATGCTGGGCGACCTGGCGCAGGATCGCGTCGAGGCGCTGCCCGAGCAGTTCGACGGTCTCCTGGACGAAGAGATCCCGCGCGTAGCCGATCGCGATGTCCAGATCCCCGTCGACCGGCTCGTCCATGACCGTGAACTCCAGGTCGAACTTGGCGATGGCGAGCCGGGTCGGTTCCGGCGTGCAGTCCAGCCCCGGCAGGGGAGTGGCGCTCGGGGCTCGGTCGGCCCGGGACAGGGCGACCTGGAACAGCGGATGCCGACCGAGGGATCGCGCCGGTTGTAGGTGCGTGACCAGTCGCTCGAAGGGGAGGTCTTGGTGGTCGTAGGCGGTGAGGTCGGTGTCGCGTACGCGGTGGAGTAACTCGGTGAAGGTGGGGTTGCCGGTGGTGTCGGTGCGCAGGACGAGGGTGTTGACGAAGAAGCCGATGAGGTGGTCGAGGGTGTCGTCGGTGCGTCCGGCGACGACGGTGCCGAGGGGGATGTCGGTGCCGGCGCCGAGTCGGGTGAGGAGGGTGGCGATGGCGGCTTGGACGACCATGAAGAGGGTGGCGTCGTGCTGGCGGGCGACGGCGCGCAGTGCGGTGTGGGTGGTGGGGTCGATGGTGAGGTCGACGCGTCCGGCCCGGTAGGTGGCTTGGGGTGGGCGGGGGTGGTCGGCGGGCAGCGGCAGTTCGTCCGGCAGCCCGGCCAACGTGGTGCCCCAGTAGCGCAGTTGGCGGTGGAGCTCGCTGTCGGGGTCGTCGTCGGTGCCGAGGAGTTCGCGCTGCCAGAGGGTGTAGTCGGCGTACTGGACGGGGAGGGGTTCCCAGTCGGGGGCCTCACTGGTCGTGCGGGCGGTGTAGGCGGTGGCGAGGTCGCGGGCGAGGGGTGTCATGGAGGCACCGTCGCCGGCGATGTGGTGCAGGTTCACCAGCAGGAGGTGGTCCTGTTCGCCGGTGGTGATGAGGTGGACGGCGAGGGGTGCCTCGCGGGTGAGGTCGAAGGGGTGGGCGGAGGCGGTGGTGAGGATCTGTTCGGCCTGCTCGGCGGGAATCCGGTGGTGGGTGAAGGTGGCGATTCCGGGTGCGGGGTCGAGGATGCGTTGGGTGGGTTCGCCGTTGGTCTCGGTGTAGAGGGTGCGGAGGATTTCGTGTCGGTTGACGAGGTCGTCGACGGCGGCGCGGAGGGCGTCGACGTCCACGGTGCCGTGGAGGCGGGTGGTGACCGGCACGTTGTACGTCGCCGACGGACCCTCGATGCGGTGCAGCACCCAGAGACGACGCTGGGCGAACGACACAGGCAACGGATCCGGTCGCGGAGCGACGGTCAGCGCCGCGCGTGTGATGCCCGTGGTCAGGTGTGGTTCGAGGGTGGCGACGGTGGGGTTTTCGAAGAGGTGGCGGACGCTGAGTTCGACGCCGAGGGTGCCGCGGATGCGGTTGACGAGGCGGGTGGCGAGGAGGGAGTGGCCGCCGAGGTCGAAGAAGTTGTCGGTGGTGCCGATCTCGGGTTGGCCGAGGACGGCGGCGAAGAGTTGGCAGAGCACGGTTTGTCGGGCGTTGCGGGGCGCGGCGTGGGTGCTGGTGGTGGTGTGGGTGGGGGCGGGCAGGGCGCTGCGGTCGAGTTTCCCGTTCGCGGTCATGGGGAGGGCGGCCATGGTCACGTAGGCGGTGGGGACCATGTAGTCGGGCAGGTGGGTGGCGAGGTCCCGACGGAGGTCGGCCAGGTTCACGGTGGTGTCGTTGTCGGTGGGGACGAGGTAGGCGACGAGGCGTTTGTCGCCGGGTTGGTCTTCGCGGACGATGACGGCGGCGTGGTGGATGTCGTGGCGTGCGGTGAGGGTGGTTTCGATTTCGCCGAGTTCGATGCGGAAGCCGCGGATCTTGACTTGGTCGTCGGTGCGGCCGAGGAAGTGGAGGTGGCCGGTGGTGTCCCATTGGACGAGGTCGCCGGTGCGGTACATGCGGGTGCCGGCCGGGCCGTACGGATCGGCGACGAACCGGGCGGCGGTCAGGCCAGGTCGACCGAGGTAGCCACGGGCGAGCCCCTCCCCGGCGACATGCAGTTCGCCCGGCACACCGACGGGGACGGGCTGGAGGAACTCGTCGAGGACGTAGAGGTCGGTGTTGGCGACCGGGACGCCGATGGTGACGGGTTGCCCGGCGGGTAGGGGTCCGCCGCTGGCGCAGACGGTGACCTCGGTGGGGCCGTAGGAGTTGACCAGGCGGTAGTCGACGGACCAGGTGTCGACCAGCCACTGCGGACACGCCTCGCTCGCGGTGATCACCATCGCCCCGGCGGGTAGACCAGCGGGTTGGAGCGAGGCGAGCAGCGAGGGCGTGACCGTGACGTGGGTGGTACGGGAGATCAGGGCCGCGTGATCGCCCTCGGGATCGAGCAGCTGTTCCGGGGTGAAGGGGATGACGGCGCCGCCGGCGAGCAGGGCCATGAGCATCTCCCAGACCGAGCCGTCGAAGCCGATCGAGGCGATCTGGAGGACGTGACTGCCGGGGCGGACCTCGAAGTCCCGCTGGTAGCGGTGGGCCAGCCGGCTGATGCCCCGGTGGGTGACCGTGACACCCTTCGGCGCACCCGTCGACCCCGACGTGTAGATCACATAAGCGGCGTTGTCCAGGGACGGCGTCGGGAGCCGGTAATCGGTGGGCGGATCCGTCGGCCCTTCCCACGCCGCACCACCGGCCACGACGACCGCTGCCGCTCCGGGTGCGGGTCGGGTTGAGTCATGGTCGACGATCAGGACCGCCGGTGCGGCGTCGCGGAGGACGTACTCCTTGCGGGCGGTCGGGTACGCCGGGTCCACCGGCACGTAGCAGCCGCCGGCCATGCTCACCGCGAGCAGGGCGACGACCAGGTCCGCCGACCGTCGCATGCAGACCGCCACCGGCACGTCCGGCCCGACCCCGAGCCCGACCAGGTGGTACGCCAGCCGACCGGCCCGCGCATCCAACTCCCGGTACGTGATCTCCCTGCCGTCGTGGACGACCGCGACGGCGTCGGGGTGCTGCCGGACCTGCCGGTCGAAGAGCGCCGGGAGGGTCTCGCACGGCACCCGGGGCGTGGCGCGCTGGAAGCCGCCGAGAACCTGACGACGCTCCTCGGCGGTCAGCACCTGCACCCTGCCGACCCGCAGTGCGGGGTCGGCGGCGAACTGGGTGAGCAGGGTGATCAGTCGTCGCCCCAATGCTTCCGCGCTCGTCCGGGTGAACAGGTCCTCCGCGTAGATGAGGCCCAGCGCGAGTTCCCCCGAGCGGTGTTGCGGGACGAACCCGAAGTAGAGGTCGAACTTGGCCGTCTCGAACGGTGGCTTCTCCGCGACGACGTCGAACACATCCAGGTCGAGGACGAGTCCGCCGTCGACGGCGAACGCCACCTGAACCAACGGGTTACGCCCGGGCGACCGGGTCGGCCTGAGGTGTTCGACGAGGCGTTGGAAGGGGAGGTCTTGGTGGTCGTAGGCGCTGAGGTCGGTGTCGCGGACCCGGCTGATCAGGTCGGTGAAGGTGGGGTCGCCGGTGGTGTCGGTGCGCAGGACGAGGGTGTTGACGAAGAAGCCGATCAGGTGGTCGAGGGTGTCGTCGGTGCGTCCGGCGACGACGGTGCCGAGGGGGATGTCGGTGCCGCAGCCCAGTCGGGTGAGGAGGGTGGCGATGGCGGCCTGGACGACCATGAAGAGGGTGGCGTCGTGCTGGCGGGCGACGGCGCGCAGTGCGGTGTGGGTGGCCGGGTCGATGGTGAGGTCGACGCGTCCGGCCCGGTAGGTGGCTTGCGGTGGGCGGGGGTGGTCGGCGGGCAGCGCCAGTTCGTCGGGCAGTCCGGCCAACGTGGTGCCCCAGTAGCGCAGTTGGCGGCTGACCTCGCTGTCCGGATCGTCGTCGACACCGAGGAGTTCGTGCTCCCAGAGGGCGTAGTCGGCGTACTGGACGGGGAGCGGTTCCCACTCGGGGGCGCGACCGGTGGTGCGGGCGGTGTAGGCCCGGGAGAGGTCCCGGGCGAGCGGGCCGAGCGACCCGCCGTCCCCGGCGATGTGGTGCAGGTTCAACACCAGCAGGTGTTCCCGCTCGGTGAGGGTGAACAGCCGCGCCCGCAGCGGCAACTCGGTCGCCAGGTCGAACGGCCATCGGCAGGTCTCCAGGACCGCCGCGTCGACATGGTCGGCCGTGATCGTCACGTGGGCGGCGTCGACGGACGCCTCGGCGGCCGGTAGGACGCGCTGCACCGGTTCCCCATCGACCTCCACGTACACGGTGCGCAGGATCTCGTGCCGGCCCACCACGTCCGCTACGGCGGCGAGCAGCGCGTCGGCGTCCACCCGGTCACGGATGCGGGTGACGATCGGGATGTTGTACGTCGCCGACGGCCCCTCCAGCCGGTACTGGAACCACAACCGCCGTTGCGCCGACGACAGGGGGAACTCGGTGCTCGCGTCGGCTTCGGCGGGGTCCATCCCGGCAACACCTCGTACTCTCCGTGAATGGCCAGCTTCCCTGCGCCGTCGGAGTAAGGATCGAGGTGGGCACTCACCGGGAGCTTCCCGGATCCTTCCCGCCGAACCGCCGGGCGATCACGTCACGGTTCGGGCGGGAGTGTTCAACCGCCGTGCCGGTCGAGCCTCGCCCGTAACGTGGCGGCGAAACCCTCGGCGACGGCGAGTTCGTCGCGGAGCGCGGTGACGCGGGCGTCGGCCGCCTCGTGGAACATGGCGAGCCGGTCCACCAGGGCGGCCCGATGCTCCCCGTCTGCGACGGTGTCCAGATCGTCGAGCAGGACGAGCAGGTCGCGCATCTCGTCGAGGGTGAACCCGAGCGGCTTCATCCGTCGCACCACGGCGAGCCGGTCGAGGTCGGCCTCGGTGTAGAGGCGGAAGCCGCCCTCGCTGCGGGCCGAGGGGACGATTAGGCCGACGTCCTCGTAGTGCCGGATGGTGCGGATACTCAGGCCGACCCGCTCGGCGGCCTCACCGATCTGCATCAGCCGGTCCGGGCCGGGTACCGGGGCGTCCGGCCCGGTGTGTGCCCCCGGCCCGGACGCCCGGTCGGGACGCGCCATCAGTGGCCGACGCCCAGTTGACCGGCGAGGGCGTCGTGGATGCGTGCGCTGGACGGATTCAGCCCGATGATCTCGACGGTCTTGCCCCGGGCGGCGTACCGGGTGGTGACGGCGTCGAGGGCGGCCACCGAGGAAGCGTCCCAGACGTGGGCGTGGGTCATGTCGACGATGACGTGCTCTGGGTCGCCGGTGTAGTCGAACTGCTGGACCAGGTCGTTGCTGGAGGCGAAGAAGAGTTCACCGTGCACCGAGTAGATGCGGGTACCGCCTTCGGGATCGAGAACGCTGGTGACCTGCACGAGGTGTGCCACCCGGCGGGCGAAGACGACCATGGCGGTGAGTACGCCGACCAGCACGCCGATGGCCAGGTTGTGGGTGACCAGGGTGGTGACGACGGTGGCGACCATGACGGTCGTCTCGCCGTACGGCATCCGCCGGAGGGTGGCCGGAGCGACCGAGTGCCAGTCGAACGTGGACACCGCGACGACGACCATCACGGCGACCAGGGCGGCCATCGGGATGAGCGCCACGACGTCGCCGAGCGCGACCACCAGGACCAGCAGGAAGACACCGGCCAGGAAGGTGGAGAGTCGGGTGCGTGCGCCGGACGCCTTCACGTTGATCATCGTCTGGCCGATCATCGCGCAGCCGCCCATGCCGCCGAAGAACCCGGTGACGACGTTCGCCACGCCCTGGCCCCAGGACTCCCGGGTCTTGTCCGACGGCGTGTCGGTGATGTCGTCGACCAGTTTGGCGGTCATCAGCGACTCCATCAGGCCGACCAGCGCGATTCCCAGGGCGTAGGGAGCGATCAGTACGAGGGTGTCCAGGGTCCAGGGGATCTGCGGCAGGCCGAGGGTGGGCAGACTGTCCGGCAGCGCGCCCTCGTCCCCGACTGTCGGCACGGTCAGCCCGACGGCCACCGTGGCCACGGTCAACAGCACGATGGCGACCAGGGGAGCGGGCACCGCGCGGGTCAACCGGGGCAACCCGACCATGACCGCCAGGGCGGCGGCGACGAGCGGGTAGACCAGCCACGGGACCCCGAGTAGGTGCGGGATCTGCGCGGCGAAGATCAGGATGGCCAGGGCGTTGACGAAGCCGACCATCACGCTGCGGGGGACGAACCGCATCAGCTTCGCCACCCCGAGCGCGGCCAGGACGATCTGGAACAGCCCGCCGAGGATCACGGCCGCGACCAGGTGGTCGAGGCCGTGCTCCTTGGCCAGCGGCGCCACCACCAGGGCGATCGCGCCGGTCGCGGCCGAGATCATCGCCGGTCGGCCACCACAGATGGCGATGGTCACCGCCATGGTGAACGAGGCGAAGAGCCCCACCCGGGGGTCCACCCCGGCCAGGATCGAGAACGAGATCGCCTCCGGGATCAACGCCAGGGCGACGACCAGGCCGGCGAGGACCTCGGTGCGGAACACCTTCGGCGACGACAGCCAGGAGGGGCGGGACAGGCGCGACCGGCGGGCCGCGGACAGGAGAGAGGACATGCGGCCATTTCCGGTCGGTACGTGAGGAAGCCCGGCCGACCCTACTCTCACGTCAGGGGAGAGTTCGCCGATCGTGATCATCGCCACGCGGCGCGGCGGTGCCCACTGACGATCTTGCGGACAGTTGTGAAGCAGATTGCGGTTTTGGCTCGGATGGTGCGAGTGCGGCTGCACACTGTCGAAGTAGGTGGCATGCGCCTGACCAAACGGGAGGCCGACGATGAAGGTGCGCACCCTGCTGCTGACCCTCGCGGTGCCAGCCGTCATAGCGCTCACGGCAGGCGCGCAGCCCGCCACCGCGCAGCCCGCCGCTGGGCAGCCCGAACCGGTGATCATCGATTGGCCGACCCAGGACAAGCTCCTCGGCTGGGCGGCGGCCGTGGAGCACGAGGGTCAGCAGCATCACCCCGAGGTGTATGCCGGGGTGGCAATCGATCCCATCCTCGGCACGGTGGTCGTGCACCGCGTCCCCTCGGCCGCGTTCGACGACGCGGTACGCCGACTGCTGCCACCGTCGGCCGCCGTCCGGTACGTCGACGCCGTGTATCCGGAACGGGAACTCGCCGCCTGGGCGGCCGAGGTGGTCGCCGACATCGACTACTGGCGGGAGCGCGGCGTCGAGCTGAACCTCGTCGGCAGCAGGCCCGGCCAGTGTGTCCTGGTGGGCACCGAGGACCCCGTGCGTGACGCCGCTTCGATCGGTGCGCGGTATCCGGGGTGGCCGCTCTGCGTGGAGCACGACGGCGGTGCGGTGACCCTGGTCGGTGAACAGGGCTGAGGTTCCCCCGCCCGCCCGCCCGCCCGACCGGCTGGCGAGAAGAGACCGGCTGCGGGAGAAGGAGCGGCGCTGCCCTTGGACGCGGTGCACCCGGCGGACTGCTGCCGGGCGCGCCGGTCGTCGTCAACCAGCCGGACGGAGCAGGTCGTCGAGGTGGTGGGCGAGGGTGGCCCGGACCCGGTCGGGCGGCATCACGTCGGGGTGCAGCAGGGCGTGCAGGGCGAGCCCGTCGACCAGGGCGTGCAGCCGGGCCGTCTCGCTCGGCACGTCCCGGTCGGCGGCCACCAGGCCGGCGTCGGCGAGCGTGACGACGGCGAGTTCGGTGGCCCGCCGTACGCCGTCGTCGGCCTCGGCGATACGGGCCCGCGCCACCGGGTCGGTCGGGCTCCGGGCGGCGAGCAGCAGCCACACCTCCATCTCCCGGACGCGCTGCTGGTCCAGCGGCAGGACCTCCTCCAGCATCCGTTGGACGACCTCGCGGACCGGCCCGGTCCAGTCCCCGGCGTAGAAGCGCCGGGTGGCCTTGGCGACGACGTGTTCCATGGCGAAGGCGAGCAGCTCGGTCTGGGTGGTGAAGTAGTGCCGCAGCGCGCCGGGTGACCAGCCCGCCTCGGTCGCGATGCTGCGGACGGTCGCCGCGGCGGCCCCGTCCCGGTAGACGACGCGCCACATCGCCTCGGCCAGCTCGGCGCGCCGGGCCTCGTGGTCGACGATCTTGGGCAATGGCCCCTCCGGTCGGTGTGTGCGACCCGCTGCTACGGTTATCGCACAGCGTACTAAAAACGGGGTGGGAGATGCTCGTCGGACTGATCATCGCGTGTGAGGTGGCCTTCTGGGTGGTGCTGGCGGCCGGGCTGATCGCCCGTTACCCGCTGCGGCGCCCTCGACTGGGTGCCGCCCTGCTGCTGGCGGTACCCCTGGTCGACGTCGTGCTCCTGGTCGCCACCATGATCGACCTACGCTCCGGGGGAACCGCCACGCTCGCGCACGGCCTCGCCGCCGCGTACCTCGGCTTCTCGGTGGCCTTCGGCCACAGCGTGGTGCGCTGGGCCGACCAGCGCTTCGCGCACCGCTTTGCCGGTGGCCCGCCGCCGGTCAAACCGCCCCGCTACGGCTGGGCCCGGACCCGGCACGAGTGGCGCGAGTGGGGCAAGGCCCTGCTCGGCTGGGCCGTCGCCTGCGCCCTGCTGGTCGGCGGGATCGTCCTGGTCGGCGAGCCCGACCGGACGCGGGAACTGGAGGCCTGGATCGGCCGGCTCAGCCTGGTCGTCGTGGTCTGGCTGGTCTTCTGGCCGCTGTACTACACGGTCTTCCCGAAGCGGGAGCCGCGCCACTGACCTCGGTCGTCAGCCCTGGTAGGCCTCCTCGGCGGTGTTCTTCGCTGATCAGCCGGGCGACGGGAGGGGCGGCGCGACCCTGGCGCGGTTCGCCGGCACCGCTGCGGTGCTCACTCCGGTCGCGGCGGCCTGCCTGGCGGTCGTCATGGTCCTGGCCGCCGCCATCCACATCTGCCGCAGGGAGCCCTCCGCGGTCGCGTTCAACGCCGTCCTGTTCCTGCTCGCTGCCCTCGTCGTCTGGGGTCGATCCCGCCCCTACGGCTGGTGACCAGGCCGCGCCCTGACCCTGATTCAGCTGGCTGGACTCATCGGGCGTGGCTACCCTGCCGCCGTCACGGACCAGCGGCGGGCCAGCGCCGTCGCGGCGAGGAAAGCGGCCAGGACGATCGCTGCCTCGGTCCCGATCGCCAGTGGGGTGAGCGGGAAGCCGAGCGACCGGCCGAATGCGGCCGCAGCGGCGATCCCGGCTGCGACAGCGAACGGCAGCAGCATTGCCATCCGCGCCGCGGTGTGTCGGATGCGGGGCGCGTCGCGTAGGGCGACGCGTACGGCGAGGACGGCGCCGCCGACGACAACCGCCGCGACGCCGCCGTAGAAGACACCGGCGGCAAGCCACACCGGCACGCGCACCTCTCGCGGCAGGTCGAATGCCGCCACGAACGCATGGTGCAGGCCGATGGCCACGACGTATCCCACGACGAGGGCGAGCACCGCGCCCGCGCTCGCCACACCAACCACCTGGCCGTACCGCGGCGGGGTCCGCTCCATGCCGGCTTCCTCGGCGATCCTCAGGGCGAACTCGGCAGGGTCGGTGCCGAGAAGCTCTGTGGGATCGAGCCCGTCGGCGGCTGCTGCCTCGAGCTCGGAGCGCAGATCGGCAGTGAGGGTCGCCCGGTCGCGACGGTGAATGCCGAGAGCGCGCCACTGTCGGTCTGCGGCG
The DNA here is from genome assembly GCF_900091495.1 of Micromonospora echinospora. Classification (NCBI taxonomy): domain Bacteria; kingdom Bacillati; phylum Actinomycetota; class Actinomycetes; order Micromonosporales; family Micromonosporaceae; genus Micromonospora; species Micromonospora echinospora. Next base: position 6,872,786 of record NZ_LT607413.1, on the reverse strand, counting down.
GCGAGGGTGTTGTCAACGGCCCGCGTCGACGTGCTCATGGTCGTCTCCTGGAATCGGTGGACGGACGGTGTGGTTCACGACGCTCGCGAACTGGGCCCACTGCTCACGCCAGGCGCGCAGACGGTCATGGCCCGTGTCGGTCAGTCGATAGACCTTGCGGGGCGGGCCGCTGGGGCTGGGCTGGAGCACGTTGACAACGAGCCCCAGGCGGTGCAGCCGGGTGATCAGCGGATAGACGGTGCCGTAGCTCACCGTTCCGAATCCGGCGGCGTCGAGTCGGTGGACGAGTTCATAGCCGTGCGCTGGCTCGGCGGCAAGCAGCGCGAGCAGGCACATGTCCAGGCAGCCGCGCAGGAGCTGGGCCTGCCGCTCGGCCGAATCGTCCGACCCACGCGTTGCCCCTATCATGCGACGCATAATACTGCCGGTATTATGCGTCGTCCAGTAGTGCTCCAGTCGGGAGTCGGCCCACGGTCACCCGTTGACGATGGCGAGGCCGATGGTGGTCTCGTGTAGATGCGGGTGGCCCCGTGATACGTTCGGCCTCGCTGTGCGTCGCTGCGAACTGAGGAGGTGAGACCGATCAACGGTGTGACAGGTCGGGGCTCCCTCCCTCGCGTGGCCTAGGGAGTGCCCGCACAAAGCATCCCGAAAGGCTTGCAACGCTGTGCGCTTCAACTCTCAAACGTCGTGCGACGGCGTCTCCGAACAGCTCTTCACCCTCGGTGAGATTCCCGGTGTGCTCTGGACGCCGGAAGGCGCCGTCGGCACTCGTCCGCTGATCCTGATGGGACACGGCGGTGGCCAGCACAAGAAGGCCCCCGGCATCGTCTTCCGGGCGCACCGCTTCGTCGTGGAGCGCGGGTTCGCGGTGGTGGCGGTGGACGTGCCGGGCCATGGCGACCGGCCGACGGACGAGGAGTACCACCGGATCGCGACCGAGAACCAGGCCCGCGTGGAGGCCGGGGAGGAGCTGGCTCCGCTGATCGCCGGTTTCCAGGCACTCGTAGCCCGTCAGACCGTTCCGGAATGGCGGGCGGTCCTGGACGCGGTCCAGCAGCTCGAACACGTCGGGGTCGGTCCGGTGGGCTACTGGGGGGTGTCGTTGGGGTGTGGACTCGGCGTGCCGTTCGTCGCTGCCGAACCCCGGGTCCGTGCCGCGGTGCTGGGCCTGGGCGGGGCGCTGGCATCGGCGGAGGCCGCCGGGCGGATCACCGTCCCGGTGGAGTTCCTGATGCAGTGGGACGACGAGCGGGTGCCACGGGCCCAGGGCCTGGCGCTGTTCGACGCCCTGGGGTCAGCCGAGAAGACCCTGCACGCCAACCCCGGCGGGCACGGGGAGATCCCGGCGTTCGAACTGGACAGCACGCTACGGTTCTTCGCCCGGCACCTCATCTGACGAACACGCGGCGGTCGTGGTGGGAGAGGGCCCTCAGGGGGCCACTTCCCACCACGATCCATGCCGGTGGGGTGTCAGCGTTCCGGCTTGTGGGCGACGACCAGCTCCCAGCCGCCGGGGAGCACCTCGATCTTCTCGAAGCCGGTCTCGGTCAGCAGGCTGGTGTAGAACTCCACCTCCCGCAGTCGGCTGACACAGCTGTCCACCCCGATCAGGAAGTACGACCAGAAGAACTGCATGGCCAGCCGGTCCGGCGTGCGGAACTCCTCGCAGATCAGCAGCATCCCGCCGGGCGGCAGCGCCGCGTACGCCTTCTCCACCAGCATCCGGGCGACGTCGTTGGGCCAGTCGTGCAGCACTCGGACGAAGGAGATCGTGTCGTACCCGGTGGGCAGCGGCTCGGCGAAGAAGTCTCCGCCGACGAAGCCGAGCCGGTCCGGGGCGACGCACCCGGTCCGGGTCTGCTCGACCAGCGGCCCGACCGCCGGCAGGTTGTAGACGTCGACCCGCAGCTCCGGGGCGTCCCGGAGCACCCGGGCGGCGAGGGTGCCGTCGCCGCCGCCGACGTCGAGGAAGCGGCGACGCCCCGACCACAGCCGGTCGGCGTGCCGGCCGAAGACCTCGAGCACCGGGCCGAGCCCGACCGACATGCTCTGCTCGAACGACGCCGTCTGCTCGTCGGTCTTCGGCGGCCAGGCGAAGTCGTCGTCGGTCATGCTGACCTCGCCGCGCAGGCTCTCGGCCAGCCGGCCGTGCAACCGCCGCCACGGGTACTGGTCCCGGTCACGTTCGAGCGAGCCCGGCCCGACCACGGCCCGCACGGCGTCCCGCAACCCGGGCACCGCCCGGTAGCTGGCCTCGGTGATGTCGTCGCTCTTCTCCTCCCGTTCGACGACGCCGACGCTTTCCAGGCAGTCGAGGAACTTGTAGAGCCGCAGCGGCCGTACGTCGAACCGGGTCGCCAGGTCACCCAGGCCCACCGGGCCGGGCTCCAGGGCGTCGAGCAGCCCCATGGTGAGCGCGGTCTCCAGCACGTCCATCGCCTTGCTGGCGTTGAACAGCAGACTCATCAGCGCGCGCGGTGACAACGACGGTGTGCTCATCGGTGGCTCCCCTGCCATTCCTGTTCGAGTGCGTCCATGAACTCGTCGATCTCGTCGAGGGTGTTGTAGACGTGCGGGCCGATCCGCAGGTAGCCACGCCAACTACAGATCAGGTTCCGGGCGGCGAGCCGGTACTTGACCGCCTCCCCGTCGGGGACGTCGAGGCAGACCACGCCGCCCCGCTCCGGGCCGACCGGGCTGACCACCGGGATGCCGGCCGCCCCGGCCCGGTCGACGACGCGCTGCGTGCAGCGCAGCGAGTGCGCCCGGATCGTCTCGATGCCCACCCCGGCCAGCAGGTCCAGGCCGACCTGGGAGATGAGCGAGGTGAGCGGGTACGGGGTGCCACCCGCGAACCGCTGTGCGCCGTCCGCGAACCCGGTCGACGGCTGGAAGGTCAGCGCCCGGTCGCCCGCCTGCCAGCCGGTCGCCGCCGGTTCGAGGTCGGGCAGCAGGTCGGGGCGGACGTAGAGGAAGGCCGTCCCCGCTCCGCACATCCACTTGTGCGCGCCGCCGAGCAGGAAGTCGACACCGAGCGCGGTGACGTCCAGCGGCATGATCCCGACGGTCTGGAAGGCGTCGACCACCACCCGGGCCCCGACCGAGTGCGCGTGCTTCACCAGCCGGGCGAGGTCGACGGTGGCCCCGGAGGTGAAGCTCGCGTGCGGTACGCACACCAGCAGCGTCCGCTCGTCGATCTGCTCCTCCAGGGCGTCCTGGTCGATCCGGGGGCCGCCGGTGCCGACCACGACGGGCTGCGCCCCGTGCCGGCGGAACGCGTTCCAGATGAACGGCACGGTGGGGAACTCGAGGTCGGTGGTGACCACCCGGTTCCGGGGCGTCCGGTAGTCGAAGCAGGAAGCCACCCGGACCAGCAGGGTGCTCAGGTTGGCGTCGGTGACCACGCTGCCGGCGGGTGCGCCGACGAAGGCGGCCACCCCGTCGGCGTACCGGTCGAGGCCCTCGTGCCAGCCGCCCCAGACGTCGTCCCGCCAGGTGCGCAGGGTCTCCCAGTAGCCGGCCAGGACCTCTTGGACGCCCCGGGGCACCGCGCCGGTGGAGTTGCTGTTCAGGTAGACGCAGGTCTGCAGGACGGGGAAGTGCGCGCGGAAGGCGGCATCCACGTCAGCCCTCCGCGTCCGGGGTCACCCCGGTCGGGTCCTCCGGTCCCCCGACGAGCGCGGTACGCGCCTGCCACAGCTCCGGGAAGAACCGGTGGTCGATCAGCTTGGCCAGCCAGTTCGCCGGGCTGCCCTGGGTGCCCGTCGGGCCGTGGCTGCCGATCCGGATCGCGATCTTGTAGTGCCGTACCCGCCACAGTGCCACCCGCTCGTCCCAGTCGACCATCGCCTCGGCCATCCGGTAGACCGGGTCGGCGGGGCTGCCCGCGTAGAGCTTCCGCAGGTCGATCTGCCGGTCGGCGAGGTACCGGGCGAACGCCTGGTCGAGCCGGCGGCTGGCGGCCTGCGCCTGCTTCCAGCCCGGCGACTCCGCGCCGGAGCCGTTGCCCAGCGCGGGCACCAGGGCCTGGAAGGTGGCCGGCGGCAGGTGCCGGAACATGTCCAACTGGTCGGTGACGAGCCGGACGGCGAGCGAGGCCCGACCCAGCAGGAGTTCGGCCTCGGACAGCTCGCCGTCGTCGACACGCCCGGCCGCCTCGGTCAACTCGGCCACCGCGAGCTTGAACCACAGCTCGGCGGACTGGTGCACCACCTGGAAGAGCAGTTCGTCCCGGTGGACCATCTCCGCCGGTTCCCGTTGCAGGGTGAGCAACTCGTCCGTACGCATGTAGCGCGCGTAGTCCGTGGCACCCTCGCCGGGGAGCACGGGCGAGTGGTCTCGCTTCACAGAATCGTCCCTTCCGTGGGTTTCGGCGCGGCCGTTCCCGGTGCGCCCGGGATCATCGCGCGGCTCATTATCCAGTGATGTCCGGCAATCGAAAGGACGCCCCGGCGTCTGGATGCCCGGCCGGAAGGGGTGCCTCTCGGCGCATGTGCCGGAATCGGCCGGGGTAATTCGCGGGCGTGGCGTGTGCGTACCTGTGGCCTCGGCGTGGCGCGGGGGCGGTGGGCGGAGGCGCGCCGGCGGCGACGAGGTGGAGCCGTTCGGCTGACAACCGGCTGGCCGTCCGATGAGGACCCATCGGGCGGGTCGGCCGTCGCAGGGGAGCCGGACGGGTTGATGTCGGATGGTGGACACCGGGGCGGCGTCGTGTCCTGTCGGGCGGCCTCGCCCGGCCGGCGGGAGTCGGCCGCGGGGAGGGCGTTTCACGCGCGTAAACCGCAGGTGAAACCCTTGCTCCACAGTGGCAAGCGCGGTGGGCGGGACTCCGGCCGGGTGGGGTGGTGAGGGGTAGGGCGGGTGCCGAACCCCGTGGCGGGCGGTGCCCTGGTCAGAGTCGGTAGGCGGCCTTTAATCGAGATATGTGCATTGGCCGAAATTGTGAGGCGGTAAGTCATTCCACTGTGGACCTGACTGGCCACTTAGTATCCGTGATCGACAAAAGAGTCCCAAAACCGACGTATCGAAAGTGGTTGCCTCGGCAAGGACTCCCGCTGCTAGCATTCCGGTGCGATCCGCTGGGGTTGCGTGAAAGAAGCCGCCGGGTCGATGCTGTGGCGGAATTGTTCATGGCTGTTCCGGCCCCCGGGCCGGTGGTGGACCGTGCCCATTTCCGAGCTGCTGGGACAGGTCGGTCGGGCCGGGACCGGATATTGGGGTGTGCTGTGGGTGGGGTTCCTGAACGGTCGACGTCCGACCGTGTGTCATGGGCCGGAATCGGCATGCCGACGACGAATTCCGCCGTTCCTGAAGCGTTGGACGAAGCTGTTTTCCGTCCGTCGCCACGACGGGGCCCGGACCGGACCGCGCGCCAGCGGCCCCGGCCGGTGCCCGGGGCCGTCGTAGCGGCCGGGGGCGCCTGCACCTGCTGACCCGAGTACCCGAGCCTGCTTCCCACCGCGTCGGCACCTCCCCCGACCGGTCGACCCGCGCCACCTCGACGACGAGGCTGGCCGGGCCCGGTCGACGGAGCACTCTCCCGTTGAGGACACGTCCATGCAGCATCCCGATCAGGCAGCGTCGCGTCACGACTCGCCCACCGCGCCGGCGGTGGAGGAATGGCTTCGGCAGCACCTGGCCGTCCAGCTCGGTCTGGACGCCGCTGGTCTGGACGCGCACGAGCGTTTCCACCGGTACGGTCTCACGTCCCTGCGCGCTGCGGGGCTCATCGCCGGCCTCTCCCGATTTCTCGGGCGACCACTTCCGGCGACCCTTGTCTGGGACCATCCGACCATCGATTCGCTGGTGCGGTTCCTCAGCGAAGGCGACCGCACACCATCTGTCACGGATTCCCGCCCCGTTCTGGGCGAGTCGGAACCGATCGCGATCGTCGGAATGGCGTGCCGCTTTCCCGGGGCGCGGAACACCGACGCCTACTGGCAATTGCTGACCGAGGGTCTCGACGCCATTACCGAGGTGCCGGCCGACCGGTGGGACGTCGACCATTTCTACAGTTCCGCTCCGGACGCTCCGGGCCGGACGAGCACCCGTTGGGGCGGTTTCCTCGACCAGGTGGACCGTTTCGACGCCGGGTTCTTCGGTCTGGCCCCGCGCGAGGTGATCCAGATGGACCCGCAGCAGCGGCTGTTCCTGGAGCTGGCGTGGGAGGCCCTGGAGGACGCCGGCATCGTCCCCGGGACCCTGAAGGACAGCCCCACCGGCGTGTTCTGCGGCGCGATGTGGCAGGACTACGCCCGGCTCGCCGCCTGCCGTCCCGAGGACGTCACCGCGCACACCGCGACCGGCCACGACCTGAGCGTGATCCCGGCCCGGGTGTCGTACCTGCTCGGACTCCAGGGGCCGAGCCTCGCCGTCAACACGGCCTGCTCGTCCGCCCTGGTCGCGGTCCATCTGGCCTGCCAGAGCCTGCGCTCCGGCGAGTCGACGGTGGCGCTCGCCGGCGGCGTCAACCTGACCATCGCCCCGGACAGCACGGTGGCGATGTCCAAGTTCGGGGCGATGGCACCGGACGGCCGCTCCAAGGCCTTCGACGCGCGGGCCAACGGCTACGTACGGGGCGAGGGCGCCGGCATCGTCGTGCTCAAGCCGCTGTCCCGGGCGCTCGCCGACGGCGACCCCGTCCACTGCGTGATCCGTGGCTCGACGGTCAACAACGACGGCTTCAGCAACGGACTCACCGCCCCCAATCCGCAGGCGCAGGTGGCCATGCTCCACGCTGCCTACCAGCGGGCGGGCGTGGCACCCGAACGGGTCCACTACGTGGAGACGCACGGCACCGGAACGTTCCTCGGCGACCCGATCGAGGCCAACGCCATCGGCGCCGTGCTCGGCGCGAACCGCCCCGCCGACCGACCCCTGGTGATCGGATCGGTCAAGACCAACATCGGTCACCTGGAGGCCGCCGCCGGCATCGCCGGCCTGATCAAGACCGCGCTCGCGATCCGGCACCAGACCATCCCACCGAACCTGCACTTCACCCAACCGAACCCGCACATCGACTTCGCGCGGCTCCGACTGCGCGTCCCCGGTGCCGTCGAGCCCTGGCCGCACCCGGAGGAGAAGCCGCTCGCCGGCGTCAGCGCCTTCGGCTTCGGCGGCACGAACTGCCACGTGGTGCTGGAGGGGACCACCCCGCAGCCGGTCCACCTGCTCCCGCTCGCCGCGCCGGATCCCGCCACGCTGCGCACGGCCGCCCAGGCCGTACGGGAGGCCGCCACCGGCCCGGTCGCCCTGGCCGACCTCTGCCACACCGCCGCCCGCCGGCTCACCGACCAGCCGTACCGGCTCGCCCTGCCCGCCCGTACCCGCGACGAGCTGGTCAGCCGACTCGACCAGTGGCTCGACACCGCCCCCGACTCCGTTCCCGCGCCGTCGTCGCCCCGGGTGGTGTTCGTGTTTCCGGGTCAGGGTGGTCAGTGGTGGGGGATGGGTCGGGAGTTGGCTCGTTCGGAGCCGGTGTTCCGTGGGGTGTTGGGGGAGTGTGCGGCGGCGTTTTCGGGGTTTGTGGACTGGTCGTTGGTGGAGGTGTTGGAGGGGGAGTCGGTTCCTGAGGGGATCGATGTGGTGCAGCCGGTGTTGTTTGCCGTCGAGGTGGGGTTGGCGGCGTTGTGGCGGTCGTGGGGTGTGGAGCCTGCGGCGGTGGTGGGGCATTCGATGGGGGAGGTCGCGGCGGCGTATGTCGCTGGGGCTTTGTCGTTGTCGGATGCGGCTCGGGTGATCTGTGAGCGCAGTGGTTTGTTGCGGCGGATTTCGGGTCGTGGGGCGATGGCGGTGGTGGAGTTGCCGGCTGCCGAGGTTGAGGTGGTGGTGGCTCCGTTTGGTGGTGCGGTGGTGGTGGCGGCTCTGAATGGGCCGGTGACGACGGTGGTGGCGGGTTCGTCGGAGGCGGTGGACGCGGTGGTGGCGTCGCTGTCGGGTCGGGGGGTGTTCGCGCGGCGGGTGCAGGTGGATGTGGCGTCGCACAGTCCGCAGGTGGATGGGTTGCGGGAGGAGTTGGTGGCGCGGTTGGTGCCGTTGTCGCCTCGTGCGGCGGTGGTGCCGTTGTATTCGACGGTGCGGGCGCGGGTGCTTGCGGGTTCGGAGTTGGATGCCGGGTACTGGTGGGAGAACCTGCGGGAGCCGGTGCGGTTCGCGCCGATGGTGGACCGGTTGCTGGATGACGGCCTGACCTGCTTCCTGGAGATCAGCCCCCACCCGGTCCTCGGCACCGCCATCGAGCAGAGTCAGGCCCGACACCCCGGCCGGGGCGTGACGCTCGCCTCGACCCGCCGCGACGAGGACGAACGCGCCGCGATGCTCGACACGGTGGCCCGGCTTCACGAACTCGGGCAGCCGATCCACTGGCCGGCCCTGTACCCGCAGGACGTCGTGCCGGTGCCGCTGCCGTCCGCACCGGACACCGCTGCCTCGACCGGCCCGGCCCGGCCCACCCCGCAGAACGCGCCCGACGAGGCGGCCACCGTCTCCGACACCCGGGCCGCGGTGGATGGTCGAGCCACCGGGGACGCCGTGCTGCTGCCGCTGTCGGCGCACACGCCGGAGGCGCTGACCGACCTGACCCGGCGCACCCTGGACCTGCTCCGCCGCCACCCCAACCTCGACCTGCGCGACCTCGCCCACACCGCCGCCGTACGGCGCACCCACCACGGCGTCCGGCTCGCCGTCGCCGCCACCTCCCACGCGGACCTCCTCGCCCAACTCGAAGCGCACCTCGCCGACGGCCGCCCGTCCGACCCGGTACCCGCCGGCCCGGCCCGCCGGGTGGTGTTCGTGTTTCCGGGTCAGGGTGGTCAGTGGTGGGGGATGGGTCGGGAGTTGGCTCGTTCGGAGCCGGTGTTCCGTGGGGTGTTGGGGGAGTGTGCGGCGGCGTTTTCGGGGTTTGTGGACTGGTCGTTGGTGGAGGTGTTGGAGGGGGAGTCGGTTCCTGAGGGGATCGATGTGGTGCAGCCGGTGTTGTTTGCCGTCGAGGTGGGGTTGGCGGCGTTGTGGCGGTCGTGGGGTGTGGAGCCTGCGGCGGTGGTGGGGCATTCGATGGGGGAGGTCGCGGCGGCGTATGTCGCTGGGGCTTTGTCGTTGTCGGATGCGGCTCGGGTGATCTGTGAGCGCAGTGGTTTGTTGCGGCGGATTTCGGGTCGTGGGGCGATGGCGGTGGTGGAGTTGCCGGCTGCCGAGGTTGAGGTGGTGGTGGCTCCGTTTGGTGGTGCGGTGGTGGTGGCGGCTCTGAATGGGCCGGTGACGACGGTGGTGGCGGGTTCGTCGGAGGCGGTGGACGCGGTGGTGGCGTCGCTGTCGGGTCGGGGGGTGTTCGCGCGGCGGGTGCAGGTGGATGTGGCGTCGCACAGTCCGCAGGTGGATGGGTTGCGGGAGGAGTTGGTGGCGCGGTTGGTGCCGTTGTCGCCTCGTGCGGCGGTGGTGCCGTTGTATTCGACGGTGCGGGCGCGGGTGCTTGCGGGTTCGGAGTTGGATGCCGGGTACTGGTGGGAGAACCTGCGGGAGCCGGTGCGGTTCGCGCCGATGGTGGACCGGTTGCTGGATGACGGCCTGACCTGCTTCCTGGAGATCAGCCCCCACCCCGTGCTGGCGGCGGGCATCGAGCAGAGCTGCCGGGCGCGGGGCGGCGACGGCGTGGTCCTCGCCTCCACCCGCCGGGACAACCCGGAGCGGCTGGCCATGCTGGACACCGCCGGCGAGCTGTACCGCCTGGGCGTACCGGTCGACTGGACCGCGCTGCACCCGACCCCCGGCGCGGTCGTCCGCCTGCCCGACTACCCCTGGCAGCGGGAACGGTACTGGGCCGACGAGCCGGTCACCGCGCCCGCCCGCGCCCGGCACACCGGCGGCCACCCGCTCCTCGGTGGGCACGTCGAGTCGTCGCTGGGCGCCCACCTCTGGACCACCGAGATCGACGTCGACGCGCTGCCGTACCTCGCCGACCACCGGGTACGCGGCCAGGTCGTCGTCCCCGCCGCGGCGTACGTCGAGATGGCCCTGGCCGCCGCCGGTGAGCTGCTCGGCACGCCGGCCCGGACGGTCGAGCGCCTCGACGTCGTCGCGCCGCTCGCCCCGTCCGGGGAGCGGCCCGTCACGGTCCAGGTGACCCTCACCGGAGACCCGTCCGGTCGGCTCGCCTTCCAGTGCGCCAGCCGGCAACCCGACGAGGACGGACAGCCGGGCGGCTGGCAGGTGCACGCCCGGGGCGACGTCCGCGCCGGTGGAGCCGCCGTCGCCGACCACGAGGCGGACGGCATCTCCCGGCCGGACGGACCGGGGCTGACCGGGGACGAGCACTACGCGGCGATGCGGGTCCGGGGCCTGGACTACGGCCCGCGCTTCCAGGGCGTACGGCAGCTGTGGCGGGCCGACGGCGAGGCGTCCGCGCGGATCGACCTCGCGGCGGACCTGTCCGGCGGGTACGGCGTGCACCCGGCGCTGCTGGACAGCTGCCTCCAGGTGGCGATCGCCGCCCTGCCCGGCGCGGCCGACGACACCTGGGTACCGGTCCGGATCGAGCGGCTCGACCTGCGGGAACACCCCGGTACGACGCTGTCCTGCCGGGCCCGGCTGCGGCCCGCCGAGGCCGGCGACGCGCGGTCGCGCACCGTCGACCTGGTGGTCCGCGCCGCCGACGACGACCGGGTCCTGCTGGTCGTCGACGGCCTGCGCCTGCGCCGCCTGGCCCGCGACGCGTCCGACGCCGGCCTGCTCCACGAGATCCGCTGGGAGCCCCTCGTCACCCCGCCCGGCGACGCCGACTGGACCGGCCGGTGGCTGCTGCTCGCCGACCGGGACACCACCCTCGACGCCGCGCTGGCGGCCCGGGGCGGTCGTTGTGTCGTCGTCCGGCCGGGTCCGACCTACCGACGGCTCGCCGCCGACCGGTACGAACTCGACCCGGCCCGGCCCGAACAGCTCCGGGACCTGCTCGCCGACGCCTTCGGCGCGGACCGCCCCTGCCGGGGTGTGATCCACCGCTGGGCGCTGGACGCCGGGGGCGCGAAGCCCGACCCGACCGCCCTGGAGGACGCCCACCGGCTGGTCGCCGACAGTGTGCTGCACCTGGTGCGGGCGCTGCACGACCTCCCGCCGGCGCAGCGGCCCCGGCTCTGGCTGGTCACCCGGGACAGCCAGGCGGCGGTGCCGGGCGACCGGGTCTCCGCGCCGTTGCAGGCCCCACTGTGGGGACTCGGCCGGACCATCGCCCAAGAGCACCCCGACCTGCGCTGCACCCGGATCGACCTCGGCGCGGACCTGCCCGACGAGGACACCGCCCTGCTCACCGCCCTGCTCACCCCGGCCGAGGAACCCGACCTGGCCCTGCGTGGCGACGACCTGCTCGTCTCCCGCCTGGTCGCCGGTGCCTCCGGCGCGGCGCCCGCCGTCGCCGAACCGGCCGGCGACCGCCCGTTCCGGCTCGAACTCGACCGGGCCGGCACCCTCGACGGGCTCCACCTGCGTCCGTTCACCCCGGCCGTGCCGGGCCCCGGCGAGGTGCTCGTCGAGGTGCGGGCCAGCGGCCTGAACTTCCGGGACGTGCTGAAGACGCTCGGCGCGTACCCCGGCCTGGACGGCGCGGAGGCCACCCTGGGCGACGAGTGCGCCGGGGTGGTGGCTGCGGTCGGGCCGGACGTGACCGACCTGCGGGTCGGCGACGCCGTGGTGGCCGTCGGCAGCCGGTGCGTCGGCACCCATGTCCGGGCCGACGCGCGGCTGGTCGCGCCGAAGCCCGCCGGCCTCGACTTCGCCGACGCCGCGACCATCCCGATCGCCTTCCTCACCGCCGCGTACGCCCTGGAACACCTGGCCCGGGTCGAGCCGGGCGAGCGGGTGCTGGTGCACGCCGCCGCCGGTGGGGTCGGACTGGCCGCCGTGCAGCTCGCCCGGGCCGCCGGGGCCGAGGTGTTCGCCACCGCCGGCAGCGCCGAGAAACGCGCCTACCTGACCTCGCTGGGCGTGCCGCACGTGCTGGACTCGCGCAGCACCGCCTTCGCCGAGCAGGTGCGCGCCGCCACCGGCGGACAGGGCGTGGACGTCGTGCTGAACTCCCTGGCCGGCGAGTTCATCACGCACGGCATCGCCGCGCTCGCCCCGTACGGGCGGTTCGTGGAGATCGGCAAGCGGGACATCTACCAGGACCGGCCGATCGGCCTCGGTGAGTTCCGCCGTAACCTGGCCTTCTTCGCGGTCGACCTGGACCGGATGTTCACCGAGCGGACCGTGCTGCTCGGCGCGCTGCTGCGCCGGATCGTCGCCCGGGTCGACGCCGGTGAGCTGCGTCCGCTGCCCACCCACCGGTTCCCGGTCGCCGAGGTCCGCGACGCGTTCCACCTGATGGAGCAGGCCGGCCACATCGGCAAGATCGTGCTGACCGTGGCCGACCGGCAGGACGTCCCGGTCGTCCCGACCCCCGGTGCCGCCCGGATCCGCCCCGACGCCAGCTACCTGGTCACCGGCGGCTTCGGCGGGCTCGGCCTCGGGGTCGCCCGCTGGCTCGCCGACGCAGGCGCCCGCCAGCTCGTTCTGGTCGGCCGCACCGGCGCGCCGGAGGACGCCCGGCCGGTCCTCGACGACCTGGCCCGGGCCGGGGTGGAGGTGATCGCCCTCGCCGCCGACCTCACCGTCGCCGACGAGGTGGCCCGGGTGCTCGGGCACGTCCGGGAACACCTGGCGCCGCTGCGCGGCGTGGTGCACGCGGCCGGGGTGCTGGACGACGGCATCCTGCTCCAGCAGACCGCCGAACGGTACCGGCGGGTGGCCCGCCCTAAGGTCGACGCCGCGTGGCACCTGCACGACCAGACCCGCACCGAGGCCCTGGACTTCTTCGTCCTGTTCTCCTCGGTGACCTCCGTGCTCGGCTCACCCGGCCAGGGCGGCTACGCGGCCGGCAACGCCTTCCTCGACGCGCTGGCCCACGCCCGCCGGGCCGCCGGCCTGCCGGCGCTGAGCGTCAACTGGGGACCCTGGTCGGCGGTGGGCATGGCGGCCCGGCTGGAACAGGGCGGCCAGGAGGCGCTGCGCGGCCTGCGTGCGATCAGCCCGGACCAGGGCGTCGCCGTCCTCGGCGGGCTGCTCGGGCGGGACACCGCCCAGGTCGCGGTGATGCCCTTCGACGCCGCCGAGTGGGTGGCCGCCTACCCGGCCGCCGCCCGGAGCAACCAGCTGGCCCGCCTCGGCACCGACGCGGCCGGGCAGCCGGCGACGGCCGGCGCTCGCGCCGACTTCCTGGCCGCCGAGCCGGGACGCCGCCGCCGGACGGCGATGGAGGCGTACGTCCGCCAGGAGGCCTCCCGGGTGCTGCGCCTGGCCCCGGCCCGGATCGGCGTCGACACCCCGTTGCGCAGCCTCGGCTTCGACTCGCTGATGTCGCTGGAACTGCGCAACCGCCTGGAGGCGGGCCTCGGCGTCCCACTGTCCTCCACGGTGCTCTGGAACTACCCGACGATCGAGGTGCTCGTGCCCTACCTCGCCGAGCGGATGGCGATCCCGCTCGACCCGCCGGCCGGTCCGGACGACCCCGACGGCGCCGGCCCCGGCCCGGCCGCGCCCGGCCCCGCCGGCGATCCGGGTGACCTTTCGGTCGACGACGACCTGGGCGAACTCTCGGTCGACGACCTGGAGGCGCTGCTCGTGCAAGAACTCAACGACCTCGATTCCTGACGGCGGACAAGGAACCGACATGCCCTCAGCGGAACACTCCTCGGCGGCGACGCTGCACCGCGCGTTGACCGCGGTGCGCGACATGCGCGCCAAACTCGAGGCCAGCGAGCGTGCCCGGACCGAGCCGATCGCGGTCGTCGGCATGGCCTGCCGGTTCCCGGGCGGGGCGAACAGCCCCGAGGCGTTCTGGACGCTGCTGCGCGACGGCGTCGACGCGGTCTCGGAGGTGCCCGCCGACCGGTGGGACGCCGACACCCTCTACGACCCGGACCCCACCACGCCCGGCCGGGTCAGCAGTCGCTGGGGTGGCTTCCTGGACCAGGTGGACCGGTTCGACGCGGCCTTCTTCGGCATCTCCCCCCGGGAGGCCGACCAGATGGACCCGCAGCAGCGGCTGATGCTGGAGGTCGCCTGGGAGGCCCTGGAGAGCGCCGGGCAGACCACCGACCGGCTGGCCGGCAGCGCCACCGGGGTCTTCGTCGGCGTGCACAGCCACAGCAACGACTACACCTGGCTCCAGTACGCCGATCCGGAACGGATCGACACCTACACCGGCACCGGCACCTCGCACAGCGTCGTCGCCGGCCGGATCTCGTACCTGCTCGACCTGCGCGGGCCGAGCGTCGCCCTGGACACCGCCTGCTCGTCGTCCCTGGTCGCGGTGCACCTGGCCGTGCAGAGCCTGCGCACCGGGGAGTGCCGGACCGCGCTGGCCGGCGGGGTGAACCTGGCGCTCGGCCCGCACTTCGCCATGGCCACCACCAAGATGCGGATGATGGCCGCCGACGGCCGCTGCAAGACCTTCGACGCCGCCGCCGACGGCTTCGTGCGCGGCGAGGGCTGCGGCGCGGTGGTGCTCAAGCGCCTCTCCGACGCGCGGCGCGACGGCGACCCGGTCCTGGCGGTGATCCGGGGGTCGGCGGTCAACCAGGACGGCCGGACCAACGGCCTGACCGCCCCGAGCGGACTCTCCCAGCGGCAGATCGTCGCGCAGGCCCTGACCAACGCGGGCGTCGAACCGGCGGCGGTCGGCGCGGTCGAGGCCCACGGCACCGGCACCGCGCTCGGCGACCCGATCGAGATCGAGGCGCTGACCGAGGTGTTCGGCCCGGCGACCGGGCAGAGCCGACCGGTCGTCCTCGGCTCGGTCAAGACCAACATCGGTCACCTGGAGGCCGCCGCCGGCATCGCCGGCCTGATCAAGGTGGTGCTGTCGCTGCGGCACGAGGCCGTCCCGGCCCACCTGCACTTCCGTACCCTCAACCCGAACGCCTCGCTGGCCGGGACCCGGTTCGTCATCCCGACCGAGCTGCGTCCCTGGCCCCGGGGCGAGCACCCCCGGTACGCCACGGTCAGCTCGTTCGGCTGGTCCGGCACCAACGGCTGCCTGGTGGTGGCGGAAGCCCCCGCCGAAGGCACCCCCACGCCCGCCGGAGAAGCCTCCGCGCTCCCCGGGGAGGCTCCCGCGCCCGCCGCCGAGGAGGCCGACCGGGTCGAGCTGCTGCCGCTGTCCGCCCGCAGCCCGCAGGCGCTGCGCGCGCTGGCCGGCGCGTACCGGTCGATGCTGGCCGACACCGACGTGCCGCTGCGCGACCTGTGCTGGACGGCGGCCGTCCGGCGCAGCCACCACCCGTTCCGGGCGGCGGTCACCGGCCGCGACCACGCCGAACTGGCCGACCGGCTGGCCGCCGTCGTCGACGCCCCCGCCCCGGCCGAGGCGGCCGTCCCGGACGTCCCGGCCGGACCGGTCTTCGTCTTCTGCGGCCAGGGCGCGCAGTGGGCCGGCATGGGCCGCGACCTGCTGACGACCGAACCGGTCTTCGCCGAGACGCTGCGCCGCTGCGACGAGCTGTTCCACGCCCTCGCCGGCTGGTCGCTGGTCGACGAGCTCCTCGCCGACGAGGACCGGTCCCGGCTGGACCGCACCGAGGTCGCGCAACCCGCGCTCTTCGCGGTGCAGGTTTCCCTCGCCGCGCTCTGGCGCTCGTGGGGCGTCGAACCCGAGACGGTGATCGGGCACAGCGTCGGCGAGGTCGCCGCCGCCCACGTCGCCGGGGTGCTCACCCTCCAGGACGCGGTACGTGTGGCGTACCACCGGGGCCGGGTCATGCAGCCGGCGCACGGGCTCGGTCGGATGGCCACCGTGGCGCTGCCGGAGCACGAGGCGGCGCAGGCCGTGGCCGGGTACGGCGACCGGCTGACCGTCGCGGCGGTCAACAGTCCCACCTCGACCGTGCTGGCCGGCGACGCCGACGCGCTGGCCGAGATGCTGGTCGCGCTCACCGAACGGGGCGTGGCCAGCCGGCCGCTGCGGGTCGAGTACGCCTTCCACAGCCCGCAGATGGCCCCGTTCCAGGAGCCACTGATCGAGGCGCTGCACGGCGTCACGCCCCGCCCCGCCGTGGTGCCGATCGTGTCCACGGTGACCGGACTTCCCGCCGCCGACGGGGACTACGGCCCGGCGTACTGGGCCCGCAACATCCGGCAGCCGGTCCGGTTCGCGGCGGCCCTGGCCCAGCTCGACGGGGCGGGCACCGGCTGCACCGTGATCGAGGTCGGCCCGCAGCCCGTCCTGGCCCGGCCGATCGTCGAGCAGTTCGAGTGGCACGGCCGCCCCGGCGCGGTGCTGGCGTCGATGCGGGCCGGCACGGACGGCCGCACCACGCTGCTGACCGCGCTCGGCGGGCTCTACCGCGCCAACCACCCCCTCGACTGGGCGCGTGTGCACCCGAGTCCCGGCCGGTGCGTGCCGCTGCCCGGCTACCCGTGGCAGCGCCAGCGGCACTGGCTGCGCGCCACGCCCCGCCCGGCCCACCGGACCCCGGCCCCGGGCGGGCACCCGCTGCTCGGCCGGCGGATGCGTACCGCCGTGCCGACCTTCGACAACGTCCTCGACGCCGGCGGCTTCCTCGGTGACCACCGGATCCACGGCGCGGCGCTGCTGCCGATGACCGCGTACCTCGAACTGGCCCTGGCCGCCCACGGCGGCACCACCCCGGCCCAGGTCACCGACCTGGTGCTGCACCAGCCGCTGGTCCTTGCGGACGACGCGCCCCGCGCGGTGCAGGTCGTGCTGACCCCCGACGCCGGTTGGTTGCAGGGGCCCCCTGCTACGCGGAAAGCGGTAACAGGGGACCCCGCCAGGCACCCCGGCGGCGGCGTACAGGTGTTCAGCCAGCCGGCCACCGGCGGCGACGACCAGCCGTGGAACCGGCACGCGACCGGGAAGGTGGCGGAGTACACCCCGCCCCCGGCCGACCACCGCGACCCGGCGACGCTGCCCGACGGGCTCACGCCGGTCGACGTCACGTCCTTCCACCAGCGACTCCGGACGGCCGGCATCGCGTACGGCCCCGCCTTCACCGGCCTGCGTGAGCTGTGGCACGGCACCGACCAGGCCCTCGGCTGGGTCACCCTCGCCGACGACCTGGAGACCGCCGCCTACCGCTGGCATCCCGCCCTGCTCGACGCCGCCCTCCAGGTGGCCCTGGCCGCCTTCCCCGACGACCCGGCCGACGCCTGGCTGCCGATCGGCCTGGACCGCTTCGCCCCGGTCACCGCTCCCGGCCGGCAGGTGTGGAGCCACGCCCGGCTGCGCAGCCGCAGCGCCGAGGCGGCCGTCGCCGACGTCGACCTGCGCACCGCCGACGGGGTCCTGGCCGCCCGGGTCGAGGGCCTGCTGCTGCGCCGCGCCGACCGGCACGCCCTCCCCGGCACCGCCGCACCCGAGATCCGGTACGAGATCGCCTGGGAGCCGGCCGAGCCGACCACCCCGACGACCGGCACCGGTGACTGGCTGCTCCTGGCCGACCAGGGCGGCACCGGCACCGCCCTCGCCGAGCTGCTGCGGTCCCGGGGTGAGCGGGTCGAACTGCTGCCCCCGGACGCCGACCCGACCGGGCCGCTACGGCACCGGACCTGGCGCGGCGTGGTCGACCTCGGCGGTCTCGACGCGCCGGCCGGCGAGCCGGCCCTGGACGAGGTGCTGGCCGCCCACGAGCGGGCCGTCCGCCGGACGCTCGACCTGGTGTCCACCCTGGCCACCGACGACTCTTCGGCGCCCCGGCTGTGGCTGGTCACCCGGGGCGCCCGGGCCGTCGTCCCCGGCGACCCGGTCGCCGTCACCCAGGCCCCCGCCTGGGGGCTGGCCCGCGCGGTCAACCGGGAACGCGCCGACCTGCGCTGCGGCTGTGTCGACCTCGACCCGGCCGACCCCCGGCCGGTGGCCCCCGAACTGGCCGACCTGCTGCTCGCCGCCGACGGCGAGGACGAGGCCGCGCTCCGCGACGGCGTCGTGCACGTGCCCCGGCTGGTGCCCGCCACGCCGCCGGCCGGGGACACCCGCCCGGTGCGGCTGCGGATCCGCGAACGCGGCGTGCTGGAGAACCTCACCCTCGAACCGGCCGCCCGCCGCCAGCCGGAACCGGACGAGGTGGAGATCCGGGTCCACGCCACCGGCCTCAACTTCCGGGACGTGCTGAACACCCTCGGCATGTACCCGGGCGAGGCGGGCCCGCTCGGCCTGGAGTGCGCGGGCGAGGTCGTTGCCGTCGGCGCGCGGGTCGACGCCCTCGCCGTCGGGGACCGCGTCCTCGCGCTGGCCCCGGCGAGCTTCGCCAGCTATGTCACGGTGTCCGCCGCGCGGGTCGCGCCGATCCCCGCCGGGCTGGACTACGCCGAGGCGGCGACCGTCCCGGTCACGTACCTCACCGCCGCGTACGGGCTGCACCACCTGGCCCGGCTCAAGCCCGGCGAGCGGGTGCTGATCCACGCGGCGGCCGGCGGGGTCGGGCTGGCCGCCGTACGGCTGGCCCACGCCGCCGGGGCGGAGGTGTTCGCCACCGCCAGCCCCGCCAAGTGGCCGGTCCTCACCGAGCTGGGCGTCCGGCACGTGTTCCACTCCCGCACCCTCGACTTCGCCGACGCGGTCCGCGACCGCACCGACGGGCAGGGCGTGGACGTGGTGCTGAACTCGCTGGCCGACGAGTTCATCCCACGCAGCATCGACGTGCTCCGCGAGGGCGGCACCTTCCTGGAGATCGGCAAGCGCGGCATCTGGGACGCCGAGCGGGTCGCCGGGCTGCGGCCCGACGTGCAGTACCACCCGTTCGACCTGGGCGCGGTCGCCGACGCCGACCCGGAGCTGATCCTGGCGACGCTGCGCGAGCTGACCGACGCGCTCGGCGCGGGCCGGCTCGCCCCGCTGCCGCTGCGGGCCTTCCCGCTCGACCGGGCGGTGGACGCGTTCCGCCACATGGCCCAGGCCCGCCACGTCGGCAAGGTCGTGGTGACCCACGACCACCCGCCCGTGGTACGCCCCGACGCGACGTACCTGATCACCGGTGGTCTCGGCGGGATCGGCCCGGCGGTGGCCCGCTGGCTGGTCGAGCAGGGCGCCCGCCACCTGGTGCTGCTCGGCCGCAGCGCGCCCTCGGCGGAGACCGCCGCGACCCTGCGCGACCTGCACCCCGACGCGCGGATCCACATCCGACAGGCCGACGTGGCCGACCCGGACGCCCTGGCCGGTGTGCTCGCCGAGATCGTCGCCACCCTGCCGCCGCTGCGCGGGATCGTGCACGCCGCCGGGGTGCTCGACGACGGGGTGCTCGCCCAGCAGACCTGGTCGCGGTTCGCCGGGGTGCTCGCCCCCAAGGTTGCCGGCGGCTGGAACCTGCACCTGCTCACCCGGGACCTGCCGCTGGACTTCCTGGTGTTCTGCTCGTCAGTGGCCGCGCTGCTCGGCTCGGCTGGCCAGAGCAGCTACGTCACCGCCAACACGTTCCTCGACACGCTCGCCCACCACCGGCGGGCCCGGGGCCTCGCCGCGACCAGCGTCGACTGGGGACCGTGGGCCGACGGCGGCATGGCCGCCCGCCTGGACGACCGGCAGCGGCAGCGCCTCGCCGCGCAGGGCTTCCGGGCGATCCCGGCAGACGAGGCCACCCACGCCCTCGGCCGGCTGCTCGACGCCGGGACCGCCCAGGCCGGGGTGTTCGCCGTGGACTGGTCGACCCACCTGCACGGATACGGCGACCGGCCACCGGCGCTGCTGGCCCGGCTGCGCCGCACCGAGACGCCGCCCGCCGGACCGACCGGGAAGGCCCCGACCGGCGGGGCCCGGGAGCGCATCGAGGGCGCGCACCCCACCGAGCGCCGCCAACTCCTCCAGGAGTACGTGCAGTGCGTCGCGGTGACCATCCTCGGCCTGCCCCCGGCCCAGCCGGTCAACCCGCAGCAGCCGCTGCGGGAACTCGGCCTGGACTCGCTGATGGCGGTCGAACTGCGCAACGCGCTGGGCGGGTTCGCCGGGCGGCACCTGCCCAGCACCCTCGCCTTCGACCATCCCACGGTGACCCGGCTGACCGACTACCTGCTCCGCGAACTGTTCCCCGAACCCGCGACGCCGGCCCCGGCGTCCGGCCCCCCGCCGACCCCCGACGTGCCGGACGACCTGGTCGCCCGGGTCGCCGCCCTGGACGACGCCGACGTCGAGGCGCTGCTCGCCGCGAAACTCTCCGCCCTGGAGGTGAGGACCACCCATGAGTGACACCGGAGCCGCCGCGGCGACGCTGTCCCCGCTCAAGCGCGCCCTGGTCGCGATCGAGACCCTCCAGGCCCGCCTGGACGAGATCGAACGCGCCCGGACCGAACCCATCGCCGTCGTCGGCGTGGGCTGCCGGCTGCCCGGCGGCGCGAACAGCCCCGACGAGTTCTGGACCCGGCTGCGCGACGGCGTGGACCTGATCTCCGAGGTGCCCGCCGACCGCTGGGACGTCGACGCCTACCACGACCCGGAGCAGTCCACCCCGGGCACGATGAGCAGCCGCGACGGCGGCTTCCTCGACCAGGTCGACCGGTTCGACCCGGGCTTCTTCGGCCTCTCCCTCGGCGAGGCGGCCAGCATGGACCCGCAGCAGCGGCTGCTGCTGGAGGTCGCCTGGGAGGCCCTCGAACACGCCGGGTGCGTGCCGGCGAAGCTGGCCGGCACGCACACCGACGTGTACGTGGGCATCAGCACCTGGGACTACTCCCTCCTGCTCGGCGGCGCGCCCATCCGGGGGCTCTCCGGCACCGCGTTCAGCATCGCCGCGAACCGCCTCTCCTACGTCTTCGACCTGCACGGCGCCAGCCTCGCGGTGGACACCGCCTGCTCGTCGTCGCTGGTCGCGGTGCACCTGGCCTGCCAGAGCCTGCGCGCCGGCACCGCCCGCACGGCCCTCGCCGGCGGCGTCAACGTGATGCTCTGGCCGGAGACCACGGCGGCGTTCTCCCAGGTCGGCATGCTCTCCCCGGACGGACGCAGCCGCACCTTCGACGCCAGCGCCAACGGCTACGTGCGGGGCGAGGGCGCCGGCATCGTCGTCCTGAAACGACTCTCCGACGCGCGCGCCGACGGCGACCGGGTGCTGGCCGTGATCCGGGGCTCGGCGGTCAACCAGGACGGACACAGCAACGGCCTCACCGCCCCCAACAGCGTCGCCCAGGAGGCGGTGCTGCGGGCCGCCCTCGCCGACGCCCGGATCGCCCCGCACCGCGTCGACTACGTCGAGGCGCACGGCACCGGCACCACCCTCGGCGACCCGATCGAGGTGCGCGCGCTCGCCGCCGCGCTGGGCTCCGGCCGCGACCCGGACCACCCGCTGCTCCTCGGCTCGGTCAAGACCAACACCGGGCACCTGGAGGCCGCCGCCGGCATCACCGGGCTGATCAAGGTGGTGCTGGGCCTGCACCACGGCGAGATCCCCCCGCACCTGCACCTGCGCGAGCTGAACCCGCACGTCGAGTGGCACGAGCTGCCGCTGCGGGTGACCACCACCCGCACCGCCTGGCCATCCCCGGCCGGGCAGCGGGTCGCCGGGGTCAGCTCGTTCGGCTTCGGCGGCACCAACGCCCACATCGTCCTCGGTGACGCGCCGGCCCCGACCGGCGAGGCCCCGACCGACGACCGCCCGCTGCGGCTGCTGACCGTCTCCGGCCGCAGCGAGGAGGCCCTGCGCGACCAGGCCCGCCGGTACGCCGACCGGCTCGCCGTGCCGCCCACCCCGACGCTGGCCGCGCTCTGCCACACCACCAACACCCGGCGCACCCACTTCGCGCACCGGGCGGCGGTGCCGGTGGCCGACCTGGCCGCCGCCCGCGCCGCGCTGACCACGCTCGCGGCCGGCGACACCCCCGACGGGTTGCACCGGGGCGCCGTCCCCACCGGCACCCGGCGTCGACTGGCGTTCGTCTTCCCCGGCCAGGGCGGCCAGCACATCGACATGGGCCGCGAGCTGTACCGGACCGAACCGGTGTTCCGGCGCACCATCGACCGCTGCGCCGAACTGTTCGACGTCCACCACCCGTGGCGGCTGCGCGACGTCATGTACCCCGCCGAGGGCGGCGTCCGGTACCCGATCGACGAGACCGAGTACGCCCAGCCGACGCTCTTCGCGATCCAGTGCGCGCTGGCCGAGACGTGGCGCTCCTGGGGCGTGCGCCCCGACGCGGTGATGGGCCACAGCCTCGGCGAGTACGCCGCCGCCTGGGTCGCCGGGGTGTTCAGCCTGGAGACCGGGGTCCGGCTGATCGTGGAACGCGGCCGGCTCACCCGGACCCTGCCGCCGACCGGCATGATGGCTGCCTGCTCGGCCTCCGCCGAGGACGTCACCGCCCTGCTCGACGGGTACGCCGGCCAGGTGGCGGTCGCCGCGGTCAACGGCCCCGAGCACACCGTGATCTCCGGCGAGAAGACGGCCGTGCAGGCGGTACTGGAACGGCTGGAGGAGGAGTTCGTCCTCACCCGTCCGCTGCGGGTGTCGTACGCGTCGCACTCGCCGCTGCTGGAGCCGATCCTCGACGAGTTCGAGAAGTCCATCACCGGGCAGGAGTTCGGCGAACCGCAGATCCCGTTCATGTCGACCTACCGGGCGACCATGCTCCGCTCGGGCGTCTGCCACGACCCGGCGTACTGGCGGCAGCAGCTCCGCGAGCCGGTCCGGTTCCTGGAGGCCACCCGGGCGCTCGCCGCCGAGGGCTACGACACCTTCCTGGAGATGGGCCCGAAGGACACCCTGATCGAGATGGGCAAGCGCTGCCTGCCCCGGGGCACCGGCCGGTGGCTGCGCTCGCTGGACCCGGAGACCGGCAACTGGCAGACCCTGCTGGACAGCGCGGCCGGCCTGCACACCCACGGCATCGAGTTCGACTGGGACGCCTTCGAAGGCGTCGCCCACCCGCCGGTCGACCTGCCGACCTACCCCTTCCAGCGGCGCCGCTGCTGGCTGGACCCGGAGCAGATCCGGGCACACCGCCTGACCACGGAAGACCAGAGGTGACCGCCATGCCCGACGTACTTCAGGTGACCGCCGACGGGTCGGGAATCGTCCGGGTCGCGATCTGCGACCCGGAGCGGGAGAACCGGCTCAGCTACGACCTGGTCGACCAGCTCATGGCGACCCTGGACAAGCTGGCCGGCGACGAGTCGGTGAAGGTGCTGCTGGTCACCGGCACCAGGGAGATCTGGTGCGCCGGGGGCACCCTCCAGATGCTCAAGGAGATGGCCAGCGGCGTGTACGACGAGCGCCGCCTGCTCGCCCTCTCCGACCGGCTGCTGAGCTTCCCGGTGCCGGTGATCGGCGCCCTGGAGGGGCACGCCGTCGGCGGCGGCCTGGCCCTGGCGCTCTGCTGCGACCTGACCGTCGCCGCCGAGAACCGCCGGTACGCGGTCAACTCCGCGAGCATGGGGTTCACCCCGGCGATGGGCCTGTCGGTCCTGCTGCCGGCTGCGGTCGGTCACCACGTCGCCGCCGAGATGATCTTCACCGGCAAGTACTACAAGGGCCGCGAGCTGGCCGACCGGCGACTGTTCAACGCGGTCGTCCCCGCCGACGAGGTGCTGGCCCACGCCACCGACCTCGCCGAGCAGATCGCCGAGAAGCCCCGCTACGTGCTGGAGCTGCTGAAGGAGACGCTGGCCCTGCCCAAGCGGCACCTCCTCCAGGACGCCATCGCCCGCGAGCCGCTGATGAACCGGGTCTGCTTCGCCCAGCCCGGCAGCGACGCCCTGCTCGACCAGACGTACCTGAACTGACCCGAGACGAGGAGAACACCCCCATGCGGGTAGGTATCGAGAAGCTGAACCTGTACGGCGGTCGCGCGTACCTGACGATCGCCGACCTCGCCTCCGCGCGCGGCGGCTCCCTGGACGAGCTGGAACGCCGCCAGATGGTGCCCTACGAGGCCCGGTCCATCATCCCGCCGTACGAGGACCCGGTGACCCTCGCGGTCAACGCCACCGAGCGGCTGCTCACCGACGCCGACCGCGAGCAGATCGAGCTGGTCGTGGTCGCCACCGAGTCCGCCGTGGACTTCGGCAAGCCGATCTCCACCTGGGTGCAGCGGCACTCCCGGCTGCCCGCGCACAGCCGCAACTTCGAGGTCAAGCACATGTGCTACGGCGGCACCGCCGCGCTGCGCGTCGCCGCCTCCTGGGTCGCCTCGAACGTCCGCCCCGGCAAGAAGGCCCTGGTCATCAACAGCGACCTGAGCCGTACCCGCAACCACGTGCAGACCGAGGACGACGACCTCGGCGAGCTGATGGCCGGCGGCAGCGCGGTCGCCATGCTGGTCAGCGCCGAGCCGACCGTGTTCGAACTGGAGCTGGCGAAGGCCGGCTACTGGACCAACGAACTCTCCGACGCGTTGCGCCCCAACTCGCGTACCGAGATCATCACCGGGCAGACCAGCTTCTACTCGTACCTCGACGCGCTCGAGGAGACCTACGAGCGGTACGAGCACCTGGTCGGCGAGGTCGACTTCGACGCGTACTTCCGGAAGAACATCTACCACGCGCCGTTCCCCGGCATGACCAGGATCGCCCACAAGACCCTGCTCAACCGGATCGGCGTGTTCGACAAGGCGGCCATCGAGGCGAGCTGGCGGGACCGGGTCGCCGACAGCACCCACTTCGCCCGCCGGATCGGCAGCGCGTACGGGGCGTCCACCTTCATCTGCCTGCTCGGCATGCTGCACGCCGGCAGCGGCTTCGCCGCCGGGGACCGGTTCTCCGTCTTCGCGTACGGCTCCGGCTGTCAGGCCGAGTTCTACAGCGGCCTGGCCGGCGCGGACGCGCAGACGTACGTCCGGGGCCTCGACGTGGACGCGCACCTCGACTCCCGGGTCCGCCTCGGCGTCGAGCAGTACGAGCAGATCGAGAAGGCGTGCGAGTCGAACATCGACGAGCCCAGCTACGAGCCGCTGACCCAGGACGTCGGCGACCTCTACGCGCAGCGCTATGACGGCCAGCGCCTGCTCGTCCTCGAAGGCGTCCGCGACTACCAGCGCCACTACACCTGGAGCTGATCGTGGACCGCGCGGTTCGCTCCGAGATCGCCGACGGCGTCTGCTTCGTGACGCTCGTCGCCGCCGCCAACGGCAACGCCATCAACTTCGACCTGATCGACGGGTTGGAGGAGGCGCTCGACGCCGTGGACGCCGACCCGGACTGCCGGGCCCTGGTGCTCACCGCCGAGGGGGACACCTTCTGCCGGGGGCTCGACCTGGAGGCGTTCTTCGTCCACGGTCGACTGCCGGAACGCGAGCAGCTCCGTCGGCTGCCGGCCTGCCTGGCCCGGCTGCGGCGAGCCCGCGTACCGGTGATCGCCGTCGCGGACGGCGAGGCCATGGGCGGCGGCGTCGGTCTCCTCGCGGCCTGCGACCTGGTGCTGGGCACCCCGAACGCCCGGTTCATGCTCTCCGAACCGATCGTCGGCCTAGTGCCCGCCACCATCGTGCCGTTCCTGCTGCTGCGCATCGGCCCGGCCCGGCTGCGGGCGATGACGCTGAGCACCCGGGGCGTCGAGGCCGCCGAGGCGCACACCTACGGCCTGGTCGACGAACTGGTCACCGGCGGCGTCGAGCCGGCCCTGCGGGCCCAGCTGCAACGGATCTTCCGGTCCGCGCCGGCGGCGCTGGCCGAGACCAAGCGCTACTACGACCGGTGCAGCGCCGCCGACCTCGACGAACAGATCGAGGCGGGCCTCGACCTCTTCACCGGCTGGCTGGCCCGGCCGGACGTCCTGGCCGGGGTCACCGCGTTCGGGGAGGGCTTCGCACCACCGTGGTTCGCACGCTATCGAGGGCGGATGGATGTTCCAGGTCATTCGGGTACGTGAGGTGGAGCCCGGCATCGCCGAGCTGACCCTCGACGACGCCGAGCACGACAACCGGCTCAGCGACCGGCTCTGCGACGAGCTGCTGGCCGCCCTGGCGCAGCTCGCCGCAGACCCGCAGCTCAAGGTGTTGCTGCTGCGCGGCCGGCCCGAGGTGTTCTGCGCCGGGGCCACCATGGACGCGCTGCAACGGGTGCTCTCCGGCACCCTGCACGTCAAGGACCTGCTGCTGTCCCGGCCCATGCTGGACTTCCCGGTGCCGATCGTCGGCGCCCTCGAAGGACACGCGGTCGGTGGCGGCCTGGTGCTCGCGCTCTGCTGCGACCTCGTGGTGGCCGCCCGCAACCGGCGGTACAGCACGAACTTCGCCCGGATGGGCTTCACCCCGGCGATGGGCACCACCACGCTGCTGCCGGCCGCCGTCGGGGCCGCCACCGCCGCCGAGATGACCCTCACCGCCCGCTACTACAAGGGCGCCGACCTCGACGGACGCGGCTTCTTCAACGCGGTCGTCCCGGCCGCCGAGGTCGTCGACACCGCCCTGGAGTACGCCCGCCGCATCGCCGAGAAGCCCCGCCACGTGCTGGAGCTGACCAAGGAGAGTCTCGCCCAGCCCCGACGGCAACTGCTGCGCGAGGCGATGTCCCGCGAGCACCTCATGCACCGGGTCTGCTTCGGCCGACCCGAGGTCGCGGACATCGTCGCCGAGACCTACCTCACCTGAGAAGTACCACCGAGAAGGAGCAATGACATGGAACGCCAGCAGGTCGTCGACGTGGTGACCAAGCACATCCGACTCAACGCCGAGGGCCTCGACGGCAAGCCCGTCGACACCTCGAAGTCGATGAAGGAGTTCGGCCTCGGCAGCCTCGACATCGTCGAGATCGTGTCGGCCTCGATGCGGGAACTCAAGATCCGGGTGCCCCGTACCGAACTGGCCAACCTGTCCAACGTCGACGAACTGGTCGACCTCTTCCTGAAGGTCAAGCAGGAGCAGTAGGTCCCGGTCCAGCAGGAGCAGTAGGCACCACGCGAGGAAGGGTTGAGCCGAATGGCGCCCGAGCGCAGTCACCCGTCGGACCCGACACCCCGGTCCGCAGCCGAGCCGATCGCCGTGATCGGTCTGAGCTGCCGTTTCCCCGGTGCCGGCGACGCCGACGCCTTCTGGCGTCTGCTCGTCGGCGGCGAGGACGCGATCACCGAGGTGCCCCGGGACCGCTGGGACGCCGACGCCCTCTTCGACGCCGACCTCGCCGAGCCCGGGACGACGAACAGCCGCTGGGGTGGCTTCGTCGACGGGGTGGACCGGTTCGACCCCCACTTCTTCGGCGTCTCCCCGGGTGAGGCGGCCAGCATGGACCCGCAGCACCGCCTGCTGCTGGAGGTCACCTGGGAGGCACTGGAACGGGCCGGGGTCGTCCCGGGGCGGCTCGCCGGCAGCGCCACCGGGGTCTACGTCGGCATCGGCACCGACGACTACGCCCAGGTCGCCTTCGACGACCCGGCCAACCTCAACGCCTACTACGTCACCGGCAACGCGCTCAGCATCGCGGTCAACCGGCTGTCGTACCTGCTCGACCTGCACGGCCCGAGCCTGGCCCTGGACACCGGCTGCTCGTCGTCTCTGGTCGCCGTGCACCTGGCCTGCCAGAGCCTGCGCTCGGGCGAGACCACCGTCGCCCTCGCCGGCGGCGTCAACCTCATGCTCTCGCCGAAGGCCACCATCGGGCTCTCCCAGACCTGGATGATGGCCGCCGACGGGCGCTGCAAGAGCTTCGACGCCGCCGCCGACGGCTACGTGCGCGGCGAGGGCTGCGGGATGGTCGTCCTCAAGCGGCTCGCCGACGCGCGCCGCGACGGCGATCCCGTCCTCGCCGTCATCCGCGGCACCGCCATGAACCAGAACGGACGCGGGGAGGCGCTGACCGCCCCGCACGCCGGCTCCCAGGAGGCCGTCGTCCGCGACGCCCTGCGCGACGCCGGGGTCACCCCCGACCAGGTCGACCTGATCGAGGCGCACGGGGTCGGCACCCCGCTCGCCGACGTGGTCGAGGCGACCGCCCTGACCAGCGTCTTCGGCCCGGGGCGGGACGCCGACCGGCCGTGCGCGCTCGGCTCGGTCAAGACCAACATCGGCCACCTGGAGATGGCCGCCGGCATCGCCAGCCTGATCAAGGTGGTGCTCACCCTCCAGCACGGGACCATCCCCCCGCACCTGCACCTCGACACGGTCAACCCGCAGACCGGGCTGGCCGACGCGCCGTTCGTCCTCCCGGCCACGCCGCTGCCCTGGCCGCGCGCCGACCGCCCCCGCCTCGCCGGGGTCAACTCGTTCGGCCTCGGCGGCGTCAACGTGCACCTGGTCGTCTCCGAACCCCCGGCCGACGTCGCTCCGGTGCCTCCGGCCGGTCGGTCGTCCGGGCCGGCGGCCGTGCTCCCGTCGGTGCGACCGGGCAGCGTCGATGCCGGCGAGCCGGGTGCCGGCGGTGGGCGGCTGGTGCTGCCGCTCTCGGCGCGGAGCGCCGCCGCGCTGCGCGCCCTCGCCGAGCGGTACGTCACCCTGCTGACCGGCCCCGACGCGCCCGACTTCACCGCCGTGTGCGCGACCGCCGCCACCGGCCGTACCCACTTCGCCCACCGGCTCGCCGTCGTCGCCCCCGACGCGCCGACCGCCGCCGACCGACTCACGGCCTGGCTCGCCGGCACCGCCGACCCCGACGTCCACCACGGCGTCGTCGACCCGGCCGAGGTGGTAGCAGGGGACCCCGCCTCATCAAAAACCGGTAGCAGGGGACCCCTGCATACACCCGACGCGAGCAGCCAGGCGGCCCGTTACGTCCACGGCGACGACCCGACCGGACTGGACGCCGGACGGTCGCCCCGGGTGGTCCTGCCGACCTACCCGTTCCAGCGCAAGCGGTACTGGATCGAGTCCCGCCCCGTCGACCGTGCCGAGCGGACGGCACAGGTGCCGGAACTGGTCCGGCTGGTCGCCGGGGCCGTACCGGCCGAGCGCCGGACCCGGCTCGCCGACGCGGTCGCCACCCTGGTCGCCGAGACCCTCGGCACCGAGGAAGACAGCCCGATCGACCCCCGGCAGGGCTTCTTCGACCTCGGCATGACCTCGTTGATGGCGGTCGACCTCCAGAACCGGTTGCAGCGGGCGCTCGGCGACGCGTACCGGCTGCCGCTGACCCTGGTCTTCCAGTACTCGTCGGTCGCCGCCCTGACCGACCATCTCGCCCGCGAGGTGTTCGGGCTGGACACCCCCGCGCCGGCCCGCAGCCTGCCGGCCGCCCCCGCCCTCACCGCCGACGCGCTCGCCGCCCTCTCCGAGGACGAGGCACTGTCGCTGCTGCGCCGACACCTGACCGATGCCGACACCGACCTCTCCCCGGTCAAGCAGGCACTGCTGGCCCTCGGCCGGGACACCGCCGCCCGTCCTCCGCTCGGGGAGCCGATCGCGGTGGTGGGTGTGGGCTGCCGGTTCCCCGGTGGGGTGGACTCACCGGCGGCGTTCTGGGACGTGTTGACGCAGGGCGTGGAGACGGTCGGCGTGGTGCCGGCGGACCGGTGGGACGTGGACGGATTCTTCGATCCGGACCCGGACGCGCCGGGGAAGTCGTACACGCGTGCCGGTCACTTCCTGGCCGGGGTGGACGGGTTCGACGCCGGGTTCTTCGGGGTGTCGCCGCGTGAGGCGGTGAGTCTGGATCCGCAGCAGCGACTGCTGCTGGAGGTGGCCTGGGAGGCCCTTGAGCACGCCGGCCAGGTCCCCGACCAGCTCGCCGGCACCCGTACCGGGGTGTTCGTCGGCCTGATCAGCAACGAGTACATGCAGCTCCAGCTCAAGCTCGGCGATCCCACGATCATCGACACCTACTACGGCACGGGCGGCATCGGCAGCGCCGTCGCCGGACGGCTGTCGTACCTGCTCGGTCTGCACGGGCCCAGCCTGATGGTCGACACGGCGTGTTCGTCGTCCCTGGTCTCGGTGCACCTGGCGTGCCGGAGCCTGCGGTCCGGCGAGTCGGACCTCGCGCTCGCCGCCGGCGTCAACCTCATGATCATTCCGGAGTCGCACATCTTCCTCTCCCGTGCCCGGGCGCTGTCGCCGGACGGCCGGTGCAAGACGTTCGACGCCTCGGCCGACGGTTACGGCCGGGGCGAGGGTTGCGGTGTCGTGGTGTTGAAGCGGTTGTCGGACGCCCAGCGGGACGGGGACCGGGTTCTCGCCGTGATCCGTGGGTCGGCGGTGAACCACGACGGTCCGAGCAGTGGTCTGACGGTGCCGAACGGTCTGGCGCAGCAGGAGCTGATCCGGGCGGCGCTCGCCGACGCCGGGGTCGCGCCCGCCGACGTCGACTACGTCGAGGCCCACGGCACCGGTACGCCCCTCGGCGACCCGATCGAGGTCGCGGCGCTCGGCGCGGTGCTCGGCGAACGCCGTACGCCCGACCGGCCGCTGCGGCTCGGCTCGGTGAAGGCCAACATCGGGCACCTGGAGGCCGCCGCCGGGGTGGCCGGTCTGATCAAGTCGGTGCTGGCACTGCGGCACGGGCACCTGCCACCTCAGCTCAACGTCACCACCGTCAACCCGCGCATCGCGCTCACCGAGATCCCGGCCGAGATCCCCGTCACTGGCACGCCCTGGCCCCGGGGCGACCGGCCCCGGCTCGCCGGCGTGAGCTCCTTCGGGATGAGCGGGACGAACGCCCACCTCATCGTGGGGGAGTCACCTGAGCCGTTCGACCTGGCCGATTCGGTGGTGGAGTCCCGCCGCTCGGTGCACGTGTTGCCGTTGTCGGCGCGGGACGAGGCCGTGTTGCGGGTGGTGGCGCAGCGGTACGTGGACCTGCTGGACAGCGTCGACGCCCCGGATCTCGGGTTGGTGTGCGCGGCGGCTGCGGTGACGCGGAGTCACCTCCCGCACCGTCTCGCCGTGGTGGCTCCGGATTCGGCTACCGCTGTCACCCGGTTGCGGGGCTGGCTCGCGGGCGAGGAGCACCCCTCCGTGACCCACGGGGTGGCACCCACGGGTCGCCGGCCGAGGGTGGGCTGGTTGTTCACGGGTCAGGGTGCGCAGTCGGTGGGGATGGCGCGTGTCCTGTATGAGTCGGAGCCGGTGTTCCGCGCCGAACTGGACCGGTGCGCGGAGTTGCTCGACGGCGAGCTTGAGCGGCCACTGCTGGAGGTTCTTTTTCCGTCCGACGGTACGGATGTGCTCGGTCAGACGGGTTTTACGCAGCCGGTGTTGTTCGCGGTGGAGTGGGCGTTGGCCCGGCTGTGGCGGCACTGGGGTGTCGAGCCGGACGTGGTGCTGGGTCACAGCGTCGGCGAGTTGGTCGCCGCGTGTGTGGCGGGGGTGTTCTCGCTGGAGGACGGGCTGCGCCTGATGGCGTCACGCGGCCGTTTGATGCAGGCGTTGCCGGCGGGTGGGTCGATGGTGGCGGTGTCGCTGTCGGAGGAGAAGGTCCGTCCGTTCCTGGAGAACACCGGTCTGGTCGTGGCGGCGGTGAACGGTCCGGTGGAGACGGTGATCGCCGGCCCGGTGGAGACGTTGGATGCGATCCGGGAGAAGTTCACGGCCGACGGGGTGAAGACGTCCGTCCTGCATGTGTCGCACGCTTTCCACTCACCGTTGATGGCGCCGATGCTTCCCGCCTTTGAAAAGGTCGCCGGGTCGGTGGTGTTCCAGGTCCCGCAGCGGACGTTGGTGTCGAACGTGACCGGTGCGGTGGCCGGGGAGCATGTCGCGTCTGCGGCCTACTGGGTGGAGCACGTGCTGGCTCCGGTGCGGTTCGCCGACGGGATGCGGGCGGTCGTCGCACTGGGTTGTGACGTGGTGCAGGAGGTCGGTCCGCATCCGGTGTTGTTGGCGGCGGGCCGGCAGTGTGTGGACGACGACAGCGCCATGAGCTGGTTGCCGTCGTTGCGGCGGGGCCGGGACGACTGGCAGCAACTGCTGACCGCCGTCGCGGGCCTGTACGCGCAGGGTGTGAACCTGGACTGGAAGGCGATCACCGACGGGATTCCGTCCCGGGCGGTGGACCTGCCCACGTACCCCTTCCAACGCCGACGCTACTGGGTCGACACGTCCCGCCTGCCCCAGCTGCGGGGCAGCGACGACAGCGACTGGCTCTACCAGGTGGACTGGCGGCCTCAGGACATCACGGCTACGCAGGACGAAAGCGGTCCCGGCCAGTGGTTGGTCTTCGCGGACGCCGGTGGGGTCGCCGGGTCCGTCGTCGCTGCGCTCCGGGCCCGGGGCGACCGATGTCACCTGGTCCACGCCGGTGACCGGTACGCGGCCCTGGGCGACGACGTCTGGCAGGTCGCACCCGGACAGCCGGACCACTTCCGCCAGCTCCTCGGGGACACCGGCGCGATCACCGGCGTCGTCCACCTCTGGAGCCTCGACCACGTGTCCGCCGTACCCGAGGACCTGGCCGTGGCCCACGAGCGGATCTGCGCCAGCCTGCTGCACCTGGTGCAGGCCGTCGCCCCGCTCGACCTGGCGGTGTCCCCACGGATCTGGGTCGTCACCAGTGGCGCCCAGGCCGTGGCCGGGGGGCCCGGCCACGGCGCGCCGTACCAGGCGCCGGCCTGGGGGCTGGGCACCGTGATCGGACTCGAACATCCCACCCTGTGGGGCGGGCTGATCGACCTGGATCCCGACGCCGACGATCCGGCTGCCGCCGTGGTCGCCAGCCTCCGGTCGTCCGCAGGTGAGAACCAGATCGCCTGGCGGGGAGGGCGCAGCCACGTCGCCCGGGTCGTCCGTGCCGGCTCCGCGCCGTCGGACGCCCGCCCGACCGTCAGCGCCGACGGCACCCACCTGGTCACCGGTGGTCTGGGCGCTCTCGGGCTGCTGGTCGCCCGGTGGCTGGTCGACCGGGGCGCGCGGCACGTCGTCCTGGTGGGACGGCGGGGGCCGTCGGAGGCGGCCGAGGAGACGCTCCGCGCTCTCACCGGGCAGGGCGTGCGGGTACGCGTGCTGCGGGGGGACGTCGGCCGGGCGGACGACGTACGGGCGATCCTCACCGAGATCGAGACGTCGATGCCGCCGCTGCGGAGCGTCTTCCACGCGGCCGGCGTCCTCGACGACGGGGTCCTGCACCAGCAGAGCTGGGACCGGTTCGAGCGGGTCCTCGCGCCGAAGGTGACCGGTGCCTGGCACCTGCACCAGCTCACCCGCGAGCTTCCGCTGGACCACTTCGTGCTGTTCTCGTCGATCGCCTCCCTGCTCGGCGCACCGGGCCAGGGCAACTACGCGGCGGCGAACGCGTTCCTGGACGCGCTGGCCCACCACCGGCACGCGCTGGGGCTGCCGGCGCTGAGCGTCAACTGGGGCGCGTGGGGCGACTCCGGCATGGCCGCCGCGCTGACCGACCGTGACCAGCAGCGCTGGACCGCCCGGGGCATCGGCGTCATCCCGCCGGAGCGGGGGATCCGGACGCTGGAACGGATCATGGCGTGGCCGGTGCCGCAGGTCGGGGTCGTACCGGTCGACTGGGTCCGCTACGCCGAGCAGTACCCGCTCGGCGCGACCCGCCCCCTGCTGGCCGAACTGGTCCGGCAGGAGCCCACCGCCGACCGGTCGCCGACAGCGTCGGCCGAAGGACCCCGGCTGCGCGAGCGGTACGCGGCCATGCCGGACGCGAAACGCCGTACGGCGCTCACCGAGCACGTGACCGGTGAGCTGGCCCGGATCCTCATGCTCGACGAGGCGTCCCTCGACCCGCAGAAGGGGTTGTTCGACCTCGGGCTGGACTCGCTGATGGCGTTGGAGTTCAAGAACCGGGTGCAGGCCGCCTTCGACCACGAGATGCCCACCACGCTGCTGTTCAACTACCCGACGGTCGACGCGGTCGTCGGCTACCTCGACACGGTGCTCTTCGGACAGCGGCAACCCGAACCCGAGGGCCCGCCCCCGACAGAGCCGGGCGACGACCTCGAAGCGCTGCTGGACAACCTCGAGCAGATGTCGGACGACGAGATCGACCGGCTGTTCACGAACGGATCGACTGCGGAAGGGCAGGCGTAGATGAGCGAGCTACAGGAGAGGCTGGCCAACCTGCCGCCCAAGCGCCTCGCGCTGCTCGTCCTCGACCTGCAGAAGCGCCTCGACGCCCAGAAGCGGTCCGCGCCCGAGCCGATCGCCGTGGTCGGTGTGGGGTGCCGGTTCCCCGGTGGGGTTGACTCGCCGGCGGCGTACTGGGACGTGTTGACGCAGGGCGTGGATACGGTCGGTGAGGTGCCGGCGGACCGGTGGGACGTGGACGCGTTCTTCGACGCCGACCCGGACGCCCCCGGGAAGATGTACACGCGTGCCGGTCACTTCCTGGCCGGTGTCGACGGGTTCGACGCCGGGTTCTTCGGGGTGTCGCCGCGTGAGGCGGTGAGTCTGGATCCGCAGCAGCGGTTGCTGCTGGAAGTCGCCTGGGCGGCCCTGGAGGACGCCGGGCAGGTGCCGGCCCGGTTGGCGGGCAGCCGTACCGGGGTGTTCGTCGGCATCGGCACCGACGACTACTCGCTGCTGCTGCGCTCCGCCGATCCGGCCGGCATGGACGCGTACACCGGCACCGGTAACGCCTTCAGCGTCGCCGCGGGGCGGCTGTCGTACCTGCTGGGGTTGCAGGGACCGAGCATGGCCGTGGACACGGCGTGCTCGTCGTCGCTGGTGGCGGTGCACCTGGCGTGTCGGAGCCTGCGGTCCGGCGAGTCGGATCTCGCGCTCGCCGCCGGGGTCCACCTGGTCCTGACCCCCGAGGGCACCATCTACCTCTCCCGGACGAAGGCGCTGTCGCCGGACGGCCGGTGCAAGACGTTCGACGCCTCGGCCGACGGTTACGGCCGGGGTGAGGGTTGCGGTGTGGTGGTGTTGAAGCGGTTGTCGGACGCCCAGCGGGATGGGGACCGGGTTCTCGCGGTGATCCGTGGGTCGGCGGTGAACCACGACGGTCCGAGCAGTGGTCTGACGGTGCCGAACGGGTTGGCGCAGCAGGAGTTGATCCGGGCGGCGCTCGCCGATGCCGGAGTCGCGCCGGGTGACGTCGACTACGTCGAGGCACACGGCACCGGCACCTCGCTCGGCGACCCGATCGAGGTCGACGCGTTGGCTGCCGCCCTCGGCAGGGACCGGCCAGCGGATGGTCCGCTGCTGGTGGGTTCGGTCAAGACGAACATCGGGCACCTGGAGGCCGCCGCCGGGATCGCCGGCCTGATCAAGGTGGTGCTGGCGTTGCGGCACGAACAGGTGCCGTCGCACCTGCACCTCCGTACGCCGAACCCGCACATCCCCTGGGACCGGATCCCGATCGAGGTCGCCACCGGCACCCGGACGTGGCCGAGAGGCGGGAAGCCCCGGGTCGCGGGCGTGAGTTCGTTCGGGATGAGCGGGACCAACGCCCATCTCGTCGTGGCCGAGGCACCCGCCGTGCCGGAGACCACCGAAGCACGGACCCCGAACCGTTCGGCGTACGTGCTGCCGTTGTCGGCGCGCGACGACGCCGCGCTGCGGGTGGTGGCGCAGCGGTACGCCGACCTGTTGGACGGTGCCGACGCTCCCGATCTCGCCTCGGTGTGCGCGGCGGCTGCGGTGACGCGCAGTCACTTCCCGCACCGTCTGGCGGTGGTGGCCCCGGACTCGACGACGGCGGTGTCCCGGCTGCGGGGTTGGCTGGCCGGTGCCGAGGACCGGTCGGTGGTGCACGGTGTGGTGCCGGTGGGTCGCCGCCCCCGGGTGGGCTGGTTGTTCACCGGTCAGGGCGCGCAGTTTGTCGGGATGGCGCGTGCCCTGTACGACTCCGAGCCGGTGTTCCGCGCCGAGCTGGACCGGTGCGCGGAGCTGCTGGCGGCTGACCTCGAACGGCCGTTGCTGGACGTCCTCTTCCCGGCCGACGGCACCGACGTGCTCGATCGGACGGGGTTCACGCAGCCGGTGTTGTTCGCCCTGGAGTGGGCGCTCGCCCGCCTGTGGCGGCACTGGGGTGTCGAGCCGGACGTGGTCCTGGGTCACAGCGTCGGCGAGCTGGTGGCCGCGTGTGTGGCCGGCGTGCTGACGCTGGAGGACGGGCTGCGGTTGGTGGCGGCTCGGGGCCGGTTGATGCAGGCGTTGCCGGCGGGTGGGTCGATGGCGGCGGTGCCGTTGCCGGAGAACGAGGTCCGTCCGCTGCTGGACGGTACCGGTCTGGTCGTGGCGGCGGTGAACGGTCCGGTGGAGACGGTGATCGCCGGCCCCGCCGACGTGCTGGACGCGGTCCGGGCGAAGTTCACGGCCGACGGGGTGAAGACCACGGCGTTGCATGTCTCGCACGCGTTCCACTCACCGCTGATGGCGCCGATGATCCCGGCGTTCCGGGCGACGGTCCAGGGGATCAGCCCCCAGGGTCCGCGGTGCACGGTCGTGTCGAACGTGACCGGCGAGGTGGCCGACACCGGGTACGGCTCGGCGGACTACTGGATCGAGCACGTGTCGGCTCCGGTGCGGTTCGCCGACGGGATGCGGGCGGTCCTCGCACAGGGTTGTGACGTCGTGCAGGAGGTCGGTCCGCATCCGGTGTTGTTGGCGGCGGGTCGGCAGTGTGTGGACGACGACGGGTCGGTGCGGTGGTTGCCGTCGTTGCGGCGCGGCCGGGACGACCGGCAGCAACTGCTGACCGCCGTCGCGGGCCTGTACGCGCAGGGCGTCGACCTGGACTGGAAAGCGATCACCGATGGCATCCCCACCCGGACGGTGGAGCTGCCCCTGTATCCCTTCCAACGCCAGCGCTACTGGTCGCCGGCTGCTTCCCGTCGGCCCCGGAACCTGCCCGTCGGGGACGGCGGCCACCCGCTGCTCGGGCGGAACCTCTCGTCGCCCGCGCTCACCGGCACGGTCTACGAGACGGTGCTCAACCCGCTGTCCCACCCGCTGCTCACCGAGCACCGGATCTACGACCAGATCGTGGTGCCCGGTGCCCACCACCTGGTGATGCTGGCCGCCGCCGTCGAAGGCCGGAACGCCGCCCCGGCCCTGACCGACGTCGTCTTCCCGCAGCCGATGCTGCTCGGCGCGGAGGAGGACCGGATCGTCCAGGTCGTCCTCGCCCCTTCCGCCGAGCAGGACGGGCCGATCCAGTTGGTCAGTCGGAGCGCCGACGAGCAGACCTGGACGACCCATGCCACCGGCACCCTGGGCGAGGCGCCGCCGGCCGACGACGAAGCGCACGAGACGCCGACGGCGATCCGGGAGCGGTGCGCACCCGACCCGGACTACGTCGACTGGTTCTACGACACCGGCTGGCGGGACGGCCTCGAACTGGAGTCGGGTTTCCGGTGGCAGAGCCGGATCTGGCGACGCGACGGCGAGGCCCTGTGCCAGATGCGCGCCGTGTGGGACACCGACCGCCACGAGCGGTACGCCCTCCACCCGGGCCTGGTCGACGCCAGCTTCCAGATCGTCGGCGCGACCCTGCCGACCGCCGGCCGCGAGTTCCGCGTGTACGTGCCGCTCGGCGTGGACCGGTTCCGGCTGCACCGCGCCGTCGAGGGGCAGCTCTGGGGCCACGCCCGACTGCGACCCGGCAGCGACCCGAACGACGAGACGCTCACCGCTGACGTCCGGCTGGTCGACGACGAGGGTCGCCTCGTCGCCGAGTCGTACGGCCTGCACCTGAAGCGGGCCGAACGGTCGGCGCTGCTGCGCGCCGGTCAGTCC
Organism: Micromonospora echinospora; assembly: GCF_900091495.1. Classification (NCBI taxonomy): domain Bacteria; kingdom Bacillati; phylum Actinomycetota; class Actinomycetes; order Micromonosporales; family Micromonosporaceae; genus Micromonospora; species Micromonospora echinospora. The sequence continues at coordinate 6,835,256 of NZ_LT607413.1, read as the reverse complement.
CGCGACACCGGGATGTTCCACGAGGTGGCCTGGCGGCCCGAGCCGTTGCCGACCCCCACAGCGGACACCCCTGGGCGCTGGCTGGTCTACGCCGACCGGCCCGGTGTCGGTACGGCGCTGGCGGAGCGACTCCGCAGCCGTGGGCAGCAGGTCGTCCTCGCCCAGCCGGGTCCGTCCCCGGCGCCCCTGGACGACGGGACCTGGCAGCTCGACCCGACCGACCCGGCCCGGCTCACGGCGCTGCTCGGCACGGTCACCGCCGATCGGACCGTCCCGTTCCGGGGCGCGGTGCTGCTGTGCGGGGCCGCTACGGGCGGGGACGAGCCGCAGCTGTCCGACCTCACCGCCGACCAGGCGTCGACGCTGCGTACCGCGCTGCACCTCCTGCGAGGGCTGGCGACCATCGAGGGTGGGGGTGCGCCGCCGAAGCTCCACCTGGTCACCCGGGGCGCGTGTGCGACCACCGTCGGCTCGCCCGTGACGGTGGCGCAGACACCGCTCTGGGGTCTGGGCAACGTCGTCGAACTGGAACACCCCGAACTGTGGGGCGGACAGGTCGACCTGGACCCCGCCGCCACCGACGCGGACGCGGCAACCGCCCTGCTCGGCGAACTTCTCGCCCCGTCGACCGGGGACCGGGTCGCCGTACGGGGGCCGGAGCGGCTGGTCGCCCGACTCGTACCGCAGCAGGTCACGCCCGCGCCGGAGGCGGCGGCCGTCCACGCCGACGCGACGTACCTGGTGACGGGTGGTCTCGGCGCGCTCGGCCTGACCGTCGCGCGGTGGCTGGTGGCACGTGGCGCCCGGCACCTGGTCCTCGTCGGCCGACGCGAGCCCACCGGCGAGGTCGTGACCGCGCTCGACGTGCTGCGGGAGTCGGGCGCCGAGGTCACCGTCGCCTCGGCGGACGTCGCCCGACCGGACGACGTGGCGCGACTCGTCGCGGCGGTCCCGGCCGACCGGCCGCTGCGCGGCGTGGTGCACGCGGCCGGTGTCCTGGCCGACGGCGTGCTGCTCCAGCAGCCCTGGGAGGAGTTCGTCCGGGTGCTGGTGCCCAAGGTCGACGGTGGGTGGAACCTGCACCGGGCGACCCGGGACCTGCCGCTCGACTTCTTCGTGCTGTTCTCGTCGGCGGCGTCCCTGCTCGGCACCACCGGTCAGGCCAACTACGCGGCAGCCAACGCCTTCCTCGACGGGCTGGCCCACCACCGCCGGTCACAGGGCCTACCGGCGACCAGCGTCAACTGGGGACCGTGGACCGAGGCCGGCATGGCGGCCCGCGCCGGCCAGGCGGCGGGACGGTGGGCCGCCCAGGGCATCGGCGGGATCACCCCCGAGCAGGGCATCGAGGCGCTGGATGAGATCCTGCGCGCCGACCCGGTCCAGGTGGGTGTCCTGCCGGTGACCTGGTCGACGTACCTGCGTCGGTTCACGCCCGACGGCACACCGGCACTGCTGCGGGAACTGGCCCGCACGTCACGCGGCCCCGAGCCTCGTACGGCCGCGTCGCGGCCGGCGGACCGGCTGCCCGAACGGCTCGCCGCGGCCCCGCCGCAGGACCGCCTCGACCTGCTGCGCGGGCACGTACGTGACCAGGTGGTGGCGGTGCTCGGCCTGCCGGCGACGTACCACCTGGAACCCCGGCAGAAGTTCTTCGAGATCGGCCTCGACTCGTTGATGGCGATCGAACTGAAGAACACGTTGCAGGGTCAGCTCGGGCGGACGCTGCCCTCGACGGTCGTCTTCGAGTACCCGACCGTCGAGGCCCTCACCGAATACCTGGCCCGCGACGTCCTCGCCCTGGAACTGGACGTGACGGAGGAACCGGCGCCGGAGCCGTCCGCCCGGTCCTCGGAGACCGTCGAGCGTCTCAAGGACCTCTCCGAGGACGCCCTGGAAGACCTGTTGGCGAAGAAGCTCGCATCTCTTGCGGAGCGGAGAAGGAAATGACCGAAGACCCGACGCGCGGCGAGCAGTCCGCGCTCCTGCGTGCGTTCGTCGCCATCGAGGAACTGGAAGCCGAGCTGGACGAGGTCCGGCGGGCCCAGCACGAACCGATCGCCATCATCGGCGCGAGCTGCCGCTTTCCCGGCGGCGGTGACGGCCTGGCCGCCTTCTGGCGGGTGCTGCGCGACGGCGTGGACGCGGCCGGCGAGGTGCCCCCGGACCGCTGGAACCTGGCGGACTTCTACCACCCGGACCCGGACCGGCCCGGCCGCATGTACACCCGGGAGGGGCACTTCGTCGACGGGGTCGACCAGTTCGACCCGGCCTTCTTCGGCATCGCCCCGCGGGAGGCCGCCAGCCTCGACCCGCAGCAGCGGATGCTGCTGGAGGTGTCCTGGGAGGCCCTGGAGCACGCCGGTCAGGTGCCGGACCGTCTCGTCGGAACGCCGACCGGGGTCTTCGTCGGCATCATGACCAACGACTACCTCCAGTTGCAGACCGGCGCGGGCGACCCCACCCAGCTCGACCTGTACGCCGGCACTGGCAACGACCTGAGCTTCCCGGCCGGGCGGCTGTCGTACCTGCTCGGGTTGCAGGGGCCGAGCATGGCCGTCACCACCGCGTGCTCGTCGTCGCTGGTGGCGCTGCACCTGGCGACCCGGAGCCTGCGCGCGGGCGAAACCGACCTGGCCCTGGTCGGCGGGGTCAACGCGATGCTCGCGCCGGACGCGTTCGTCACGCTGTCGAAGATGAAGGCCCTCGCCGTGGACGGCCGGTGCAAGACCTTCGACGCCTCCGCCGACGGTTACGGCCGGGGCGAGGGCTGTGGCGTGGTGGTGCTGAAGCGGTTGTCGGACGCCCAGCGCGACGGTGACCGGGTGCTCGCGGTCGTGCGGGGCACCGCCGTGAACCACGACGGCCCGAGCGGCGGCCTGACCGTCCCGAACGGCCTGGCGCAACAGGACCTGATCCGGGCAGCCCTCGCCGACGCCGGCGTCGAGCCGGGCGACGTCGACTACGTGGAGGCGCACGGCACCGGCACCTCGCTGGGCGACCCGATCGAGGTGCGCGCCCTCGCCTCGGTGCTCGGCAAGGGCCGGCCGACTGACCGCCCGCTGCTGGTGGGCTCGGTCAAGACCAACATCGGGCACCTGGAGGCCGCCGCCGGGGTGGCCGGTCTGATCAAGCTGGTGTTGGCGTTGCGGCACGAACAGATGCCGTCGCACCTGCACTTCCGTACGCCGAACCCGCACATCGACTGGGACGGCCTCCCGGTCCGGGTCCCGGTCGCCCCGACCCCCTGGCCCCGAAGCGAGCGCCCCCGCGTCGCCGGCCTCAGCTCCTTCGGCATGAGCGGGACCAACGCCCACGTCGTCGTCGGCGAGGCACCGGAGCCGGCGGCTTCGTCGGAGGTGCCCGGTCGTTCGGCGTACGTGTTGCCGTTGTCGGCGCGGGACGAGGCCGCGTTGCGGGTGGTGGCGCAGCGGTACGTGGATCTGCTGGACGGTGTCGACGCCCCTGACCTCGGGTTGGTGTGTGCGGCGGCTGCGGTGACTCGTAGTCACTTCCCGCACCGTCTGGCGGTGGTGGCTCGGGATTCGGCCACCGCTGTCGTCCGGTTGCGGGGTTGGTTGGCGGGTGAGGAGGACCGGTCGGTCGTCCATGGCGTGGTGCCTGCCGGTCGCCGGCCGAGGGTGGGCTGGTTGTTCACGGGTCAGGGTGCGCAGTCGGTGGGGATGGCGCGTGTCCTGTACGAGTCGGAGCCGGTGTTCCGCGCCGAGTTGGACCGGTGCGCGGAGTTGCTGGCGGGGGAGCTCGAACGGCCGCTGTTGGAGGTGCTCTTCCCGTCCGACGGCACGGATGTGCTGGATCAGACGGGGTTCACGCAGCCGGTGTTGTTCGCGGTGGAGTGGGCGTTGGCCCGGCTGTGGCGGCACTGGGGTGTCGAGCCGGACGTGGTGCTGGGTCACAGCGTCGGTGAGCTTGTCGCGGCGTGTGTGGCGGGGGTGTTCTCGCTGGAGGGCGGGCTGCGTCTGGTGGCGTCACGTGGCCGTTTGATGCAGGGTTTGCCGGCGGGTGGGTCGATGGTGGCGGTGTCGCTGCCGGAGGAGAGGGTCCGTCCGTTCCTGGACGGCACCGGTCTGGTCGTGGCGGCGGTGAACGGTCCGGTGGAGACGGTGATCGCCGGCCCGGTGGAGGCGCTGGATGCGATCCGGGAGAAGTTCACGGCCGACGGGGTGAAGACCACGGCGTTGCACGTCTCGCACGCCTTCCATTCGCCGTTGATGGCGCCGATGATCCCGGCGTTCCAGGAGGTCGCCGGGTCGGTGGGGTTCCGGTCGCCGCAGCGGACGCTGGTGTCGAACGTGACCGGCCGGACCGCCGACGATCGGGTCGCGTCTGCGGCCTACTGGGTGGAGCACGTGTCGGCTCCGGTGCGGTTCGCCGACGGGATGCGGGCGGTCGTCGCACTGGGTTGTGACGTGGTGCAGGAGGTCGGTCCGCATCCGGTGTTGTTGGCGGCGGGCCGGCAGTGTGTGGACGACGACAGCGCCATGAGCTGGTTGCCGTCGTTGCGGCGGGGCCGGGACGACTGGCAGCAACTGCTGACCGCCGTCGCGGGCCTGTACGCGCAGGGTGTGAACCTGGACTGGAAGGCGATCACCGGCGGAATCCCGTCCCGGGCGGTGGACCTGCCCACGTACCCCTTCCAACGCCAACGCTACTGGTCGGCGCCCGCGCCGGGCAGCCAGACCCGCCGTCGGGCGGGCGACCACCCGCTGCTCGGTCAACGGCTGCGGACGCCCTCGCTGCGGGACACGGTCTTCGAGGCGTCCCTGAGCGCGGCGACCTACCCGCTCCTGGCCGAGCACAAGCTGCACGACCAGCTCGTGGTGCCAGGCGCGCATCACGTCGCCATGCTCCTGGCGGCGGGAACCGAAAGCGGCACCCCGGCCCCTGCCCTGCGGGACGTCCTGTTCGCCCAACCGTTGGTGCTGCCGGACCGGGGTGAGCGTCCGGTGCAGACGGTCGTCACGGCGGCGGACGGCACCGCGCGACTGGTGACCTTCGACGACCCGGACTGGACGGAGTACGTCACGGCCCGGCTCGACCCGGACGGCGAACCGGGACCGACGCCACCGGACCTGGACGGGATCGCCGCACGCTGCGACCGGTCCCTCGACGACCTCGACACCTTCTACCGCCGGGTCACCGACGCCGGGCTGGACCTCGGGCCGAGCTTCCGTTGGCTGGACCGGGTCCACGCCGGTGACGGAGTGGCGGTGAGCGACATCCGGCTGCCTGGCCAGCTCGACCCGACCGTGCCCTACCCGGTGCATCCCGGGCTGCTGGACGCCTGCTTCCAACTGCTGGGCCTGACCCGGCCACAACCGGAGGACGGCCTGTCGATCCACGTCCCGTTCCGGGTGGAGCGGCTGCGGGCCGTCCCGTCCACCGATGCGGAGCTGCGGGCGTACGCCTGGAGCAGCGGGTCCACCACCGGGGAGGTCGTCGGGGACGTCGTGGTGGTGGACCGCGCCGGCCGGCTGGTCGTGGAGCTGCGCGGCCTGCGGCTGCGGCACGTCGACCCGGCGGCGCTACGCCGCGCCCCGGCCCGGACCGACGACCTGCGCTACGAGATCACGTGGCCGGTCGCCGGCCCGGCCGAGCCCGCCGAGGCCCCCGCCGGACCGGGTGCCTGGCTGGTCTTCGGCGACGCGGACGGGCTCGGCCGGGAACTGGCGGCCCGGCTGACCGCCGAGGGGCACACCTGCACCCTCGTCCGGCCCGGTACGGCGTTCGCCCAGGACGACGCGCAGTCGTACCGGATCGACCCGGCCCGCCCGGAGGACGTCACCCGGCTGCTCGACGCGGTCGGCGCCGTCGACTGGCGGGGCGTGCTGCACCTGTGGGCGCTGGACACGCCCGCCGACCCCGACGTCGACCTGGCGACCCTCCAGGACGCCCAGTCGACCACGCTGCGCAGCACCCTGCACCTGGTCCGGGCCCTGGCGACCCGCAGCCGGTCGCCCCGGACGTACCTGGTGACCCGGGGCGCGCAGGCGGTCGGCGAGCCGGCCGGACCGCTGGCGCTGGCGCAGGCCCCGCTGTGGGGGCTGGCCGGCGCGGTTGCCCTGGAACACCCCGAGCTGCGCTGCACCAGGATCGACCTCGACCCGACCGGCGATCCGGCCGCCGACCTCGCGTTCCTGACCGCCGAGCTGCGGGCCGACGGCCGGGACGACCAGGTCGTCCGGCGCGGCGACCAGCGGCACGTGGCCCGCCTGGCCCGCTGCGCGGCGGACGACGGCGACCGGCCGCTGGCGTTGCCCAGCGTCGAGTCGTTCCGGCTCGACGTGGCGACCCCCGGGGTGCTGGACCAGCTGGTGTTCCGGCCGGTGGCCCGGCAGGCACCGGCGGCCGGCCAGGTGGAGCTGCGGGTCCGGGCGACCGGCCTGAACTTCCGCGACGTGCTCAACGCGCTCGGCATGTACCCGGGTGAGGCGGGACCGCTCGGCCTGGAGTGCGTCGGCGAGGTGGTGGCGCTCGGCGCGGACGTGCGCGGGCTCGCGGTGGGGGACCGGGTGGTGGCCCTGGCCCCGGCGAGCTTCGGCAGCTTCGTGACCGTCGACGCCGACCTGGTGGCCCCGCTGCCGGCGGTGGTCGGGGACGCCGACGGGGCGACCATCCCGGTGACCTTCCTGACCGCCCTGTACGCGCTGGAGCACATCGCCCGGCTCGGCCCGGGGCAGCGGGTGCTGGTCCACGCGGCGGCCGGCGGGGTGGGCCTGGCCGCAGTGCAGCTCGCCCAGGCGGTCGGCGCCGAGGTATACGCGACGGCGAGCCCCGCCAAGTGGCCGGTGCTGCAACGACTGGGCGTCCGGCACCTGTCGAACTCGCGGACCCTGACGTTCGCCGACGAGATCCGCGCATGGACCGGCGGTGCTGGCGTCGACGTGGTCCTCAACTCGCTGACCGGGGACTTCATCGTCGAGAGCCTGCGCCTGCTGCGCCCCGGCGGGCGGTTCGTCGAGATCGGCAAGCGGGAGATCTGGTCGGCCGACCAGGTGACCCGGCTCCGGGACGACGTCACCTACACCGCGTTCGACCTGGTGGAGCTCTCCCGGGACGAGCCGGCGACGGTGCGTGCCCTGCTGGGCGAGCTGATGCGGCGGTTCGCCGCCGGCACGCTCCAGCCGCTGCCGTGCCGGGTGTTCGGGCTGACCCGGGCGGTCGACGCGTTCCGGTACATGGCGCAGGCCCGGCACGTCGGCAAGATCGTCGTCAGCCACGACGACGCCACCGTGCCGCCGGAGGCCGACGACCTGGTCCGCGCCGACGGGGCGTACCTGATCACGGGTGGTCTGGGCGGGCTTGGCCTGCACGTGGCGCGCTGGCTGGTCGACCGGGGTGCCCGCGCCCTGGTGCTGGTGGGCCGCAGCGGCGTCACCGACGCCAACCGGGCGGACGTGGCGGCGCTGCGCGACGCCGGCGCCCGGGTCGAGGTGGTCCGCGCCGACATCGCCCGCCCGGACGAGGTGACCCGGCTGGTCGACGAGGTCACCGCGACCCTGCCGCCGCTGCGCGGGGTCGTCCACGCGGCCGGCGTGCTGGACGACGGCATCCTGCTCCAGCAGGAGTGGCCGCGCTTCGAGCGGGTGCTCGGGCCGAAGCTCGCCGGGGCGTGGAACCTGCACCACGCCACCCGCGGCCTCGACCTGGACTTCTTCGTGCTGTTCTCGTCGGTCGCCTCGATGCTCGGTTCCGCCGGGCAGGGCAACTACGCGGCCGGAAACGCCTTCCTCGACCTGCTGGCCGCCGAACGGCGGCGGCAGGGGCTGCCGGGGCTGAGCGTCAACTGGGGTCCGTGGCGGGGCGCGGGCATGGCCGCCCGCGTCGACGACGACCGGCAGTGGGCGCTGCGCGGCATGGGACTGATCGACCCGGAGCGGGGGGTCGCCGAGTTGGCGGCGGCGCTCGGCCAGCCCCGCGCGCAGGTGGGTGTCGTCGCCATCGAGTGGGGCGCCTACCTGCGGCAGTACCCGACCGGGCTGCGGCCCCCGCTGCTGGACGACATGGCCGCGACCACGGCGGACGCGGGGGCTCCGGCGGCGGGTGGCGCCGACCACCGGGCGCTGCTGACCCTGCTGGCCGACGCGGCCCCCGACGACCGGCCCGACCTGATCGTGGGGCACGTGCGGGACCTGGCGGCCCGGGTGCTCGGCCTGACCGCCGCGCACACCCTGGACACCCGGCGTCCGCTCAACGAACTCGGCCTGGACTCGCTGATGGCGGTGGAGTTGCGCAACGCGCTCAGCCTCAGCGTCGACCGGTCGCTGCCCGCGACGGTGCTCTTCGACTACCCGACCGTCGAGGCGCTGGCCGGATTCGTCGCCGGGGAACTCCAGCCCGCCGAACCGGCCGAACCGACCGGCCCGCCCCCGACCCGGACGGCGGCGGCGGTCGTCGACACGGATCGGGACGCCTGGCTCGCGGAGATCGAACAGCTCTCCGACGCCGAGGTCGAAGCCCTCCTGGAGCAGGAACTCTCCCAGCCACGGAACAGGAACCACCATGAGTGACAGCGCCGCCCGTACGGACCATCTGACCCCGCTGCAACGGGCGCTGCTCGGCATCCGCGAGCTGCGCGCCCAACTCGCCGAGGTGGAGCGCGCCAGGACCGAGCCGATCGCGGTGATCGGCATGGGCTGCCGGCTGCCCGGCGGCGCGAACGACCCGGAGTCGTTCTGGCGGTTGCTGCGTGACGGCCGGGACGTGATCCGGGAGATGCCCACCGACCGCTGGGACACCGACGCGTACTTCGACCCGGACCCGGAGGCGCCCGGGAAGATGAGCACCCGCTGGGGTGGCTTCCTCGACGGGATCGACGGCTTCGACCCGGGGTTCTTCGGCATCTCGCCGTGGGAGGCGGCGAACATGGACCCCCAGCAGCGGCTGATGCTGGAGGTGGCGCAGGAGGCGTTCGACGACGCCGGCCAGCTGCGTGACCAGTTGCAGGGCAGCCGCACCGGCGTGTTCGTCGGTCTGGCGCACAGCGAGTACGGCTGGCTGAACTTCAACAACCCCGACCTGGCGAACGTCTACACCGCGACCGGCTCGTTCGGCTCGATCGTGGCGAACCGGTTGTCGTACGTCTACGACCTGCGCGGCCCCAGCTACACCATGGACGCGGTCTGCTCGTCGTCGCTGCTGGCCGTGCACCAGGCGTGCGAGAGCCTGCGCAGCGGCGACTGCACGATGGCCCTGGCCGGCGGGGCGGGGCTGTTCCTCAAGCCGGAGGGCTTCGTCTGGTTCACCAAGCTCGGCGTGATGTCACCGGACGGCCGGTGCAAGGCGTTCGACGCCCGGGGCGACGGCATCGTGCTCGGCGAGGGCGTGGCGGCGGTGGTGCTCAAGACGCTGTCCCGGGCGATCGAGGACGGTGACCCGATCTACGCGGTGCTGCGCGGCAGCGCGGTCGTGCAGGACGGCCGCAGCAACGGCCTGACCGCGCCGAGCCGGCTGTCGCAGGAGGCGATGCTGCGCGAGGCGTACGAGCGGGCCGGCGTGGACCCGGCGGCGGTGCAGTACGTCGAGGCGCACGGCACCGGCACCATCCTCGGCGACCCGATCGAGGCGCAGGCGCTCGGCACGGTCCTCGGGTCCCGCCGGGACGCCGACCGGCCGCTGATGATCGGCTCGGTCAAGACCAACATCGGGCACCTCCAGATGGTCGGCGGCCTGGCCGGGCTGATCAAGGTGGTGCTGGCGATGAAGCACCGGCAGCTGCCGGCCAGCCTGCACTACACCGAGGGCAACCCGCACATCCCCTTCGACGACTACCGCCTGCGGGTGCAGGCCGCCCCGGGCCCGTGGCCGTACGACGGGCCGCTGCTGGCCGGGGTCACCTCGCTCAGCTTCGGCGGCACCAACGTGCACGTGATCGTCGAGGAGCCGCCCCCGCCGGCCGCCGCCCCGACGTCCGGGGACGACGACCGGGCCCGGCTGCTGCCGCTGTCGGCCCACGACCCGGCCGCGTTGCGTGACCTGGCCGGCGCGGTGGGGAAGTTCGTCGCCGACCCGACCGTCGACCTCGACGACCTCTGCCACACCGCGAGCCTGCGTCGCACCCCGTACGACGAGCGGCTGGCGGTCAGCTTCACCTCCCGTACCGACCTTCAGGGCAAGCTGGCCGCGTTCTCCGACGGCGCGGTGCGGCCCGGCCTCTCCACCGGCGACAAGTCGCAGCACGTCCGGCGGCGGCTGGTCTTCGTCTTCCCCGGGCAGGGCGGCCAGTGGGTCGGCATGGGTCGGCGGCTGCTGGACACCGAGCCGGTCTTTCGGCAGGCCATCGAGGAGTGCGCCGCCGCGCTGGCGTCGTACGTGTCGTGGTCGCTGCTCGACGAGCTGCGCGCCGACGAGGGGACCTCGCAGCTCGACCAGATCGACGTGGTGCAGCCGATGACCTGGGCGGTCCAGGTGGGCCTGGCCGCGCTCTGGCGGTCCTGGGGGATCGTCCCGGACGCGGTGGTCGGGCACTCGATGGGCGAGGTCGCGGCGGCGCACGTCGCGGGCACGCTCAGCCTCGACGACGCGGCCCGGGTGATCTGCCGGCGTAGTTGGCTGGTTCGGCGGATCCGGGGCCGGGGCACGATGGCCGTGGTGGAGCTGCCGCTGGCCGAGGCGCGGGCCGCCATCGCCGGCCTGGAGGACCAGCTCGCCAT